>NZ_JBITFA010000024.1:0-98061 GCF_044455705.1 Kitasatospora sp. NPDC051170 | reverse complement strand
CCGCGACGACGATCTTCGCGGAGGTGGTGGCGCGGGTGGAGGCGGCAGCGTTAGAGCTTGCGAAGTCCACTGAGGACCCTTTCGAGCAGCGTGACATCGGGCGTTCCGCCCGACTCGCCCGCGGCGGCGGGCTGGTGGATGGCGACGAGACCGGCCTCGGCCAGGTCGGCGACGAGGATGCGCGCCACACCGAGCGGCACGCCGGCCAGGGCGGAGATCTCCGCGATGGACTTGACCTCACGGCAGAGGTTCACGATCCGGGCGTGCTCGGGCAGCAGCCCACCCGTCCGGTCGGCCGAACCGACGGTCGAGATCAGGGCCTCGATGGCGAGCTGGTACCGCGGACGGGTGCGGCCACCGGTCATCGCGTACGGGCGGACCAGCGGCTGCTGCTCGTAGCCGTCGGACTGCCCGCCGTAGCCGCTGCCGTACCCGTTGCCGTACGGGCCGCCGGGTGTCGAGGGCGGGGTCATGGATCCTCCTTGTGCTGCAGCCTGGGGCAGCCGGTTCCAGCTGGGGCGATGCCAGCTGAGGCGGGATCAGCTGCCTGAGGGTAGCTGAGGGTGAGGCGCCGGGCTCGGTCGGGTCGGGCCCGGCGTCGGGTGGGGCGGGGTGGTACGGCCGCGCGGAGCCGGATCAGTGCAGGAGACTGCCCTGGAGTTCCGCGCGGAGTGCGGGGGTGAGGACGGCTCCTGCGCGGTCGACGAGCAGGGCCATCTCGTAGCCGACGAGGCCGATGTCGGAGTCGGGGGCGGCGAGGACGGCGAGGGCGGAGCCGTCGCTGACGGCCATGAGGAAGAGGAAGCCCCGTTCCATCTCGACGACGGTCTGGTTGACCTCGCCCCCCTCGAAGATCCGGCTGGCGCCGGAGGTGAGGGAGGTGAGGCCGGAGGCGACGGCGGCGAGCTGGTCGGCGCGGTCCCGGGGGAAGCCCTCGGACATGCACAGCAGGAGGCCGTCCGCGGAGACCACCACGGTGTGGGACACCCCGGGGGTGTTGTCCACGAAATTGGTGATCAGCCAGTTCAGGTTCTGTGCGGCCTGGCTCATCTGAATCAACTCAACGCTCCTGGTGATCTGCGCCGTTGCCGTCGCTCCGGCCACCGAAACTATCGAATCCGCCCTGCTGGGCACCATGCTGAACACCCGGCTGACCCGCGGCCTGCTCGGCCCCGGCCCGGCGGCCCTGCTGGATGCCGCGGCGCAGGTTGGTCAGGCGGCCGCGCACCTCCTCGGGGGCGCGGGAGACCTGGGGGCCGGTCATCGGCGAGGCCTCGGCGGTGCCGGAGACCAGGTTGGCCTGCGGCGTGCGCCGGGGGAGACCGGACAGCGTGACGCCGCTGGTCGAGGGCTCGCGCACCTGCTCCGCGCGGCGCCAGCGCTCGTCGTTGGCGGACGGACGCCAGGGAGCGTCGTCGGGGCCCGGCTGCTGGAACTCCTGCGGCGCGGCGGGCTGCTGGGCCTGCTGCTGCGGTGCCTGCTGCTGGGGTGCCTGCTGCTGGGCCTGCGGCGCCTGGGGCTGGGGCCGGCGCTGCTGCTGCGGGGCCTGCGGCGCCTGGTCCGGCTGGAACGCCGGGGAGGAGGTGCCGGGCCGGCGCGGCTGGTACGGGCGGGGCCGTGCCTGCTCCGGCTGCCAGGGCTGCTCGCCGGTGCCCTCGGAGGGCCCGGTCGGCAGCGCCATCGGCTCCTGGCGGCGGTACTGCTCAGGGTTGGGCTGCTGCGGGGCGGGCTGCTGGACCTGCTCCGGGCGCACCGGCTCCGGACGGCCCGGGTGCGGGACGTTCGGCAGCACCGGCTCCACCAGGCCGAGGCCCAGCGGGTCGCGCGGGTCGATCTGGCTGGCCTCGAAGCGCGGACGGGCGAACTGCTGGGTGCTCTCCACCGGCGCCGGCTCGGCCGGCGGCAGCGGCTGGGCCTGCTGCTGCGGCAGCTGGGGCTGACGGTCGCGCTGCGGCGCGTCCGGGCCGGGGCGCTGCGGTCGGCGCGGGCCCTGGGGACCCTGCGGGCCCTGCGGACCGGGACGGCCGGGGGCGCCGGGGCCCTGCTGGGCCGGGCCCTGGGCGCCGGGGCGGCGCTGCGGCAGACCCTCCTGCGGGCGCTCGCCCGGGCGGGCACCCTGCTGCGGCGCGCCGGGGCGGCCGTGCTGGGGCTGCTCGCCGGTGCGCGGGCCCTGACCGGGCTGCTGCGGGCCGGGGCGCTGGCCGGGCTGGCCGGGCTGGCCGTTCTGCTGCGGGCCGTTGGGCTGGGCACCGCGGCGGGGCAGGCCGTTCGGGCCGGCCTGCGGAGCCTGCTGCGGGGACTGCTGGGGCGGGCCCTGGCGGCCGGGACCGCGCTGCGGCGCCGGGCGTCCCTGCGGGGGACGGCCCTGGCCCTGGGGCTGGCCCTGACGGCCCGGACCCTGCTGGCCCTGCTGGCCCTGCGACGCGGGGGTCTCGCGCAGCGACTGGCCGACCTGCCGGGTCGGCAGCCCGCCGGGACGGCCGCCCGGAGCACCCGGAGCACCCGGACCGCCGGGAGCACCCGGAGCCGCCGGAGCGGCGGGGCCGCCCTGGCCGAGCTGCGGACGCCCGTTCTGCGGGGCGTTGCCGGCCGGGCCCTGCGCCAGCGCGGCCGGGCCGCCCTGGCCGGGGCTCATCTGGCGCTGCTGGCGCGGCGTCGGGGCGATCCCGCGCTGCTGCTTGGCCTGTGCGTCGCCGGGGCGGCCGGCGCCGCGGCGCTCGGCGGAGTTGGTGACGTCCACCGGGAGCATGACCAGCGCGGTGGTGCCGCCGGAGTCGCTCGGGCGCAGCTGGATGCGGATGCCGTGTCGCAGGGACAGGCGGCCGACCACGAAGAGGCCCATGCGGCGGGAGACGGAGACGTCGACCGTCGGCGGGTTGGCGAGGCGCTCGTTGATCTCGGCGAGGTCGTCGGGGCTCAGGCCGATGCCGGTGTCGTGGATCTCGACGAGCACGCGGCCGTCGGGCAGCGCGTGGCCGGTGACGCGGACGCGGGTCTGCGGGCTGGAGAACGAGGTGGCGTTCTCGAGCAGCTCGGCGAGGAGGTGGACGAGGTCGTTGACGACGCGGCCGGCGACCTCGGCGGAGGGCACCGAGGCGAGCTCGATGCGCTCGTACTGCTCCACCTCGGAGGCGGCGGCGCGGAGCACGTCGACCAGCGGGACGGGCCTGGTCCAGCGGCGGCCCGGGTCCTCACCGGCGAGGACGAGGAGGTTTTCGCCGTTGCGGCGCATGCGGGTGGCGAGGTGGTCCAGCTTGAAGAGGTTGGCCAGCTGGTCCGGGTCGGCCTCGCGGCTCTCGAGCTCGGAGATGAGCGACAGCTGGCGCTGGATGAGGCCCTGGCTGCGGCGTGAGAGGTTGGTGAACATCGCGTTGATGTTGCCTCGCAGGAGGGCCTGCTCGGCGGCGAGGCGGACGGCCTCGCTGTGCACCATGTCGAAGGCGTGGGCCACGTGGCCGATCTCGTCGGTGGAGTCGACGGCCACGGGTTCGACGGTGGTGTCGACGTCGTGGGGGTCGCTCTCGGAGAGCGTCTTGACGAGTTCGGGCAGTCGCCGCTCGGCGACGTCCTCGGCCGCGGCCTGCAGCCTGGTCAGCGAGCGCACCATCGAGCGGGCGATCAGACCGGCGCCACCGAGGGCGACGAGCAGCACCAGGGCGACGGCGGCGGCGATGATCAGCGCGTCGGTGTCGGCCTGGGCCTGGAGGTCCTGGGCCTTGCCGTCGAGGTTCTCCAGGAGCTTGGACTCGATCCGGCGCTCGGCGGTGATCTTGGCGCTGGCCTTCTCGTACCACTCCTTGAACGTCACCGGGTCGGTCTGGTGGATGCCGTTGACCTGGAGGATCGAGCGCGCGTAGCGGTCGGCGTCGGCGACGACGTTGTTGTAGCTCAGCTGCCCGCGCAGGTTGTCGAGGTCGTGCGCGGTGTAGATGTTGTTGAACCCGATGAGCGCGTTGTCGTAGGACGTGCGCAGGCGGATGCCGAAGGACTCGTCGCTCGCGCTGAGGTCGGGGCCCTTGGGGTTGGCGAGCGCGGCGCTGACGAGGGCGCGCTGCTGCGAGGTGACGTTCTTGGCGAGCGAGAACTGCTGGAGCGCACGGGTCGCGACGACCAGGTCCTTGTTGTTGGACGCGAGCGCGATGTCCTGGGTGAGGCCCAGCAGGTCTCGGATGATCACGTCGTACGCGGTGATCGTCGACTGGATGTTCTGGTTGTTCTGGTACGGCGTGTTGCGCGCCTCGGAGATGGAGTTCAGGTCCCTGCGGATCTGGAACAGCAGGGCCTTGCCACCGGAGAGCTCGAGGTTCTCGAACTTGTCGGAGGAGGCGGTGAAGGCGCGGTTGAGGTCGTCGGTGGCCTTGCGGGCCGTGACGATGTCGTCGTCCAGCGGGGCGCTGGGGTCGCGGGTGATCGGGCCGGCGCTGATGTCGCGCTCGGTCTGCAGGGCGTCCGCGAGGTTGGTCGCCTTCTTGGCCAGGTCGGAGAGGTTGGCCATCTGGGCGAGCTGCTGCGAGTTCTGCATCGAGCTCTGGATGCGCAGGCCACCGAGGACCAGCGAGACCAGGACGGGCAGCGCGAGCAGCGCGATCAGGCGGGTGCGGATGCGCCAGTTGCGCATCGCGAGCCGGTTGATACCGGTGGCGCGGCGCCTGGTCAGAGTGGTGCGGAGCTTGTCGCGAGTGCGCTCGCGGCCCTCGCCCTCCGGCTTGCCGGGCGCCTCGGGCACGGTCGGCCCGTCCGGGCCTCCGGGGGCCGCCGCCTGCTGAGGGGCAGCCACGGGCTCGTGCGACTCCGGGTTGCCCGCGGCGCCCCTACCCCTTTTGAAACGTCCCTGCACTGGCGTCGCAACCTCTGGACCGGGCGTCCCGCCGCGTCGCCACGGCCTGGACGGTGTCGAGTTTCCATCCGCGTCCCGGCCGGTCCGGGCGTGCGGGTCACCGGGGTGGACTTCTCCCTACCCACGGTCCGTGGCATTCCAGCACAGCCGGGGAATCCCAACAAGGGCCGCCGGAACTCGGCGGCCGGCACTACCGACCGCGTGCGACGTTTCACAGACTGTGCGGTAACCGGACCGGAATACCGCCTTTTTCGGACACTCGCCTGATACATGCCAAGCGGGCGGGAGATCGAAAAGATTCATAGACCTGTGGAGATGTCCGGAATGCGAAGTTCGCCGGGAATTTCCGTTGCGACGAAATGTCTGGAATCCGGCTTTTGCGGACGAATTTGTGAGCAAACTCACAGACTAATGTGTAGCTTTGGTCACGGTCTCTGTGGAATGAGATCTCGTACCCTGGCTGTCTCCGGCGCACGGCCTCGATCAGCCTGCCCAGAACCCCTCCGAACCATTCGGAACCTTTCGGAATCACTCAGGCCGGTGCCGAGATCCCCGCGATCCGTCCGGCCGCGACCACCGAGGTGCACTCGATGTCCCTGGCGAAGAAGGCCACCACGTCCACGCTGTCCAGCCGCCCCACGGCGAACCCGCGCCGGACGACCCTGGCCTCGGTCGAGGACTTCGCCTCGATCCCGGGCGCCCGCAAGCCCGAGGACGTCCTCACCTACGCGACGGAGCTGCCGGCCAACACCGCCAACCCGCGCCGCGTCCAGCTGATGGTCGCCCCGGTCGTGACCCCGCGCGACTGACGCTCGTACGGCCCGAGGGCGCCGCCGCCACGACAACCGGCGACGGCGCCCTCGCGCATGTCCGGACGTGGCCGCCGAACAGGGGCAAAGCGGTCGGCCCAGGCCCGGCGCGATAGCCTGGACGACGATTGACGGGGCCGCGCCCACCTCGGGCGGGGCGCCCACCAGCGCCCGGGAGCGCTCCGGGCGGCCGAACGAAGCTAGGGGTGTCCCAGCCGTGCGCATTGCCAGGTTCTCCGTTCGGGAAGGAAGCCCTGCCGCCGGCAGCGTCTCCTTCGGCGTGGTGGAGGGCGATCCCTCCCAGCCCGAGTCGCTGGTCGTCCACGCGCTGGCGGGCCACCCGTTCGGCCAGCCCCAGCCCACCGGCGAGAGCTACCGCTTCCAGGACGTCCGGCTGCTGAGCCCGATGCTCCCCAACAAGATCGTGGCGGTCGGCCGCAACTACGCGGCGCACGCGGCCGAGCTGGGCAACGACGTCCCCGACGTCCCGCTGACCTTCTTCAAGCCCTCCACCTCCGTGATCGGCCCGACCGAGAGCATCGCGTACCCGCCGTTCTCCTCGGACGTCCAGTTCGAGGGCGAACTCGCCGTGGTGATCGGCCGGATGTGCCGCGAGGTGCCGCTGGACCGGGTGCCCGAGGTGATCCTCGGCTACACCTGCGCCAACGACGTCACCGCGCGCGACGTCCAGAAGCGCGAGGGCCAGTGGGCCCGGGCCAAGGGCTTCGACACCGCCTGCCCGCTGGGCCCGTGGATCGAGACCGACGTGGACCCGGCCGACCTCGCCCTCACCACCACGGTCAACGGGGAGCTGCGCCAGAGCGGCCGCACCTCCCGGATGGTCCGCTCGGTCGCCGAGCTGATCGTCCACATCTCCGAGGCCATGACGCTGCTGCCCGGCGACGTCATCCTCACCGGCACGCCCGAAGGGGTGGGCCCGCTCAACGTCGGCGACGAGGTCGCCGTCTCCATCGAAGGCATCGGCACTCTCACCAACAAGGTGATCAAGCGTGGCTAACACTGACCCGGACGTCCGGGTTCGCTTCTGTCCCTCCCCGACCGGCAATCCCCACGTGGGGATGGTCCGCACGGCCCTGTTCAACTGGGCCTACGCCCGCCACACCGGCGGCAAGCTGGTCTTCCGGATCGAGGACACCGACTCCGCCCGCGACTCCGAGGAGTCGTACCACCAGCTGCTCGACGCCATGAGCTGGCTCGGCCTGGACTGGGACGAGGGCCCGGAGGTCGGCGGCCCGCACGCGCCGTACCGCCAGTCGCAGCGGATGGACATCTACGCCGACGTCGCCAGGCGCCTGCACGAGGCCGGCCACGCCTACCACTGCTACTGCAGCACCGAGGAGCTGGACGCCCGCCGCGAGGCCGCCCGCGCCGCCGGCAAGCCCTCCGGCTACGACGGCCACTGCCGGGACCTGAGCGAGGACCAGGTCGCGGTCTACAAGCTGGAGAAGCGCGAGCCGATCCTGCGCTTCCGGATGCCCGACAAGACCATCTCCTTCGACGACCTGGTCCGCGGCACGCTCACCTTCGAGCCGGAGAACGTGCCGGACTACGGCATCGTCCGCGCCAACGGCGCCCCGCTGTACACCCTGGTCAACCCGGTGGACGACGCCCTGATGGGCATCACCCACGTGCTGCGCGGCGAGGACCTGCTCTCCTCCACCCCGCGGCAGATCGCGCTGTACGAGGCCCTGGCCGGGATCGGCGTCGGCGCGGGCACCACCCCGCACTTCGGCCACCTGCCGTACGTGATGGGCGAGGGCAACAAGAAGCTCTCCAAGCGCGACCCGCAGGCGTCGCTCAACATGTACCGCGAGGCCGGCTTCATCCGCGAGGGCCTGCTCAACTACCTGTCCCTGCTGGGCTGGTCGCTCGCCGAGGACCGCGACCTGTTCGACATGGACGAGCTGGTCGCCGCCTTCGACATCGCCAAGGTGAACTCCAACCCGGCGCGCTTCGACCTGAAGAAGTGCGAGGCCATCAACGCCGAGCACGTCCGCCGGCTGGCCCCGGAGGACTTCGTCCGGCGCCTGGTGCCGTTCCTCCAGGCCCCCGGCCTGCTGCCGGCCGAGCCGAGCGCCGAGCAGCTCGACCTGCTCGCCAAGGTGGCGCCGCTCACCCAGGAGCGGATGGTCGTGCTGAGCGAGATCGTCAACATGGCCGGCTTCCTGTTCGTCGCGCCCGAGGACTTCGCCGTCGACCCCGACGACGCGGCCAAGGCCCTGACGGCCGACGCCCGCCCCGTCCTGGAGGCCAGCGTCAAGGCACTGGAGGAGCTCGGGGACTTCACCCCGGAGCCGATCCAGGCCGCGCTGCGCGAGGCGCTGGTGGAGGGCCTGGGCATCAAGCCCAAGTTCGCCTTCACGCCGCTGCGGGTGGCCGTCACCGGCCGCCGGGTCTCGCCGCCGCTGTTCGAGTCGATGGAGCTGCTGGGCCGCCCCGAGACGCTGCGCCGCCTGCGCTCC
The DNA here is from genome assembly GCF_044455705.1 of Kitasatospora sp. NPDC051170. Taxonomy (NCBI): domain Bacteria; kingdom Bacillati; phylum Actinomycetota; class Actinomycetes; order Kitasatosporales; family Streptomycetaceae; genus Kitasatospora; species Kitasatospora sp. NPDC051170. The sequence goes on along the minus strand of NZ_JBITFA010000024.1, from coordinate 89,932 downwards.
GCCCTGGACGCCCTGCCGGCGGCCTGAACCGCCTCCCGGAGCGCGTCCGGGCGCGTCCGAGCGCGCCCGAGTACGCCCGAGGGCCCGGCCAGGTGCCGGGCCCTCGGCGCACCCGGAGGCCATCTTCCGGCCTCCGGGCCGCTGCCTGGGGTTATCGATTTTGGAGCCAGGGCAGACGTCGGGTAATGTTCTTTCTGCGCCGCCCGGGAGGGAACGGACGAGGGAACGAAAGCCCCTCGGAAGGGACCGAACGAGAGGCGCAACGCTCGAGAAGGGCCCGCAGGGGTTCAACTCTGGTGGGGTATGGTGTAATTGGCAGCACGAGTGATTCTGGTTCATTTAGTCTAGGTTCGAGTCCTGGTACCCCAGCGCAGTACGGTCGGTGACGGCCGGACGGCAACAACTGAAGATCAAGCCCCCGTTGTGTAGCGGCCTAGCACGCTGCCCTCTCACGGCAGTAGCGCCGGTTCGAATCCGGTCGGGGGTACTGGTCCCGCAAGGGATCGCCTGGAAAGCCCCCGTTGTGTAGCGGCCTAGCACGCTGCCCTCTCACGGCAGTAGCGCCGGTTCGAATCCGGTCGGGGGTACTGGTTCCGCGAGGAACCGACAGGAAGCCCCCGTTGTGTAGCGGCCTAGCACGCTGCCCTCTCACGGCAGTAGCGCCGGTTCGAATCCGGTCGGGGGTACTCCAGAGCATGAAGCCGGTGGGCGGTTCCCATCGGCCCTTGCTTTGTGTTGGGGTATGGTGTAATTGGCAGCACGAGTGATTCTGGTTCATTTAGTCTAGGTTCGAGTCCTGGTACCCCAGCCAGAAATTGGAAAGGCCCCGGTTCGGGGCCTTTTTGCTTTTCCCGCACCCCCTGTACGTACTCTCCGCGCGGACGCGTGGAAGCACCGCGAAAGGCCCCGCTCGCATCCGAGCGGGGCCTTCTCCGTGGGGGAGGGGGTGGGTGGGGGAGAGTTCGCCGCTCAGCTGCGGCGCAGCGCCTCGGTGAGCCGGTTCGCGGCCTCGATGATGGCCTGGGCGTGCAGCCGGCCCGGGTGGCGGGTCAGGCGCTCGATCGGGCCGGAGACGGAGACGGCGGCCACCACGCGGTTGGAGGGGCCGCGCACGGGCGCGGAGACGGACGCGACGCCCGGCTCCCGCTCGCCGATCGACTGGGCCCAGCCGCGCCGCCGTACGCCGCTGAGCGCGGTGGCGGTGAACCGGGCGCCCTGGAGGCCGCGGTGGAGCCGCTCGGGCTCCTCCCAGGCCAGCAGGACCTGGGCGGCCGAGCCGGCCTTCATCGGCAGGGTGCTGCCGACCGGGACGGTGTCCCGCAGGCCGGAGAGCCGCTCGGCGGCGGCTACGCAGATCCGCATCTCGCCCTGCCGGCGGTAGAGCTGTGCGCTCTCGCCGGTGACGTCGCGCAGGTGGGTCAGGACCGGGCCCGCGGTGGCGAGCAGCCGGTCCTCGCCCGCCGCGGCGGAGAGTTCGGACAGGCGGGGGCCGAGGATGAAGCGCCCCTGCATGTCCCTGGTGACGAGACGGTGGTGTTCGAGTGCGACGGCGAGTCTGTGGGCGGTGGGGCGCGCCAGACCGGTGGCGGCGACCAGCCCCGCCAGCGTGGCGGGGCCCGACTCCAGTGCGCTGAGCACCAGAGCGGCCTTGTCGAGAACGCCGACGCCGCTAGAGTTGTCCATGCGCTAAGACTGCAGTCTCAGTCCGCGAGACGCAAGTTCAATCTTCCGGGAAAAGCGCCACTCTGGATGCAGCAGCCCGGGAGACATCCAGGATGGGACCTCTTCGGAGTGTCCGCATCGTGGACAGGGCCCGACGACACGAGAAGGCCGGCAACGCGGCCGGCTGGAGGGATTCCGATGGGACGGACACTCGCTGAGAAGGTCTGGGACGACCACGTCGTACGGCGGGCGGAGGGCGAGCCCGACCTCCTCTACATCGACCTGCACCTGCTCCACGAGGTCACCAGCCCGCAGGCGTTCGACGGGCTGCGCCTGGCCGGTCGCCCGGTGCGCCGCACCGACCTGACCATCGCCACCGAGGACCACAACACCCCCACCCTCGACATCGACAAGCCGATCGCCGACCCGGTGTCCAGGGTCCAGCTGGAGACCCTGCGCCGCAACGCCGCCGAGTTCGGCGTGCGCATCCACTCCCTCGGCGACGTCGAGCAGGGCGTGGTGCACGTGGTCGGCCCGCAGCTGGGCCTGACCCAGCCCGGTATGACCGTGGTCTGCGGCGACTCCCACACCTCCACCCACGGCGCCTTCGGCGCACTGGCGTTCGGCATCGGCACCAGCCAGGTCGAACACGTGCTGGCCACCCAGACCCTGCCGCTGGCGCCGTTCCGGACGATGGCGATCACCGTCGAGGGCGATCTGCCCGAGGGCGTCACCGCCAAGGACCTGATCCTCGCGGTCATCACGAAGATCGGCACCGGCGGCGGTCAGGGCTATGTCCTGGAGTACCGCGGTTCGGCGATCCGGAGCCTGTCCATGGAGGCCCGGATGACCGTCTGCAACATGTCCATCGAGGCGGGCGCCCGGGCCGGCATGATCGCCCCGGACGAGACCACCTTCGCCTACCTCGAGGGCCGTCCGCACGCCCCGCAGGGCGAGGAGTGGGACGCCGCCGTCGCGTACTGGAAGACCCTCGCCACCGACGAGGACGCCGTCTTCGACCACGAGATCTTCATCGACGCGAACGAGCTGACCCCGTTCGTCACCTGGGGCACCAACCCCGGCCAGGGCGCCCCGCTCGGCGCGGACGTCCCGAACCCGGAGGACTTCGCCGACCCGCAGGAGCGCCTGGCCGCCGAGAACGCCCTGGCGTACATGGGCCTGACGGCCGGCACCCCGCTGCGCGAGGTCGCCGTCGACGCCGTCTTCGTCGGATCGTGCACCAACGGCCGGATCGAGGACCTGCGGGCCGCCGCCGCCGTCATCGAGGGCCGCAAGGTCGCGGACGGCGTGCGGATGCTGGTCGTCCCCGGCTCGGTGCGGGTCGCCCTGCAGGCCGTCGAGGAGGGCCTCGACAAGGTGTTCACCGCCGCCGGGGCCGAATGGCGCCACGCCGGCTGCTCGATGTGCCTGGGCATGAACCCCGACCAGCTGGCCCCCGGCGAGCGCTGCGCCTCCACCTCGAACCGCAACTTCGAGGGCCGGCAGGGCAAGGGCGGCCGCACCCACCTGGTCTCCCCGCAGGTCGCCGCCGCGACCGCCGTCCTGGGCCGACTGGCCGCCCCGGTCGACCTGACCGCCGACATCGCCGTGGAGGCATGAGCCATGGAGAAGTTCACCACCCACACCGGCCGGGCCGTGCCGCTGCGCCGCAGCAACGTCGACACCGACCAGATCATCCCCGCCCACTGGCTCAAGAAGGTCACCCGATCCGGTTTCGAGGGCGGTCTGTTCGAAGCCTGGCGCAAGGACGAGTCGTTCATCCTGAACCGGCCCGAGCGCCAGGGCGCCACCGTCCTGGTCGCCGGACCGGAGTTCGGCACCGGCTCCTCCCGGGAACACGCCGTCTGGGCGCTGCAGAACTACGGCTTCCACGCGGTGATCTCCTCGCGCTTCGCGGACATCTTCCGGGGCAACTCCCTCAAGAACGGTCTGCTGACCGTCGTGCTGCCCCAGGAGACCGTGGAACGACTCTGGTCGCTCACCGAGAGTGACCCTTCGGCCGAGATCACCGTTGATCTGGAGAAGCGCGAAGTCCGGGCCGAAGGCGTCGTCGCGCCCTTCGAACTGGACGACAACGTGCGGTGGCGGCTGCTCAACGGCCTGGACGACATCAGCATCACCCTGCAGAACGAGGCCGACATCGCCACGTTCGAGACGCGCCGTCCGGCGTTCAAGCCCCGTACGCTGCCCGTCGCCTGAGTTCCCCTCAGAACAAGCATTCTGACGATCGACCGGATGGCCCGCGCTCCCCTTCGGGGGGGCCGGGCCATCCGGCGTTGCGGAGTACGAGTTAGCGCCGGTGCCTCCCCGGATTGCCCATTCGGCTTTGCGGAAGAGGGCCCCGCGCAAGTACAACTGCGGGTAGATGGCACAATCAGTACATGCACCGGCGCCATGAACCTCCGTACGCGGGCGGCGAACCCGCGTCCGAGGAGTCCAGGGGCCGGCGATCCGAACGGCGAATTGACGATCGGCCGGACGTCACCTCCGCGCAAGCCGAGGGGCCGGACGACCAGGAAGTCGCAGCGCTCCACGCGCTCGTGGCCGAGCGGTTGAAGCAAGCTCACGCCCGCGTGCATGCGCTGAACGTGTCAGCCGAAGCAAAGTCCGCTCTCACCCGTCAACTGCTGATCGTCACCGAGACCGCCAAGCGCGATCTTCCGGGGGCGGCACGGCGGTTGGGTCGCTTTGTACATGACCTCGACGAGGGGCACCCGCCGCTCGACTGAGGTCGCCGACGCGCAAATCCATTGCGACACTAGGGTGATTCGCGCGTTTGGTAATTGAAAGTCCGCAGATACATACCTAACGTGCGAAAAGAACGGATGGAATCATCCGGCGCCCGTTTCCGAAGGGGAAGACGTGAACAAGGCTCAGCTTGTCGAAGCGGTGGCCGAGCAGCTGGGTGGTCGCAAGGCTGCCGCAGAGGCCGTCGACGCAGTGCTCGACACCATGGTGCGTGCCGTCGTGGCGGGTGACCGGGTCTCGGTCACCGGGTTCGGCACCTTCGAGAAGGTGGAGCGCTCCGCGCGCTTCGCCCGCAACCCGCAGACCGGCGAGCGGGTCAAGGTCAAGAAGACCGCCGTCCCGCGCTTCCGCCCGGGCCAGGGCTTCAAGGACCTGGTCAGCGGCAGCAAGAAGCTGCCGAAGGAAGGCCCCTCGGTGAAGAAGGCCCCCAAGGGCTCCCTCACCCCGGGCAAGACCGGCGTCGCCGCCACGCCGGCCGCCAAGCGCGCCGCCACCAAGCGTTCCGCCGCTGCCGCCGCCCCGGCCGCGACCAAGAAGACCGCGGCGAAGAAGACGGCCACCACGGCCGCCGCCAAGAAGACCACGGCCACGGCGACCAAGAAGACCGCCGCCGCCGCGAAGAAGGCGACCACCACGGCCGCCGCCAAGAAGACCACGGCCACCGCCAAGAAGGCGACCGCCACGGCCAAGAAGACGGCTCCGGCGAAGAAGACCGCCACCCGCAAGACCACCGCGCGCAAGACCTCCGCCAAGTAAGTCCCGCGCGGCCGTCCTCGGACGGTCTTCGGCTCGAAGAGCCGCGGCGACCCCCTTCCGCGAATAGCGGAGACCGGGCGCCGCGGCTCTTTCGATTTCCGGGCGCTTAGTCAGGATTACGCGGCGTGTGGATGCCAGGGGCATGTGCCGGGTACGGGACCGCGGCGCCGAATGGGTGGGAACGCGAAAGGCGTCAGCGATCGGCCGGGTCGGGGAAGGTCTGGAGCGTCACGAAGACCACCCGGCGGGCCTCGCCCTCGCCCTCGGTACGGATGCGCACGCGCTGGCCCGGCCTCAGCAGCCGCAGGCCCCCGGCGTCGAAGGCGGCCGCGTCGAACGGCACCGGGGTCCCGTCGTCGAGCAGCACGGAGCCGGCCCGGGTGGCGGGGTCGAAGGTGAACGCGGTGGCCTGCATGCGAGCAGCATAGCGAGCCGGTTTCCCCGGTCCCCTGACGTCCGGTCCCCTTACACGCGGCCCCCGGCCAGCCGGGCGAAGAGCGGGCGGGTGTGGGGGCCCAGGCCGAGGGTGGCCGCCTCGCCCAGGTCCGTCCCGGTGTCGACGTCGCGGCGCACCGACTCCACGTCCGCCAAACGGAGTTCGACCGCGCCGCCGGCCGCGTGCCGGGCCCGTGAGCCGTCCCCGAAGGCGGGGGAGAGCGGGTGGCCGGGGGAGCAGGCGAGCAGGGTGGTGCCCAGGCCCGGGGAGTCGGGCAGGAAGGCCCGGCCCTGCGGCGGCACCGCGCCCAGCACCCGGGCGAGTTCGGCCGGGCGCAGCGCCGGGAGGTCCGCCGAGAGGACGGCCAGCGGCGCGTCGGGGGCGAGCGCCCTGGCGGCCGTGGCGCCGTGCGTCAGCGCGCTGTTGAGGCCGCCGCCCGGCTCGTCCGCGACGACCACCGCGCCGAGCCCGGCCAGCCGCTCACCGGCGCGCGCGTCGGTGGTCACCACCAGGACGCGGCCGACGCCCGGGGTCGCCAGCGCGGCGGAGACGGTGTCGAGGGCGAACGACAGGGCCAGGCCGGCCCGGTGCGGCCCGGCGTACGGGGCGAGTCTGCTCTTGGCCAGTGCCAGGGGCTTGAGCGGCAGCACCAGCGACCATCCGGCGGTGGGTGCGGCGGGCGCGACGGGCTCGCTGGGGCGTACGGTGTCCTGGGTCATCGGCGTCATTGTGACGCCGGTCCCGGAGCCCTCGCCAGGCCGTCCGAGCTGTGCGGACGTGCGTTTGATCACGCCCGCCACGCGGGTTGGCGCGGTCGCTCGACAGCCGGTGATCGTGCGGGCGACACTGTTCCGCACCCGTGACGTGGGCACCGGCCGCACCGGTGCCCGGTGTCGGCGCCGGGAGGCTATGACCGCGGTGCCCCCTGTGTGCCGCATGTGATGAGAAGGAGCCTGGGGTGGTCCGCCGCTCGTACGCCAAGTTCGGCAACGCCGACTACGGCATCTGGTACCGCTTCGCGGCCGTGCTGGTGAAGCCGGTGACGACCGCGCTGGTGAAGCCCGACTGGCGGGGCTGGGAGAACCTTCCGAAGGAAGGCGGCTTCATCGCCGCGGTGAACCACAATTCGATCATCGACCCGGTGATCTACGCGCACTGGCAGTACAACAGTGGCCGCCCGCCCCGGATTCTCGCGAAGTCCTCGCTGTTCTCGATTCCGTTCATCGGATTCATGCTGCGCAAGACCGGCCAGATTCCGGTGTTCCGCGAGTCCACCGACGCCGCGCAGGCTTTCCGGGCCGCGATCGAGGCCGTCGACAACGGGCAGTGCGTGCAGTTCTACCCGGAGGGCACCCTCACCCGGGACCCGGACCTGTGGCCGATGACCGGCAAGAGCGGCGTCGCCCGCGTCGCGCTGATGACCGGCGCCCCCGTCATCCCCGTCGCCCACTGGGGCGCGCACGAGATCATCCCGCCGTACGGCCACCCGGGCTTCGGCAAGGGCAGGTTCAACCTCTTCCCCCGGCACACGGTCGTCGTCGCGGCCGGGCCCCCGGTGGACCTCGCCAAGTACCAGGGCCAGGAGCTCACCGCCCAGGTGCTGAACGACGCCACCGAGGACATCATGGCCGCCATCACCGCCGTCCTGGCCGAGGTCCGCGGCGAGGAGCCGCCCGCCGAGCGCTTCGACATGCGCAAGGCCGCCCGCCGCCGGGCCGCCGCTGCGCTCGCCGAACGGCGCCGCGCCAAGGGCGAGGCCAGGGACGCGGCCAGGCGTGATGTCGAGGGCGAGGCCAAGGGCGACAAGGCCACCCGTACCGAAGAAGGGGAGGCCGGCCGATGACCCGCTGCGCCGTGATGGGGACCGGCTCCTGGGGCACCGCCTTCGCGATGGTGCTCGCCGACGCCGGCAGCGAGGTGACGCTGTGGGCCCGCCGCCAGGAACTGGCCGACGCCGTCAACACCACGCACGAGAACCCGGACTACCTGCCCGGCGTCCGGCTGCCCGACTCGGTGCGGGCCACCACCGACGCCGCCGAGGCGCTGGCGGGGGCCGACTTCGCCGTCCTGGTGGTGCCCTCGCAGACGCTGCGCGACAACCTGGCCGCCTGGGCGCCGCTGATCGAGCCCCAGACCGTGCTGGTGAGCCTGATGAAGGGCATCGAGCTCGGCACCGCCAAGCGGATGAGCGAGGTGATCGACGAGGTCACCAAGGTCGGCCCGGACCGGGTCGCGGTGGTCAGCGGGCCCAACCTGGCCAAGGAGATCGCCAACCGGCAGCCCGCCGCCAGCGTCGTCGCCTGCGCGGACGAGGCCGTCGCCAAGCGGCTCCAGGCGGCCTGCCACACGCCGTACTTCCGGCCGTACACCAACACCGACGTGGTCGGCTGCGAACTCGGCGGCGCCGTCAAGAACGTGATCGGCCTGGCGGTCGGCATGGCCGCCGGCATGGGGCTGGGCGACAACACCAAGGCGACGCTGATCACCCGGGGGCTCGCCGAGACCACCCGCCTCGGCGAGGTGCTGGGCGCCGACCCGCACACCTTCGCCGGGCTCGCCGGGATGGGCGACCTGGTGGCCACCTGCTCCTCGCCGCTGTCGCGCAACAACACCTTCGGCATGAACCTCGGCCGGGGCATGTCGCTGGCCGAGACCATCGCGGCCACCCGGCAGACCGCGGAGGGCGTCAAGTCCTGCGAGTCGGTGCTGGACCTGGCCCGGCGCAACGGCGTCGACATGCCGATCGTGGAGGCCGTGGTGGACGTGGTGCACAACGGGCGGCCCACCCAGGAGGCGCTGCGGGCGCTGATGTCGCGCTCGGCGAAGGCGGAGCGCCGCTGACTTTCGGCAAACCCGTCGCACGGTAGTCTCAAACCCGATATGAGCATCGAACAGACCTCCACGAACCCGTCCGCCCGCAAGCCGCGCGTCGCGCTGGTCTTCGGGGGGCGCAGCTCCGAGCACGGCGTCTCGGTGGTCACCGCCGGCAGCGTGCTCAAGGCGATCGACCGCGACAAGTACGAGGTGCTCCCGATCGGGATCACCCCCGAGGGCCGCTGGGCGCTGGTCAGCGACGAGCCGGCCCGGATGGCCATCACCGAGGGCCGGATGCCGGACGTCCAGGGCGTCGCCGAGGCCGTGGGCGGCCAGGTCGTGCTGCCCGCCGCCCCGGGCGACCGGGAAGTGGTCCTCAGCGAGCCGGGCAGCGCGCCCAAGGCGCTCGGCGAGGTCGACGTGGTGTTCCCGCTGCTGCACGGCCCCTGGGGCGAGGACGGCACCCTCCAGGGCCTGCTGGAGCTCTCCGGCGTCCCGTACGTCGGCAACGGCGTGCTGGCCAGCGCGGCCGGCATGGACAAGGAGTTCGCCAAGCGCATCCTGGCCTCGCACGGCCTGGGCGTCGGCCACTACACGATCGTGCGCCCGCGCGACTGGGAGACCGAGGCGGGCCGCGCGGACGTGCGCGAGCGGGCCGCCGCGCTGGGGCTGCCGCTGTTCGTCAAGCCCTGCCGGGCCGGCTCCAGCATCGGCATCACCAAGGTCAAGGACCTGGCCGACCTGGACGCGGCGATCGAGGAGGCCCGCCGCCACGACCCGAAGCTGATCATCGAGGCCGGGGTGTCCGGCCGCGAGATCGAGTGCGGCGTCCTGGAGTTCGAGGACGGCCCGCGGGCCAGCGTGCCGGCCGAGGTGCTGGTCGGTGAGGGCTTCGACTTCTACGACTTCGAGGCCAAGTACATCGACTCCTCCGAGGTGAGGATCCCGGCGGCGCTCACCGCCGAGGAGACCGCGGAGATCCAGCGGCAGGCCGTGGCCGCGTTCGAGGCGTTCGGCTGCGAGGGCCTGGCCCGGGTGGACTTCTTCCTGCTGGAGGACGGCTCCTGGATGATCAACGAGATCAACACGATGCCCGGCTTCACCCCGATCTCGGCGTACCCGAAGATGTGGGAGGCCAGCGGGGTCGCGTACCCGGAGCTGATCGACCGGCTGCTCGCGACGGCGCTGCGGCGCTCGACGGGCCTGCGGTAGCCGTACGGACGCGGAAGGGGCGGGCCGTCGGGCCCGCCCCTCCTCCGTTCGTCCGTGCGCCGGCCCCGTCAGCCGGGGAAGCCCTGTCAGCCGGGGATGTGGGCCTTGACCAGCGGGGTGAGCGCCGCGGCCGGGTCCAGCGGGCTGCTGTAGACGCCGGCCGGGGAGATCACCTCGACATAGGCGCGGCGCATGGTCGCCACCAGGCGGTAGCTTCCGTCGTCGCGCTTCTGCGACCACCAGGTGACGTCGTCCACGGTGGGCGAGAGGTCCTTGGCGTGCGGGCCGTTCAGCTCCTCCGGGCGCTCGATGCCGCAGCGCATCACCGTCCGGGGCGAGCTGCCCCAGACGGCGACGTACGGCGAGGCCGGCGAGCTCTCCTCGCGCGGGTGCCCGAGCAGCTCCTGCGGCAGCGCGGCGGCCAGCGCCTTGCAGTACCCGGCCTCCCTGGGCGTGGGGTTCGGCACCTCGATCCGCGAGGCGGCCGAGCTCCAACTGCCGATCAGCACCACGGTCGTGCAGGTCAGGGCGAGCGGCAGCGCCAGCCAGCGCACCGGTGCGGGCAGCGCCCGCAGCGCCTTGGGGATACGGAGGTCTCGGGCCACCCGCCGATCGTATCCGGGGCCGGGGGCCTGTCTTCACGCCCCTACAGGTGCACCACCGGACAGGTGAGGGTGCGGGTGATGCCCTCCACCTTCTGGACCTTGGCGACCACCATGCGGCCCAGGTCGTCCACGGTGTCGGCCTCGGCCTTGACGATCACGTCGTAGGGGCCGGTCACGTCCTCGGCGGCGATCACGCCGGGGATCTTGGCGATCGTCTCGGCCACGGAGGTGGCCTTTCCGACCTCGGTCTGGATCAGGATGTATGCCTGTACCACGGGTGCCTCCCGGCGGCCGGTTGCGGGAATCGACGCGGTGTTCGCCCGGCCTGTCGTCGGGGTGGGAACGGGCTCACCGGCAGTCCGATCACCACGCTACCCCGCGTCAGGCGTGGGAGGGGAGACCTCGGGGGTCCGTCTTCGCGGCGCACCCGGGGTCCGGGAAGGGCGTACGCTGCGCGCGGGGGAGCGCGACGGGGGCCGGCAGTGTGGACGAGAACGCGAGACGTGAACGCGAGAGGACGGCAGATGCAGGGGACCGTGGGCGAGCTGGGCGAGTTCGGGCTCATCAGGGAGCTGACCGCCCGGGTACCGCTCACCGACGTGGTCGACCTCGGCCCCGGTGACGACGCCGCGGTGGTGAAGGCCCCGGACGGCCGGGTGGTGGCCACCACCGACGTCCTGATCGAGAACCGGCACTTCCGCCGGGACTGGTCCACCGCCTACGACGTGGGCCGCAAGGCCGCCGCGCAGAACCTCGCCGACGTGGCCGCGATGGGTGCGGTGCCCACCGCGATCCTGCTCGGGCTGGTCGCCCCCGCCGACCTGCCGATCACCTGGGCCACCGAACTCATGGACGGGCTGCGCGACGAGTGCCAGGTCGCCGGGGCCACCGTGGTCGGCGGCGACGTGGTGCGCGGAGACACCGTCACGCTGGCCATCACGGCGCTCGGCGACCTCCAGGGGCGCGCGGCCGTGACGCGCTCCGGCGCGCAGGTCGGCGACGTGGTCGCGGTGTGCGGCTGGCTCGGCTGGTCCGCGGCCGGACTCACCGTGCTGCAGCGCGGGTTCCGCTCCCCGCGCGCCTTCGTCGAGGCGCACCGCCGGCCCGAGCCGCCGTACCACGCGGGCCCGGCCGGGGCCGAGCTGGGCGCGACCTCGATGATCGACGTGAGCGACGGGCTGGTCGCCGACCTCGGCCACGTGGCCCGGGCCAGCGCGGTGGACATCGACCTCAGGGTCGCCGACTTCGACGTCCCGGCGCAGATGGCCGACATCGGGCAGGCGGTCGGGGTGGACCCGCTGGTGTGGGTGCTCTCCGGCGGGGAGGACCACGCGATCGTGGCGACCTTCCCGCGCGGGGTCCAACTCCCCTCCCGCTGGCGGGTGGTGGGCGAGGTGACCGGCCGTCCGGCGGGCTCGCGCAGCGGCCGGGTGACGGTGGACGGCGCGCCCTGGGACCGGGTCGGCGGCTGGGACCACTTCGCGGAGTGACGCCCCGGACGGGTGAGGGGCGGGCTTCGGGGATCCGTTGTGCGTAGGCTTGGGCCGTCCGAGCCAGCCCGCCCCCCGGCGCGGGTGGTCCGAACCACTGCGAGCGGAGCACGCCACACATGCGCATCGGTGTCCTGACCAGCGGCGGCGACTGCCCCGGCCTCAACGCCGTCATCCGGTCGGTGGTGCACCGGGGCACGGACGTCCACGGCGACGAGATCGTGGGCATCGAGGACGGCTTCCTCGGCCTGATCGAAGGCCGCACCCGGCCCGTCTCGCACGACGACGTCACGGGCCTGCTCACCCTGGGCGGCACCATCCTCGGCTCGGCCCGGGTGCAGCGCGAGCGCATCGCCTGGGCGGTGGAGAACGCCAAGACCCTCGCCCGCGACCTCGGCATCGACGCGCTGATCGCCATCGGCGGCGAGGGCACGCTGACGGCCGCCAAGCAGTTCAGCGAGGCCGGGCTGCCGGTGGTCGGGGTGCCCAAGACTATCGACAACGACATCGACGCCACCGACGTCACCTTCGGCTTCGACACCGCGGTGCACGTCGCCACCGAGGCGATCGACCGGCTCAAGACCACCGCAGAGTCCCACCAGCGCGTCATGGTCGTGGAGTTGATGGGCCGTCACACCGGCTGGATCACCCTCACCGCGGGCATGGCCGGCGGCGCGCACGGCATCCTCATCCCGGAGAAGCCCTTCGACATCGAGGCGGTGGCCCGGATAATCGAGGACCGCTTCGCGCGCGGCAAGAAGTTCGCCATCATCGCCGTCGCCGAGGGCGCCTGCCCGGTGCCCGGCACCATGCGCTTCGACCACGGCGAGGTCGACCGGTTCGGGCACCGCACCTTCGGCGGGATCGGCAACCGCCTCGCCCACGAGCTGGAGGACCTGCTCGGCAAGGAGGCCAGGCCCGTCATCCTCGGGCACGTCCAGCGCGGCGGCACCCCCACCGCCCGGGACCGGGTGCTCGCCACCCGCTTCGGCTGGCACGCCGTGGAGGCCGTCCACCAGGGGGCCTTCGGGCACTTCACCGCGCTGCGCCGCAACGAGATCCGGCTGCTGCCGATCGGCGACGCGGTGACCAGGCTCAAGACCGTCCCCGAGGACCGCTGGGCGGAGTCCGAGGCCGTCCTCTGAGGCCGTCCTCCGGCCCCGTCCTCTGACCCCGCGGGCGCGGGTAGGTTGGGGCGCATGACTGCTGCTCCTCCCCGCGTGCTGACCGTCGCCGGCTCCGACTCCGGCGGCGGCGCCGGCATCCAGGCCGACCTCAAGGCGATGCTCGCCCTCGGCGTTCACGGCATGAGCGTGATCACCGCCGTCACCGCGCAGAACTCGCTCGGCGTCCAGGGCTACTGGGAACTGCCCGCCGAAGCCGTCCGGGCGCAGTTCCGCAGTGTGGTGGACGACATCGGCGTGCAGGCCGTGAAGACCGGCATGCTCGCCTCGATCGAACTCGTCGAGACCGTCTCGGAGCTGCTCACCGGGCTGGACGCCCCGGTCGTGGTCGACCCCGTCGGCGTCTCCAAGCACGGCGACGCGCTGCTGGCCGCCGAGGCGGTGGCCACCGTACGGGAGAGGCTGCTGCCGGTCGCCACCCTGGCCACCCCCAACCTGCACGAGGTGACGCAGCTCACCGGCCGCACCGTCGAGGACGAGTCGCAGATGCTGGACGCCGCCAAGGCGCTGCTGGACCTCGGGCCGCGCTGGGTGCTGGTCAAGGGCGGGCACCTGGAGGGCGAGGCCGCGGACCTGCTCTACGGCGGGCCGGGGGAGGAGCACTGGTACCGGGCGCCGCGTCACGACAACCGGCACACCCACGGGACGGGCTGCACCCTGGCCTCCTCGATCGCGGCGGGCCTGGCCAAGGGGGAGCCGCTGCCGCAGGCCGTCGCCTCGGCCAAGGAGTACATCACCGGCGCGATCGCCGCCGGGTTCGCGCTGGGCGGCGGGATCGGGCCCGTCGACCACGCCTGGCGCTGGCGCTGAGAGCTCCGCCGGAACCTCTGCCGGAACCTCTGCCGAAGCCTCCGCCGAAACCGCTGACGGGCGGACATCCCTGAGGATGCCCGCCCGTCAGCGGTCACGGTCGGTCGGCGTCGCCGGAAACAGCGAAGCCGGCTCATCCGAGGATGAACCGGCTCACTGGAGGACCGGCATGCCGGTCTGCGCGTCAGCGCGAGACCTTACCGGCCTTGATGCACGAGGTGCAGACGTTGAGCCGCTTCGGCGTCCGCCCAATCACAGCGCGCACCGTCTGGATGTTGGGGTTCCAACGACGGGGGGTACGGCGGTGAGAGTGGGAGATGCTGTTGCCGAAGCCCGGCCCCTTGCCGCAGACGTCGCAGTTGGCAGCCACAGGAGTCACTCCAAGACTTCAGATCAGTTACTTTCGAAAACCCCGCCCACCCACCGGAGCACTCACGTGAACCAGACCGGACAAGGGGGTGAGCCTGGACGGTTCCAGGCAACCGGAAGAGCATACAACGCTTGCTTCCGTCCCACGAAACTACCATGACCTGCCGGGTGATCGCCCCGGTCGTCGGCCGGGGCGGCCCTCCCCGGCCCCCGATAACCTGCCGGTACCACCCCTCGCCGCCGCCCTGACGGTGCCCGCGCCCCTCAGGCCGCCCGCGGCGTCCCACCCGGAGGAGACACTCGGTGCTGCACACGCTCGACGCCCCGGCCGTGCGCACGTGGTGCCAGCTCGCCCTGCGCGCGCTCGGCCAGGCACGCGAGGAGATCGACGCGCTCAACGTCTATCCCGTCCCGGACGGCGACACCGGCACCAACCTCTACCTGACCGTCGAGTCCGCCGCCGCCGAGGTGGAGAGCCGCTTCGCCGACCCCGCCGCCGACCCGGCCCCCGGACTCGCCGACGCCGCGCGGGCGATGGCCCGCGGCGCGCTGGTCGGCGCCCGCGGCAACTCCGGGGTGATCCTCGCCCAGTGGCTGCGCGGCACCGCCGAGACGCTCGCCGAGGGCGGCGGCGCCGAGCAGCTGCGCGCCGCGCTGCAGCGGGCCTCCGACTCCGCCTACCAGGCCGTCGCGGAGCCCGTCGAGGGCACCCTGCTGACCGTGGCCCGGGTCGCCGCCCGCGAGGCCGTACGGGCCGGGGACGGGCTCGCGCAGGTCGCCGACACCGCGTACCGGGCCGCGAGGGACGCGCTGCGGCACACCCCCGAGCAGCTGGCCGTCCTCGCCGAGAACGGGGTCGTGGACGCCGGCGGGCGCGGCCTGGTCGCCGTCCTCGGCGCGCTCGCCGACGCCGTCGCCGGGCAGCAGCCGATGGGGCCCGTCGCCCTGCGCGGGGACGTACGGGCCGTGGAGAGCTGCGAGGGCCACGTACGGCCGCCCGGCCCCGGCCACCCCGCCTTCGAGGTCATCTACCTGCTGGACGCCCCCGACGCCGCCCTGCCCGCGCTGCGCGAGCGGCTCGGCGCGCTGGGCGACTCCCTGGTCATCGGCGGCGGCGACGGCCTCTGGAACGTCCACGTGCACGTGGACGACGCGGGCGCCGCCGTGGAGGCCGGCGTCGGGGCCGGGCGGCCGC
The DNA here is from genome assembly GCF_044455705.1 of Kitasatospora sp. NPDC051170. NCBI lineage: Bacteria > Bacillati > Actinomycetota > Actinomycetes > Kitasatosporales > Streptomycetaceae > Kitasatospora > Kitasatospora sp. NPDC051170. Next base: position 74,630 of record NZ_JBITFA010000024.1, on the reverse strand, counting down.
ACCAGATCCGGATCACCCACTTCGCGGAGGCCGCAGCCCGGGCCGGGGCCGCCGACGCCGAGCGCGGGGAGCGCGAGGAGCGGGCCCGCGCGGTGCTCTCCGTGGTCTCCGGCGAGGGGCTGGCGGAGCTGTGCGAACAGGCCGGGGCCGTCGTCCTGCACGCCGACCCGGACCGGGCCCCGGCCAGCGCCGAGCTCGCCGACGCCGTACGCCGCTCGGCCGCCCGGGAGGTCGTGCTGCTGCTCAACGACCCCGAACTGCGCGCCGCCGCCGGTGCCGCCGCCGACCAGCTACGGGAGGAGGGCGTGCGCATCGCCGTCCTGCCCACCCGCTCGCCGGTGCAGGGGCTCGCCGCGCTCGCCGTGCACGAGGGCGGGCGGCGCTTCGACGAGGACGTGGTCGCCATGACCTCCGCCGCCGGCGCCACCCGCTACGCCGAACTCGCCGTCGCCGAGGGGGAGTCCTGGACGATGGCCGGGGTCTGCCAGGCCGGGGACGTGCTCGGGCTGATCGACGGGGACGTCGCGGTGATCGGCGCCGGACTGCCCGAGGTCGGCGAGAGCGTCCTGGACCGGATGCTCGGCGCGGGCGGCGAACTCGTCACCCTGATCCTCGGCGAGGGCGCCGACGCGACCCTCGCCGACCGCCTGGTCGCCCACGTGCGCCAGCAGCGGCCCGAGGTCGACGCGGTGGTCTTCCACGGCGGTCAGGAGTCGGCGCCGCTGCTCATCGGGGTGGAGTGAGCGGTTCTCTGTCGGTGCGGTGGTGTAAACAGGGGCGTTGATGGGCGCTCTCGATGAACCACTGACCAAGCTCGTCGGCGACCGCACCGCGAAGGTGCTCGCCGACAGCCTCAAGCTGCGCACGGTCGGGGACCTGGTGCACCACTACCCGCGCCGCTACGTCGAGCGCGGGCAGCTCACCAGCCTGGACGAGCTGGAGATCGACGAGCACGTCACCGTGCTGGCCCGGATCGAGAAGGTCACCCTGATCCCCTTCCGGGGCCGCAAGGGCGACCGGCTGGAGGTCGTCGTCACCGACGGCCGCAGCCGGCTCTCGCTGGTGTTCTTCAACCAGGGCTGGCGGCAGAAGGACCTCAGGGCCGGTGCCCAGGGCCTGTTCGCGGGCAAGGTCGGCGTCTTCAACCGCAGTCGGCAGCTGGTCTCGCCCGACTACCAGCTCCTCGACGAGGAGGCCGGCTCGGAGGCCGCCGAGCAGTTCGCCGGCCGCCTCATCCCGGTGTACGGCGCCAGCGCCCAGATGCCCAGCTGGAAGATCTCGCTCTGCGTCGACATGGCGCTGGAGTCGCTGGAGAAGACCGGCTGGGAGGGCGTCGGCGAACCCCTGCCCGCCGAGCTGCGCGAGCGCCACGAGCTGATCCCGCTGCCCGAGGCGCTGGAGCTGATCCACCGCCCCCGCAGCCAGGCCGACCGCGAGCGCGCCCAGAGCCGCCTGCGCTGGGACGAGGCCTTCGTCCTCCAGGTCGCCCTCGCCCAGCGCCGGGCCGCCGACTCCGCCCTGCCCGCCAAGCCGCGCCGGGCCCGCGAGGGCGGCCTGCTGGACGCCTTCGACGCCCGGCTGCCGTTCACCCTCACCGAGGGCCAGCGGAAGGTCTCCGAAGAGATCGCCGCCGACCTCGCCACCGAACACCCCATGCACCGCCTCCTCCAGGGCGAGGTCGGATCGGGCAAGACGCTGGTCGCGCTGCGGGCCATGCTCGCCGTGGTGGACGCGGGCGGGCAGGCCGTGCTGCTCGCACCCACCGAGGTGCTGGCGCAGCAGCACCACCGCTCGATCGTGGAGATGATGGGCGACCTCGCCGAGGGCGGGATGCTCGGGGGCTCCGACCTCGGCACCCGGGTGGTGCTCCTCACCGGCTCGATGGGCGTTCCCGCCCGCCGCCAGGCGATGCTGGACATGGCCTGCGGGGACGCCGGGATCGCGATCGGCACCCACGCCCTGATCGAGGACAAGGTCCAGTTCCAGGACCTCGGCCTGGTCGTGGTCGACGAGCAGCACCGCTTCGGCGTCGAGCAGCGGGACGCGCTGCGCGCCAAGGGCGAGCAGCCGCCGCACCTGCTGGTGATGACGGCCACCCCGATCCCGCGCACCGTCGCGATGACGGTCTTCGGGGACTTGGAGACCTCCGTCCTCGACCAGCTGCCCGCCGGGCGCTCGCCGATCTCCACCCACGTCGTCCCGGCGGTGGAGAAGCCCAACTTCCTCACCCGGGCCTGGGAGCGGGTGCGCGAGGAGGTCGGCAAGGGCCACCAGGCGTACGTGGTCTGCCCCCGGATCGGGGACGAGGAGCCGGAGGCCGCCGGAGCGTCGTCGAGCGCGTCGAAGAAGAAGCGCAAGGCCCCCGAGGACGCCTTCGAGGAGGTCGCCGACGCGGGCGCGGCCTCCGACGAACGCCGGCCCCCGCTGTCGGTGGTGGAGACGGCCGGAATGCTCGTCAAGGGCCCGCTGAGCGGCCTGCGGGTGGAGATCCTGCACGGCCGGCTCGCCCCCGAGGCCAAGGACGAGGTGATGCGCCGCTTCTCCGCCGGGGAGGTGGACGTGCTGGTCGCCACCACCGTCATCGAGGTCGGCGTCAACGTCCCCAACTCCACCGCGATGGTCATCATGGACGCCGACCGCTTCGGCGTCTCCCAACTCCACCAGCTGCGCGGCCGGGTGGGCCGGGGCAGCGCGCCGGGCCTGTGCCTGCTGGTCAGCGACATGCCCGCCGCCAGCGCCGCCCGGGCCCGGCTGGACGCGGTGGCCGGGACGCTGGACGGCTTCGAGCTGTCCCGCATCGACCTCGAACAGCGCCGCGAGGGGGACGTGCTGGGCCAGGCGCAGTCCGGGGTGAAGTCCTCCCTCAAGGTGCTCTCCGTCCTGGAGGACGAGGAGGTCATCCTGACCGCCCGTACGGAGGCCACCCGGCTCGTCGCCGAGGACCCGGAACTCGGCGCCCACCCGGACCTGCGCACCGCGCTGGCCGCCCTGCTCGACGAGGACCGCGCGGCCTACATGGAGAAGGGCTGACGGCCCTTCCGGGCAGGCCCGATCGCCAGGCCCGATTGTCAGACCCCCGGGAGAGAATGAAGGTGTTCAGGGCGCACCTGCAAGGTGCGTACCGGGCACGACACTTGGGGGTCCTGCCATGGCATTCCGTCATCTCAACGAGCTCCCGCTGGGCGACAAGGTCTTCCGGATCGAACTGGCCAGCGACGACGACCGCGAGGTCACCCTCACCCTGACCGGCTGGCGCGAGGGCGAGGCCTCGTCCCCGCTCGCCTCGGGCCGGCTTCGCCTGCCGGTCGAGGACGTCGCCTCGCTGCGCATCGCGCTCAACCGCGCGCTGCGGGCGCTGGCGATCGTCGCCGACGTCTCCGAGCCCATCCCCGACCGCGACGTGCTGCGCGAGCTGTACCCCGGCCACGGCGCCCCCTGGGTGCCGCAGCACGAGGAGGAGCTGGTCCGGCGCTTCCACGACGGCGAGACCATCGCCCGGATCGCCGCCCGCTTCGGCCGCACGCCCGACTCCGTCCGCACCAAGCTGCGCGAGCTCGGCCACGACCCGCGCCGCCCCGAGTTCTGCCCGCCCGACGGCTGCCTGTCCTGGTCCCGCTACGCCTCGCCGGCCCTGCTCGGCGCCTCGATCCCCAACCAGCCGGCGGGCTCCGAGGCCAGCTGACGACCTGAACGCGCCCGTGGCCCGGTGGGGGTTCCCCGCCGGGCCACGGGCGTTCGGTACGGGTGCCCGCCCGCTCGCCCGCTCGCCTCCGGGGCGCTCCTGACCCGGCGCCGACGGTCGGCGCTCCCTCGCTCCTCCGTCGCTCCCTCGCTTCTCCCTTTCGGCACCGGCGCGCCCCTTCGGCTCGGGGCGGGATAGCGTGGTCGGGCAGCGACGAAAGGACCCTTCCCCACCATGACCCGCGTGATCGCCGGGGCGGCCGGTGGCCGCCGGCTGGCCGTACCGCCCGGCCGGGGCACCCGGCCGACCTCCGACAAGGCCCGCGAGGCGATGTTCTCCACCCTGGAGGCGCTGCGCGGCACCCTGCACGGGGCCCGGATGCTGGACCTGTTCGGCGGATCGGGCGCGGTCGGCCTGGAGGCGCTCTCGCGCGGCGCGGAGCACGTGCTGCTGGTCGAGGCCGACGCCCAGGCGGCCCGGGTGATCCGGGAGAACGTCCGGGAGATCGGCCTGCCGGGCGCGCTGGTGAAGGCCGCCAAGGCGGAGAAGGTGATCGCCGGGCCCGCCCCGGAGGCGCCGTACGACCTGGTGTTCCTCGACCCGCCGTACGCGGTGACGGACGCGGAGCTGCGCGAGATGTTGACCACACTGTCGGCCGGGGGCTGGCTCGCGGAGGAGGTACTCGTCACCGTGGAGCGCAGCACCCGGGGCGGCGAGTTCGGCTGGCCCGAGGGTTTCGAGGGGCTGCGCTCCCGCCGCTACGGCGAGGGCACGCTCTGGTACGGTCGCGCCGCCGCCGCGACCGGCGATCACGACTAGCGGTCCGCGGCCCGCAGTAGCCGTCACCCCACGAGGGAGCACACACGCCATGCGCCGAGCCGTCTGCCCCGGTTCGTTCGACCCGATCCACAACGGCCACCTCGACATCATCGAGCGCGCCTCGAAGCTGTACGACGTGGTGCATGTCGCGGTCCTGGTGAACCGGAGCAAGCAGGGCATGTTCACCATCGACGAGCGGATCGAGCTGATCGAGGAGGTCACCGCGCAGTTCGGCAACGTGGTGGTCGAGTCGCACCAGGGCCTGCTGGTGGACTTCTGCCGCGAGCGGGACATCCCGGCGATCGTCAAGGGCCTGCGCGCGGTCAGCGACTTCGACTACGAGCTGCAGATGGCGCACATGAACAACGGCCTGACCGGCGTGGAGACGCTGTTCCTGCCGACCTCGCCGACGTACAGCTTCCTCTCCTCGACGCTGGCCAAGGAGGTCGCCTCCTACGGCGGGGACGTCTCGCACCTGCTGCCGGAGCTGGTCCACCGCCGTCTGGTGGACCGGATCGCGCAGCGCCGGGCCGAGCAGTAGCCCGCGGTCCGCAGCCCGCAGTACGCACCGACCGTCCCGGTCCTGCCGGTTCGTCACGGTTTGTCCCGCGCCCACCGGGTGGGCCGGGTCCGGGAGGTGTGACCTCGCCGCGCGGTGGCCGTACAGTCTGTATTCCTGCCCTGCGGTGAGGTCCACCGCGCCGGGCCTGCCTCCGCCGGAGTCGGCGGCACACGGAAAGACGAAGACCCGTGGACGTGCAGAACAAGGTCGACGAGATCGTGGCGGCGATCGAGAACGCGCGCTCGATGCCCATGTCGGCCTCCTGCGTGGTGAACCGGGCCGAGCTGATCGGCCTGCTCAACGACCTCAGGGCGGCCCTGCCCGCCGAACTCGCCCAGGCGCAGTCGGTGATGGCCGACCACGAGCAGGTGGTGGCCGGCGCCCAGGCCGAGGCGGACCGGATCATCCAGGGCGCGCACACCGAGCGCGGCTCGCTGATCTCGGACACCGAGGTGGTGCGGCGGGCCCAGGCCGAGTCCGACCGGATCCTCGCCGAGGCCCGTTCCGAGGTGGAGACCAAGCGCGCCGAGGCCGACGACTACGTCGACAGCAAGCTGGCCAACTTCGAGGTCGTGCTCACCAAGACCCTCGGCGCGGTCGGCCGCGGCCGGACGAAGCTGCGCGGCGACTCCAGCGTCTTCGAGACCGAGTACGAGGGCGAGACGGACGGCGAGGAGTTCCAGCCGCAGCGGATGAGCCCGAGCCCCGAGGTCGACGAGTACGTCGACGTGAAGCTCGCCACCCTGGAGAACGTGCTCAGCGCGACCCTGGAGGCGGTCGGCAAGGGCCGCGACAAGCTGCTCGGCAAGAAGCCGATCGACGAGCTGGGCGCCTACCTGGCCGCCGCCGACGAGGCGCAGCAGGCCAAGGAGCGGGCCGAGGCGGTGGCCGCCGGTTTCGCCGAGGACGCGGACGGCGCCGACATCGCCTGGTACCGCGAGGACGTGCCGCAGCAGCAGACCTGGCCGGAGCAGACCCCGGCCGCGGCCGGCTGGCAGAACCCGGGCACCGACCAGTACGCGGCCACCGCGCAGCAGGGCCAGTACGCCGAGGTGTACGGCGGCGGCTACGACCCGGCGGCCCAGGGTGACCCGTACCACACCCAGTGGGGCCAGCAGCAGGGGTACCCGCAGCAGCAGGAGTACCAGGGGCAGCAGCACGACGGCTACGCCTATCCCCAGCAGCACGGCCAGCAGCACTCCCAGCAACAGCCCGTCCAGCAGCAGGGCGGCTACGGCGCCCAGCCCTACGACGGCTACGCCTACCCCCAGCAGCCCGCCCAGCCGCCGGCCCTGCCCCCGGCGCTGCCGCACCAGCAGCAGCAGGGGCTGGACGAGACCAGCTTCTTCGACACCAGCATGATCGACATGACCCGGCTCCGGGAGCTGGGCGGCCGCTGAGCGGCCCGCACGAGGCCCCCCGCCAGGGCCGGAGTTGGGCCTGGCGGGAGACTCGGGTAGTCTGACCACTCCGGCATCCCCATGTCCGGCTGTCGGCTTGCCCTCGCGGCGCCGAGCCGAACGGGGAGGCTCTCGATCGAATCCCATGGAAGTCAGGACACCTTGAACCGCCTCGACCACCGCAACCCCCTCGTGTTCGACACGCACGAGCTGGGACGGCGTCCGGGTGCCATGCGCAAGGTGAGCCGGACCCTGGAGGCCCCCGAGGGCCTGGGGATCATCGACGTGATCGCGGTTCCCGAGAAGAGCCCGATCGAGCTGGAGCTGCGCCTGGAGTCCGTGGTCGAGGGCGTGCTGGTCACCGGCACCGCCGAGGCCCAGGTCGAGGGCGAGTGCGTCCGGTGCCTGGAGCCCGTCGAGTTCGACATCGACGTCGACTTCCAGGAGCTGTACTACTACCCGGAGTCCGAGGAGCGACTGGCCCGGACCCCCGGTGCCGAGGACCTCGACGAGGACTCGGAAGAAGAGACTTACCGCTTGGAGGGCGATTTCTTCGACCTCCAGCCGGTGCTGCGTGACGCGGTGGTGCTCGCACTGCCGTTGCAGCCGGTGTGCCAGGACGACTGCCTGGGCCTGTGCTCCGAGTGCGGAGCGCGCCTGAGCGACGACCCGACGCACCACCACGATGCCGCCGACCCCCGGTGGGCGGCTCTGCAGGGACTCTCCGCCGCCCCCGGCGACGAGGGTGACGGGATCAAGAACAGCGACACCCGTGAGGGTCTCGCCGAGAACCAGGAGAAGTAGCCGTGGCTGTTCCGAAGCGGAAGATGTCGCGCAGCAACACGCGCCACCGTCGGTCCAACTGGAAGGCCGTCGTTCCGGCCCTCGTGGCGTGCGACCGCTGCCACGAGCCGAAGCTGGGCCACATCGCGTGCCCGAGCTGCGGCACGTACAACCGTCGCCAGGTCCTCTCGGTCTGATCGGCGGGGTGCACGGATCGATGTCGGACGGTAACTCCACCCGCAAGGCACCCGCTGCCCCGAAGGGTATTTCGGGCAACGGAAAGGCCGGCGGGCCGGCTTCGACCGAATACGACGTCCTGGAAGGGCGCCTCGGGTACACGCTCGAGCGCGCCCTTCTGGTGCGTGCCCTGACCCACCGCTCGTACGCGTACGAGAACGGCGGGCTGCCCACCAACGAGCGCCTGGAGTTCCTCGGCGACTCGGTGCTCGGCCTGGTGGTGACCGACACCCTCTACCGCGTCCACCCGGACGTCCCGGAGGGCACGCTCGCCAAGCTGCGCGCCGCGGTGGTCAACTCCCGCGCGCTCGCGGACGTCGGCCGGGGCCTGGACCTCGGCGTGTTCATCCGGCTCGGCAAGGGCGAGGAGGGCACCGGCGGCCGCGACAAGTCGTCGATCCTCGCGGACACCGTCGAGGCCGTGATCGGGGCCGTCTACCTCGACCAGGGGCTGGAGGCGGCCACCGAGTTCGTCCACCGGCTGTTCGACCCGCTGATCGAGGAGTCCTCGCGGCTGGGCGCCGGCCTGGACTGGAAGACCAGCCTGCAGGAGCTCACCGCCTCGGTGGGCATCGGCGTGCCCGAGTACGTGGTCATGGAGTCCGGTCCGGACCACGAGAAGACCTTCACCGCGGCGGCCCGGGTGGCCGGCGAGGACTTCGGCAGCGGCGTCGGCCGCTCGAAGAAGGAGGCCGAGCAGAAGGCCGCCGAGAGCGCCTGGCGGGCGATCAAGGAGAAGTACGCCGACCGGCTGCCCGCCGGGGCCTGATCCCGGACGAAGTACCCTGGCCTCCTGCTGATCCTTCTTCCGCAGGAGGCTTTTCCACGTGCCCGAACTCCCCGAGGTCGAGGTCGTCCGCCGCGGTCTGGCGAACTGGGTCGCCGGGCGCACCGTCGCCGACGTCCAGGTGCTCCACCCGCGCGCCGTGCGCCGACAGCCCGCCGGCGCCGAGGACTTCGCCGCCCGGCTGACCGGCACCACCCTCGGCAGCGCCCAGCGGCGCGGCAAGTACCTCTGGGTGCCGCTCGACGGCGCCGGGATGCCGAAGGCAGGGTGGGGGTCCCCCCGGCCGGAGGCTGGGGGAGGCTTCTCGCTGATCGGCCACCTCGGCATGAGCGGCCAACTCCTCGTCCAGGACGCCTCCGTGCCCGACGAGACGCACCTGCGCGTACGGCTGCGCTTCGAGGACGGCGGGCGGGAGCTGCGCTTCGTCGACCAGCGGACCTTCGGGGGCCTCGCGGTCGAGGAGGCCGAGGACGGGGACCCGGAGGGCACGCCCGTCTCCATCGCGCACATCGCCCGCGACCCCCTCGACCCGCGCTTCGACGACGACGCCTTCGCGGTCGCGCTGCGGGCCAAGCGCACCACGGTCAAGCGGGCCCTGCTCGACCAGACGCTGATCAGCGGCGTCGGCAACATCTACGCCGACGAGGCCCTGTGGCGCGCCAAGCTGCACTACGACCGCCCGACGGCCACCCTCACCCGCCCGCAGGCCGCGCTGCTGCTCGGCCACGCCCGCGAGGTGATGACGGCGGCCCTGGCGGTGGGCGGCACCAGCTTCGACAGCCTGTACGTCAACGTGAACGGCGAGAGCGGCTACTTCTCCCGCGACCTGGACGCCTACGGCCGCGAGCACGAGCCCTGCCGCCGCTGCGGCACCCCCATCAGGCGGGCGGCCTGGATGAACCGCTCCAGCTACTTCTGCCCGCGCTGCCAGAGGGTGCCGCGCAACAGGGCCTAATGCTTGGCGAGTTCGGGCTGTTCGGCGGCGGTGTCGCCGGGGGTGCCGTGGGTGTCCTGGCCGAAGTAGGCGACGCCGACGGCGGAGACCACCGCGAGCAGGAAGCCGGCCACGCCGAGCCAGCCGAGGCCCGCCTTGGAGGAGTCCCCGAGCCAGAGCACGCCGACGGCGCCGGGCAGCACCGTCTCGCCGACGACCAGCGCGGCCGTGGCGCCGTTGACCGAGCCGATCTGCAGCGCCACGGTGTGCACGTACATGCCGCCGAGGCCGCCGACCAGGACGGCGTACAGCGCCGGGTCGGAGAGCAGCGGGCCGAGCTCGAAGGGCTCGACGCCGTTGAGGATGCGCACGCCGACGCCCAGGGCGCCGAAGCCGAGGCCGGAGAGCAGACCGGCGACGATCGCGCCCTTGGAGCCCATCCACCGCACCAGCACGCCGCCGCCGGCCAGCAGCACGGTGGTGACGATCAGCAGCCACCAGTGGAAGGACATCTCCGCGTGGTGCCCGCCCTCGGGGCCGGCGGAGACGGCCAGCAGCACCAGCGCCGAGCAGAGCACGCCGATGGAGGCCCACTCCAGCTGCTTGAGGCGGATGCCCAGCAGCTTGATGCTCAGCACCGCCGTGATCACCAGGTTGGCGCTGATGATGGTCTGCGACAGGAACAGCGGCAGCATGCGCGCGGCCATCGCGCCGAGCCCGAAGCCGATCAGGTCGAGCACCGTGCCGACGATGAACTCCCAGGTCACCGCAGCCTTCGCGGTGGAGGAGAGGCTGGGGCCGCCGTGCTCGGTCGTCGAGGTGGTGGCGCCCTTCGCGGCCTCCTCCCGCGCGGAACGGCGGGAACCGACGGCCTGGAGGACCGAGCCGGTGCCGTAGCAGGCGGATGCCGCCACGGCGGTGACGAGGCCGATGATCACCGGGTGCTCCGATCGGAAGAAGAGTCAAGAACAGGTAATGGGACGAGATGTCCGGAACCACTATGCCCGCTCGCGCGGTACGGTCGGGACGCTCCCCGAACCACCCCCGGATCTCGCCGGGCCCGCCGGGACGTACGTCCGGGCACTTCCCGTGGTTCCTGCGCCCCTCCTGTCTCAGGGGCGACTGGGGGAGATGTCATCCCCGGGAAGGGGACCCGACCCGGCGAACGGCGGGGAATCCTGTCACATCCAGTATGCGAAGGGTATGGCGTGCTTTTCCGCTGGTCGCGGTAGCGTCGGGTTCATGAGAACCCTTGCACGACGTTCCCGGGGCGCCGGGCCACTTGCCCTGGTGGCGGCGCTGCTCGGGCTGCTGCTCGCCCTGGCACCGGCGGCCTCCGCCGCGGGCGGGCTGAGCGACGCCGCGGCCACCCTGAAGAAGGGGCAGGTCTACGTCGCCCCGACGATGCAGGACCGCTTCAGCCAGGCGCAGGCGGACGCCCTGACCAAGAAGATCGAGAAGGCCGACAAGCCGATCTTCATCGCGGTCGTCCCCGACTCGGCCAACAAGGCCACCATCCTCACCGACCTGCGCACCCTGGTGGGCATCGACGGCGTCTACGGCGTCTGGCGCGGTAGCGACGGGTTCCTGGCCAAGGCCGACAAGGGCGCGATGAGTGCCGGCTCCGCGGAGCGGCTCGCCGGGGCCGTCTCCCGCGCCGACAAGGGCGACATCAACGCCACCCTGAACGACTTCGTCGACCAGGCCGTCCCGCAGACCAAGGGCCACGGGGTCGGCGACAGCGGCTCCTCCTCCATCGCCTGGGTGATCATCCCGCTCGTGCTGGTCGCCCTGGCCGGCGCCGGTGTCTTCTTCCTCTTCCGCCGCGCCAAGAAGCGCAAGGAGGAGCAGGCCCGCGCCGAGCTGGAGCAGCTGCGCCGCGTCGTCGACGAGGACATCACCGCCTTCGGCACCGAGCTGGAGCGGCTCGACTTCAACCCGCGGGCGAGCGACGCCGACGACGCCCAGCGCGCCGACTACAGCAGCGCCCTGGACTCGTACGAGAAGTCCAAGCGGCTGATGGACGAGGCCAAGAAGCCCGAGGACGTCAAGCAGGTCACCGAGGCGATCGAGGACGGCCGGTTCCAGCTGGCGACCCTGGCGGCCCGGCGCGACAAGCGCCCGCTGCCCGAGCGGCGCCCCCCGTGCTTCATGGACCCGCGCCACGGCCCGTCCGTCAAGGACGTCGACTGGGCCCCGGCCGGCGGCTCCCCCCGTCCCGTCCCGGTCTGCCAGGCCGACGCGGACCGCGTGGCGGCGGGCCTCGACCCGGCGGTGCGCACCGTCGACACCGAGCACGGCCCGCAGCCGTACTGGAACGCCGGCCCGGCCTACGCGCCGTACGCGGGCGGGTACTACAGCGGTTTCGGCGGCGGCGGTCTGCTGCCCGGCCTGCTGGTCGGCACCATGCTCGGCTCGATGATGAGCACCCCGGCCTACGCGGCGCCGATGTACGAGGGCGGCCACGGCGGCTACCAGGACCAGCACGAGGGCGGCGACTACACCGGCGCGGACTTCAACGCCTCGGACTTCAGCGGCGGCGACTTCACCGGCGGCAGTGACGACTTCGGTGGCGGCGGCGGGGACTGGTAGACCGCTGACGCCGGGGTGACTCCCGTACGGCCCCGCCGGTTCCGACCGGCGGGGCCGTTCCGCGTCCGGGTCCGGGAAGGTACGGGCGGGTTTGAGAAGGAAACCCGGTGTGGCACGCTGGGCGGCGTGACCCCCGACACCCCCCGCACCCCCGTCGCCGGCCCCGGGCGGCCCTGCTCGATGGCCGCCGCTCTCCACGTGGTCGGCGAGAAGTGGGCACTGCTGGCCGTCCGCGAGCTGTTCTTCGGCAACCACCGCTTCGACCGGATCGTCCGCAACACCGGCGCCCCCCGCGACCGGCTGACCGCGCGGCTGCGGGCCCTGGAGGAGGCGGGCGTGGTGGAGCGCCGCCGCTACAGCGAGCGGCCGCCGCGCTACGAGTACCACCTCACCGAGGCGGGCCGGGACCTCGCCCCGGTCGCGCATGCGCTGCGCACCTGGGGCGAGCGCTGGGTGATGCCCGAGCCGCCGGTGACCTTCGCGCACGAGCCCGAGGGCGGGGAGCCGCACCCCTACGAGCCGGTCTTCGTCTGCGGCACGTGCGGGCAGCCGGCCCGGCGCGGCGAACTGCACACCGAGGTGCACGTCCCCGGCTGGTCGGTCGAGGGGCCCGTGGAGTCCTGACCCGTTAGGGTCGGGGCCATGCACGGTCGCGACGCCCACGATGACGAACCGGTCCGGGTGACCGCCTGGGTCCGGGGGAAGGTCCAGCAGGTCGGCTTCCGCTGGTGGACCAGGGCGCGGGCGCTGGAGATCGGCCTCACCGGCTACGCGAGCAACCTCGGAGACGGCCGGGTGCAGGTGGTCGCCGAGGGCCTGGCCGCCGACTGCGAGCAGCTGTTGTCCCTGCTCCGCGGCCCCGGGACCCCCGGGAACGTCAGCGGGGTGACGGAGATCTGGACGGCCGTCGGCCCCGGCTACCCGGGCTTCGAGATCCGCTGACCGGGGCCCGCCCTCGAGCCCCGCTGGATCGGATGGCAACCAGCGGTGTCATACGGTTGCCATCCGGGCAGACTCGTGGTTGACTCCGCATCGACGATGATCCACGAGCACGAGGTGGACCGGCCCGAGACCCCCCAGGCGTGACGACACCGCCAGGCAGGTGACAGGGGCGCGGTAGCGTGCGGTGATCGTGTTGACCCGTTCCGTCTTTGGTGAGACGCTGGAAGCCCGCGCACACGACCGCGTCATCCCGGCCGGTGCATGCCCTCGTGGGCCCAGCTCACGGTGGTTGTGCCGGAGTGCCCAGTCGGCACTGCCGATGTCGCTCGCGCGTGCGTCCCCCTTCCCCCTAGACCTGTACCGTTCCGGTTCGGTCACTCAGCGTGGAGGACCATTCATCATGGCAAAGGCGCTTCTCGGGTACGTCGGCGGCCCCGACCCGCGAATGCTCTCCGAGATGCGACGGCTTCAGCAGCGCGTCCTGGACCTGGAGGCGGAACTCCTCCGGATGCAGACTGAGAACGACGCGCTGACCGCTGTCGCCACCGAGCACTCGCTGCTCAACGGCATCGAACTGGACCAGCGGGAGCCGGCTCTGACCTGAGCCGTCCCACCCGGTCATCGTCGATCGACGCCGCTGTGCACCGAGCCGCCCCGCAAGGGACGCAGCTTCTTGCAAGGGACGCCTCGTGGCGTCCCTTCGTCGTGTCCGGGCCGGGCGCACGGCCGTGGACCTGCGGCGGGGTTAGGGTCGTGGCCTGTCTGGAGCGATGAGGAGACCGGCCGCGTGCACCTGAAGAGCCTGACCCTGCGCGGTTTCAAGTCCTTCGCCTCCGCGACCACCCTGCGCTTCGAGCCCGGCATCACCTGTGTGGTCGGCCCCAACGGCTCCGGCAAGTCCAACGTCGTGGACGCCCTGTCCTGGGTGATGGGCGAGCAGGGGGCCAAGTCGCTGCGCGGCGGCAAGATGGAGGACGTCATCTTCGCCGGGACGAGCGGGCGCGCCCCGCTCGGCCGCGCCGAGGTCAGCCTCACCGTCGACAACACCGACGGCGCCCTGCCGATCGACTACGCCGAGGTGACCATCACCCGGACGATGTTCCGCAACGGCGGCAGCGAGTACGCGCTCAACGGCGAGACCTGCCGCCTGCTGGACATCCAGGAGCTGCTCTCCGACTCCGGCATCGGCCGCGAGATGCACGTCATCGTCGGCCAGGGGCAGCTGGACTCCGTCCTGCACGCCGACCCGATGGGCCGGCGCGCCTTCATCGAGGAGGCGGCCGGCGTCCTCAAGCACCGCAAGCGCAAGGAGAAGGCGCTGCGGAAGATGGACGCGATGCAGGTCAACCTCAACCGCGTCCAGGACCTGGTGGCCGAACTGCGCCGCCAGCTCGGCCCGCTCGGCCGGCAGGCCAGGATCGCCCGCAGGGCCGCCGGCATCCAGGCGGACCTGCGCGACGCCAGACTCCGGCTGCTCGCCGACGACCTGCTCACCCTGCGCCGGGCCGTCGAGGCCGAGATCGCCGACGAGCTGGCGCTGCGGCTGCGGCGCACCACCGTCGAGCAGGAGCTGGCCCGGGCGGTGCAGCGCGAATCGGTGCTGGAGGCGCAGGTCCAGCGGCTCGGGCCGAGCCTGGAGAGCGCCCGCCAGACCTGGTACCGGCTCTCCGCGCTGGCCGAACGCACCCGCGGCACCGTCGGACTGGCCGAGGCCAGGGCCCGGCACGCCGCCGCGGGGGAGCAGACCGAGGAACGCCGCGGGCGGGACCCGGAGGAGCTGGAGCGCGAGGCCGAGCGCGTCCGCGAGGAGGAGGCCGCGCTCGCCGAGGCGCTGGAGGAGGCGCAGTACGCGCTGGCCGAGGCCGTCGAGCACAAGAGCGGGCTGGAGCGCGAACTGGCCGCCGAGGAGCGTCGGATGCGCGACGCCGCCCGGGCCATCGCCGACCGCCGGGAGGGGCTGGCCCGCCTCCAGGGGCAGGCGTCGGCCGCCCGCTCCAAGGCGTCCGCCGCCGAGGCCGAGATCGGCCGGCTCACCGAGGCCAGGGACGAGGCGCTGCTGCGTGCCGAGGCCGCCCGGGCCGAGTACGAGGAACTGCGTGAGCAGGTCGACGGCCCGGACGGGGACGAGGAGCGGGCGGAGGCCGAGCACCGGGAGGCGCGCGAGCGTCTCGCCGCCCTGGAACGGGAGCTGACGGCCGCCCGGGAGACGGCCGGCGCCGCCGAGCGGGAGCGGGCCGCCCTGACCGCGCGGCACGAGGCGCTCTCGCTCGGGCTGCGCCGCAAGGACGGCACCGGGGCGCTGCTGGCGGCGGGGGAGAGGCAGGCGGGGGAGAAGCACGCCGGGGAGAAGCTGACCGGGCTGCTCGGGCCCGCCGCCGCGCTGCTGCGGATCGAGCCCGGGTACGAGGTGCCGCTCGCGGCGGCGCTCGGCGCGGCGGCGGACGCGGTGGCCGTCGCCTCCTTGGCGCAGGCCGCCGAGGCGCTGCGGCTGCTGCGCGCCGAGGACGCCGGGCGGGCCGCGCTGCTGATCGCGGGCGCCGCCGAGGTGCCGTACGCCACCGGCGAGCTGCCCGGCGAGCTGCCCGACGGGGTGCGCTTGGCGGCCGAACTGGTCGACGGCCCGGCCGAGTTGATCCCCGCCGTACGGGCGCTGCTGGCCGGGGTGGCCGTGGTCGCCACCCTGGACGAGGCGCTGGCGCTGGCCGTCGATCACCCCGCCCTGACAGCCGTCACCGCCGAGGGGGACCGCCTCGGCGCAGGCTTCGCCCACGGCGGCTCCGACGGTGCGCCCAGCCTGCTGGAGACCCAGGCGGCGGTGGACGAGGCCGCCCGGGCGATCGAGGAGATCACCGCGCGCTGTGCCGAGGCGGCCGAGCGGCTGGCCGAACTCACCGGGCTCCGGCGGGAGTCGGCCGCCGAACTGGAGGGGCTCACCGAGCGGCGCCGGCAGGTGGAGAAGGAGCGGGCCGCCGTCGCCGGAGCGCTCGGGCGCCTCGGCGGGCAGGCCCGCGCGGCCGGGGGCGAGGCCGAGCGGCTGACCGCGTCCGCCGCCCGGGCCGAGGGCGGACTGGCCGAACTGATGCTCGCAGCCGAGGAGTTGGCCGAGCGGCTCGCCGTGGCCGAGGAGAGCGCCGAGGAGGGCGAGGACGAGCCGGACGGCGCCGAGCAGCAGCGCCTCGCAGAGGCGGCGAGCGCCGCCCGGCAGGCCGAGCTGGAGGCCAGGCTCACCGTCCGCACCCATGAGGAGCGGGTGCGGGCTCTGACCGGCCGGGCCGACCAGCTGGACCGCGCCGCCCGCACCGAGCGCGAGGCGCGCGCCCGGGCCGCCGAGCGCCGCCGCCGCGCCCGGCACGACGCCGCCGTGGCGAACGCCGTCGCGGCGGCCGCCCGGCAGCTGCTGGCCTGCCTGGAGGTCTCGCTCGCCCGTGCGGACGCCGGGCGCGCGGCCGTCGAACAGGCGCGCGCCGAGCGCGAGCGCGAACTGCGGGAGCACCGCGAGCACGGGCGGGGCCTCAAGGAGGAGCTGGACAAGCTGGTCGACGCCGGGCACCGGGACGAGGTGCTGCGGGCCGAGAAGCGGATGCGGATCGAGCAGCTGGAGGCCCGGGCCCTGGAGGAGTTCGGCATCGACGGGGGCGAGCTGCTGGCCTCCTACGGGCCGGACCGGCCCGTGCCGCCGTCCCCCGCGGCGTCAGCCGCTGATGTCACGGCGGGGGAGGGGGAGGGGGAGGAGCCGGGGGAGCCGTACCCGTACGTCCGGGCCGAGCAGGAGAAGCGGCTCAGGGCCGCTGAGAAGGCGTACCAGCAGCTCGGCAAGGTCAACCCGCTGGCGCTGGAGGAGTTCGCCGCCCTGGAGGAGCGCCACCAGTTCCTCGGCGAGCAGCTGGACGACCTCAAGCGCGGCCGGCGCGACCTGATGGAGATCGTCCGGGACGTGGACCAGCGGGTCGAGGAGCTGTTCACCTCGGCGTACCACGACACCGCCGCCCAGTTCGAGGGCGTCTTCTCCCGGCTCTTCCCCGGTGGGGAGGGGCGGCTGGTGCTCACCGACCCGGAGAACATGCTCACCACCGGCGTCGAGGTGGAGGCCCGCCCGCCGGGCAAGAAGGTCAAGCGGCTGTCGCTGCTCTCCGGCGGCGAGCGCTCGCTGACGGCCGTGGCCATGCTGGTGGCGATCTTCAAGGCGCGGCCCAGCCCGTTCTACGTGATGGACGAGGTGGAGGCGGCGCTGGACGAGACCAACCTGCGGCGGCTGATCGGGATCATGGAGGAGCTGCGGGAGAGCTCCCAGCTGATCGTGATCACGCACCAGAAGCTGACGATGGAGTCCGCCGACGCGCTGTACGGCGTGACGATGAAGGGCGACGGGATCTCGCAGGTGATCAGCCAGCGACTGCGGGAGCACGAGCGCCCGAAGGCGGCCGTCCAGGCGGCCGTCCGGACAGCCGTCTAGAGCGGCGGCGGTTCATCCCGGCGTTCGTCGCGGATACTGGAGCGGTTATGGAATACGTGATCCTTGCCGTAGTCATCGCCGTGATCGCCGTTGGTGCGGTCGCCGGCCTCGTCGTTTCCGGCAGACGACGCCAGCAACTGCCCCCGAAGTCGCAGGCGCCGGTCATCACGGCGCCCAAGACCACCCCGCAGGAGCCGCAGGTCGGCGAGGAGGCCGCGCCTCCCCGCGAGGAGCCGCGCCGCACCGTCGAGGAGGTGCAGCTCCCGGCCGAGACCACTGAGGCCGCCGAGACCGTCGAGGCCGTCGAGGCCGAGGAGGCCGAGGCCGCCCCGGCGATCGAGGTCCCCGAGCCCACCGCGGGCCGACTCGTCCGGCTGCGCTCCCGGCTCTCCCGCTCGCAGAACTCGATCGGCAAGGGCCTGCTCTCGCTGCTCTCCCGCGAGCACCTCGACGAGGACACCTGGGAGGAGATCGAGGAGACCCTGCTCACCGCCGACGTCGGCGTGGCCCCGACCCAGGAGCTGGTCGAGCGGCTGCGCACCCGCGTGAAGGTGCTCGGCACCCGCACGCCGGACCAGCTGCGCGGCCTGCTGCGCGAGGAGCTGCTCCTGCTGGTCGGCACCGAGGCCGACCGCACCGTCCGCTCCACCAAGCACGCGGAGGGCCCCGCCGTGGTCCTGGTCGTCGGCGTCAACGGCGTCGGCAAGACCACCACGACGGGCAAGCTGGCCCGCGTCCTGGTCGCCGACGGCCGTACGGTGGTGCTCGGCGCGGCCGACACCTTCCGTGCCGCCGCCGCCGACCAGCTGCAGACCTGGGGCGAGCGGGTCGGTGCCCGTACCGTCCGGGGCCCCGAGGGCGGCGACCCGGCGTCGATCGCCTTCGACGCGGTCAAGGAGGGCATCGCCGAGGGCGCGGACACCGTGCTCGTCGACACCGCCGGCCGGCTGCACACCAAGACCGGCCTGATGGACGAGCTGGGCAAGGTCAAGCGGGTCGTCGAGAAGCACGGCCCGGTGGACGAGGTGCTGCTGGTGCTGGACGCCACCACCGGCCAGAACGGGCTGATCCAGGCCAGGGTGTTCGCCGAGGTGGTCGACATCACCGGCATCGTGCTGACCAAGCTGGACGGCACCGCCAAGGGCGGCATCGTGGTGGCGGTCCAGCGCGAGCTGGGCGTGCCGGTCAAGCTGATCGGCCTGGGCGAGGGCGCCGACGACCTGGCGCCGTTCGAGCCGGCCGCGTTCGTGGACGCGCTGATCGGGGACTGATCCCCGGTTCACGTCGGAGGAAAGAGGGTCCGCTCCCATCGGGGGGCGGACCCTCTTCCGCCTTCTACGAGGCGATCCAGGCCGGTTCGGTGGAGCGCTCGCGGCGGCGGTGGCAGGCGTAGGCGAGGGTGCCGAGCAGGAGGCGGGCCTCGGGCGGGCAGCCGGCGTTGTCGCGGGTGGGGCGGCGCAGCCAGCGGACGGGGCCGAGGTCGCCGAGGACGGTGGGCGGGGCGGCGACGTAGCCGCCCTCGCCGTGGCAGGTCAGGTCGAGCGCGGCGTCGTCCCAGCCCATCCGGTACAGCAGGTCGGGCAGGCGGCGGGCGGTGCCTGCGGCGACCAGGAACTGGAGGCGGCCGGTGGGGGAGGTCAGCACCGGGCCGACCTGGGTGCCCATCCGCTCCAGCCGCACCAGCGCCTGGAGGCCGGCCTGCTCGGGGACGTCGAGGACGTCGAAGGCGCGGCCGGTGGGGAAGAGGACCGATCCCTCGCCGCCGTCGGCGGAGCTCTCGCGGCCCGGGACGGGGTGCAGCCCGGGCGCGCCGCAGCGGGCGGAGCCGCAGGGGCAGGCGGTCGGGGCGGTGGCGGCCGAGGGCTGGTCGCCGGCGGCGACCGTCCAGCCCCAGCGGCCGGTGTACTCCGCGGCGGCCCGGGACGCGGTGACCTTGGTGCGGCGGCGTACGCCCAGCGGTGCCAGCCGCAGGTGCCCCAGCCGAAGTTCGCCGAACAGGTTGTCCATGCCTCCCCCAACAGGTTCTCGTTGCCGATGGTTACGGGACCGTGACTTTGTGTTGCAGGTCTGGTGCGTTGCGCGTGGTGCACCGGCGGCGCGCGGCGCGTGGTGTGCGCCTGTTGCTCCGGTGTGCCTCGGGCGCCGCCTTGTGGGGGTGGCGGCGATGCCGGATCGTCGGGTGCGTTCGGGTGCGCGGGACGGTCGCCGGCCCGGGTGGGCGGCGAACTCGCCTGCGGCTGGGCGGGATTGCCGGGCCTGCGAGGTCCTCCGGGGTGGATCGGTGGAGGACTTGGCGGCCCGCATATGCCGGACCGTCGGACCTCCTTAGTGAAGCGTGTGCCCCTTGGCTTCGGTTCACTCCTGGGGGTGGCGAAAGGTGGCGTTTCGCCAGGGCCGCTCCCGCGGGCGCCTTCCGGGGCGTTACGTTCAGCGTGCGGATGATGCCTCAGCGTCCACTCCGGGCCTTCCCGGAACGGGAGTTGGGCATCTGACGGACCGTCCGCGAGGATGGCACACCAGTACGACGGAGCGGTGCCCGGGCGCCGCCCCCGAGCAGCACGACAGGCACGGCACGACTGGCAAGAGCCCGCAACCGTCGGGCGGTCACGATCGGGGCCCCGCGCAGGGGCCGGGCGGGATGGGACGGACCCATGGCAGAGAAGCAACCCAACGAGAAGCTGACCACCTGGTTCGCCCGCAGCGGCTGGTCCAAGGGCGAGCTGGCCCGTCAGGTCAACCGCCGGGCCCGCCAGATCGGCGCCCACCACGTCTCCACCGACACCTCCCGGGTGCGCCGCTGGCTCGACGGCGAGCAGCCCCGGGAGCCGATCCCCAAGATCATGTCGGAGCTGTTCTCGGAGCGCTTCGGTTCCGTCGTCTCGGTCGAGGACCTCGGACTGCGCGCCGCGATCCCCGTCTCCACCGTCGGCGGCGGCGTGGACCTGCCCTGGAGCGCCCCGCAGACCGTCCAGCTGATCAGCGACTACTCCCGCAGCGACCTGATGCTCAACCGCCGGGGCTTCCTCGGCACCTCGCTCGCCCTGACCGCGGGCGCCGCCCTGATCGAGCCCATGCAGCGCTGGCTCGCCCCCGGCCCCTCCGGCGCCCCCACCCCGATCCTGGCCGCGGCCAACGGCGGCGAGCCGTTCACCGGCCGGCTCTCCGAGCCCGAGCTGGAACTGCTGGAGCAGACCACGGTCATGTTCCGGCAGTGGGACGCGCAGAACGGCGGCGGGCTGCGCCGCAAGGCCGTCGTCGGCCAGCTCCACGAGGTCACCGACCTGCTCCAGGAGACGTACCCGGAGACCACCACCAAGCGGCTGTTCCGGCTCACCGCCGAACTCGCCCACCTGGCCGGGTGGATGTCCTACGACGTCGGCATGCACCCGAGCGCGCAGAAGTACTACGTGCTCGCGCTGCACGCGGCCAAGGAGGCCGGCGACCGCCCGTTCGGCGCGCTGATCCTCACCGACATGAGCCGCCAGATGATCCACCTCAACCGCGGCGAGGACGCGCTGGAGCTGATCCACCTCGCCCAGTACGGCAGCCGGGACACCGCCACCGCCCGCCAGCAGTCCCTGCTGTACGCGATGGAGGCGCGCGCCTACGCCACCATCGGCGAGGTCAACCGCTGCGCCCGGGCGATCCGCCTCGCCGAGGACACCTTCACCGACATCCGGGACGGCGACCAGGACCCGAACTGGCTGAAGTTCTTCTCGCCGGCCGAACTGAACGCGGAGAACGCGCACTCCTTCCGCGACCTGGCCTACCACTCGGACAACGCGGAGCTGTACGCCTCGATGTCCGCGCCGGTGATGGAACGCGCCGTCGACCTGTTCCGCCAGGACGACGACCACGTGCGCAGCTACGCCTTCAACCTGATCGGGATGGCCAGCGTGCACATCCTGCAGAAGGAGGCCGAGCAGGCGGTGGTGATGGCCGAGCAGGCGGTGGACATCGCGACCAAGGTGCGCTCGGAGCGGCTGAACTCCCGGGTGCGCAAGACCACCGAGGCGGCGGCCGCCCGTTACAAGGGCGTGGACGCCGTCACCCGGCTCAAGGAGCGGGTCGTCCAGGACATCCCCGAGTACGTCTCGGTGGTCTGACCGGCCCCGTCCGCCACGCCACCGACCCCGTCCGCCCCTGCACCGATCGTCACTCCACCGATCGTCACTCCATCGACCGCGCCGGCCGCCGCCGTCGCGGTCGGTGCCGTTCACCCGTTCGCCCGCTTCACCCGGACGGCGGTGCGGTTCACGCAGCCGTAACCCGGGCGTCGCATGCGTCACGGCCGCGAAACAACCGGCCGCACCAGCCGAAACCAGCCTTCGGCACTCTCCTCCTCATCGCCGACGCCCCGGAGTCAAGGGACAGCCCCGGGTGCGGATCGGCGTCGGAAGCAGAGGAGACGCCGATGCCGGACGGCTTCAGCGCGGGCGACACCGCCTTCGTGCTCATCAGTGCGGCCCTGGTCATGGTGATGACCCCGGGCCTGGCCTTCTTCTACGGGGGCATGGTCCGGGCCAAGAGCACCCTGAACATGCTGGCGATGAGCTTCCTCTCGCTCGGCATCGTCAGCGTGCTGTGGGTCCTCTACGGCTACTCGCTCAGCTTCGGCCCCGACGCCTTCGGCGGACTGATCGGCAACCTGGACTTCCTCGGGATGCGCGGCATCGGGCTCAACGAGCTCACCGGCAGCATCCCGATCACCGCCTTCGCGCTCTTCCAGCTGATGTTCGCGATCATCACCCCGGCGCTGATCAGCGGCGCCATCGCGGACAGAGCCAAGTTCGCCGCCTGGGGCCTGTTCATCGCGCTCTGGGTGAGCGTCGTCTACTTCCCCGTCGCGCACTGGGTGTTCTTCGTCGACGGCGGCAACGGCGGCTGGCTGGGCGACCGCAACGGCGTCATCGACTTCGCCGGCGGCACGGCCGTGCACATCAACGCCGGTGTCGCGGGCCTGGCGCTGTGCCTGGTGCTGGGCAAGCGGGTCGGCTTCAAGAAGGACCCGATGCGCCCGCACAGCCTGCCGCTGGTGATGCTCGGCTCCGGGCTGCTCTGGTTCGGCTGGTTCGGCTTCAACGCGGGCTCGGCGCTGGCCGCCAACGGCGTGGCCGCGATGGCCGCGGTCAACACCCAGGTCGCCACCGGCGCGGCCCTGGTCGGCTGGCTGGTCTACGAGAAGCTCAAGCACGGCGCCTTCACCACCCTCGGCGCCGCCTCCGGCGCGGTGGCCGGACTGGTCGCGATCACCCCGGCCTGCGGCTCGGTCAGCCCGCTCGGCGCGGTGGCCATCGGCCTGATCGCGGGCGCGGTCTGCGCCGCCGCCGTCTCGCTCAAGTACCGCTGGGGCTTCGACGACTCCCTCGACGTGGTCGGCGTGCACGCGGTCGGCGGGGCGATCGGCTCGCTGCTGATCGGCCTCTTCGCCACCGGCGGGGTCGGCCAGACCGCCAAGGGCCTGTTCTACGGCGGGGGCTGGGAGCAGCTCGGCAAGCAGGCGCTGGGCGTGGCCGCGGTCGGCGCGTACTCCTTCGTCATGTCCTGGCTGCTGGCCAAGGCCGTGGACATCACGGTCGGCTTCCGGGTCTCCGAGGAGGTCGAGGTGGCCGGCATCGACCAGGCCGAACACGCCGAGTCCGCCTACGATTTCAGCGCCGTGGGGGCCGGCCTCGCCCGGGCCCTGCCCGGCCTGGCGGCGGCCGCGCCCAAGCCAACGGAGAAGCCCACCGAGAAGCCCACCGAGACGACCGCCGAGAAGGCCGCTCAGAAGACCGAGGTCGACGCCTGATGAAGCTCATCACCGCCGTGATCAAGCCGTACCGCCTGGACGAGGTGAAGGCCGCCCTGCAAGCCTTCGGGGTCCACGGCCTGACCGTCACCGAGGCCAGCGGCTACGGCCGCCAAAGAGGCCACACCGAGGTCTACCGGGGAGCCGAGTACACCGTCGACCTGGTCCCGAAGGTCCGCATCGAGGTCCTCGTCGAGGACGAGGACGCCGACGAGCTGATCGAGGTCCTGGTCAAGGCCGCCCGGACCGGGAAGATCGGGGACGGCAAGGTCTGGAGCATCCCCGTCGACACCGCGGTCCGCGTCCGCACCGGCGAACGCGGCCCCGACGCCCTGTGAGCCCGAGGGCCCGCATCCCCCGAAAGGAGGAGGCGGGCCCGTCGGCGTTCCCCACCCCGCAGCACGGACGGGACCCTCGCGCATGACCAGCTCCGCTCCCCTGGACCACGCCGCCCACGCCGCCGCCCGGGCTGCCCTGATCGACGGCCCCGGCCCGCTCGGCCGCCCCCGGCGCCGGGCGCTCGCCCGGCTCACCGACGACTGGCTGGCCGCCCTGCTGGCCGAGTCCGGAGCCCCCGGGGCCGGCGTCGCCCTGGTCGCCGTCGGCGGCTACGGGCGCGGCGAGCTCTCCCCGCGCAGCGACCTGGACGTCCTGCTGCTGCACGACGGCCCGCTCGCCCCCGACCTGCCCGAACGGATCTGGTACCCCGTCTGGGACGCGGGCGCCCGGCTCGACCACGCCGTCCGCACTCCCGCCGAGGCCAGGGCCGTCGCCGCCGCCGACCTCAAGGCCCAGCTCGGCCTCCTGGACGCCCGCCACCTCGCCGGAGACCAGGCGCTCACCGCCGCCCTGCGCTCCGCCGTGCTCACCGACTGGCGCGCGAGCGCCCCCGCCCGGCTACCCGAACTGCGCGAACTGAGCCGGGAGCGGGCCGAACGGCACGGAGAGCTCTCCTTCCTCCTGGAGCCCGACCTCAAGGAGGCCCGCGGGGGCCTGCGCGACCTGGTCGTCCTCGACGCCATCGCCGCCAGCTGGCTCGCCGACGCCCCCCGCGACGGACTGGACGCCGCCGCGCTGCGCCTGGCCGACGTCCGCGACGCCCTGCACCTGGCCACCGGCCGGGCCACCGAGCGGCTCAGCCTCCAGGACCAGGACCAGGTCGCCGAGCGGCTCGGCGTGCTGGACGCCGACGCCCTGCTGCGCCAGGTCTACGAGGCCGCCCGCACGATCGCCTACGCGGGGGACGTCACCTGGCGGGCGGTGGACCGGGTGCTCGCCGCCCGCACCCGCCCCTCCACCGTCCGGCGGGGCTTCGCGTTCGCGCGGCGCGGCACGGGCGCGGTGACCCGGGGGGCGGTGGAGCGGGGCGCGGTGGAGCGCCGCCCGCTGGCCGAGGGCGTGGTCGAGCAGGACGGCGAGGCGGTCCTCGCCCAGGGCGCCCGCCCGGCCGCCGACCCGGTGCTGCCGCTGCGCGCCGCGGCCGCCGCCGCCCAGAACGGCCTGACCGTCTCGTACGCGACGGTGCGCAGGCTCGCCGCCGAGTGCCGCCCGCTGCCGGTGCCCTGGCCGGACGAGGCGCGCGAGCAGCTCGTCACCCTGCTCGGCGCGGGGGAGGCGGCCGTGCCGGTGTGGGAGGCGATGGAGGCGGAGGGGCTGATCACCCGGCTGCTGCCGGACTGGGAGCGGGTGCGCTGCCGCCCGCAGCGCAACGCGGTGCACCGCTGGACGGTCGACCGGCACCTGGTGGAGACGGCCGTGCGGGCCGCCGCGATGACCCGCCGGGTGGCCCGGCCCGACCTGCTGCTGGTGGCCGCGCTGCTGCACGACCTCGGCAAGGGCTGGCCCGGCGACCACAGCGAGGCCGGCGAGGTGATCGTCCGCGACGTGGCCGTCCGGATGGGCTTCCCGCCCGAGGACGTGGCGGTGCTGGCCGTCCTCGTGCGCCGGCACCTGACCCTGATCGACACCGCGACCCGGCGCGACCCGGACGACCCGGCCACCGTGGAGGCCGTCACCAAGGTGATCGGCACCCTGCCCGAACTGGAACTGCTGCACGCGCTCACCGAGGCCGACGCCCTGGCCACCGGACCGGCCGCCTGGAGCGCCTGGCGGGCCTCCCTGGTCGACGGGCTGGTCACCCGGGTCGCCGCCCAGCTGGCCGGGGGAGCGGGGGAGACGGCCCAGGCCCCGCCGACCGCCGAGCAGGAGCGCCTGGCCGTCGAGGCGGCCCGCACCGGGGAACCGGCGCTGTCGCTGCGCGCCCAGGCGGAGGGCGCGCGGCCGGGCACCGAGCCGATGGGCGTGGAGCTGAACCTGGCCGTCCCGGACCGCCCCGGGCTGCTCGGCACCGCCGCCGGGGTGCTGGCCCTGCACCGCCTCGCCGTCCGCTCGGCGGGACTGCGCGAGCTGGACCCGATCGGCGCCGGGCCGGTGCTGCTGCTCGCCTGGCGGGTGGCCACCGAGTACGGGGAACTGCCGGAGGCGTCCCGGCTGCGCGCCGACCTGCGCCGGGCCCTGGACGGCTCGCTGGACGTCGCCCGGCGCCTGGCCGAGCGCGACGCCGCAGCCCCGCGCCGCAAGGGCATCCCCACCCCGCCGCCGCTGGTCGCGGTGGCCCCGGCGGTGGCCTCGGCCACGGCGACCGTCCTGGAGGTCCGCGCCCACGACGCCCCCGGGCTGCTGCACCGCATCGGCCGGGCGCTGGACGACGCCGGGGTGCGGGTGCGCACCGCGCACGTCTCCACGCTCGGCGCGGAGGCCGTCGACTCCTTCTACCTGACCGACGAGAGGGGCCTGCCGCTCACCCCTCAGCGGGCCGGGGAGGTGGCGTCGGCCGTACGGGCCGCGCTGGGCTGAAGCCCGTCCGGGCAGGGGTGGAGACCGTACCCGGGGCGGCCGGATACCCTTGTGGGCGACGACCGTACCGATACCGATGCCGCAGAGGACCCGCGACGACGTGTTCGACACCCTTTCCGATCGCCTCGCAGCGACGTTCAAGAACCTCCGTGGCAAGGGCCGCCTCAGTGAGGCCGACATCGACGCCACCGCCCGCGAGATCCGCATCGCGCTGCTGGAGGCGGACGTCGCGCTGCCGGTCGTCCGGGCCTTCATCAAGCAGGTCAAGGACCGGGCGCTCGGTGTCGAGGTCTCGGGCGCGCTGAACCCGGCGCAGCAGATCATCAAGATCGTCAACGAGGAGCTCATCGCGATCCTCGGCGGCGAGACCCGCCGGGTGCGGTTCGCGAAGAACGGCCCGACGGTCATCATGCTGGCAGGTCTCCAGGGTGCCGGTAAGACCACCCTCGCGGGCAAGCTCGGCCACTGGCTCAAGTCCCAGAAGCACACCCCGCTGCTGGTCGCCTGCGACCTCCAGCGCCCCAACGCCGTCACCCAGCTCCAGGTGGTCGCCGAGCGCGCCGGTGTGGCCTTCTACGGCCCGCAGCCGGGCAACGGCGTCGGCGACCCGGTGCAGGTGGCGAAGGACTCGATCGAGTACGCCAAGCAGAAGCAGTACGACGTCGTCGTCGTCGACACCGCCGGCCGCCTCGGCATCGACGCCGAGCTGATGCAGCAGGCCGCCGACATCCGCGCCGCGGTGAACCCGGACGAGGTCCTGTTCGTCGTCGACGCGATGGTCGGCCAGGACGCGGTCACCACCGCGCAGGCGTTCCTCGACGGCGTCGACTTCACCGGTGTCGTGCTCTCCAAGCTCGACGGCGACGCCCGCGGCGGTGCGGCCCTGTCGGTCGCGCACGTCACCGGCCGGCAGATCATGTTCGCCTCCAACGGCGAGAAGGTCGACGACTTCGACGCCTTCCACCCCGACCGGATGGCCTCGCGCATCCTCGGCATGGGTGACGTCCTCTCCCTGATCGAGAAGGCCGAGCAGACCTTCTCCCAGGAGGAGGCCGAGAAGATCGCCGCCAAGCTGCGCGGCGGCCCGAAGCAGTTCACCCTGGACGACTTCCTGTCGCAGCTCGAGCAGGTCCAGAAGATGGGCTCGATCTCCAAGCTGCTCGGCATGCTGCCCGGCATGGGCCAGATCCGGGACCAGATCAACAACATCGACGACAAGGACGTCAACCGCGTCGGCGCGATCATCAAGTCGATGACCCCGGCCGAGCGCGCCGAGCCGGAGATGATCAACGGCTCCCGCCGGGCCCGTATCGCCAAGGGCTCGGGCGTCCAGGTCGGCGAGGTGAAGAACCTGGTCGAGCGGTTCTTCGACGCCCGCAAGATGATGTCCGCGATGGCCTCCGGCAAGGGTGTCCCCGGCATGCCGGGCATCCCCGGCATGGGCGGCGGGGCGAAGAAGTCCGGCAAGAAGGCGCCGCAGGCCAAGGGCAAGCGCAAGAGCGGCAACCCGCTCAAGCGGGCGCAGGAGGAGGCCGCGGCCGCGCAGCGCCGGGAGCTCGGCCCGGGCGGCCAGGAGGCCGGCGGCGGCGCGTTCGGGCTCGGCGCGGGCAAGGGCCCGGCCGACTTCGAGCTGCCCAAGGAGTTCAAGGACCTGCTGTAGTCCCCTTGCGGTCCCCGCACGACCCGGGTGGCCCGTCGTCCGGCCCAGTCGATCCGTACTGGGGGCGGCGGGCCACCGGCATGTCCCATGATGAGGGCGTGCGAGTGATGATCAGGGCCCCCAGGGCCGAGGACGAGGTCGTGTACGCCGAGGCGGTCCGCAGGTCCGCCGACCACATCGGGCGGTGGAACCCCGTCGAGCCGGACGGGCTGCCCGATTTGATCAAGCGCCAGGGATCGGGCCTGCGCACCTACCTGATCATCGACCGGGACACCGGCGGGCTGGTCGGCAAGGTGAACGTCGCCAACATCGTGATGGGCCGGTTCTGCAACGCCACGCTCGGCTACGACGCCTACCTGCCCTTCGCCGGCACCGGGCGGATGACCGAGGGCCTGCGCCTGGTCGTCGACCGCTGCTTCGCCCCCGACTCCGCCCGCGGGCTGGGCCTGCACCGGCTGGAGATCAACGTGCAGCCGGAGAACGAGCGCTCCATCGCCATGGCCAGGCGGCTGGGCTTCCGGCACGAGGGCTTCACCCCGCGGATGCTCTTCCTCCAGGGTGACTGGCGTGACCACGAGCGGTTCGCGCTCACCGCCGAGGAGTGGCCCGGCGCCGTCGCCTGAGGCCGCGTCGCCGCTGGTCGGAGGGGGCGCCGACGGCCCGTACGGCCGCTCGGGCGCGGCGTTGCGATTGGCCCGCCCGAGCGCCTGTCCGTATCGTCCGGGGGGTGACCGAACCCGTGCCGCCCCGTCAGACCCCGGACCAGCCCTGGCGGTCCGAGGGCGCCCCGCCCCCGCCGCCGCCCCGCCGCCGGATGCCCGGCGGCTGGACGGGCCTCGTCCTCACCGCCCTCGTGGTGTTCCTGATCTCCGACCTGCTGCTGTCGTTCTTCGGCAACGAGGGCGCGACCACGATCAGCTACACCGAGTTCAACAGCCAGCTGAACAAGGGCAACATCACCAAGATCTACGCCAAGGGCGACGCGATCGAGGGCACCCTCAAGAGCGCCCAGCCCAAACCCGACGGCGGCAAGGGCACCTACACCGAGTTCGACACCCAGCGCCCCTCCTTCGCGGGCGACAACCTCTGGACCACCCTCCAGGAGAAGGGCGTCGAGGTCACCGCCACCTCGCCGGTGCAGCAGCGCAGCTTCCTGACCAACCTGCTGCTCTCGCTCGCCCCGATGCTGCTGCTGATCTTCATCTGGGTGCTGCTCGCCCGCCGGATGGCCGGGGGGCTCGGCGGCGGGCCCCTGGGCCGCAAGGCCCCGCCCAAGCCCGTCACCGCCGACCAGGGCAAGCGCACCACCTTCGCCGACGTCGCCGGGATCGACGAGGTCGAGGCCGAACTCACCGAGGTCGTCGACTACTTGAAGAACCCCGAGCGCTACCGCAGGCTCGGCGCCAAGATGCCGCGCGGCGTGCTGCTCAGCGGCCCGCCCGGGACGGGCAAGACCCTGCTCGCCCGGGCCGTGGCCGGCGAGGCGAACGTGCCGTTCTTCTCCGCCTCGGCCTCCGAGTTCATCGAGATGATCGTCGGCGTCGGCGCCAGCCGGGTGCGCGAGCTCTTCGCCGAGGCCCGCAAGGTCGCCCCGGCGATCATCTTCATCGACGAGATCGACACCATCGGCCGCCAGCGCGGCGCCGGCGGCGGCATGGGCGGGCACGACGAGCGCGAGCAGACGCTCAACCAGATCCTCACCGAGATGGACGGCTTCAGCGGCTCCGAGGGCGTCATCGTCATCGCGGCCACCAACCGGGCCGACGTGCTCGACCCGGCGCTGCTGCGCCCCGGCCGCTTCGACCGGCGGATCACCGTCAGCCCGCCCGACCGCGAGGGCCGCGCCGCGATCCTGCGCATCCACACCAGGGCCGTCCCGCTGGCCGGCGACACCGACCTCACCCAGCTGGCCAAGGTCACCCCCGGGATGACCGGCGCCGAGCTCGCCAACCTCGTCAACGAGGCCGCCCTGCTGGCCGTCAAGCGGGACCAGGATGCCGTCAACGAGCGGGACCTCTCGGACGCCCTGGAGAAGGTCCAACTGGGCGCCGTGCGGCCGCTGGTGATGCCGCAGGAGGAGCGCGAGCGCACGGCCTACCACGAGAGCGGGCACGCCCTGCTGGGCATGCTCCAGCCCGGCGCGGACCCGGTCCGCAAGATCACCATCGTGCCGCGCGGCCGCGCCCTCGGCGTGACCCTCTCCACCCCGGA
The DNA here is from genome assembly GCF_044455705.1 of Kitasatospora sp. NPDC051170. Taxonomy (NCBI): domain Bacteria; kingdom Bacillati; phylum Actinomycetota; class Actinomycetes; order Kitasatosporales; family Streptomycetaceae; genus Kitasatospora; species Kitasatospora sp. NPDC051170. The sequence continues at coordinate 44,921 of NZ_JBITFA010000024.1, read as the reverse complement.
GAACGACCGCTACTCGTACACCGAGCCCTACCTGCGCGGCCGGATCATCGGCGCGCTCGGCGGCATGGCGGCCGAGCAGGTGGTCTACGGGGTGATCACCACGGGCGCCGAGAGCGACCTGGAGCAGGTCACCAACATCGCCCGGGGGATGGCCGGGCGCTGGGGCATGAGCGAGCGCGTCGGGCGGCTCACGGCCGTGCCCAGCGACCCGCAGGGCGCGTACGGGCTCTCGGCCGCGCCGACCACCCTGGACGCGGTGGACGAGGAGGCCCGGCGGATCGTCTCGGAGTGCTACGACGAGGCGGTGCGGCTGCTGACCGAGGAGCGGCCCCGGCTGGACGCACTGGCGGCGGCGCTGCTGGAGGCGGAGACGCTGGACGAGGCGGCGGCGTACCGGGCGGCCGGGGTGCCGCGCGAGACGGAGGACCCGGACCAGGTGTAGGCGTGAACGACTGAGCCGGGGGCGCTCGCCGTGGTGGCGGGCGCCCCCGGTTTCGGTCTGCTCAGCGCTCTCTTCCCCGGCTCAACGCGGCCGCTCGGCGATCAGGTAGCGGAAGAGGTTCTCCATCCGCACCGAGCCGTCCGGCCGCAGGAACGGCTGCAGCGCCTCCTCCAGCTCCTTGGCCACCAGCGGGGCGCCCGAGAACTCCTCCGCCGCCTCGAACAGGCCCGTGGAGAGCAGGCCCCGCACCGCGCTGTCCAGGTCCGGGTAGGCGAACGGGCAGGACACCCGCCCGCTGCCCGCCGGGCGCAGGCCCGCCGGGGCCAGCAGGTCCTCCAGCACACCGGGCGCGCTCGCCTCGAACGGGTCGCGCGCGCCCGTGCGCCCCGCCATCCGGCGCGCCACGTCCAGCACGGGGGCGCTCTCGCAGCGCTCCGGCGGGCCCCAGGCGGCCAGCACCACGTGCCCGCCCGGCAGCGTCAGCCGGGCCGCCTCGGCCACCACCGCGCCCGGATCGGCGCAGCCCGGCAGCTGCTCGAAGACCGTCACCACCGAATGGGCCGACCGGGTGGCGGCCGCGGCCGTACGGGCCCCGGCGCAGACCCGCAGCCGGCGGTCGTGGGCCAGGGCGCGCAGCTCGTCCCCGGGCTCCTGCCCGGCCACCTGGGCACCGCGCCCGGCCGCGAGCAGCAGGGCCAGCCCGGACCGGCACCCCAGGCCCAGCACGCTGCTCGCCGGGCCGACCTCCAGCCGGTCGTGGACCGCCTCGTAGAGCGGCACCAGCATGCGTTCCTGGATCTCCGCCCAGTCGCGCGCCCGCGCGCGTCCGGCGGCCGCGGGCTGCGGGTGGTGCGCCCGTGCGCCCGCGGGTCGTACGGTCGTGCCGGTCGTGCGAGCTGAAGCCATCGCGGCCTCCCATCCGGTCCTTCGGTGTGCTGCTACGGCTCCCCCAAAGTCCCGCCCCACTCCAGCGAACAGCGGGTCGGGCCCGGCGTCCAGAGGGGTGCGGGGTGGTGCGCGCGTGTCGGGGTCGTGCGCCCCCTCGGTGAAACGGATTCGAAGTCGGGGCGCCGCCCCCCGTACCATTCCGCCCATGGCTAAGGCACCCGTTCTCACCCCCCAGGCGGAAGACTTCCCGCGCTGGTACCAGGACCTCATCAACAAGGCCGAGCTGGCCGACAACGGTCCGGTGCGCGGCACCATGGTCATCCGACCGTACGGCTACGGCCTGTGGGAGCGGATGCAGCAGGAGATGGACGCGCGCATCAAGAAGGCGGGCGCGCAGAACGCCTACTTCCCGATGTTCATCCCGCAGTCCTACCTGACCAAGGAAGCCGAGCACGTCGAGGGCTTCGCGCCCGAGCTGGCGGTGGTCACCCACGGCGGCGGCAAGCAGCTGGAGGAGCCGGTCGTCGTCCGGCCCACCTCCGAGACGATCATCAACGAGTACTTCTCCAAGTGGGTGCAGAGCCACCGGGACCTGCCCCTGCTGATCAACCAGTGGGCCAACGTGGTCCGTTGGGAGCTGCGTCCGCGCGTCTTCCTGCGCACCACCGAGTTCCTCTGGCAGGAGGGCCACACGGCCCACGCCACGTACGAGGACGCCCGTGCGTACGCCTCGATGATCCACACCGACGTCTACGGCGACTTCATGACGAACGTGCTCGGCATCGACGTCGTGCTCGGCCGCAAGACCGCCAAGGAGCGCTTCGCGGGCGCCATCAACACCCTCACCCTCGAGGGCATGATGGGCGACGGCAAGGCGCTGCAGCTGGGCACCAGCCACGAGCTGGGCCAGAACTTCGCCAAGGCGTTCAACACCACCTACCAGCTCCAGGGTGCCGAGCGCGAGTACGTCTGGCAGACCTCCTGGGGCGTCTCGACCCGCATGGTCGGCGGCCTGATCATGTCCCACGGCGACGACAACGGCCTGCGGGTGCCCCCGCGCCTGGCCGCCGTCCAGGCCGTGGTGCTCGCCATCAAGGGCGACGACGCGGTGATCGCCAAGGTCCGCGAGATCGGCGCGAAGCTGGAGGCCGCCGGCATCCGCGTGGTGGTCGACGACCGCACCGACACGCCGTTCGGCCGCCGGGCCGTGGACTGGGAGCTCAAGGGCGTTCCGGTCCGCATCGAGGTCGGCCCTCGCGACCTCGCCTCCACCGAATTTCCCGGGGGCACCGCGATGCTGGCCCGCCGCATCCCCGGCGGCAAGGAGCCCGTCTCCATCGACGCGCTGGCCGAGCTGCTGCCGGGCGTCCTGGAGGAGGACCAGGCGCTGCTGCTGCGCCAGTCGCGCGAGCGCCGCGAGTCCCGCACGGTCGACGTCAAGACCCTCGACGAGGCCGTGGAGGCCGCCGCCACCGGCTGGGGCCGCATCTCCTGGGCCGACCTCGGCGCGGAGGGCGAGGCCAAGCTCTCCGAGCAGGGCGTCACGGTGCGCTGTATCGTCGCCGCGGACGGTTCCGTGCCGGCCACGGACGACCAGGAGGGCAACATCGCGATCGTCGCGCGTGCGTACTGATGACGGTACGCCGCTTCCGACGACCGATTACGGCGATATTCGCCCGTAATGCGGTCGGGTAAGAAACCGGTAACTCTTCCCGATCGCGTTGGCCGCGGACATCCCTACTGGCCGGTCAACTCCCGGCATTAACGGAATAGCGGTACGGTGTACGGCCCGTGGCCCTGTCAACTCGACAGAGGCCGCGGGCCGTACGTCCTGGGGGCGACAGCCCGTCCCCGGACGGAATTCACCAGGCCCTGCGACCAGTGCGGGCCGAAACCGGCAGGGGGTTGGTCTTGCGTCAGATCCGGAACGCGCAATTCGCGCGCGGCCTTGCATTCCTGGGAGTTCCCTGGGAATTCCCGCAGAACGGGAACATGCGGAACATCGGCTCGCACTCCGTCGTTGGTCTAGCGTGAGCACGACACAGCCCCTCGTTCTCGCGGCCGAACTGGCCGCCGCCTGGAGCGACATCCAGGCCCATCACCGGGATCTCCCCGACCTGGCCTCTCCCGAGGCCCTGATCGGCGAATCCTCCTCGGCCTGTGGGACGCGGCTCGGTTTCGAGCGCCTGCTCCACGAGGCCGCCCACGGTCTGGCCGCGGCCCGGGACATCCGGGACACCTCGCGGGCCGGCCGCTACCACAACCGGCGCTTCCTGATGCTCGCCTCCGAGCTGGGCCTGGCGCACCCGGTCGAACCGCACGCCAGTAGCGGCTTCTCCCAGGTGACCATGCTCAAGGAGACCCAGGAGCGCTACGCCGGCACCATCGAGCGACTGGACCGCGCCCTGGGCGCGCACCAGGAAGCGGTGGCCGGCGAGGGCGGGACGCGGGCCTTCCGCGGACCGGCCGCCCGGCACGGCTCCTCCGGGGGCGGCGTCCGGGTCAAGGCGGTGTGCGGGTGCGGGCGCAACGTGCGCGTCGTGCCGTCGGTGCTCGCGCAGGCGTCCATCGTCTGCGGCGCGTGCCAGCAGCCGTTCAAGATCGCGTGACCCCCGGGGCGGAACCGGTCGGCGGCCGTGCGGGCGGCCTCGGTCGAGCGGTGCCCCGAAGCGTCCGGCGCGTGAGGCGACCGGCGCGAGCAGTGCAACGACAACGGTGAGTCTGCGGGCGGACCGGGAGCGGGGGCTCCCGGTCGAGCCTGGCCAGGCCCGTGAGCGGCCGGGTGAAGTCCGTCCCCGGCGCTGTGGCACAATGGACAGCTGAGTACTCGGCAGCCGAGCAGGACCCCTCTCTCCTACGGCTGGCGTGTCCCTTGAACGGTTTGCCCCGCAACCCCACGCGGACGGCGAGGCCGTTCACCCACGTCAACACCTGGAGAATCCACTCCCGTGGCAGTCAAGATCAAGCTCAAGCGTCTCGGCAAGATTCGCTCCCCGCACTACCGCATCGTCGTCGCCGACTCGCGCACCAAGCGTGACGGTCGCGCGATCGAGGAGATCGGCATCTACCAGCCGACCTACAACCCCTCGAAGATCGAGGTCGACAGCGACCGCGCCCAGTACTGGCTGTCCGTCGGCGCCCAGCCGACCGAGCCGGTGCTCGCCATCCTCAAGCTGACCGGTGACTGGCAGAAGTACAAGGGCCTGCCGGCTCCGGCCCCGCTGCTCGTCGCCGAGCCCAAGGTCGAGGACTTCTCGCACCTGTTCGCGAAGGCCGTCGCCGGCTTCGAGGACGCCACCACCGGTGTCGCCATCACCCCGAAGGCCAAGAAGTCGGACAAGGTCGAGGCTGAGGCCGACGCCGCCGCCGAGGCCTGAGCGTGATCGAGGACGCCCTCGACCACCTGGTGAAGGGCATCGTCGAGCACCCCGACGAGGTGCAGGTGCGCTCGCGCAACCTGCGTCGGGGTAACACCATCGAGGTGCGAGTGCACCCCGATGACCTCGGCAAGGTGATCGGCCGGGGCGGCCGCACGGCGCGCGCTCTGCGCACCGTGGTCGGCGCCCTCGGCGGTCGCAACGTCCGGGTCGACCTGGTCGACGCGGACAACATTCGCTGACGCTGCCGCTCGTGCAGCCGTCAGGGGCTTGAGGCCGGCCGGGACGCATGTCGTCCCGGCCGGCCTTTTTCGGCATTCGTACAGGTAGTACGTGCAGGTAGTGCAGCAGGCAGTACAGGCAGTACAGGCAGTACGTGCAGGCAGTGCAGGCAGTACAGGTAGTGCGGCTAGTACAGGCACCAGGAACTCCAGGAGAACGATCACCGTGCAGCTCGTCGTCGGCAAGATCGGCCGTGCCCACGGCATCAGGGGGGACGTCAGCGTCGAGGTCCGCACCGACGAGCCGGAGCTCCGGCTCGGCCCCGGTGCCGTCGTCATGACCGACCCGGCGTCGGTCGGGCCGCTGACCGTCGAGTCCGGCAAGGTGCACAGCGGGCGGCTGCTGCTGCGCTTCGCCGGCGTCAAGGACCGCAACGCGGCGGAGGCGCTGCGGGGCACCCTGCTCATCTCCGAGGTCGACCCGGAGGAGCGCCCGGACGACCCGGAGGAGTACTACGACCACCAGCTCATCGGCCTGGACGTGGTGCTGCAGGACGGCACCCTCGTGGGCGAGCTGACCGAGGTCGTCCACCTGCCCTACCAGGACCTGCTCACCGTGAAGAAGGCGGACGGGACGGAGGTGCTGGTGCCCTTCGTCACCCAGATCGTGCCGACCATCGACCTGGAGAACCAGCGGGCCGTGATCACCCCGCCGGCCGGGCTGATCGACCCGGAGTCGGCCGAGGTCGCCGGCTCGCGGGACGCCGACGCGCAGGACGCCGCCTCCGGGGATGTCTCGGACGATTCCGCGGACGTCGCCTCGGACGACGCCTCGGAGGAGTCGGAGTGAGCGTCGAGGAGACCGCGGGGGATCTGCCGCAGGCCGCCGTCCAGGCCGGCATGCGGATCGACGTCGTCACGATCTTCCCCGAGTACCTGGAGCCGCTGGACGTCTCGCTGGTCGGCAAGGCCCGCGCCCGCGGCCAGCTGGACGTGCACGTCCACGACCTGCGGGCGTGGACCCACGACGTGCACCGCACCGTCGACGACAGCCCGTACGGCGGCGGCCCCGGCATGGTGATGAAGCCCGAGCCGTGGGGCGAAGCCCTGGACGCGGTGCTCGCCGGCGGCCCCGAGGGCGAGGTGCCCACCCTGGTCGTGCCCACCCCGAGCGGGCGGCCGTTCACCCAGGAGCTGGCCCAGGAGCTGGCCGGCCGCCCCTGGCTGGCGTTCACCCCGGCCCGGTACGAGGGCATCGACCGGCGGGTCATCGAGGAGGCGGCCACCCGGATGCCGGTGGTCGAGGCGTCGATCGGCGACTACGTGCTGGCCGGCGGCGAGGTCGCCGTGCTGGTGATGGTCGAGGCGATCGCCCGGCTGCTGCCCGGCGTGCTCGGCAACGCGGAGTCCCACCGCGACGACTCCTTCGCGCCCGGCGCGATGGCCGACCTGCTGGAGGGCCCGGTCTACACCAAGCCCGCCGAGTGGCGCGGCCGGACGGTGCCGGACGTGCTGCTCAGCGGCAACCACGGCAGGATCGCCCGCTGGCGGCGCGAGCAGGCGTTCGCCCGGACCCTGGCCAACCGGCCCGACCTGGTCGAGCGCTGGCGGTACGGCTCCTTCGACAAGAAGGAGCGCGAGGCGCTCAGCGTGCTCGGACTGGCCTGGGACGAGGAGCTGGACCGATTTCGGTCCGCGGCCGGTGCTGTGGAAGAATAGGCAGCTGCTGTCTGTCGCTGGGCCCCTCGCGTAGGGGCTACGTGGACCGGCGCCCCCGCCACGGGGGGATCGCCGCCAGCCGATGCGGCCCGCAGCAGACCCCATTGCGACGAACTTCCGTGGGCGGCCCGTGGCGCCTGCGATGGAGAGCACCATGAGCAACAAGCTCGCTGCTGTCGACGCGGCCTCGCTGCGCACCGACATCCCGGCCTTCCGCGCCGGTGACACCCTGAAGGTCCACGTCCGGGTCATCGAGGGCAACCGCTCCCGTGTCCAGGTCTTCCAGGGCGTCGTCATCCGTCGCCACGGCGCCGGCATCGGTGAGACCTTCACCGTCCGCAAGGTCAGCTTCAACGTCGGCGTGGAGCGCACCTTCCCGGTGCACACCCCGATCGTCGAGAAGATCGAGGTCGTGACCCGCGGTGCCGTTCGCCGCGCCAAGCTGTACTACCTGCGCGACCTGCGCGGCAAGGCCGCGAAGATCAAGGAGAAGCGCGACGCGTGATCTCCCGGCCCCGGTTCGTCCGGGGATCGGAGCGATCGGGCGGCGGGGCCACCGCAAGGTAAGCTCAGCCCCCGATGAGCACGCACGAGCCACCCGCGGACCGCGACGGCACTCCAGCACCCACCGGTGCGGAGCCGCTGTCGCGGTCCGCGGTCGTTTCGCCTCCGGAGGACGGGGCTGCCGAGAGCGCCGGGAGCGCCGGGAGCGCGGACGGCGCCGAGGCTGCTGCGGCGGCCGAGCCTTCCGAGGAGGCGCCCGGCCGATCGCGCGGGTGGGACCTGCTGATGCTGGCCGGGATCTGCCTGCTGGTCCTGCTGCTCGTCAACGCCTTCGTCGCGCGCCCGTACTCGGTGCCCTCCGGTTCCATGGAGGAGGGACTGCGACCCGGTGACCGGATCGTCGCCAACCAGCTCGCCTACACCTTCGGCGACCACCCCGAGCGGGGGGACGTCGTCGTCTTCGACGGCACCGGCTCCTTCCTGCGCGAGCCCGAGGAGCCGCCCGGCGCCGCGGACCGGCTCCGGTCCCTGGGGCGGGACCTGGGGATCGTCCCGGCCGGGAACACGGTCTACGTGAAGCGCGTGATCGGCGTCGGCGGGGACCGGGTGACGTGCAAGGGCCCTGGCCTGCCGATCACCGTCAACGGCGTGCCGCTGGACGAGTCCTCGTACCTGTTCCCCGGCGACGCCCCGTCCGCCGTCGCCTTCGACGTGCTGGTGCCGAGCGGGGAGCTGTGGGTGATGGGGGACCACCGCAGCGCCTCCCGCGACTCGCGCGACCACCTCGGGCAGCCCGGCGGCGGCTTCGTGCCCGAGGACAAGGTGATCGGCCGGGCCGACTGGGTCGTCTACCCGTTCTCCCGCTGGACGAGCCTGGACCGCCCCGCCGCCTTCGCCGCGATCGCGGGGACGGGTGGTCATGGGGAGCAGAGGTAGAGGACGCCTCGCCGACCGGCCCGCGGGGGGCCGGGGCGAGCAGGGTGACGAACGGCGGGGTGACGGCGCCGAGGACTCGGCCGCGCCCGTACGGGGCAGGGCCGAGCGCCGTCGCAGCGCCCGCCGGGCCGCGCGCCGCCGCAGGCGCTCGCTGGTGCGGGAGTTCCCGCTGATCATCCTGGTGGCCCTGGTGGTGGCGCTGGTGATGAAGACCTTCATGATCCAGGTGTTCGTGATCCCCTCCGGCTCGATGGAGCAGACCATCCAGGTCGGGGACCGGGTGCTGGTGGACAAGTTCACCCCCTGGTTCGGGGCCGAGCCGCAGCGCGGCGACGTGGTGGTGTTCAAGGACCCGGGCGGCTGGCTGGAGGAGGACCGCAGGCCCTCCCACGACGGCACGCTGATGGCGGGCACCAAGGAGGTCCTCGCCTACGTCGGGCTGATGCCCTCCGCCGGCGAGCAGGACCTGATCAAGCGGGTGATCGGCGTCGGCGGTGACACCGTGGAGTGCTGCGACGCGCAGGGACGGCTGAGCGTCAACGGCACGCCGGTGCAGGAGACGTACCTCGCCGCCGGGAACCCGCCCTCCCGGCAGCCGTTCAAGGTGAAGGTGCCGCAGGGGCGGCTCTGGGTCATGGGCGACCACCGGGACGTCTCCGCCGACTCCCGTTTCCACATGGGCAATCCGGGCCAGGGGACCATCCCGCTGAGCGGCGTGGTCGGACGCGCGTTCGCGATCACCTGGCCGCTGGGGCGGTTGCATCAACTCGATGAGCCGGGTTCACTCTCCTCTCTTGCGCGGACTTCGCAGGCCCGCGGAACTGGGCCGGAATCGATGGCGGTTGGACCGGTTCCGATGGAACCCCCGCTCGTTATGGGGGTGTTGGGCATCCTTCCGCTCGTCGGGCGGCGGCCGCGCAGGCCCCCGGAGTGAGCCGCGCCGGTGGCCGGGCGTCCGGACGGCGCGTGTGGGAACGCGAGCCGGATGCCTCGGAGTGATAGAGAAGTGCAGGTGCGGCCGGAGGTACCGGCCGTACGACCGGGCCGTGTTGGTGTCGGGGGAGCCTGTCGTGGGCAGCCCTGAGGCGTTCATGGTCATGGCGAGCGTGGTGCCCGCTGTGCGGCACTGTGATTGCGGGCGCGCGGGCGTCCGCACAGCTGGGAGGAGACGTTGTGGGGGATGTGGTGATCGGCGCCCGCTCAGGCGCCGGGGAGCCGGAGGGCTCCGGCCGCCGGGTGGCCCGGTCCGCCGAGTCCGCTGCGCCCTCGGCCGCGGCCGAGGACCAGGCGGCCCAGACCGCCGACGAGCACGGCGAGCACGGCGACGGCGCGGAAGGCTCCCGGGAGCACCCCGAACCGGCGGACGCGTCCACGGGTGACCCGGGATCCGACTCCGGCCCGGAATCGGAGGCGTCGGCCAAGCCGCGCAAGCCGCGTTCCTTCTGGAAGGAACTGCCGATCCTGGTCGGCATCGCGCTGGTCCTCGCGCTGGTGATCAAGACCTTCTTCGTCCAGGCGTTCTCCATTCCGTCCGAGTCGATGCAGAACACGCTCCAGGTCGGGGACCGCGTCCTGGTGGACAAGCTCACCCCCTGGTTCGGGGCCGAGCCCGAGCGCGGAGAGGTCGTGGTGTTCCACGACCCGGGCGGCTGGCTGGGCGACGAACCGACCCAGCAGAGCGACAACTCCTTCGTCCGGGGCGTCCAGGACGTACTGAGCTTCGTCGGCCTGATGCCGTCCGCCAACGAGAAGGACCTCATCAAGCGCGTCGTCGCCGTCGGCGGGGACACCGTGGAGTGCGACGGCAACGGGCCGCTGAAGGTCAACGGGGTGCCGCTCGACGAGCCGTACGTCTTCCAGGGCAACCCCGCCTGCGGGACGATGCCGTTCGCCCCGGTGAAGGTGCCCAAGGGCCGGATCTGGGTGATGGGCGACCACCGCTCCAACTCGCTCGACTCCCGCTACCACCAGGACCAGCCCGGCGGCGGGACCGTCCCCGTGGACAACGTGATCGGGCGCGCCTTCGTGGTGGCCTGGCCCGTCTCCCACTGGTCGACGCTCCCGGTGCCGGACACCTTCGACCAGAAGGGCCTGGCGGCGGCGACCGGCCCGGCCGCGCCCCCGGCTCTCGCCACCGTGGGTGCGATCGCCCTGGTCCCGCTGGTGCGCCGGACCCGGGCCCGGGCGCAGCGCCGCAAGGAGTCCTGAGGCCGGACCCGGGGTCGAAAGGGTTCTCCCCGGCTCTTGCGCGGGCCGTGGTACCGACGAGTAATCTGCTCGGACGTGCCACGGCCCGCCGGTTTCTCCGCCCGTGCCCCCGGCGCGCCAGTGGCGTTCTCCGGTCGGTCAGAGGTGGGTGGCGATGAGCAGTGTCGTGGAGCAGACGGCCGACGACCGGCCCGAGGCGCCCGCCCGTTCGCCCCGCCGGGCGTGGGCGGTGCTCCAGGGCGTGGCGATCGCGCTCGGGCTGGTGCTGATGATCGGCGGCTTCGCCCTGATCGCCGTGGACTACCGGCCGTACGACATCCCCACCGCCTCGATGCACCCGACCCTGCGGATCGGGGACACCGTGCTCGGCCGCAAGATCGGCGCCGGCGAGGTCGGCCGGGGGGACGTGGTGATCTTCCGGGACCAGGCGTGGGGCGGCGGCCAGCTCATGGTCAAGCGTGTCGTCGCCGTCGGCGGCGACACCGTGGCCGTCACCAGGGGGGACAACCGGCTGACCGTCAACGGCAAGCCGGTGGACGAGCCCTACCTGGCCGAGCAGGCCCCCAAGGGCGACTCCTTCAGCGTCACGGTGCCCCAGGGGCGGCTGTTCCTGCTCGGAGACAACCGGCAGGGCTCGCTGGACTCCCGCACCCACATGGACGTGGACGGCGGAACCGTCCCGGCCGACGGGGTGGAGGCCAGGGTCGAGGCCACCGTGATGCCCTTCGGCCGCACGGCGCTGCTGCGCCGCACCACCGCCTTCGACGGCCTCGCGGGCCCGAGCGCCGGCGCGCCCGGGCCGCTGGAGACCGCCGCCTACGCGACCGTCGGCGGAGCGGCACTGATCGTCCTGACCTGCGCGGCGGGCGGGGTGGCGGGCCTGGCCCGCCGGCTGCGGCGCTCCTGACCGCGGCGTTCCCGACCGCGCTGCTCCTGACCGCGCTGCCCCTGACCGCGCTCCTGATCGGGCCCGCCGCTCCGGCGGCTGTGTCGAACATCGCCCCGCGGGCACCCGCCGGGTGGCAGGATCGTGAGCGCCGCCCACGCGGACGGGAGGAGCGTGCAGGGAAGCCATGACGGCACGACGGCGGAAGGCCGTGCGGATCTTGCTGCTCGACGGGCAGGACCGCATCCTCCTCTTCCTGGGGAAGGATCCGGCTGAGCCCGACGAGACGTGGTGGTTCACGCCCGGCGGCGGCTTGGAGCCCGGAGAGGGCTTCCGGGAGGCCGCCGAGCGGGAGCTCGCCGAGGAGACGGGCTTGCGGGGAGTGGCCCTGGGGCCCTTGGTGGCGTACGGCACGGTGTCGTTCTCCTATCAGGGGCAGCGGTACGAACAGGAACAGTGGTTCCACCTGGCCCGGACGACCCGGACGGAGCTGGACCACTCGGGCCTGACCGAGGACGAGCACGCCGTTCTGCTCGGCGCGCGCTGGTGGACGGTCGACGAGCTCGGGGCGACCGCCGAGACGGTCTATCCGGCCGGACTGGCGGACTTCCTGGCCCGGCTGCTGGCCGAGGGCCCGCCGGTCGATCCGGTACGGCTCTGAGCGTGGGTGCGTTGGTCCACAATGGGTGGACGTTGACGAGTTGAGGGGACGCCTGGATGAGTGCCGAAGATCTCGAGAAGTACGAGACCGAGATGGAGCTCAAGCTCTACCGGGAGTACCGGGACGTCGTCGGCCTGTTCAAGTACGTGATCGAGACCGAGCGACGGTTCTACCTCACCAACGACTACGAGCTGCAGGTGCACTCGGTCCAGGGCGAGGTGTTCTTCGAGGTGTCGATGGCGGATGCGTGGGTCTGGGACATGTACCGGCCTGCCCGGTTCGTCCGCAAGGTCCGGGTGCTGACCTTCAAGGACGTGAACATCGAGGAACTCGCGAAGAGCGACCTGGAGCTGCCCTCGGACGAGTCCGGCTTCGGGAACTGACGCCGCCGACGTTGAACCACGTCCGGCCGCGTTGTCCAGCGGAATTCGGCCTCAGCGGGGCCTGTCACCCTTGAGGGTGAATAGCACGATGAACGCGCCCGAGTTATCCACAGGGAAGCGGTAATTCCCTGCCCCGGCGCGCGCCCACGGTGCAGCCTCCTCCGCGGAGGTGGTCACCGTGCAGAACACCATCGAGAAGACCGCAGAAACCGCAGAAACCGCAGAAACCGCAGAAACCGCAGGCTCCGTAGACACCGCAGGCACCGCAGGCACCGTTCGGAGCGGCTTCTCCAACACCCTCGCGCTCGGCCGCTACGGGGAGCGGGTCGCGGCCCGTCGCCTCACCGAGGACGGGCTGCGCATCCTGGACCGCAACTGGCGCTGCGCCGAGGGCGAGCTGGACATCGTCGCCCTCGACGGCGACACCGTGGCGGTCTGCGAGGTGAAGACCCGCTCCGAGCGGGGCTTCCAGCAGCCGGGCGAGGCCATCGACCGGGCCAAGGCGGCCCGGCTCCGCCGCCTGGCCGAGCGCTGGCTCGCCGAACGATGGCCCGGGCACTTCGCCCGGCTGGCCGGGCCCGGGTACGACCCCGGGCCGGCCGACCCGCAGTGGCCGCCCGCCCCACCCGGGGGCGTGCGGATCGACCTGGTGGCGGTCGTCAACAGGGCGCGGGGTGCCGCCCTGGTCGACCACCTGCGGGGGGTGGTCTGAGATGGCCTTCGCCCGCACGTGTTCCGTCGCGCTCGTCGGCGTCGACGGGGTGATCGTCGAGGTCCAGGCCGATCTGGAGCCCGGGGTGGCCGCGTTCACCCTGGTCGGCCTGCCCGACAAGGCGCTCACCGAGGCCCGCGACAGGGTCCGGGCGGCGGTCTGCAACAGCGGCGAGTCATGGCCGCAGCGCAAGCTGACCGTCGGCCTCAGCCCCGCCTCGGTGCCCAAGAGCGGCAGCGGCTTCGACCTCGCGGTGGCCTGCGCCGTGCTGGCCGCCGCCGAGCGGCTCGACCCGACCGCGATCGCCGAACTGCTGCTCATCGGCGAGCTGGGGCTGGACGGCCGGGTGCGGCCCGTCCGCGGGGTGCTGCCCTCGGTGCTGGCCGCCGCCGAGGCCGGGTACGAGCGGGTCGTGGTCGCCGAGCAGACCGCGCCCGAAGCCTCGCTCGTCCCCGGGATCACCGTCATCGGCGTCCGCAGCCTGCGCGAACTGATGGCCGTGCTCAGCGGCACGCCCGTACCGGAGGAACCGCCCGACCCCGTCGGCCGGGGCCGGCCGGACCCGCTGATGGCCGGCCTGATGCTGCCCAGCGCCGGCGTGCGGGGCCTGCGCGAGGACCGCGCCCGCCTCGACATGGCCGACGTGGCGGGCCAGTACGAGGCCAGACGCGCCCTGGAGATCGCCGCCGCCGGCGGTCACCACCTCTACCTCAAGGGCCCGCCCGGCGCGGGCAAGACCATGCTGGCGGAGCGGCTGCCCGCGCTGCTCCCGCCGCTGACCCGGAAGGAGGCCCTGGAGGTCACTGCCGTGCACTCGGTGGCCGGACTGCTCCCGGTCGGGCGCCCGCTGATCGACACCGCGCCCTACTGCGCCCCGCACCACTCCACGACGATGCCCGCGATCGTCGGTGGCGGCAGCGGCCTGCCGAGACCGGGCGCCGTCTCGCTGGCCCACCGCGGCGTCCTCTTCCTGGACGAGGCGCCCGAGTTCCCCGTCCGGGTGCTCGACGCGCTGCGCCAGCCGCTGGAGTCGGGCGAGGTGGTGATCGCCCGCTCGGCCGGATCGCTCCGTCTCCCGGCCCGCTTCCTGCTGTGCCTTGCCGCCAATCCGTGCCCGTGCGGGCGGCACTCACGGCGGGGCGAGGGCTGCGAGTGCACCCCCGCGATGGTCAGCCGGTACCAGGGGAGGCTCTCCGGGCCGCTGCTGGACCGGGTCGACCTCCAGGTCCAGGTCGCGCCGGTCACCAGGATCGAGCTCATGGAGCGGGACGTGACGGCCGAGACCACCGAGACCGTCGCGGCCCGGGTGCTGGCCGCGCGGGAGAGGGCCGCCGCCCGGCTGGCCGGGACACCGTGGCGGACCAACGCCGAGGTGCCGGGCCATGAGCTGCGCACCCGCTGGCAGCTGGGCTCCGGCGCCCTCAACGACGTGGCCCGGCAGCTGGAGCGCGGGCTGCTGACGGCCCGGGGGCTGGACCGGGTGCTCCGGGTCGCCTGGACGGTCGCCGACCTGGCCGGCCGCGACCGACCGGACCAGCGGGACGTGCGCACCGCCCTGGTCCTGCGCACCGGAATCGAGCAGGGGCTCCCGCTGACCGAACGGGCCCTCGGCCGAAGCGAACGGCCACCCGCGACCCAGGCGGACCGGAACCAGGAAGCCAGGAAAGGGGACGAGGCATGACCCGACTGCTGGGGGACCCCCAACCGCCGGACACGGCACCGGCGGTGACCGGACGGGAGGAGGAGAGGCTCGCCCGCGTCCTGCTCAACCGGGTCAGCGAACCCGGGGACGCCATGGTCGGCCGCTGGCTCGCCGGGCTCCCCGCCGCCGCACTCGTCCGCGCGATCCGCGACGGCACCGTGCCCGACCACCCCGGGCTGGACGCCACCCGGCTCGCCGGATACCAGGCGAGGCTGCCGGGCCTCGACCCGGCCGGGGACCTGAAACGGGTACAGGACGCCGGTGGGCGCTTCATCATTCCGGGGGACACGGAATGGCCCAGCCAACTGGACGACCTGGGCGACGGACGCCCGATCGGGCTCTGGGCGGCGGGCACCGGATCGCTGCGGCTGCTCGCCCTCCGCTCGGTCTCGGTGGTGGGCTCCCGGGCCTGTACGGCCTACGGCGCCCACGTCGCCGGTGAGCTCTCGGCCCAACTGGCCGAGCGCGGCTGGGTGGTGGTCTCCGGAGCCGCCTACGGCATCGACGCGGCCGCCCACCGGGGCGCGCTCGCCGTCGGCGGGATGACCATCGCGGTGCTGGCCTGCGGGGTGGACGTGGCCTACCCGAAGGGCAACGCCACGCTGATCCGGCGGATCGGCGTCCAGGGCCTGCTGGTCAGCGAACTCCCGCCCGGCGAGCACCCCAACCGCTTCCGGTTCGTCCTGCGCAATCGCGTCATCGCGGCGCTCACCCGGGGCACCGTCGTCGTCGAGGCGGCCGTGCGCAGCGGCGCCCTGAGCACCGCCAGACGGGCGCGGGACCTCAACCGGCACACCATGGGCGTGGCCGGGCCGGTCACCTCGGCGTTCTCCGCGGGGGTGCACGCCCTGATCCGCAGCGGCGCGGCCACCCTCGTCACCGACGCGGACGAGATCACCGAGCTGATCGGGGCGATCGGCGAGGACCTCGCGCCGCAGCGCACCGGCCCGGTGCTGCCCCGGGACCTGCTGGAGCCGGCGGTCGCCCGGGTGCTGGAGGCCGTGCCGGCGACGGCCGAAGGGGCGCCGATCGAACGGCTGGCCCGGCAGGCCGGGCTGCCGCCGGACGAAGTGCTCCAGAAACTCTACGAGTTGGGCTCGCTCGGCTTCGTCGAACGGCACGGCGCGCACTGGCGCGCGGTGCGGAGGAGGTGATCGCGGGGGCGGTGCGGAAGGAGGTGGTGCGAGCCGAGGGGCCGGGCTGACCTGCTGATCCTGTTCTGTCGTTCGTGTGCGCGGTTCCGGCCGGAGAACGCCACCGGATCGGGGGACGACCGAGTGGCGGTAGCGCTTTGCAGTGAGTCGGTCACGCTACGCTCCACATGCCTTCCCTATCAGCACATGACTCGGCAGAACGGCGCAGACCCACGCATGCCCACACACATTCCCGGACACAGAGTGACCGGTGGAGCCCGGTCCTCGGGCGGGCCGAGGACCGAGCGGCGGACCGTGACCGAGCTCCCGTCCAAGCAGGCGGGAGCGATGGGAGGCTTGTCGCGCCAGGGCGGCAGGCCGGCGGCGCTGCCGGGCCGGCGCGAAGAGGGCCAACGCGAGGCGGGCCCCGACGGGCCCGCGGCCCAGGGGCGCACCGCGCTCGAGGAACTCTGGCGCTCCTACAAGGAGACCGGCGACGCCAAGCTGCGCGAGCAGCTGATCCTGCACTACTCACCCCTCGTCAAGTACGTGGCCGGCCGGGTCGGGGTCGGCCTGCCCGCCAACGTCGAACAGGCCGACTTCGTCTCCTCCGGTGTCTTCGGGCTGATCGACGCCATCGAGAAGTTCGACATCGGCCGCGCGATCAAGTTCGAGACCTACGCGATCAGCCGCATCCGCGGCGCCATCATCGACGAGCTGCGCGCCCTCGACTGGATCCCGCGCTCGGTGCGCCAGAAGGCCAAGGCCGTCGAGCGCACGTACGCGACGCTGGAGGCCCGGCTGCGTCGGACGCCGCACGACCCCGAGGTCGCGGCGGAGATGGGCATCGCCCTGGAGGACCTGCACGCCATCTTCAGCCAGCTCTCGCTCGCCAACGTCGTCGCCCTGGACGAGCTGCTGCACCCGGTCGGGGAGGGCGGCGACCGGCTCAGTCTGATGGACACCCTGGAGGACCACGGCGCGGACAACCCCGTCGAGGTCGCCGAGGACCGCGAGCTGCGCCGGCTGCTGGCCCAGGCCGTCAACACCCTCCCCGAGCGGGAGAAGACCGTGGTGACGCTCTACTACTACGAGGGCCTCACCCTCGCCGAGATCGGCCAGGTGCTGGGCGTGACGGAGAGCCGGGTGAGCCAGATCCACACCAAGTCCGTCCTCCAGCTGCGCGCCAAGCTCTCGGACGTCCGGTAGGCGCGCCCGCCCACGGGCGCCCCGCGCGCTCCCTCGAATGCGCGGCGCCGTACCGGCCGGAGGTAGGGCTCCGTACAGTGTCACTGTGCCGAAGATCCGAGCGGCCTCGGTGGCCGAGCATCGCCAGCTGCAGCGGGCAGCCCTCCTCGACGCTGCCCGCACCCTGCTCACCGAGGGCGGCATGGAGGCGCTGACCTTCCCCGCGCTCGCGGCGCGCACCGGGCTGGCCCGCTCCTCGGTCTACGAGTACTTCCGCTCCCGCGCCGCCGTGGTCGAGGCGCTGTGCGAAGTGGACTTCCCGCTCTGGGCGGCCGAGATCGAGGCCGGGATGGAGAGCTGCGACAGCGCGGCCGAGCGGATCGAGGCGTACGTCCGTGGCCAGCTGGCGCTGGCGGGCGACCCCCGGCACCGGGCGGTCGTGGCGATCTCGGCCCTGGAGCTCGACGAGGCGGCGCGGGAGCGCATCCGCGCCGCGCACGGGAACCTGGTCGGGCTGGTCGTCCGGGCCCTGGAGGACCTGGGCCACGAGCGGCCCCGGCTCGCCGCCGCGCTGCTCCAGGGGATCGTCGAGGCGGCGGTCCGCCAGGCCGAGCAGTCGGTCGCGGGGCCCCGCGCGGGCTGTCCGGCCGAGCGCCCGGAGGCGATCGCCGACGCGGCCGTGGCCATGGCCCTGCACGGGCTCGACCGTTTCTGAGGAGAGCGGCAGCAGGCGGGCCGAGCCCGATCCGAACAGGGCCAGCGGATCGAGGTAGCGCCCGCCCCGCAGCAGCCCCCAGTGCAGGCAGTCGCGCCCGCCGCAGTGCCGCCCTTCCGGTGCCAGGTGCCCGATCACCTGCCCGGCGTCCACCGCCGAACCGACCGGCACCGAGCCCAGGACCGGCAGATAGGTGGTCCGCAGCGGGGGAGTGCCGGAGCCGGGGTGGGTGACGCTCACCACCGGCCGCCCGGCGACCAGCCCGGAGAACGCGACCACCCCGGCCGCCGCCGTCCGTACCTCCGCTCCGGGCCCGGCGGCCAGGTCCACCCCGCGGTGCCCGGCCGCCCACGGCTTCGCCGGCGGATCGAACCGCCCGAGCAGCCCGCCGCCCCCACCCACGGGCCAGGCCCGCGCCGCGGAACCCGACGCAGTGCTGGACGCAGAACCAGATGCCGCGCCGGGCGCAGTACCGGACGCAGCGCGAGCCGGCCCCGGGGCGGCCGGCGCCGCCTCCGGGCCCGCCAGTGCGAGCGCCACCGCCAGAACCAGCACCATCACTCCGCGCGCAGTCATGACCGGAGGCTTGCCGCACCCGGGGCCCCGCACCACCCGGTTCCGGATTCCTGTGGACAAACCGCCCACCCGCCCGCATCGCGTCCCCCCGACGGGTGTACGCGTACCGCCATCCGGTGTAGAAACGGCATGAACGAGCCCTCGTGGCGGCATACCGCCCGCAGATCGAAGCGCACCGGCGAGGCCCCTCGGCCCCCGTGCGCCCCGCCCGTCCCGGGCGTCGGCAGGGCGCCGACCGGACGTCGGCCGGGCTCGGAGTCGCCTGCCCCTCGGCGCTTCCCGTACACTTCACACGCGACCCGGTCCGCCGGGTCGACTTCGCACGCCCCGCCACCGGTGGACGGACGTGGACGGACATGGTTCGACCGCAGCCCCCGCCAGGTGCGAGTGCCGCTCGGTCCGCCGAGCCCGACCGGTCCCCGGACCGCGAGGGTGGCAGCGGCTCGGCACGATCGGGGCGTCAGGCGTGGCTTTCAACCTGACTGCCACGGACCAACCGAGACTGACCCGCGCCCTTGGCGGCCTCCCCTCGCGGGAGCCCCGAGGCCCGGGCCGTAACACCTGAGGAGCACGGCACATGGCCGTCGTCACGATGCGGGAGCTGCTGGAGAGCGGCGTCCACTTCGGTCACCAGACCCGTCGTTGGAACCCGAAGATGAAGCGCTTCATCATCACGGAGCGCAACGGCATCTACATCATCGACCTCCTGCAGTCGCTGAACTACATCGACCGCGCCTTCGAGTTCATCAAGGAGACCGTTGCCCACGGCGGCAGCGTCCTCTTCGTCGGCACGAAGAAGCAGGCCCAGGAGGCCATCGCCGAGCAGGCCACCCGCGTGGGCATGCCCTACGTGAACCAGCGCTGGCTCGGCGGCATGCTGACCAACTTCTCGACCGTCTACAAGCGTCTGCAGCGCCTCAAGGAGCTCGGCGAGCTGGACTTCTCGGACGTGGCCGGTTCCGGCCTCACCAAGAAGGAGCTCCTGGTCCTCCAGCGCGAGCACGACAAGCTGGAGAAGACCCTCGGCGGTATCCGCGACATGCAGCGCGTTCCCAGCGCCGTGTGGATCGTGGACACCAAGAAGGAGCACATCGCGGTCGGCGAGGCCCGGAAGCTCAACATCCCGGTCGTCGCCATCCTCGACACCAACTGTGACCCCGACGAGGTCGACTACAAGATCCCGGGCAACGACGACGCGATCCGCTCCGTCACGCTGCTGACCCGCGTGATCGCCGACGCCGTCGCCGAGGGCCTCAAGTCCCGCGCCGGTGTCGCCAAGGGCGACGCCAAGGCCGAGCCGGGTGCCGACCAGCCGCTGGCCGACTGGGAGAAGGACCTGATCGAGGGCGAGAAGAAGGCCGAGGAGGCCCCGGCCGCCGAGGCTGCCGCCACCGAGGCCCCGGCCGCCGAGGTCGTCGAGGCCGCTGAGGTCACCGAGGCTGTCGCCACCGAGGCCGCTGAGGTCACCGAGGCCGTCGCCACCGAGGCCCCGGCCGAGCAGGGCTGACGTACCACGGATGAGGGGCAGCCGCCGGTACCAACCGGCGGGTGCCCCTCTCTCCCGCGCCGGGACCGAACCGCCGGTCCCGGCGCATCCCCACGCAGACACGCGAGACGCGAGAAGAGATTCACACCATGGCGAACTTCACCGCCGCGGACGTCAAGAAGCTCCGTGAGCTCACCGGCGCCGGCATGATGGACTGCAAGAAGGCCCTGGACGAGGCCGAGGGCAACGTCGAGAAGGCCGTCGAGCTCCTGCGCATCAAGGGCCAGAAGGGCGTCGCCAAGCGCGAGGGCCGTGACGCCTCCAACGGCGCCGTCGCCGCGCTGATCGCCGAGGACAAGAAGTCCGGCGTTCTGGTCGAGCTGAACTGCGAGACCGACTTCGTCGCCAAGGGTGACAACTTCGTCAAGGTCGCCGACGCGATCGCCGCTCACCTCGCCAAGAGCGCCCCGGCGGACCTCGACGCCGCCCTGGCCTCCGAGATCGAGGCCGGCAAGACCGTCCAGCAGTTCGTGGACGAGGCCAACGCGACCCTGGGCGAGAAGATCGTCCTCCGCCGCTTCGCCCAGTTCGACGGTGACGGCTTCGTCGCGGTCTACCTGCACAAGACCAGCCCCGACCTCCCGCCGGCCGTCGGCGTCCTGGTCGAGCTGGACAAGGAGAACGCCGAGGTCGCCAAGGACGTCGCGCAGCACATCGCCGCCTTCGCCCCGAAGTACCTCTCCCGCGAGGAGATCCCGGCCGAGGCCCTCGAGAACGAGCGCCGCGTCGCCGAGGCCACCGCCCGCGAGGAGGGCAAGCCCGAGGCCGCCCTGCCGAAGATCGTCGAGGGTCGCGTCACCGGCTTCGTGAAGGAGAACTCCGTCCTGGAGCAGGCCTTCGCGAAGGACAACAAGAAGACCGTCGCCAAGGTCCTCGAGGAGGCCGGCGTCTCCCTCAAGCGCTTCGCCCGCTTCCGCGTCGGCGCCTGAGCCACGTTCCCCCTGGTCCCCGGCCCCTCTAGGCTGGGAGCCGCCCCCGCCCGCTGACCAGGGCGGGAGGAACGCCGAGCGGGCTCACCCAGCGCCAACCGTCAACGGGCGGCCCGCGTCGGCACCATGAACGACGAGGAGGCCATTGCCGTGCAGGACACCGAACCGGTTCCCGCGGCAGTGGCCTCCTCGCGTGTACGCGCAGACACGGGCCCGCATGGCCCGCGTCAGTGAGCCAGCAGGTGCAATAAAGGAGCTTTCCATGCAGGAGACGCAGGAGACCGCGCAGGACCCCAAGGCCGGTTCGCGCCGCCGGGTGCTGCTCAAGCTGTCCGGTGAAGCCTTCGCCGGTGGCGGCGGGCTCGGCGTCGACCCGGACGTCGTGCACGCGATCGCCCGGGAGATCGCCACGGTCGTCCGCGCCGGCACCGAGGTCGCGGTGGTCATCGGCGGCGGCAACTTCTTCCGGGGCGCCGAGCTCCAGGTCCGCGGCATGGACCGGGCCCGCTCCGACTACATGGGCATGCTCGGCACGGTCATGAACTGCCTCGCGCTGCAGGACTTCCTGGTCAAGGAGGGCATCGAGACCCGCGTCCAGACCGCGATCACCATGGGCCAGGTCGCCGAGCCGTACCTGCCGCTGCGGGCCGTCCGGCACCTGGAGAAGGGCCGCGTGGTGATCTTCGGTGCCGGTATGGGCATGCCGTACTTCTCGACCGACACCACGGCCGTCCAGCGGGCCCTGGAGATCCACGCCGACGTCCTGCTGATGGGCAAGAACGGCGTGGACGGCGTCTACGACTCCGACCCCCGGACCAACCCGGACGCGGTCAAGTTCGACGCCCTGGACTACTCCGAGGTCATCGCCCGCGACCTCAAGGTCGCCGACCTCACCGCGATCACGCTGTGCAAGGACAACAACCTTCCGATGCTGGTCTTCGAACTGCTGGCGGAGGGCAATATCGCGCGCGCGGTGAAGAGTGAGAAGATCGGCACACTCATCAGCCAGGATTCCGTCCGGGCCTGAGCAGCAACCAGCCGCACCGGACGGCCGCCGAGGCGTGACCGGTCGGAACCCACAGCAGATGAACCGGACAGGGAGACCACAGTGAGCGAAGCGATCGAAGAGACCCTCCTCGAGGCCGAGGAGAAGATGGAGAAGGCCGTCGTCGTCGCGAAGGACGACCTCGCGGCCATCCGCACCGGCCGTGCCCACCCGGCGATGTTCGCCAAGATCGTCGCCGAGTACTACGGCACCTTCACGCCGATCAACCAGCTCGCCTCGTTCTCGGTGCCGGAGCCCCGGATGGCGGTCGTCTCGCCGTTCGACAAGACCGCGCTCAAGGCCATCGAGCAGGCGATCCGCGACTCCGACCTGGGCGTCAACCCGTCCAACGACGGCTCCATCATCCGGGTGGTCCTGCCCGAGCTGACCGAGGAGCGCCGCCGCGAGTTCATCAAGATCGCGCGCACCAAGGGCGAGGACGCCAAGGTCTCGATCCGCGCCGTGCGCCGCAAGGCCAAGGACGCCATCGACAAGCTGGTGAAGGACGGCGAGGTCGGCGAGGACGAGGGCGGCCGCGCCGAGAAGGAGCTCGAGGCCACCACGGCCAAGTACGTGGCCCAGGTCGACGAGCTGCTGAAGCACAAGGAAGCCGAGCTGCTCGAGGTCTGATGAACGACGCCCCTGACGCCCCCGGCTACTGGGGCCCGTCCGACCAGCAGTTCCAGCCGTACCGTCCGGCGCCGCAGCCACAGGCACCCGTGCCCCCGGCGTATCCGGCGCCGGGCGGCCCCCGTCCGGATCAGCCGCAGCAGCCTCCGGTGTACTGGAACGGCGACGCGGAGGAGACTCAGGTCATGCCTCCCGTCCCGGCCGACCCCGGTCCGTACCACGGTGAGTACCCCGGCCCGCCCGACCCCGGCCAGGCCCGGGAGGCCGGCCGCCTCGGTGGCGGCCCGCTGTTCCGCGACGAGCAGCCGCCGGCGGCCCCCGGCGGCAGCGAGACGGTGGTGCTGCGCGCCATAGCCGACGACGCCACCCCCGGAACCGGCGACCGGCCGTTCCCGGGGGCTCCGGTGCACCCCGCGCCGCCGCCGAGCCACCCGGCGGCCGGGCAGCCCCCGTACACGCCGTCGTCCCATCCAGGGCAGGAGACACCCGTGGCCGCCCAGCCCGCCCCGCAGCCGCAGCCGCCCAAGCAGCGCGGTGGCCGCAACCTCCAGGCCGCCATAGGCGTGGGGGTCGGCCTCGGCGCGGTGATCGTCGCCTCGCTGTTCGTGGTGAAGGCGCTGTTCCTGTTCGTCGTCATGGCCGCCGTCGCGGTCGGCGTCTGGGAGCTGACCAGCCGGCTCTCCGAGCGCAAGCAGATCAAGGCGCCGCTGGTCCCACTGGTCGTGGGCGGCGTCGCCATGGTCGCCACCGGTTACTGGGCCGGCATCCAGTGGGCCGCGGCCTCGCTCGCGCTGACGGGCCTGGCGGTGATGGTCTGGCGGATGACCGAACCGCCGGAGAACTACCTGCGCGACATAACGGCGGGCGTGTTCACCGCCTTCTACGTGCCGTTCCTGGCCACCTTCGTCGCGATGATGCTGGCGGCCGACGACGGCCCGCAGCGGATCGTGCTGTTCCTGATCGTCACGATCTGCAGCGACACCGGCGCCTACGCGGTGGGCTACAAGTTCGGGAAGACCAAGCTCGCCCCGACGATCAGCCCCGGGAAGACCCGGGAGGGCCTGGCCGGCGGCATCGCGCTGTCGATGCTGGCGGGCGCCCTGCTGATGCAGCTGATCATCGACGACGGCAGCTGGTGGCAGGGCCTGATCCTGGGCGGCTGCGCGGCCGTCACCGCCACCCTGGGCGACCTGGGCGAGTCGATGATCAAGCGCGACCTCGGGATCAAGGACATGGGCACCCTGCTGCCCGGCCACGGCGGCATCATGGACCGCCTGGACTCCCTCCTGCCGACCGCCCCGGTGGTCTGGCTGCTGCTGGCGGCCTTCGTCGGCAGCTGACCCGCACGCGGTGAAGCGCTGAAGCGGTGAAGGGGCCCCGGACGCCTGTCGCGTCCGGGGCCTCCGCGCGTCTGCGACACTGGAGGAACCATGCCTAAGCCCGGAGAACTCACCTTTGTCGCGCCGCGCGGCGCCAAGCCCCCGCGACACCTCGCCGACCTGAGCCCCGCCGAGCGCAAGGAGGCCGTCGCCGAGCTGGGCGAGCAGGGCTTCCGCGCCAAGCAGCTCTCCAACCACTACTTCGGCCGGATGTCGGACGACCCGGAGAGCTGGACGGACATCCCCGCCGCCAGCCGGGCGAAGCTCACCGAGGCGCTGCTGCCGGACCTGATGAAGGTCGTGCGGCACGTCTCCTGCGACGACGACGCGACGCGCAAGACGCTGTGGCGGCTCTTCGACGGCACGCTGGTCGAGTCGGTGCTGATGCGCTACCCGGACCGCGTCACCATGTGCATCAGCTCGCAGGCCGGCTGCGGCATGAACTGCCCGTTCTGCGCGACCGGCCAGGCGGGGCTGACCCGCAACCTGTCGACGGCGGAGATCGTCGAGCAGATCGCCGCCGGGATGCGCTCCCTCAAGACCGGGGAGGTCCCCGGCGGTGAGGCGCGGCTGTCGAACGTGGTCTTCATGGGCATGGGCGAGCCGCTGGCCAACTACAACCGGGTGCTGGCCTCGATCCGCCGGCTCACCGACCCGGCGCCGGACGGCTTCGGCCTGTCCCAGCGCGGCGTCACCGTCTCCACCGTCGGTCTCGTCCCGGCGATGCACCGCTTCGCCGACGAGGGCCTCAGCTGCCGTCTGGCGCTGTCGCTGCACGCCCCGGACGACGAGCTGCGCGACGAGCTGGTGCCGGTGAACACCCGGTGGAAGGTCGCCGAGGTGCTGGACGCGGCGTGGAACTACGCGGAGAAGTCCGGCCGCCGGATCTCGATCGAGTACGCGCTGATCAAGGACATCAACGACCAGGCGTGGCGCGCCGACCTGCTCGGCCGCCTGATCCGCGGCAAGCGGGTGCACGTGAACCTGATCCCGCTGAACCCGACGCCCGGCTCCAAGTGGACGGCCTCCCGGCCCGAGGACGAGCGCGAGTTCGTCCGCCGGCTCCAGGCCCACGGCGTGCCGACGACCGTCCGCGACACCCGTGGCCAGGAGATCGACGGCGCCTGCGGCCAGCTCGCCGCGGCGGGCTAGCAGGACTACCGGAGCCCGGCGGCCGCCAGTGCGGCGGTCGCCCCGCCGGTGAGCAGCAGGGTGGTGCCGACCGCCAGGGTGCGCAGGGCGACGGCGCCGAAGAGCAGCCGGGGCGAGGTGCCCAGGCGCAGCAGCGCCTCGGTGACGCCCCGGCGGTCGGTGCGGACCTCGGCGAGGCGGGCGACGACGGCGGCGATCGCGCAGCCGAGGACGAGTCCGGCCTCGACGGCGGGCAGGGCGTCGGCCCGGTCGGGGGCGCCGATCCAGTAGCGGATGGTGGTGAGCACCACCGCGAGGACGAGGGTGAGCACGGCCAGTGGCGGGCCGAGCCGGCGGGCCTGGGCGGTGAGCCCGCGGCCGGCGAGCAGCCGCAGCGGGGTGGGCCGGCCGAGGGCGAGCAGGCGGCCGGTCCAGCCGAGCAGGGGGCCGGTGAGCAGGGCGAGGCCGAGCGCGCCGGCGGCCCAGCCGCCGAGGGCGGCGGTGCTGGTGGTGCCGAGCCCGGCGGGCAGGTGGATCGGGCGGCCGTCCACGGCGGCGCCGGGGCGCAGGGCGATGAGTTCGAGTGCGGCGCCGATGACCACCAGCCCGGTCGGCAGGGCGATGCGCCAGGGGCCGAAGCCCGTACGGCGGGTGGTGCGGCCGCCGGGCAGGGCGTCGGCGGCGGGGACGGAGCAGGCGGCGGCGATCCCGGCGGTGAGCGGCACCAGGGCGAGCAGGGTGACCGGGGCGGCGGCGGGCAGCGGCACGCCCATGCCGAGGTCGGGGGCGAGTGCGGGCCCGGCGATGTCGTTGCGCAGGACGAGGAAGAGCAGCAGGGTGAGCAGGCTGCCGAGGACGCAGGCGAGCGCGACCTCGCCGGCGATCAGGGCCCGGATGCGGCCGGTGCCGGCGCCGGCGGCGGTGAGGCCCGCGATGCGTTCGGGCCGTCGGGCGGGCACCGAGCGGGCGGCGACGGCGGCGAACCAGGCGACGGCGGCCAGCGGGGGCAGGCACCAGAGCAGGCGTACGAGCGCGTCCTCGGCGCCGTGCGGGTCGCTCATGGCCCGGCCGAGGGAGCGCAGCAGGAAGGCGGCGACCACGGCGGCGGCGAGGGCGGTGACCAGCCAGCGGCCGAGGTCGGGCACCCGGTAGCCCCGGGCCAGGCGGAGGTAGAACACGGCGACTCTTTCAGCGGCTGGGGGTGGCCGTGACGGCGGCGCCGCGCGGGACGGGCGCGGCGGGGGCGGTGAGGCGGCCGTCGACGAGGGCGACGGCGCGGTCCGCGAAGCGGACGAGCTCGGGGTCGTGGGTGGCCAGGACGAGGGTGAGCTGGTGCGAGCGGGCCGCGCTGGTGAGTATCCGCAGGACCTGGTCGGCGGCTTCGCGGTGCAGCGGCGCGGTGGGGTCGTCGGCGAAGACGACGGGCGGCAGCGGCGCGAGGGCGCGGGCGACAGCGATGCGCTGGCGCTGGCTCTGGAGGAGACGGTCGGGGCGCTGCTTGGCGACCTCGCCGACGTCGAGGCGCTCCAGCCATTCGGAGGCGGCGGTGTAGGCGGCCTTGTCGCCGGCGCCGGCGAGCAGCAGCGGCAGGGCGACGTTCTCGCGGGCGGTCAGCTCGGGCACCAGGTGCGGCTCGGAGCCGACGAAGCCGAAGCGGTCGCGGCGCAGCCGTTCGCGGCCGGCCCGGCCGAGGGTGTGGACGGGGGAGCTGTTGAACCACACCTCGCCCTCGTCGATGGGGAGTTGGGCGGAGAGGCAGCCGAGCAGGGTGCTCTTGCCGGAGCCGCGCGGGCCGGTGACGGCGAGCACCTCGCCCTCGCGGACGCCGATCGAGATGCCGCGCAGGGCGGGGGTGCCGTCGTGGGACTTGACGATCCCTCGGGCCCACAGCACGTCGTTGTCAGGCGGTGCCGCTGGCATGGGGTTCCATCCTGGGTGGCCGCAGGGATATGACAGTCGTCAGATTAGAACGACCGGGGACGGTCACGGTTGCGGCGCACTGGTCCATCACGGGCAAATCACCCGCATTCAGGCATGTTTGGTCGTACGACCGTGATGTGGACGTGATCACGGCGTGAACGCCGAAGGGCGGCCCCGGCGCCCGGGGTCCGGGCAGTGGGGCCGCCCTTCGGCGGAGGGTGGGGAAGAGGGCTCGGGGGATCCTCAGGGGATCAGAGCTTCGCCCACGCGTCGGTGAGGCTGGTCCGCAGGATCTGCTCGATCTCGTCGAAGGTCGACTGGTCGGAGATCAGCGGCGGGGCCAGCTGGATGACCGGGTCGCCACGGTCGTCGGCGCGGCAGTACAGGCCGTTGTCGAACAGGGCCTTCGAGAGGAAGCCGTAGAGCACGCGCTCGACCTCGTCGTCGTTGAAGGACTCCTTGGTGACCTTGTCCTTGACGAGCTCGATGCCGTAGAAGTACCCGTTGCCGCGGACGTCGCCGACGATCGGCAGGTCGCGCAGCTTGTTCAGGGTGCCCAGGAAGGCGGCCTCGTTGTCGAGGACCTTCTGGTTGAGGCCCTCGCGCTCGAAGATGTCGAGGTTGGCGAGCGCCACGGCCGAGGAGACCGGGTGGCCGGCGAAGGTGTAGCCGTGCAGGAAGGTGTTGTCACCCTTGTAGAACGGCTCGGCCAGGCGGTCGGAGATGATCGTGGCGCCGATCGGGGAGTAGCCCGAGGTCATGCCCTTGGCGCAGGTGATCATGTCGGGCTGGTAGCCGAACTTGTCGGCGCCGAACATGGTGCCGAGGCGGCCGAAGGCGCAGATGACCTCGTCCGAGACCAGCAGCACGTCGTGGCGGTCGCAGATCTCGCGCAGGCGCTGGAAGTAGCCGGGCGGCGGGGGGAAGCAGCCGCCGGCGTTCTGCACCGGCTCCACGAAGACGGCGGCGACGGTGTCGGCGCCCTCGTTGAGGATGGCGACCTCGATCTCGTCGGCGCACCAGCGGCCGTACGCCTCGGGGTCGACCGTGCCGTCCGGGCCTTCGAGGAAGGACGGGGCGCGGTAGATGTTGGTGTTCGGGGCCTTGTGGGTGCCCGGCACCAGCGGCTCGAACGGGGCCTTCAGGCCCGGCAGGCCCGTGATGGACAGCGCGCCCTGGGGGGTGCCGTGGTAGGCGACGGCCCGGGAGATGACCTTGTACTTGGTCGGCTTGCCGGTCAGCTTGAAGTACTGCTTGGCCAGCTTCCAGGCGGTCTCGACGGCCTCGCCGCCGCCGGTGGAGAAGAAGACCTTGTTCAGGTCGCCCGGGGCGTAGTTGGCCAGGCGCTCGGCCAGCTCGACGGCCTTGGGGTGCGCGTAGCTCCAGATCGGGAAGAACGCGAGTTCCTTGGCCTGCTTGGCGGCGACCTCGGCGAGCTCGGTGCGGCCGTGACCGGCCTGCACGACGAACAGGCCGGCGAGGCCGTCGATGTACTTCCGGCCCTTGTCGTCCCAGATGTACGTGCCCTCGCCCTTGACGATGGTGGGCACGGGGGAGTTCTCGTACGACGACATGCGGGTGAAGTGCATCCACAGGTGGTCGTAGGCGGTCTTGGAAAGGTCCTTCTGCGCCGGGTCGGCTGTCATCGGGTGCCCCAGGTGTAGGTCTGTTTCCGGAGCTTCAGGTAAACGAAGCTCTCGGTGCTCCGCACGCCGGGAAGCGCGCGGATGCGCTTGTTGATCAGTTCGAGCAGGTGCTCGTCGTCCTCGCAGACCAGTTCGGCCAGGAGGTCGAACGAGCCTGCGGTGCAGACGACGTAGTCGACCTCGTCGAGGGCGGCCAGCGCGTCGGCGACGGGTTCGATGTCGCCCTCGACGCGGATGCCGACCATCGCCTGGCGGGTGAAGCCGACGGTGAGCGGGTCCGTGACGGCGACGATCTGCATCACGCCCTGGTCGAGCAGCTTCTGGACGCGCTGTCGCACGGCCGCCTCCGACAGGCCGACGGCCTTGCCGATGGCGGCGTACGGGCGGCGCCCGTCCTCCTGCAGCTGCTCGATGATCGCCTTGGAGGCGGCGTCGAGGGGAACGCTTGCGTTCCGGTCGCGGTTGGCCACGCCGCCACTGTGCCCGATCGTTCCCTTGTTCGCAAGCGTGGAAACTGCTGATTTCGTCGAGATCTTGGAAAACGGGTGCGGATTTCATCGTCGCCGCATCAGCGGCCTGTCGATCCCGGCAGTCTTACGGCTACCCTGGCACCGTACGCGCGCGCCCCCGCAGGGAGGCGCGCATTCCGCCACCAGTGGATCGCGCCGCACCGGGCACGGCCACTCGGCACCCTTCGCCCGCCCGATCCGCCGACGTACCATGGCGCCGGATTCTGCAACGCCGCAGGCCCAGACCGAGGAGAGACCCGTGAGCGACCTTCGCACGCTGCGCAACTACATCAACGGTGAGTTCGTCGACGCGGCCGATGGCCGCACCCTCGACATCGTGGACCCGACCACCGGCGAGGTGTACGCGACGTCGCCGCTGTCGGGTGCCGCGGACGTGGACGCCGCGATGGCCTCCGCCGCCGCCGCCTTCCCGATCTGGCGCGACGCCACCCCGAGCACCCGGCAGAAGTTGCTGCTGAAGATCGCCGACGCGGTCGAGGCCCGGGCCGACGAGATCGTCGACGCCGAGGTGCGCAACACCGGCAAGCCGCGTGCGCTGACCCTCTCCGAGGAGATCGGCCCGATGGTGGACCAGATCCGCTTCTTCGCCGGTGCCGCCCGCCTGCTGGAGGGCAAGGCCGCCGGTGAGTACATGGACGGGATGACCTCGATCATCCGCCGCGAGCCGGTCGGCGTCTGCGCCCAGGTGGCGCCGTGGAACTACCCGATGATGATGGCGGTCTGGAAGTTCGCCCCGGCCATCGCCGCCGGCAACGCCGTCGTGCTCAAGCCCTCGGACACCACCCCGGCCTCCACCGTGCTGCTGGCCGAGATCATCGGCGGCATCCTCAAGGAGCTGGACCTGCCGGCCGGCGTCTTCAACGTCATCTGCGGCGACCGCGAGACCGGCAAGCTGATGGTCGAGCACAAGACCCCGGCGATGGCCTCCATCACCGGCTCCGTCCGCGCCGGCATCCAGGTCGCCGAGTCCGCCTCCAAGGACGTCAAGCGCGTCCACCTGGAGCTGGGCGGCAAGGCCCCCGTCGTGGTCTTCGAGGACGCCGACATCGCCGAGGCCGTCGAGGGCATCTCGGTGGCGGGCTTCTTCAACGCCGGCCAGGACTGTACGGCCGCCACCCGCGTGCTGGTGCACGAGTCGATCCACGACGCCTTCGTCGAGGCGCTGGCCAAGGCCGCGGCCGAGACCAAGACCGGCGGCGTGGACGACGAGGACGTGCTGTACGGCCCGCTGAACAACGCCAACCAGCTCAAGCAGGTCTCCGGCTTCATCGAGCGCCTGCCCGCCCACGCCAAGGTCGAGGCCGGTGGCCACCGGGTCGGCGACCAGGGCTACTTCTACGCCCCGACCGTCGTCTCCGGCCTGAACCAGGACGACGAGATCGTCCAGAACGAGGTCTTCGGCCCGGTCATCACCGTGCAGAAGTTCTCCGACGAGGACCAGGCCGTCGACTACGCCAACGGCGTCGAGTACGCGCTGGCCTCCTCGGTGTGGACCAAGGACCACGCCCGCGCCATGCGGATGTCGCGCCGCCTGGACTTCGGCTGCGTCTGGATCAACACCCACATCCCGCTGGTCGCGGAGATGCCGCACGGTGGCTTCAAGAAGTCCGGCTACGGCAAGGACCTCTCCTCCTACGGCTTCGAGGACTACACCCGGGTCAAGCACGTCATGACCGCGATCTAGTCGTAAGAGATGGTGATGGGCCCGGGTCGCACTGACCCGGGCCCGTGCCTTTGCAGGCTGTCGGCGGACCGCCCGACAGGCTGACAGGATGGAACTGCCCTTCGCGGGCCGGACTCCCTAGCCTTGCCGCATGAGCATCCCCACCGCCGACTCGGCCGCCGGCCAGGCCGTCAAGGCTTCCGACCGCGCGCACGTCTTCCACTCGTGGTCCGCCCAGGCACTGATCGACCCCCTCGCGGTGGCCGGCGCCGAGGGCTCGTACTTCTGGGACTACGAGGGCAACCGGTACCTCGACTTCTCCTCCCAGCTGGTCAACACCAACATCGGGCACCAGCACCCCCGGGTCGTCGCCGCGATCCAGGAGCAGGCGGCGAAGCTCTGCACCCTCGCCCCCGGCTTCGCCGTCGAGCCGCGCAGCGAGGCCGCCCGGCTGATCGCCGAGCGCACCCCCGGGGACCTCGACAAGATCTTCTTCACCAACGGCGGCGCCGAGGCCAACGAGAACGCCATCCGCATGGCCCGGCTGCACACCGGCCGGCAGAAGGTGCTCTCCACCTACCGCTCGTACCACGGCGCCACCGCCAACGCGATCGCCCTGACCGGGGACCCGCGCCGCTGGGCCAACGAGACCGGCGTCTCCGGCGTGGTGCACTTCTGGGGGCCCTACGCCTACCGCACCAACTTCCACGCCGAGAACGAGGCGCAGGAGTGCGAGCGCGCGCTGGAGCACCTGGAGCAGGTCATCGCCTTCGAGGGCCCCGGCACCGTCGCGGCGATCATCCTGGAGACGGTGGTCGGCACCGCCGGCATCCTCATCCCGCCGCCCGGCTACCTGGCCGGGGTGCGCGAGATCTGCGACCGGTACGGGATCGTGTTCATCCTCGACGAGGTGATGGCCGGCTTCGGGCGCACCGGGGAGTGGTTCGCCGCCGACCACTGGGGGATCACCCCGGACCTGCTCACCTTCGCCAAGGGCGTCAACTCCGGCTACGTGCCGCTGGGCGGCGTCGCCATCAGCGCCGAGATCGCCGCGACCTTCGCCGAGCGGCCCTTCCCCGGCGGGCTCACGTACTCCGGGCACCCGCTGGCCTGCGCCTCGGCCGTGGCCACCATCAACGCCATGGCGGAGGAGGGCATCGTCGAGAACGCCAGGGCCATCGGCGAGAACGTCCTCGGCCCGGGCCTGCGCGAGCTGGCCGAGCGGCACCCCTCGATCGGCGAGGTGCGGGGGCTGGGCGTGTTCTGGGCGCTGGACCTGGTCAAGGACCGGGCCACCCGCGAGCCGCTCGTGCCCTACAACGCGGCCGGCGCCGACAACGCGCCGATGGCCGAACTGGCCGCCGCCTGCAAGCGGCGTGGGCTGTGGCCGTTCGTCAACATGAACCGCTTCCACGTCGTCCCGCCGTGCACCGTCACCGAGGAGGAGGCCAAGGCCGGTCTCGCGGTGCTCGACGAGGCGCTCTCCGTCGCGGACGCCCACGTGATCTGACGGTTCGTCATCTCAGGCCCCGGCCACGGGAAGTGGCCGGGGCCGTCGTCAGCCCGGCCATCCTGGTTATCCCGGCCACCCCGGCCATTCCGGTCATCCCGGCCATTCCGGTCATCCCCGTCAGCGGCGCACGGCGTCCAGGGCGAGCAGCGCCACGTGCAGGGACAGGCAGGACTCCACCTGGTCGAGGTCGACGCCGAGGATGCGCTCGACCTTGTGCAGACGGTCGTAGAAGGACGGCCGGGACAGGTGCGCCGCGTCGGCCGCCGCCGACTTGTTGCGGCCCTGCTCCAGGTAGATCCGCAACATCTGCACCAACTGGCCGTTGTGCTCGGCGTCGTGCGCCAGCAGCGGGCCCAACTCCCGCTCCACGTACGTCTGGAGGCGGGCGTCGTCGCGCAGCAGGTGGAGCAGGCCCCGCAGCCGTACGTCCGGCAGCCGGTAGTAGGAGGCGGCCCTGGCGCCGCCCGGGGCGTCGTGCAGGGCCGCGTCGGCGACCTGGGTGGCCTCCAGCAGGGTGCGCCGGGCGTCGCGGACGGCGCCGACCGAGGAGCCGACCGCGACCACCGGACCCGCAGGGTCGGTGCCGCCCTGCCCGGCCTCGGCGGACATCCGGCGCAGGGTGGCGGAGAAGGCGTCCAGGGCGGCGTGCTCGTCCTGCTGGGCGCCGAGCGCGATCAGCAGGCCCACGCCCTCGTCGTCCAGCGCGCCGACCAGGGCGGACAGGCGGCAGGCGCGGACGGCCCCGGCGGCCAGCTCGGTGAAGTCGCGCAGCCGCGCCTGCGCCTCCAGCGCGGCCGGGATCGGTCCGCGCCGGCGCCGCAGCACCACGCCGACCAGGCGCCGGCCCTCCAGCGGGACGCCGAGCGCCTGGGCGCGCAGGGAGACCTCGGAGACGGTCAGCGCATGGGTGAGGATGCCGGACAGCAGGGTGCGGTGGGTCTGCCGCTCCAGGCTCTCCCGGTCGCGCACCACCAGGCGGTTGAGCGCCAGCGCGGAGGCGCCGCGCTCCAGCAGCATGGCGTGCGGGTGGCCCTCGCCCTCCGGCAGCGCCGGGCCCGGCTCCTGGACGAGGACGAGGCGGCCCCAGTCCTGGCCGCGGGCGCCGACCGTGGTCACCAGCCAGCCGCTGCGCGGGTCGTGGCCGGTGCGCCCGGGCGGGCGGACCCCGCGCGAGCGGCGCTCCCAGTCCTCCAGCACCTCGGCCTCCGGGCGCCCCGCGGTGTCGTGGGCGAGCACCTGGTGGGCGAGGTTCTCCAGGACGACCGGCGCGCCCGCCATCCGGGCGACCTGGCGGATCACCTCGGGCGGCTCGGCACCCTCCACCACCAGCTCGTTGAACACCTGGTGCACGGACTCCGAGACGCGCAGCTGCTCCAGCTGGGAGTTGACCACCAGGGCGTGCACGGCCTCGGTCACGGCGACGAAGCGCACCTCGCGGCGCAGCGCGACCAGCGGCAGCCCGCGCTGCTCGGCGGCGTTCACCAGGGCGCGGGGGAGCGTGTCGAAGTAGCGCCGGCCGAACTCGACGACCAGCCCGGCCACCCCGACCTCGTCCAGTTCGCGGACGTAGCGGGCCAGGCCCTCGCGGTCCTCGGGCAGCGCGATGCCGGTGGTCAGCACCAGCTCGCCGCCCCGGAGCATCCCGGCGACGTCGGGCAGCTCGCTGACGTGGACCCAGCGGACGGGCCGTTCCAGGCGGTCGGCGCCGGCCACGACCTGGGGCAGGCCGCGCCGCATCACGTCCAGGTCGAGCACACGGGCGACGGTGGGGAGCATCGCGGGCCTCCTGCGGAAGTGGGGGATGCAGGGTGTGAGGTGTGCAGGGTGTCAGGTGAATCATTCACCGTGGCGACGACCTGTCACCCCGTGAGGCGCCTTGCACACTGTAAGGCCCTTCGCGGCGAGACTGTCGGAGTGACCCTTGTCACCCTCGGCCTGCACCGGGCAAGGTCGGCGGGACCGCAGACCCCCACCGCGGACACGTGATCCCGCAGCGGTCGAACCACGGCACCAGGAGGCATTCGGATGGACCTGACCGACTTCGGCGCGGGCGCGCAGTACCTCGCGGGCCGCCAGGCCCGGGGGAGCGGCGATCCCTTCCAGGTCGTCAACCCGGCGGACGGCACGGTGGTCGAGGAGATCACCCTGGCCGGCGCCGAGGACGTCGAGGCCGCCGTCCGCGCGGCGAAGGCCGCCCTGCCCGGCTGGGCCCGGGCCACCCCCGGCACCCGGGCCGAGGCGCTCACCCGGCTCGCCGCCGTCCTGGCCGGGGCCGCCGACGACCTGGCCCGGGTGGAGACCTCCCAGACCGGCAAGCCGATCAGGCTGGCCACCGAGTTCGACGTGCCCGGCACCGTCGACAACGCCGCCTTCTTCGCCGGGGCCGCCCGCAACCTGGAGGGCAAGGCCGCCGGCGAGTACTCCGGCGACCACACCTCCTACGTCCGCCGCGAGGCGATCGGCGTGGTCGGCTCGATCTCCCCGTGGAACTACCCGCTGCAGATGGCCGCCTGGAAGATCCTCCCGGCGATCGCGGCCGGCAACACCATCGTCCTCAAGCCCGCCGAGCTGACCCCGCTGACCTCCGTGATGTTCGCCCGGGCCTGCACCGAGGCGGGCATCCCCGACGGCGTCGTCAACGTGGTCACCGGCGCCGGGCGCACCGTCGGCGAGCAGCTGGTCTCCCACCCCGACGTCGCCATGGTCTCCTTCACCGGCTCCACCGCCGTCGGCCGCCGCGTCGCCGAACTCGCCACCGCCACCGTCAAGCGCACCCACCTCGAACTCGGCGGCAAGGCCCCCTTCGTGGTCTTCGACGACGCCGACCTCGACGCCGCCGTCCACGGAGCCGTCGCCGCCTCGCTGATCAACGGCGGCCAGGACTGCACCGCCGCCACCCGCGCCTACGTCCAGCGCCCGCTGTACGACGCCTTCGTGGCCGGGGTGGCCGAGCTGTTCACGGCGATCCGCCTCGGCGACCCGCTCGACCCGCGCACCGACCTCGGCCCGCTGGTCTCGTACACCCACCGCGACCGGGTGGCCGCCTTCGTCGAGCGCGCCCGCTCGTACGCCACCGTCCTCACCGGGGGCTTCGCACCGGGGAAGGGCCACGACGGCACCGACCTCACCCGCGGCGCCTACTACGCCCCCACCCTGATCACCGGCGCGGCGCAGGACAGCGAGGTCGTCCAGGGCGAGATCTTCGGCCCGGTGCTGGTCGTGCTGCCCTTCGACGGCGACGACGAGGGCCTGCGGCTGGCCAACGACACCCCCTACGGCCTGGCCGCCTCCGCCTGGACGACGAACGTGCACCGCTCGCTGCGCGCCACCCGGGAGATCGCCGCCGGGTGCGTCTGGGTCAACGACCACATCCCGATCATCAGCGAGATGCCGCACGGCGGCTACAAGGCGTCCGGCTACGGCAAGGACATGTCCCAGTACTCGCTGGACGAGTACACCCAGGTCAAGCACGTCATGTTCGACACCACGGCGGTGGCCCGCAAGGACTGGCACCGCACCGTGTTCGGCGACAGATGACCCCGCCGGGGTGCCCCCCACACCCCCAACCCCTCCAGGAGGCCCGTTCCATGGTGTTCAACCAGCTCGCCGACGGTCTGCCCGAACCGGTCCGCAGGGCCTGGGAACGCAGTCTGACCAGCGGCCGGGCCGCGGTCGGCCGGCGCGCCCTGCTGCGGGCCGGGGCGCTGGCCGCCGGGGCGGGCGCCCTGACGGCCTGCGGCATCCCCGCCGCACCCCGCGTCAGCGGCGACTCGACGGCGGGCGCCGCCAAGGACCTCTCGGAGAGCGAGAAGGAGGTCGAGTTCTCCAACTGGCCGCTGTACGTGGACACCGACGAGAAGGACAAGCAGAAGCACGCCACCCTGGACGCCTTCACCGCCGCCACCGGCATCAAGGTCAAGTACACCGAGGACGTCAACGACAACGTCGAGTTCTTCGGCAAGGTCAAGCCGCAGCTCGCCGCCGGGCAGGACACCGGGCGCGACCTGATGGTGCTCACCGACTGGATGGCCGCCCGGCTGATCCGCCTCGGCTGGGCGCAGAAGCTCAACCCGGCCAACGTCACCACCGCCATCACCAACGTCGAGGCCCGCTTCCGCGCCCCCGACTGGGACCCGGGGCGGCTCTACTCCTACCCCTGGGCCGGCATCCAGGCCGTCGTCGCCTACAACAAGAAGGCCACCAAGGGCCGGGAGGTCACCAGCGTCTCCCAACTGCTCGACGACCCCGAGCTGAAGGGCCGGGTCACCTTCCTCTCCGAGATGCGCGACAGCATCGGGATGGTCCTGCTGGACATGGGCAAGGACCCGGCCAAGTTCACCGCCGACGACTACGCGGCCGCCGTCGCCCGGCTCCAGAAGGCCGTCGACAGCAAGCAGATCCGCCGCTTCACCGGCAACGACTACGGCCAGGAGCTGTCCTCCGGCGACATCGCCGCCTGCATCGCCTGGGGCGGGGACCTCATCCAACTGCGCGCCGACAACCCGGACATCGAGTTCGCCGTCCCCGAGAAGGGCTACATCGTCTCGACCGACAACCTGCTCGTCCCGGCCAAGGCCCGGCACAAGACCAATGCCGAGAAGCTGATCGACTTCTACTACCAGCCGAAGATCGCGGCGCAGCTCGTCGCGGGCATCGGCTTCGTCTCCGCCGTCACCGGCATGAAGGACGAACTCGCCACCCTCGCCCCCGACAGCGCCGCCAACCCGCTGGTCGTCCCCACCCCCGAGATGGCGACCAAGGCCCACGTCTTCCGCACCCTCACCGAGAGCGAGGAGAGCGACTTCGAGCAGAAGTTCTCCAAGCTCATCGGCGCGTGAGCTCCCCCTCTCCCGTGCCCTCCGTCGACGGACCAGACCAACCAGGAAGACACCCCATGACAGACCAGCAGCGCGACGCGGGCGGCGGCGACGTCCGGCTCACCGGCATCGGCAAGACCTACGGCGCCTTCACCGCCGTCCACCCGCTCGACCTCACCGTCCCCCAGGGCTCCTTCTTCGCCCTCCTCGGCGCCTCCGGCTGCGGCAAGACCACCACCCTGCGCATGATCGCCGGCCTGGAGGAGCCCACCAGCGGCACCGTCCTGATCGGCGGCCAGGACGTCACCGCCCTGCCCCCGTACAAGCGCCCGGTCAACACCGTCTTCCAGAGCTACGCCCTCTTCCCCCACCTCGACATCTTCGAGAACGTCGCCTTCGGCCTGCGCCGCCGCGGGAAGAAGGACGTCCGCCGGCAGGTCGAGGAGATGCTCGAGCTCGTCGAGCTGGGCCCGTACGCCCGGCGCAAGCCGCACCAGCTCTCCGGCGGCCAGCAGCAGCGCGTCGCCGTCGCCCGCGCCCTGATCAACCACCCCCAGGTGCTGCTCCTCGACGAGCCGCTCGGCGCCCTCGACCTCAAGCTGCGCCGCCAGATGCAGCTGGAGCTCAAGCGCATACAGACCGAGGTCGGCATCACCTTCGTCCACGTCACCCACGACCAGGAGGAGGCCATGACCATGGCCGACACCATCGCGGTGATGAACGGCGGCCGGGTCGAGCAACTGGGCGCGCCCGCCGACCTGTACGAGAACCCCGGCACCACCTTCGTCGCCAACTTCCTCGGCCAGTCCAACCTGCTGCCCGCCGAGGTCTCCGGCGGCGCGGGCGAGGATCTGCTGCTCACCGTCGGCGGCGCCCGCCTCGCCGTGCCCCGGGCCCGCTGCGCCACCGGGGCCCAGCGCGTGCACCTGGGCGTGCGGCCCGAGAAGATCACCATCACCCACGCCACCGGGGAGGTCGCCGAGGGCCGCAACCGGCTCGGCGGCACGGTCGTCGACTCCAGCTTCATCGGCGTCTCCACCCAGTACGTGGTGCGCACCGACGGCGGCCAGGAGGTCACCGTCTTCGAGCAGAACATGGAGCGCGACGCCCGGATCGTCCCCGGTGCCCCCGTGCTGCTGCACTGGAACCCGGCGCACTCCTTCGCCCTCGACGCCGCGCAGGCGATCGACGCGGGCACCGCCGAGGAGGCTTCGTGACCGCCACCGCCCCGGCCGCGCCGCCGCAGGCCGTACCGCTCGCCGAGGGGACCCGGAAGCCGAGGCGCCGGCTCACCCCGTACTGGCTGCTGCTGCCCGGCATCGCCTGGCTGGTCGTCTTCTTCGCCGTCCCGATGGTCTACCAGGCGTCGACCTCGCTGCAGACCGGCTCCCTCGAGGAGGGCTTCCAGGTCACCTGGCACTTCTCGACGTACTGGGACGCCTTCGTCGAGTACAAGTGGCACTTCGTCCGCTCGTTCTCCTACGCGGCCACCGCCACCGTGCTCTGCCTGGCCATCGGCTACCCGCTCGCGTACACCATCGCCTTCAAGGCGAGCCGGCGCTGGCGCAACGTCATCCTGATCCTGGTCATCGCGCCGTTCTTCACCAGCTTCCTGATCCGCACCCTGGCCTGGAAGACGATTCTGTCCGACGGCGGCCCGGTGGTCGGCGCCCTCAACGCGCTGCACGTCCTGGACGTCACCGACGCCCTGGGCCTCACCTCCGGCGACCGGGTGCTCGCCACCCCGCTGGCCGTGGTCTGCGGCCTCACCTACAACTTCCTGCCGTTCATGATCCTGCCGCTGTACACCTCGCTGGAGCGGATCGACCCCCGGCTGCACGAGGCGGCCTCGGACCTGTACGCCCGGCCGTTCACCACCTTCCGCAAGGTGACCTTCCCGATCTCGCTGCCCGGCGTCGTCGCCGGCACCCTGCTGACCTTCATCCCGGCCTCCGGCGACTACATCAACGCCCAGCTGCTGGGCTCGCCCAGCGAGCAGATGGTCGGCAACGGCATCCAGAAGCAGTTCCTGAACGTGCTCGACTACCCCACGGCGGCCGCGCTGAGCTTCATCCTGATGGCCCTGATCCTGGGCATGGTGACGGTCTACATGCGCAAGGCCGGGACGGAGGAACTCGTCTGATGTCCCGCATCCTCACCTGGATCCGCGCCCACCTGGTGGTGCTGGCCGGCCTGCTGGCCCTCGCCTACCTCGTGCTGCCCAACCTGGTCGTGCTGGCCTTCTCCTTCAACAGGCCCGCCGGCAAGTTCAACTACGAGTGGAACGAGTTCTCCACCGACGCCTGGACCGACCCCTGCGGCGTGGCCGACATGTGCCAGTCGCTCTCGCTCAGCCTCCAGGTCGCGGTGCTCGCCACGATCGGCGCCACCGTCCTCGGCACCATGGTCGCCTTCGCGCTGGCCCGGTACCGCTTCCGCGGCCGCTCGGCCACCACCGCGATGATCTTCCTGCCGATGGCCATGCCCGAGGTGGTCATGGCCGCCTCCCTCGGGACGCTGTTCCTCAACATGCGCATCCCGTTCGGCTTCACCACCATCCTCATCGCGCACATCATGTTCTGCCTCAGCTTCGTGGTGACGGCCGTCAAGGCGCGCGTGATGAGCATGGACCCCACGCTCGAACAGGCCGCCCAGGACCTGTACGCGACCCCCGTCCAGACCTTCCTGCGGGTGACCCTCCCGCTGGCCGCCCCCGGCATCGCGGCGGGCGCGCTGCTCAGCTTCGCGCTCTCCTTCGACGACTTCATCATCACCCAGTTCAACTCGGGCCCGTCCACGGTCACCTTCCCGATGTTCGTCTGGGGCGCCTCGCAGCGCGGCATCCCGGTGCAGGTCAACGTCATCGGCACCGCGATGTTCCTGGCCGCCGTCGCGCTGACCGTCGTCGGCCAGTGGATCGGCAACCGCCGCAAGGCCGCCGCCTGACATACGGTCGGTCAGCGATGGCCCCGT
This sequence comes from Kitasatospora sp. NPDC051170, assembly GCF_044455705.1. NCBI lineage: Bacteria > Bacillati > Actinomycetota > Actinomycetes > Kitasatosporales > Streptomycetaceae > Kitasatospora > Kitasatospora sp. NPDC051170. The sequence goes on along the minus strand of NZ_JBITFA010000024.1, from coordinate 4,948 downwards.
ACCGTCCCCAATCAGTGGAAAGCAGCTGATAATGCATGGACTCCGCCCGCGCGCTCAGTGACGCCAGGCCCACCCCCTTCTGGCTGGAGGACCCAGGGCGGCCCGAGGCGCTGCCCGCCCTGGTCGGCGAGACCAGCTGCGACCTGCTGGTCGTCGGCGGCGGCTACTCCGGGCTCTGGACCGCCCTCCTCGCCAAGGAGCGCGACCCTTCCCTGGACGTCGTCCTCCTCGAGGGCAACGAGGTCGGCTGGGCCGCCTCCGGGCGCAACGGCGGATTCTGCGCGGCCAGCCTCACCCACGGCTTCGGCAACGGACTCCAGCGCTGGCCTTCCGAACTCGCCCGGCTCGAACGCCTCGGCGCCGCCAACCTCGACGGCATCGAGGCCGCGATCAAGCGCTACGGCATCGACGCCGAATGGGAGCGCACCGGCGAGATCGACGTCGCCACCCAGCCCCACCAGGTCGAGGAGCTCCACGAGATCGCCGAGGCCGTCCAGCGGTACGGCTTCGACCTCACCGTCCTCGACGCCGACCAGCTGCGCGCCGAGGTCGACTCGCCGACCTTCCTCGGCGGCCTCTGGGACAAGGAGGGCGTGGCCATGGTCCACCCCGCCAAGCTCGCCTGGGGCCTCAAGGAGGCGTGCCTCGCCCAGGGCGTGCGGATCCACGAGCGCACCCGGGCCACCGAACTGCGCGAGCACGGCGCCGGCATGGCCGCCCGCACCCCGTACGGCCGGGTCCTCGCCCGCCGCGTCGCGCTCGGCACCAACGTGTTCCCGTCCCTGCTCAGGCGCGTACGTCCGTACGTCGTCCCCGTGTACGACTACGCGCTGATGACCGAGCCGCTCAGCGAGGAGCAGCGCGCCGCGATCGGCTGGCGCGGGCGGCAGGGGCTCGGCGACAGCGCCAACAAGTTCCACTACTTCCGGCTCACTGCCGACGACCGCATCCTCTGGGGCGGCTACGACGCGGTCTACCACTACGGCGGCCACGTCCGGCACGAGTACGACCAGCGGCCGGAGACCTTCCGCACCCTCGCCCGGCACTTCTTCCGCTGCTTCCCGCAGCTGGAGGGGCTGCGCTTCACCAACGCCTGGGGCGGTGCCATCGACACCTGCAGCCGCTTCTCGGCCTTCTTCGACACCGCGTACCGGGGGAAAGTCGCCTACGCGGTCGGCTACACCGGGCTCGGCGTCGGCGCGACCCGCTTCGGTGCCGAGGTGATGCTCGACCTCCTCGCCGGGGAGCGCACCGAGCGCACCGAGCTGGACATGGTCCGCAGCAAGCCGCTGCCGTTCCCGCCCGAACCCGTGCGCTGGGCCGGTATCGGGATCACCACCCGCTCCCTGGAGGCGGCCGACCGCAACGGCGGCCACCGCAACCTGTGGCTGCGCACGCTCGACCGGCTGGGGCTCGGTTTCGACAGCTGAGCCCGCTACCCGTGTAAGAGGGACCCGTCGTCCGCCTCTCCTTGGTGACGGCGGGTCCCGCAGCACCCGCCGCAGCGAACGGAACGCGTGCGAGAAGCGGGGACAGACGACATGGAGACCACCGGACTGCACTGGCTCGCCCAGGTGATGCCGAACCCGGAGGCGTTCCGCGCCCACTGGGAACGCACCGGGCTGGGAGTGATGCTGCTGCCCGCCGGGCGCCGCTGGGACGTCCTCACCGTCCCCGGCCGGCTCGGGCGCCCGGCACTCGACGTCCTGGCCGCCGGGCCGTGCGGGCCCGTGTTCACGGACTCCGGCGGTTCCGGGGATTCCGGGGGTTCCGGGAGCGGGTACGTCGGGTTCCTCGTGCCGGTGGGCACCGCCGCGCGGTGGATCGGCACCGGGGTGCGCAGCTCGGGGGAGGGCACCTGGATCCCGGTCCCGCACCCCGGGCGTCGCAGCCGTGGGGTGCGGTGGCTGGTGCCGCCCGACGGCTCCGGGCGGCTCAACGACCCGGTGATGCTGGAGCTGGCCCTGCACGAGGCGGCGGCGGGGCTCACCGACTGGTGAGGTCTCGCGGGGCTGATTCGTCGGCCTGATTCGCGGGGCTGATTCGCGGGGCGGCGGGCGTACGGGCGGCGGGTCAGACTGGAATCGTGAGCACCGCCCCGCACACCACGGCCCCGCACACCACGGCCCCGCACACCGCCGACCCCTCCCTGCGCCCGGGCCCCGCCCAGCTGCGCCTCGCCGCCGTGGCCGCGTCCGTCTGCGACCGGTACGGACTGGCGCTGGCCGGCGCGCACGCGCTGCGCGCCCACGGCGTGGCGGCCTGCGCTCAGGACGGGCTCACCCTGGTCACCGGCGGCGCCGACCTGACCGCGGTGGCAGCCGCCCTCGCCGGGGCCTACCGGGCGGCGGGCGGCGAGGCCCTCGAACGGCCCGGCACGCCGCGGCTGGAACAGCTCACGGTGCGCCTCGCGCTCGGCGGGCGCTCGCACGGGGTGGAGCTGCGCAAGGAACCGCTCGGCCACCGGCCCGTCCGGCTCGAGCTCGGTGCCCCCGGGCCGGAGGAGCCCCCGGTGACGCTGCCCGTCGTCGCCCTGGAGGACGCGGCGGCGCTCACGACCGCACTGCTCGTCGACCGGGGCATGCCGAGGGACCTGATCGATGTGCACGCCCTCACCGGCGACTACCGCGAGGGCGAACTAGTCGCGCTGGCCCGGGAGTTGGACGCCGACTTCCAGCCCACCGGGCTCGCCGACCGGCTGGAGACCCTGGCCGAGGCCGCCGACGGACGGTTCCGCGCCCGGGGCCTCCCGGCGGAGGAGGTGGACGGGCTCAAGCGATGGGCGCTCGCCTGGGCGCAGGACCTGCGGCTCGACCTGCTGGAGACGCAGGAGGCGCCGGACGGGCTGCACGACCCGTATCTGGAGGACGCGGATGCGGACGCGGACGCCTGAGGGCGGGCTGATGCCCGGGCGGACCGTGCTGAACGACCTGTAAGGCTGAATCCGCGATACCCGTCAGCCTGTTCGTTGAGCCCGGGCCGGGTGGCCACCAGACTGGGAGACGAACGCGGTAGCCCCGTGAAACCCGTCGCCCGGCCCCCCGGTCCGGCGGCGCCGGACCGTACCGGCGGCAGCGCGCCGCCCGGGACTTCGGAGGCAGACGGACCTTGAGCAAGCACATCATTCACTGGATCGGCGGCAAGCCCGTCGCCACCGCCGGTGCCGCGCCCCGCCGCGGCGACGTCTTCGACCCGGCCACCGGCCAGGTCGCCGGACAGGTCGACTTCGCCGGGATCGCGGAGGTCGACCAGGCCGTGGCCGCCGCCGCCTCGGCCTTCGCCGACTGGCGCACCGCGTCGATCGCCCGGCGGACCACGGTGCTCTTCGCCTTCCGCGAGCTGCTGAACGCCCGCCGCGAGGAGCTGGCGTCGATCATCGTCTCCGAGCACGGCAAGGTGCACTCCGACGCCCTCGGTGAGATCGCTCGCGGCCTGGAGGTCGTCGAGTACGCCTGCGGCATCCCGCAGCTGGTCAAGGGCGGCTACACCGAGCAGGCGTCCACCGGCGTCGACGTCTACTCGATCCGCCAGCCGCTCGGCCCCGTCGCGATCATCTCGCCGTTCAACTTCCCGGCGATGGTGCCGATGTGGTTCTTCCCGATCGCCATCGCGGCCGGGAACACCGTCGTGGTGAAGCCTTCGGAGAAGGACCCGTCCGCGGCCAACTTCCTCGCCGAGCTGTGGAAGGAGGCGGGCCTGCCGGACGGCGTCTTCAACGTCGTGCACGGCGACAAGGTCGCCGTCGACCGCCTGCTGGAGCACCCGGACGTCAAGTCCGTCAGCTTCGTCGGCTCCACCCCGATCGCCCGCTACGTCTACGAGACCGGCACCCGCTACGGCAAGCGCGTGCAGGCCCTCGGCGGCGCCAAGAACCACATGCTGGTCCTGCCCGACGCCGACCTCGACCTCGCCGCCGACGCCGCCGTCAACGCGGGCTTCGGCGCGGCCGGCGAGCGCTGCATGGCCGTCTCCGTCCTGGTCGCCGTCGACCCGATCGGCGACGAGCTCGTGGAGAAGATCAAGCAGCGCATCGCCACCCTCAAGGTCGGCCCGGGCTGCAACGGCGACTCCGAGATGGGCCCGCTGGTCACCGGCCAGCACCGCGACAAGGTCACCTCCTACGTGGAGTCCGGCGTCGCGGACGGCGCCGAGCTGGCTGTGGACGGCCGAAAGCATCCGGTCACCGGCGAGGACGCCAACGGCGCTCCGACCGGCGACGGCTTCTGGCTCGGCCCCACCCTGTTCGACCACGTGAAGCCCGGCATGTCCGTCTACAACGACGAGATCTTCGGCCCGGTCCTCTCCGTGGTGCGCGTCGCCTCCTACGAGGAGGGTGTGGCGCTCATCAACGCCAACCCGTACGGCAACGGCACCGCCCTCTTCACCAACGACGGCGGCGCGGCCCGGCGCTTCCAGTTCGAGGTCGAGGTCGGCATGGTCGGGATCAACGTGCCGATCCCGGTGCCCGTCGCCTACTACTCCTTCGGCGGCTGGAAGGCGTCCCTCTTCGGCGACGCCCACGCCTACGGCCAGGACGGCGTGCAGTTCTTCACCCGGGGCAAGGCCGTGACCCAGCGCTGGCTGGACCCCTCGCACGGCGGCATCAACCTCGGCTTCCCCACCAACACCTGAGTCCGTACGTACGGAGTCGCAGCCGGCCGGGCCCCTGGACCACCAGGGGCCCGGCCGGCTCCTTTGCACCGCGTTTGCATCCGAGGGTCGAGACGCGTAGAGTTCTTCGAGCTGCCTGGCAGGGAGCACCGGACACGCATCGGCGCGGACGGTCCCGAAGCAGCCAATCCTTCGAAACACCACTTCCCGGTTCGGGCTGGGTCGCGTCTGCCTTTTTCGGCTCGCGGCTTGGGCCTTATTCGGCGTGCTCGTTTTATCGGATTGCGGCCGGATTCGCTTTTCGGAGCGGGGATCGGCTAGAGTTTGAAACGTCGGA
>NZ_JBITFA010000023.1:0-102356 GCF_044455705.1 Kitasatospora sp. NPDC051170 | reverse complement strand
AGCTTCCTGCGCCCCTGAGCCGTCCGGTCCTTGCGGATCTCGAAGTCCATCCCACCCCTTGAGCTGGGGTGTTGCAACGACTCCTAGAACCCAGGATCAGGTTCCGGGCCCTTCCTCGTATCCGGTTACGCCCCGCCGGTGTGGACGCTGAAGGCCGAGCGGCGGGCCGCCCTGGCCACGCCCGGGTCCGGGTGCACCCCGGAGACCGCCGTCAGCACCGAGGCCGCGCGCGGGTGCCCGGACTGGCGGGCGCGGGCGAACAGCCGGACGGGGTCGCCCGCCGAGGCGCCCTCGACGTGGCCGACCAGCAGCTCCGTCTCGCCGTGGTCCAGCACCGCCGCCGCCGTGTCCACCCAGAGCCAGGCCGCGTCCTCCGCGCCCAGCACGTCCGCCGGGGAGACGCCCTCGTCGGCGCGCTCCGCCAGCCACAGCAGGGCGTACGGGCGCAGCACCGGCTCGTCCACCGCCGCGCGCACCGCCTGCTCGGCCGGGCCGCCGGCCACCCGCAGGGCCTCGAAGGCCAGGCCCCGCACCAGCGCGTCGTCGCCCTGGGCGGCGTCCAGCAGCTCGGCCACCGCGCGGTCGGCGGGGCGGGCGGCCACCCAGGCGCGGAACTCGGCGCGGGCCGGGCCCGGCGAGTAGTCGGCGCAGGCGTTCAGCAGCTCGAAGGCGCTCTGCTCGATGTGCCCGGCCGCTGTCTGGGCGACCGTGCAGATCTCCTCCAGCTTGGCGCGCACGGCCCAGTGGCCCAGCGGGGACAGCTCGGCGGCCTCGTCCCGGCGCACCACGGCGCCGACGGCCGCCAGGCCGTCCAGCATCCAGTCCAGGACGGCGGCCACGTCCGAGGGCGCGGCCGGGGTGTCGATCTGCGGCTCGCGGCAGGTGCCGCGCACGGCCGAGACGGCGGAGGCGGCGTGCGGCACGGGCGAGAGGCCCGGTCCGGCGGCTCCGCCCACGCGGCGCTCGTCCAGGCCGCGGCGCAGCAGTTCCAGCAGCTCGCTGTCCGGGACGGGCCCGGCGACCAGGTGCAGGAAGGACAGCAGCTGCGGGGCCTGGTCCACGGCCTGGCCGGCCAGGACGGCGAAGACGCCGCGCAGGGCGGCGGGCGGCACGGGGGCCAGCAGCGTCCAGGCGTCGAACATCGCGGACCAGCCGCGCACCACGGCCTCGTCGTCGTGCTCCCAGGCGTGCAGGCGCCAGCCGGGGCCGGCGCCGGCGTCCCGGGCCTCCACCAGGCCGACCAGCAGCGCCTGACCCCACGCCTTGGCCGCCGCGCCGACCGTCATGGCCAGGGCGCGGCCCGCGGCGCGGGCGTCGTCGGGGAGCAGCTCGCCGCGCTTGTCGACCTCGTCCAGCTCGCCGGCCCAGCGGGCGACGCGGACGGCGTCCACGAGCATCCGGCGGGCCAGGGGCGCCAGCTCGGCCGGTGCGGGGAAGCCCTCGGGCACCGGAACCCGGCCTCGCCCGGGGGCCGGGGCGGGCCCTCGCCGACGGGGTACGGCGGCCCGGCCCGGCCTGCCGTCGGTGGGCCGCTGGGCCGTACCGGGGAGACGGGTCACCGTCGCACCGGTACCGATCGTCGGTTGGAGCGGGGCATCACGGTCGCGCGGGTTCCGAGACGTCACGTCGAGCAGTCTTCCCCTTGCACGGGCCTTCTGTCACATCCGGTTGTCCGTACGACCGACCACGCGCTTACAGCACCTCCGCAAGATCGGGCAACAGAGGCAAACCGCCTGGCCGGAAACGTGTGGCGGGGACATGCCGGGTTGTCGCGGTGGCCGTACGGACGGTCACTTCGAGTGACCGAAGGCGCTCTACAGGAGGGGGGTGAACCAGCGGCGGAGGAGCTCGGTGTAGTGCTCGGGGGCGGAGTTCCACAGGGCCGCGTGGTCGGCGCCGGGGAAGAGCTTGAGGCTCACCACGTCCCGGCGGACGGTGGCGAGGTGCTCGGCGGGGCCGAGGGGGGCGACGGTGTCGTCCGGGCTCTGGAGCAGCAGGGTGGGCACCCGCAGGTCGGTGCCCTCGGCGATGCGGGCGAAGTCGGCGAGGTCGACCCCCGTACGGCCTTCGGCGGCGAGCGCGCCGAGTTCGGCCGCGGTGCTCGAGAGGCCGGCCCGGCGGGCGTCGCGGCGGGCGGAGCCGGGGAGGTCGAGCACCGGGGAGTCCAGGACCAGGCCCCGGATGGCGTGGGGCCAGGCGGAGCGGGCGGCGGCCTGAAGGACCATGGTCGCGCCGACCGACCAGCCGTAGAGGATCACCTTGCCGGCGCCGTTGTCGAGGGCCAGGCGGATCGCGGCCTCGACGTCGCGCCACTCGGTCTCGCCGAAGTGGCTGAGCCCGTCCGGGGAGGCGGGGGCGCCCTCGTCGCCCCGGTAGGTGATCGCGAGGGCGGGCAGGCCCAGGTGGTCGAGGACGGGGAGCACGGGCAGCGCCTGGCCGCGGTCGGCGCCGGGGCCGTGGACGAGGATCACCCAGGTGCCGCGCTTGCCGCCGAGGTACCAGGCGGGCAGGGCGCCGAGTTCTCCCTCGGCGGCGGTCTCGGTGAAGGGCAGGCCCAGGGCCTCGGTCGGGTCGCCGAGCAGTACGCGCGGGGTGAAGCGGACCTCGGTGCCGGGGGCGAGGGTGCCGCGGTCGGCGCGGACCAGGCGGCGGGTGACGCCCTCCTCGTCGCCGTGGAGGACCTCCCCGACCACGGCGTGCCCGCCGTCCGCCCACTCCACGGCCCAGCGGCCGGGCATCAGGGTCTCGGGGCGCCGGGTGAAGGTGGCCCGGCCGGCGCCGAGGCTCTTGACGTGGACCGGGCCGGACTCCAGGACGACCGTCTCCGGGCGGACCATCCGCTCCGAGGCCCGGCGGCCGATCACCAGCACGGCGGCGGCCCCGGCACCCACGGCGGCGGCCGCCACGACGGCCGCGGTTCCCCAACGCATATCCACTCCCCGCTCTGCTGCTCCCGATGTGAGTCGAGCACCAGTTCACCCGGCCGCCGGTGGGGGCGGCCACCGGGCCGGGCCGATCGTGTGACCAAACCCTCCGTGACCTCGGTTGACTCCCCGTCGGAGGGCGTGGTGGGATTTCGGGGCCAATCGGAGGCATGGAGAGGAAGCCGGTGCGAATCCGGCGCGGTCCCGCCACTGTCACCGGGGAGCACGCCCGGAATTTCGCCACGGCGGGCCGTCAGAAGCCGCTGGAAGGCCCGGGCGCGCGTCCGACCCGGAAGCCAGGAGACTCTCGCCGCCGTTACGTCGAGCCAGGGCGCGGACCCTGAGTGAGGACACCCACGCGATGCAGGCTGCCCGAACCTTCAGGCCCTCTCCGGTCGTATGCGCCCGCTGACCCGCGCCGCCGCGTTCGCGCTGGGCGCCGTCGCGGGCTACGCCGCCGACTCCCGCTTCGCCGACCCCCGCCGGGGCCACCCCGTCGCGCTGTTCGGCAGCGCCGCGGGCCGCCTCGAGCGGCGGCTGTGGCGCGACGACCGGGCGGCGGGCGCCGCGTACACGGCACTGTGCGTGGGCACCGTCGCGGCGGGCGCGCTGGCCCTGGACCGTACGGTGGGCCGCCGGCCGCTGGGCCGGGCCGCGCTGGCCGCCGCCGCCACCTGGACGGTGCTCGGCGGCACCTCGCTGACCCGGGAGGCGCGCACCATCGGCCGCTCGCTCGCCGCCGGGGACCTCGCCGCCGCCCGGGAGCGGCTGCCGCACCTGTGCGGGCGGGACCCGAGCGCGCTCGACGGGCAGCAGATCGCCCGCGCGGTGGTCGAGTCCGTGGCCGAGAACACCGCCGACGCCGTCGTCAACGCGCTGACCTGGGGCGCCATCGCCGGGACGCCCGGACTGCTGGCCTTCCGCGCTGTCAACACCCTGGACGCCATGGTCGGCCACCGCTCCCCCCGCTACGCCCGCTTCGGCTGGGCCTCCGCCCGCCTCGACGACGTGGCGGGCTGGCCGGGCGCCCGGCTCACCGCGCTGCTGACGGTGGCCGCCGCGCCCGAGCCCCGTACGGCCTGGCGCGTCTGGCGGCGCGACGGCTCCTCGCACCCGAGCCCCAACGCGGGCCAGGCGGAGTCGGCCTTCGCGGGCGCCGTGGGCGTGCGCCTGGGCGGGACGCTGCAGTACGGCACCCGGGTGGAGCACCGGCCCGTCCTGGGCGAGGAGCTGCGGCCGGTGACGGTCGACGACATCGAACGGGCCTGCACGCTGTCGCGGCGGGTGGGCGCGCTGGCGCTGGGTACGTCCGTCGCGGGGCACCTGGCCCTGCGGCTGTGGAGGGGTAGGTAGATGAGCAACGCGCTGCTGGTCGCGGGGACGACCTCGGACGCCGGCAAGAGCGTGGTCACGGCCGGGATCTGCCGCTGGCTGGTCCGTCAGGGCGTGCGGGTCGCGCCGTTCAAGGCCCAGAACATGTCGCTGAACTCCTTCGTCACCCTGGACGGCGCCGAGATCGGCCGTGCCCAGGCGATGCAGGCGCAGGCCGCCCGCGTCGAGCCGGAGGCGGCGATGAACCCGGTGCTGCTCAAGCCCGGCGCGGACGGGCGCAGCCAGGTGGTGCTGCTCGGCAGGCCCGTCGCCGAGGTCGGCGCGCTGGACTACCGGGAGCGCAAGCCCGTCCTGCTGGAGCGCTCCCTGGAGTGCCTGGCGGACCTGCGGGCGCGCTTCGACGTGGTCGTCTGCGAGGGCGCAGGCTCGCCCGCCGAGATCAACCTGCGCGACCGGGACATCGCCAACATGGGCCTGGCCACGGCCGCCGCCCTGCCCGTCGTGGTCGTCGGGGACATCGACCGCGGCGGGGTGTTCGCCGCGATGTACGGGACGCTGGCGCTGCTGTCGGCCGAGGACCAGCGGCACGTGGCCGGCTGGTTCGTCAACAAGTTCCGGGGCGACGCCCGGCTGCTGGCGCCCGGGCTGGAGATGCTGCGCGAGCTGACCGGCCGTCCGGTGCTCGGCACGCTGCCGATGCTGCCCGGGCTGTGGCTGGACGCCGAGGACTCGCTGGACCTGTCGACGGTGGTGGACCGGAGCGCCTCCGACGGGCGCGGGCCGCTGGGTGCCGACGTGCTGCGGGTGGCCGTGGTGCGCTTCCCCCGGCTGTCCAACTTCACCGACCTGGACGCGCTCGCCCAGGAGCCGGGCGTGCTGGTGCGCTGGGCCACGCGGCCGGAGGAGCTGGCCGACGCGGACCTGGTCGTGCTGCCCGGCACCCGGGCCACCGTGGCGGACCTCGCCTGGCTGCGGGAGCGGGGGCTGGAGCCGGCGCTCAAGGCGCGGGCGGCGGCCGGGCTGCCGGTCCTCGGCGTCTGCGGCGGCTACCAGATGCTGGCGGGCTCGATCGTGGACGAGGTGGAGTCCGGGGCGGGCGCCGTGGACGGGCTCGGGCTGCTGCCGACGCGGGTGCGGTTCGGCGTGGAGAAGGTGCTCGCGCGGCCGGTGGGCTCCGCGTACGGGCAGCGGGTGGAGGGGTACGAGATCCACCACGGGGTGGTGTCGGTCGATGGTGGTTCGCCGTTCTTGGACGGCTGCCGGGTCGGCTCGGTGTGGGGCACCACCTGGCACGGGGCGCTGGAGAACGACGGGTTCCGCCGTGAACTCCTTCGGGAGGTCGCCGAGTTGGCGGGGCGTGCGTTCATCCCCGCGCCGGACACCTGTTTCGCGGCGGCCCGGGAATCGCGGCTCGACCGCCTCGGCGACCTGATCGAGGAGCACGCGGACACCGACGCGCTGTGGAAGCTGATCGAGGGCGGGGTGCCGGCGGCCGGATCGCTGCCGTTCCTGCCGCCGGGGGCGCCTTCGCCCGTGGCCATGGGAACGACAACGGCAACGACTGGGAGTGACGCATGAGTGACGTCCGCTATCCGTTCACCGCGATCGTCGGCATGGCCGACCTGCGGCTCGGCCTGCTGCTGAACGCGGTCTCCCCGGCCGTGGGCGGCGTGCTGGTGCGGGGCGAGAAGGGCACCGCCAAGTCCACCATGGTGCGGGCGCTGGCCGGGCTGCTGCCGTCCATCACCGTCGTGGACGACTGCCGCTTCGCCTGCGAGCCGGGGTCCGTCGACCCGCAGTGCCCGGACGGGCCGCACGACTCCTTCGATGTTCGCGAACGGCCGTCCCAGCTCGTCGAGTTGCCGGTCGGCGTGGCCGAGGACCGGATCGTCGGCTCGCTGGACCTCGAGCGGGCGCTGGCCGAGGGCGTCAAGGCGTACGAGCCCGGGCTGCTCGCCAAGGCGCACCGGGGCGTGCTCTACATCGACGAGGTCAACCTGCTCCAGGACCACGTCGTCGACCTGCTGCTGGACGCGGCCGCGATGGGCCGCTCGTACGTCGAGCGCGAGGGCGTGTCGGTGCGGCACGCGGCGCGGTTCCTGCTCGTCGGCACGATGAACCCGGAGGAGGGCGAGCTGCGGCCGCAGCTGCTCGACCGGTTCGGGCTCACCGTCGAGATCGCCGCCACCCGGGAGCCCTCGGAGCGCGCCGAGGTCGTGCGGCGGCGGCTCGCGTACGACGCGGACCCGGCCGGTTTCGCGGCGCGGTTCGCGGCGCAGGAGCGGGAGCTCGCCGAACACATCACCACCGCGCGGGAGTTGCTGCCGTCCGTCGAGCTGACGGATGTGGCGCTGCGTCAGATCACCGCCGTGTGCGCCGCGTTCGAGGTGGACGGGCTGCGCGCGGACATCGTGATGGCGCGCACCGCCGTCGCGCTGGCCGCCTGGGCGGGGCGTACGGAGGTGCTGGAGGAGGACGTCCGCAAGGCCGCGCAGCTGGCGCTGCCGCACCGGCGGCGGCGCAACCCGTTCGACGCGCCGGGGTTGGACGAGGAGCAGCTGGACCGGACGCTGGAGGAGCACGCCGCGGACGGGGACGACGAACCGGACCCGGAGCCCGAGGGCGACGGGCCCGGGGAAGGCCCCGACGGCGGCGGGCCGGAGGGCGGCGGGCCGGACGGGGGCGGGCCGGACGGGGGCGGCGGCGCCCCGGAGCCCGTCGAAGGCGGCGGACCGGAGGCGTCCGACTCCTCCCCGGAGGTCGACGTCCCCGCGATGCCCGCCCAACACCCCGCCCCCGCGCGGGAGTCGGCGCCCGTGGCGGCCAACGACCCGTACCGTACGCGGCTGTTCACCGTGAAGGGCACCGGCCACGGCGCCCAGGGCCGCCGCTCCCCCGCCGAGACCACCGGCGGGCACACCATCCGCGCCCGCCGCCCCCAGGGCACGCTCAGCCGGCTGCACCTGACCGCCACCCTCCAGGCCGCCGCGCCGCACCAGGTGGCGCGCGGGCGCGACGGGCGGGCGCTCGTCCTGCACAAGGACGACTTCCGCGAACAGGTGCGCCAGGGGCGGGAGTCCAACCTGGTGCTGTTCGTCGTGGACGCCTCCGGCTCGATGGCCGCGCGCCAGCGCATGAGCGCCGTCAAGGGTGCGGTGCTGTCCCTCCTGATGGACGCCTACCAGCGGCGCGACAAGATCGGCATGATCACCTTCCGGGGCGCCGGCGCCGAGCTGGCCCTGCCGCCCACCTCCTCCGTGGAGGTCGGCGCGGCCCGGCTGGAGTCCCTGCCCACCGGCGGGCGCACCCCGCTGGCCGCCGGGCTGCTGCGCGCCCACGACGTGCTGCGGGTCGAGCGGCTGCGCGACCCGAACCGGCGCCCGCTGCTCGTCCTCGTCACCGACGGCCGGGCCACCGGCGGGCGCGACGCGCTGGCCCAGTCCCGGCGCGCCGCCTCGCTGTTCGCGGCGCAGGGCACGGCCAGCGTGGTGCTGGACTGCGAGTCCGGGCCGGTGCGCCTGGGCCTCGCCCGCACCCTGGCCGGGGTGCTCGGCGGCACCGCCGTCAGCCTGGACGAGCTGCGCGCCGAGGGCGTGGCCTCGCTCGTCCGCGAGAACCGTTCCGTTTCCACCGTGCGAAAGGCGGCCTGAGCCGACATGCCCAAGGGTGTCCCCGAGAGCGTCCCCGACGACGGCCTGACGACCCGTCAGCGCCGTACGCAGCCGATCACCGCCGTGCACACCGGACCGGGCAAGGGCAAGTCCACCGCCGCGTTCGGCATGGCGCTGCGGGCCTGGAACCAGGGCTGGTCCGTCGGGGTGTTCCAGTTCGTGAAGTCCGCCAAGTGGAAGGTGGGCGAGGAGAACGCGCTGCGCGTGCTCGGCGCCTCCGGCGAGGGCGGCAGCGTCGACTGGCACAAGATGGGCTCCGGCTGGTCCTGGATCCAGCGCTCCGCCGAGCAGGAGATGACCAGCGAGGAGGCGGCCAAGGAGGGCTGGGAGCAGGTCAAGCGCGACCTCGCCGCCGAGACCTACCGCTTCTACGTGCTCGACGAGTTCACCTACCCCATGCACTGGGGGTGGATCGACCCGGAGGAGGTCGCGGCGGTCCTCAAGGACCGTCCGGGCAGCCAGCACGTCGTCATCACCGGCCGGTACGCGCCCGAGGCGCTGACCGAACTCGCCGACCTGGTCACCGAGATGACCAAGGTCAAGCACCCCATGGACGCGGGCCGCAAGGGCCAGCGCGGTATCGAGTGGTGACCCCGTCTTGAGCGACATCCCCCGCCTCGTCATCGCCGCACCCTCCTCGGGCGCGGGCAAGACCACCGTCGCCACCGGCCTGATCGCGGCGCTCGCCGCGCGCGGGCTGGCGGTGTCGCCGCACAAGGTCGGCCCCGACTACATCGACCCCGGCTACCACGCGCTCGCCGCCGGGCGGCCCGGGCGCAACCTGGACGCCTTCCTGTGCGGGCCCGAGCGGATCGCCCCGCTCTTCCTGCACGGCGCGGCGGGGGCGGACGTCGCGATCGTCGAGGGCGTGATGGGCCTCTTCGACGGGGCCTCCGGGCGCGGGGAGCTGGCGTCCACCGCGCACGTCGCCAAGCTGCTGCGGGCGCCGGTGGTGCTGGTCGTGGACGGCTCCTCGCAGTCCCGGTCGGTGGCGGCGCTGGTGCACGGCTTCGCCTCCTGGGACCCGGAGGTGCGCCTCGCCGGGGTGATCCTCAACCGGGTCGCCTCCGACCGGCACGAGCACCTGCTGCGGGAGGCGCTGGAGGAGGGCTCCGGAGTGCCCGTCCTCGGCGCGCTGCGCCGCTCGACGGCCGTCGCCACGCCCTCGCGGCACCTCGGGCTGATCCCGGCGGTGGAGCGCTCGGCGGAGGCGCTCAAGGCGGTCGCGGACATGGGGCAGATGGTCGCCTCCTCCGTCGATCTGGATGCGCTGCTCGAACTCGCGCGCACGGCACCCGCGTTGGACGCCTCACCTTGGGACGCCTCGGCGGAGGTCTCCGTCGTGGGCGGGCGTCCGCGCGTCGCCGTGGCGGGCGGGGCCGCGTTCTCCTTCTCGTACGCCGAGAACGCCGAACTGCTCGGCGCGGCGGGCGCGGAGGTCGTCCCCTTCGACCCGCTGCACGCCACCTCCCTGCCGCCGGACACCGCCGGCCTGGTCATCGGCGGCGGCTTCCCGGAGCTGTACGTACGGGAGTTGAGCGGGAACGCCCCGCTCCGGGGCTCCATCGCCGAGTTCGCCCGCCTCGGCGGCCCGATCGCCGCCGAATGCGCCGGGCTCCTCTACCTGGGGCAGGAGTTGGACGGCCTGCCGATGTGCGGAGTCCTGGGCACCGCCTCCCGCATGACCGAACGCCTCACCCTCGGCTACCGCGAGGCCGTCGCCCTCCACGACTCCCCGCTCGCCCCGGCCGGCACCCGGCTGCGCGGGCACGAGTTCCACCGCACCGTCTGCGAACCCGGCGAGGGCGAACACCCCGCCTGGGGCTGGCACTTGCCCACCGGCCCGCGCCGGGAAGGCTTCGCGGGCGGCAACGTCCACGCCTCCTACCTGCACCTGCACTGGGCGGGGGCGCCGTCCCTGGCCTCCTCCTTCGCGGCGGCGGCGGCGAAATTCTCGGCCGCCCTTCCGTAAGCGTCCTTGGGCGTGTCTGACACGCCCTAGGCTGCCCCGCATGGACGTGATCATCCTCAACGGGGGATCCAGCTCTGGCAAGTCGAGCATCGCGCGGTGCTTGCAGGAGTTGCTCCCCGACCCCTGGCTCCACCTCGGCGCGGACACCCTCGTCGCCGCCCTGCCACCCCGGCTGGTCGGCGGCGCCGAGGGCATCGCCGGGGTGGACGACGGGGACGGCAGCGTCTCGGTCGGCCCCGCCTTCGCCGCGCTCGACGCCGCCTGGACCCTCGGCGTCGCCGCCATGGCCCGCGCCGGCGCCCGGATCCTCGTCGACGAGGTCTTCCTCGGCACCACCGCCTCCCAGACCCGCTGGCGCGACGCTCTGGCGGGCCTCTCCGTCCTCTGGGTCGGCGTCCACTGCGACCCTTCCACCGCCGCCACCCGCGAAGCCGCCCGAGGCGATCGCGTCACCGGCATGGCCGCCGCCCAGGCCCACGCGGTCCACGAGGGCGTCACCTACGACCTCACCGTCGACACCTCCCATACCACCCCCCAGAACTGCGCCCGCACCGTCCTCGCCCACCTCTGACCACCACCCCCGGCGGACCGCAGACAACCCGAGTCAGGCGTCCGTGTCCTTCGGATGCCGTGGCGACACCTCGTGCTCCCACTGCGGCAGCTCTGCATCCCCGAAGACGCGCGTCGCCAGACGCCCACGAAGCCGATGCTTTCGATCCGGGTCGTCCGTGGACGGCGGAGGCGGCCGCTCAGTCGTGCAGCGGCTCGGTGTCGCCGTGGGCGATGAGCAACTTCTTGAGCAGGGCCTTGAGTTGGGCGCGCTCCTCGGCGTCGAGGGCGGAGAGGATGCGCTCCTCGTTGTCGACGTGGCCCTGCATCGCGCCGTCGATGAGGTCCTTGCCCGCCGGGGTGAGCCGGACGAGAACGGCCCGACGGTCGTTCGGGCAGGGGTTGCGCTCGACGAGGCCCTTCGCGGAGAGGCGGTCGACGCGGTTGGTGATGGCGCCGGAGGTGACCATCGCGGCCTTGAGCAGGGCGCGGGCATTGAGCTCGTACGGTTCGCCGGAGCGGCGCAGGGTGGCGAGGACGTCGAACTCGGAGGAGTCCAGGCCGCAGGTGGTGAAGTACGCGCGCAGGGCGTTGTCGACGCGGACGTTGAGGCGGCGCAGCCGGCCGATCACGGCGATGGCGTCGGTGTCGAGCTCGGGGCGGGCCCTGTTCCACTGCTCGACGATCTCGTCGATGGTGTCGCGCTGCTGCATGGTCCTCCGCCTTCCGTGGCTGCCGATGGCAGATATCTTAACATTCACATACTTGACGTTCGCCGACCTCCGGGCGTAGAAATATCTCAACGTTCAGATAATCAACGTTCAGGGGGACCTCATGGACCGCAAGCGCTTCGGCATCGCCGCCACCGCCGCCCTCGCCCCGGCGATGTGGGGCACCACCTACCTCGTCACCACCCAGCTGCTCCCCGAGGGCCGCCCGCTCCTGCTCGCCGCGCTGCGCGCCCTCCCCGCCGGGCTGCTCCTGCTGCTCCTCGGACGCAAGCTCCCCAAGGGCCGCTGGTGGGGGCGCGCCGCGATCCTCGGGATGCTCAACATCGGGATCTTCTTCCCGCTCACCTTCGTCGCCGCCTACCGCCTGCCCGGCGGCGTCGCCGCCACCATCGGGGCGATCCAGCCACTGCTCGTCGCCGGGTTCTCCATCGGCGTCCTCGGCGTACGGCCCGGACGACGGGCCGTGTTCGCCGGACTCGTCGGCGTCGGCGGGGTCGCCCTGCTCGTCCTCAACGGCCACGCCCGCCTCGACGCCCTCGGCATCGCCGCGATGGTCGGCGCGATCGCGCTGATGGCCATGGGCACCGTCCTGATCCGCCGCTGGGGCCGCCCCGAAGGCGCCACCCTCCTGGACCTGACCGCCTGGCAGCTCCTCGCCGGCTCCGTCGTCCTCGTCCCGCTCGCCGCCTTCGTCGAGGGCGCCCCGCCCGCGCTGAGCGCCGCCAACCTCTCCGGCTTCGCCTACCTCAGCCTCTTCAGCACCGCGATCGGCTACGTCCTCTGGTTCCGCGGCATCGAGCGCCTCGGCGCGGGCCCGGCCTCCTTCCTCGGCCTGATCAACCCCGTCATCGCCACCCTCGGCGGCCTCGTCGTCCTCCACCAGACCCTCACCCCCTGGCAGCTCCTGGGCCTCACCCTCGCCCTCGGCGCCCTCCTCCTCGGCCAGTCCCCCACCCGCCGGCCCACCCCGACCCCCACCACACCCCCCACCCCGGCAACCCCGACCCCCACCCCCACCCCACTCGCAGCCCGCTGACCCCCACCGCCCACCCGCACCCCGCCCCCGGCGGGGTGCGGGCGTTTGCACGCGAGGGCGCGGGCGGGGTCAGCCGGTGGCGCGGATGTAGATGTCGGCGGCGTCCGGGGGGTCGCCGGGGATGGGGGATACGTAGATGTGGCGGGCGGTGGGGGTGGTGGAAGGGGTGGGGGCGGAGGGGGCGGAGGGGGCGGGGAGTTCGGGGGCGGCGGGGAGTTCGGGGGCGGCGGTGGGGGAGTCGGTGCCGAGGGCGGCGGTGAGGTCGGGTGGGAGGGGGGAGGTGGGGCCGGGGGCGGGGAGGTCGTAGGTGTGGAGGAACTCGCCGATGCCGGGGACGCGGTAGTGGAGGTAGGCGATGGGGGCGCCGTCGGGGGTGCGGGTGTAGACGGCGCCGAGGGGGACGTAGTAGTGGCCGGCGCCGGGGTGCTGGGAGGGGTGGAGGCCGGCGAGGCGTTCGGCGCGTTCGCGGTCGGCCTGGGGGCCGGGGCCGGCGAGAGTGAGGGCGTTGACGCCGCGCACGACCAGGGCGGCGGCGACGGTGACGAACAGGACGAGCCCGACCGCGACGGTGCGCCGCAGGACGGGCCGTCCGTGGAGGGCCGGCCAGGAGTCGGTCACCGTGCGCTCGGGCGGTAGGGCTTCCGGGATGCCGTCCATGGCTGCTCGCTCCCCCGTTCGATCAGGACGTCACACCTGCTCGACGTAGGGGAGCGAGGCAGAGTTCCTCATCCCGGCCTCACCCCAGGAGCGCCGGGGCGACGGCCGCCGTGGTGACGCGCCGCGCGCTTCCGGTGCCGTCCGCGGGGACGGTCCACAGGTCGGCGCCGTAGTCGCCGGGCAGGGCGTACAGCAGGGTGCCGGAGGAGGTCCACAGGGCCTGGTCGTCGATGTTGCGCTGTTCGGCCGTGGCGGTCTCGACTCCCGTCTCGAGGTCGAGGACGTACAGCCGCCAGGGCGAGTCGGCGGAGGCCCCGGGGATGCGCTTCTTGTACGCGATGCGGGTGCCGTCCGGGGAGAGGGAGGGGCACTCGACGTTGTCGTGGAGGGTGGTGAGGGTGCGGGCGTTCAGGTCGCCGCGGACGAGGTGGGTCTGCCCGGCGCTGGCGACGGTGGCGTAGAAGGTGGTGTCGTCGGCGAAGGTGACGCCCCAGATGTTGATGTCGTGCGCCTGGTAGGGGGCGCCGTCCTTGACGACGGTGAAGTCCTCGAGGTTCTCGCGCAGGTTCCAGTCCCGGACGTCGACGATCGACGTGCGGGTGGAGAAGTTGGTGCCCGCGTACGAGTCTCCGCTGACGAAGACCGTCCAGGCGGCGAGGTGCCCGGACGGGGAGACCCGGGAGCGGGTCGGGATGCCGGCGGCGGGGAAGGTGCGCAGCTCGTGCAGGTGGTCGTCGAGGATGACGGTGCGGTAGGTGTCCTCGAGGGCGCCGTGGACGGCCTGGAGGCAGATGCCGGTGCCGGAGGCGGCGTGGAAGCGCAGGCACTGGACGCCGGAGGCGGTGCGCGGGCCGTCGGGCGTGCCGGCGGGGACGGTGGTGATCTCGTCGCGGTGCGGGCCCCAGGCCATGTTGCGGAAGAGCAGCTGCCCGCCCTTGCCGAGGCTCACCTCGCCGGGGTGGACGGCGGGCCCGCCGGGCTGGGCCTGGTCGCGTTCGGCGCTGCGGTCGGCGGCGTACAGGACGGCGCCGGTGCCGACGCCGCCGAGCAGCAGCACGGCGACCAGCAGGACGAGCACCCTGGTGCGGGTCTTGAGGTTCATTCGGTCTCCTCGTCGGCGGTCGGTCGCAGCACCAGGGCCGCGGCGGCCACGCACAGCGCCAGCGCACCCGCCGACCAGGCGAGCGCGCCCGTGCCGCCGGCCGCGCCCCACAGCGCGCCGAACAGCAGCGAGCAGGCGAACCGGGCGAGCGCCTGCCCGGTGCCGACGAGGGCGAGCCCGGCGCCGCGCTGTTCGGCGGGCACGGCGTCGGCGGCCGCGGCGGCGAGCACGCCGTCGGTGGCCGCGTAGAAGGAGCCGTGCAGGATCAGCACGCACAGCACCACCGGCAGCCCCTGCAGCGGCGAGAGCAGCAGCCCGTACGCGAGCAGCAGCAGCCCGTGCCCGGCGAGGAAGAGCAGGCGGCGCCCGATCCGGTCGGCGAGCAGGCCGAAGGGGACGGCGAGCAGCAGGAAGGCGGCGGCCGTGCCGAGCGGCAGCAGCGGGAACAGGGTGACGGAGAGGCCGAGGCGACGCTGGATCAGCAGGTAGAGGAAGGAGTCGCTGACGGTGGTGAGCCCGAGCAGCACGGCGCAGACGGTGAGCCGCCGCAGGCCCGGAAGGCGCAGCAGGGTGAGACTGTCGCGCAGCGAGGGCGCGGGAGTTGACGGATCGTCACCTGCCTGGCGGTTGGGCACGAACAGCAGCAGGATCAGCACGCCGAGCGCCGCGACGCACGCGCTGACGGTGAACACCGCGTCGTAGCCGTGCTGTTCGCCGCCGTCGGCGAGCAGCGGACCGCCGGCGAGGCGCAGGACGAGGAAGGCGCTGAGCGGGCCGAGCAGCGCGCCGACGGTGTCCATGGCGCGGTGCACGCCGAACGCCCGTCCGCGGTGGGCGGGTTCGGTGGCGAGGGAGATCATCGCGTCCCGGGGCGCGGTGCGCAGGCCCTTGCCGGTGCGGTCGACGGCGATGACGGCGCCGATCAGCGGCACGGTGTGGGCGAGCAGCAGCAGGGGCTTGCAGAGCGCGGACAGCCCGTACCCGACCGCGGCGACGGCCTTGTGGCGGGAGGCCCCGTCCCGGCCGCGGCGGTCCGCGAGGTGGCCGCCGGCGAGGCGGACGAGGGCGCTGAACCCGTTCTGGAGGCCGTCCAGCAGGCCGAAGCCGAGCGGGGACAGGCCGAGGCCCGTGAGGAGGTAGAGGGGGAGCACGGCGGTGACCATCTCGGAGGAGACGTCGGTCACCAGGCTGACGGCGCCGAGGGCGATCACCGCACCCGGCACGGCGCGAAGGGCGGCGCCCCGCCGCCCCGGCCCGTTGGACGGGTCGGGCGCGACGGGGGCCTTGGCGCTGCGGGAGTCCGCGACGTACACGGGCGTCAGTTCCAGATGCCGGTGATGTCGGTGGCGGTGGCGGAGTTGCCGGCGTGGGCGTTGACGCCGGCCAGGTCCTCCAGGGTGTGCAGCAGGTCGTAGTGGTTGTAGTGGGTGGAGGTGCTGCTGCCGGGGGCGACGTGGGCGCCGAAGACGAGGGTCGGGATGCGGTTGCCGGCCAGGCGGTTGTCCTCGTCGAAGGTCAGGACGAGGAGGCTGTTGTGGGTCTTGGCCCACTGCGCGTAGCCGTCGAGGTTGGCCTGCACCCAGGAGTCGCCGGTGCCGACGGAACAGTCGTGCATGTCGTTGCACAGGTCCGGGACGACGAAGGAGACCTTCGGCAGGGTGCTGTAGTCCGTCGGGAAGGCGTCCGTCCCGTACGCGGTGGAGGTGGGGACGTTGCCGAAGCCGAACCACGGGTTGTGCTTCTGCGCGTAGTCGCCCGAGCGGCAGTCGGTGGCGCCGACGCCGGGCAGGCCCTCGTTGTAGCTGGCCCAGCTCTGGCCGGAGTCGGCCAGCTCGGAGGCCAGGTTCGGGCCCTGGAGCGCGCCGACGTCCACGCAGCTGTCGTCGACGACGCCCTGGGAGCTGCCGGAGAACAGCATGTAGTAGTTCGGCTGGCTCGGGTGGGTGAGCGCGTAGGACTGGCTCAGGGTGCCACCGCCGGCCACCAGCGTGCCGTTGATGTACGGGGCGCTGGAGCTGCCGATGACCTGCTTGTACGCGTGGTTCTCCATCACGACGACCACGATGTGGTCCGGGGCCGGGAGCGCCGCGGCGGTGTCGGCGGCGGCGCTGCCGCCCGTGGCCCACAGGCCGAGGGAGCCGGCGACCAGGCCGAGGCCCGCGGCCAGGGCGGTGAGCGGGCGGAGCCTGCGGGGGGTTCCGGGGGTGCGGAGTCGTGCGAACGCCATGAGGTCCTCCGGTGTCGGGGGGCTGCCGGGACGGGTGGCTGCCGGGACGGGGCCGTGCTGGGCGCCCAGAAGAGTAGGAGGGGCGCGGTGGCGTGTACCGCACAAGACGGGTGAAGAACAGGCGAACAGCTCCCGCTCGTCGGCGCGTGGGTCACAGGGATCTCGATTGACCCCTTCCGTACGCGCGTGGTGGGATCGCACGGGCCTGGAGCGGAACGGGGTGGGTACGGATGATCGGGATAGTCTCCCTCGGCAGGACCGGTCGCGCGGTCGCCGAGGAGCTGCACATGGCTTGGCCGGAGGGCAGCGAGGTCCGGCACGCCTCGGTCGGCAACTGCTTCCAGGCTCCGGACGCGGTCGACTTCGTGGTGAGCCGGTACAAGCAGGCGATCGTCGTCGGGCCCGTCCCGTACACCGTCTCGACGCTGGTGAGCCACGCCGGCCTTCCACGCGACGTCGACCTGCTCTGCGTGGACCCGCAGGCCCGCTGGGTGGTACCGCTCGCCGGCGGGGAGCGCGCCGCCGCGCTGGCCCTGGAGGTCCAGGCCGTGGTCGGCGCCACGCCCGTGCTCGACGAACGGAAGCCGCGCCCCGCGGACCCGCTGGACGTCCTCGCCTCGCACGCCGTCCGCCTCCACCGGGCCGGCTCGGACGCCACCGTGCGCGCGGCGGCCGCCGGCGAGCCCGTACGGCTGGTCTCGGACGTGGCGTACCCGCTGCCCCCTCTGCCGCCGCACATCTCCCCGGACGCTCCCGCCGACGCCCCCGTGCTGCGCGTCACCGACCAGGAGGACCCGGACGGCAGCGACCTGCTGGTCGTCCCCCGCACCCTGGTCGTCGGCATCGGCGCGAGCGACGGGGCCGACGCGGCCGAGGCGATGCAGCTGCTGATGGCCGTGCTCAAGGAGACCGGCTACCTCCGCAACGCGATCGCCCGCATCGCCACCGTCGAGGGCAAGGGCGGGCACCCGGCGGTCGGTTGGGCCGCGCGCTGCCTCAACGTCCCGGTGGAGGAGCACCCGGCCGAGCTGCTGGCGGGAGTCGGCGTGCCCAACCCCTCCGAGGTGGTCGGTACGGCCGTGGGCACCCCGAGCGTGGCCGAGGCGGCGGCGCTGGCGAGCTCCGGCGGCGGCGAACTCCTCGTCCCCAAGCGGAAGTCGGCGAAGTCGACCATCGCCATCGCCCGGGCGGCGGTGCGCGGACGGCTGGCGACGATCGGCCTCGGGCCGGGCGAGCACGACCTGCTGGTGCCGCGCGCGCTGGCCGAACTGCGGCGCGCCTCCGCCGTGGTGGGGCGGCCGGAGGCCGTCGAGGCGGTGGCCTCCCTGCTGTGGCCGGGCACCAGGCGCATCGCCCTGCCGGAGCCCGGAAGCGTACGGAACACGCGCGGGGAGGTCCTGGACTGGCCGGGCGTGGCCACCGACCACGCCGGAACCGTCCTCGACCCCGCCGGGGCCGCCGCCACCCTCGCCACCCACGGGCACGCCGTCGCGCTGGTCGCCCTCGGCGACGGCTCCGGGCTGGCCGTACCGCCCGGGCCGTACGATCTCCACCACGTACCGGGCCTGCCTTCCGTCTGACCCAGGAGCACCACATGACCGCCCCCGAACCCGATCTGCGCCACCACGGCGACGCCGAGGTCCGCGCCGACGGGCTCGGCCTGGTCGACCTCGCCGTCAACGTGCGCACCGGCACCCCGCCGCAGTGGCTGCGCGAACGGCTCGCCGCCACCCTCGGCGACCTCGCCGCCTACCCCGACCAGCGGGACGCCCGCGCCGCGGTGGCCGCCCGGCACGGCAGGCCCGTGGAGGAGGTGCTGCTCACCTCGGGGGCGGCGGAAGCCTTCGTGCTGCTCGCGCGCGTACTGACGCCACGTCACATCGCCGTCGTGCACCCGCAGTTCACCGAGCCGGAGGCGGCCCTGCGCGACGCCGGGCACGAGGTCCACCGAGTGCTGCTCTCCCCCGCGGACGGCTTCCGGCTCGGCGCCGTCCCCGACGAGGCCGACCTGGTGGTGCTCGGCAACCCGACCAACCCCACCTCCGTCCTCCACCCCGCCGCCACCGTCGCCGCCCTCGCCCGCCCCGGCCGCACCCTGGTGGTCGACGAGGCGTTCATGGACACCGTCCCCGGCGAACGCGAGTCCCTCGCCTCCGCACGCGACCTGCCCGGCCGGGTCGTCGTCCTGCGCAGCCTCACCAAGACCTGGGGCCTGGCCGGCCTGCGGATCGGCTACGTCCTCGCCCCCGCACCCCTGATCGCCGAACTCGGCTCCGCCCAGCCCCTGTGGCCCGTCTCCACCCCCGCCCTCGCCGCCGCCGAGGCGTGCAGCACCCCGCAGGCCCTCGCCGAGGCCGAGGAGGCGGCGGCCGAACTCACCCTCCGCCGCGACTACCTGCTGAAGGGCCTCTCCGCCTTCCCCACCGTCCGGGTCCACGGCGAACCCGCCGCCTCCTTCGTCCTGATCCACCTCCCCGGCGCCTCCACCGTCCGCGAACGCCTCCGCACCCACGGCTTCGCCGTCCGCCGCGGCGACACCTTCCCCGGCCTCGGCGCCGACTGGCTCCGCATCGCCGTCCGCGACGAACCCACCACCGACCACTTCCTCGACACCCTCGCCACCGTGCTCAGTCGAGCAGCGTGACCTCGTCGCCCAGGGTGATGTGACCGGGGGTGAGGACGGTGGCGTAGACGCCCGCGCAGGGGAGGGCGGGCATGCCGGGGAGGGGGACGAGGCGGTTGTGGGTGGCGGGGGTGCGGAGGGCGTCGGGGTGGTGGGGGAGCGGGCCGTGGGGAAGGGTGGGGACGGCGCAGCGGGGGCTGGGGGCGACGATGCGCAGTCTCAGCGCCGGGCCGACGGCCAGCTCCCGGCCGACCCAGGCGTTCTCGACGTAGCCTTCGCCGGCGGTGTGGATCACCAGGTTGGGGCGGTAGCGCTCGGCCTCGGCGCCGGTGGCGTGGAGGGTGGAGGTGGTGATCAGGTGGAGGGGGGCGAAGTCGAAGAAGCCGCCGTCGGGGGCGGCGCGGCCCAACTCGGTGACGGTGTGGTCGACTTCGGCGTCGATGCCGTGGGCCAGCACCTCCTCGGGGACGGACCGTTCGACGGAGGCGCCGGGCGCGCGTTCGGCGATCAGGGCGACCTTGCGGCCGAGCGCCTCGGACAGGTCCGTCTCGTCGACGGCGCGCCCGTCGGGGCCGGTGATGCTGACGCCGCCGTCGACCGTGACGGCCGTGTAGCGGAGCAGGCCCGCCCACAGCCGGGGGTGCTTGGCGCTGGCGATCCGGCCGGTGGTGACGTCGAGCAGGGCCCGCGCGCGGTCGCCGGCCAGGCCCCGCCCGTCGACCGCCGACTCCCGTACGTCCTCCCCCAGCAGCGACTTCACCGGGTGGCGCCGGAGCCGCTCGACGGTACCGAGAACCGTGCCGGGAGCTGTGCCGAGAGCTGTGCCGGGCGCTGCGCCGAGAGCCGTCACTCCCCCTCCGCCCACTCGCGCAGCGCCTCGAAGTGCAGGTCGCCCAGGCCCGTACGGGGGTCGATCCACAGGGCCAGCGCCGGGCCGGGGTGGTTGGCCTCGATCCACTCGATGTCGAGCGGGCCGAGTTCGTCGTCGAGCCAGACGAACGGGCGCCCGTCCGCCCAGGCGACCAGCTCCCGGGTCTTCCAGTGCAGCCCGTCCGGGTCGTCACCGAAGAGGTTGGTGAAGACGATGTACGGGAGTTCGGGCAGCCCGATGCGCGGACCTATGTGCTCGTTGGCGTCCTCCATCCAGGTGGTCGCCCAGGCCAGTTCGTACGGCAGGGCGAGCAACTCCGGCCCGTGCGCGGGGTTCAGCCACACCCTCAGGGGCTTCACCCGGTCGCGCGGCGTCGGCGCGTTGCGCGTGACCCAGCCCTCGGGGAGCAGCCGATGGGTCTCGTACCCCTCGGGACGGCGCTCGTTCGGCGCGGCGTAGGGGTTGAGGGGTCCGTCCACGTCGATGAGGAGAAGCGGCTGACTCGGCTGACTCATGCCGTGAATTGTCCGGCGGGCATGGGGAATCCGCCAGCGTTTTATCCCATCACGGCCGGTTCCACATGCCCCGGGCGGCGAGCAGCGGGAGCACTCCCTCGCCGAACCAGTACGCCTCCTCCAAATGCGGCATCCCGCTGAGCACGAACTCGTCGATCCCCACCTCGTGGTACTCGAGGATCAGGTCGGCGACCTCCCGGTGGCTGCCCACCAGGGCCGTCCCCGCGCCGCCGCGCAGCAGGCCGATGCCGGCCCAGAGCCCGGGGTACACCTCCAGCCGCTCCGCGGAGCCGCCGTGCAGGGCGAGCATCCGGCGCTGGCCCTCCGACTCGCTCTCGCCGAGGGCCCGTTGGGTCTGCGCCACGCGCGCCGGGTCCATTCCGGCGAGCAGCCGTTCCGTCTCGGCCCACGCCTGGGCGGCGGTGTCCCGGGTGATCACGTGCAGCCGGATGCCGAACCGGGGCTTGCGCCCGTGCGCGGCGGCCAGTTCGCGGATCCGGCGCACCTTCTCCCGTACCTGGTCCGGCGGTTCGCCCCAGGTGAGGTAGACGTCGGCGTGCCGGGCGGCCACCTCCGCGGCTGCCGGGGAGGACCCGCCGAAGTACACGGTCGGCACCGGATCGGGCAGCCGGTTCAACTTCGCACCCTCGACGCGCAGATGGGGACCGTGGTGGTCGACCGTCTCCCCCGCCCACAGCCGCCCGACGACGTCCAGGAACTCGCCGGTCCGCGCGTACCGGGCGTCCTTGTCGAGAAAGTCCCCGTACGCCCGCTGCTCGGCGGACTCCCCGCCCGTCACCACGTTGAGCAACAGCCGCCCGCCGGACTGCCGTTGGTAGCTGGCGGCCATCTGCGCCGCGAGCGTCGGCGAGATCTGCCCGGGCCGGAACGCCACCAGGTACTTCAGCCGCTCGGTCACCTGCGTCAGCATCGCCGTGGTCAGCCAGGCGTCCTCGCACCACGCCCCGGTCGGCGTGAGCACGCCCTCGAAGCCCAACTGCTCGGCGCTGCGCGCGACCTGGCCCAGGTACGCCAGCTCCGGCGGCCGGTCGGCCCCCGCCGTGCCCGGCGTGGAGCCGTGCCCGCCGCCGACGATCCACCGGCTGTCGCCGTTGGTCGGAAGGAACCAGTGGAAGACCAGGGACATGGGCACACTCCTGCGGCCGGTGGTGCCTGCGGTCGGGTACCCGATTATCCGTTCGCCCTCCACCCGTCCTCAAGGGCAACGGCCCAGCTGACAAACGCCCGTAACAATGGGCCGGGGCAAGGGGTCGGGCAGGGGGCCGGGACAGAAGGCCGGGGCAAGGGGCCGAAAAGCCCGCAGGCCCCTTCCCTGGACGGGAGGGGCCTGCGGGTGGTGCCGGAGGGCGGGGGCGGATCAGACCTGGCCGGCCTTCTCCAGGGCCTCGCAGCAGGTGTTGATCAGCAGGCGGGTGACGACGTACGGGTCGATGTTCGCGTTCGGGCGACGGTCCTCGATGTAGCCCTTCTGATCCACCTCGACCTGCCACGGGATGCGCACGGAGGCACCGCGGTTGGAGACGCCGTAGCTGTAGACGTTCCACGGGGCGGTCTCGTGCTTGCCGGTGAGGCGGGACTGGATGTCGTCACCGTAGTTGTTGACGTGCTCCAGGACGATCTCCTGGGAGGCGCCGAGCGACTCGCAGGCGGTGATGATGGCCTCGTAGCCCTCGCGCATCGCCTTGGTGGAGAAGTTGGTGTGCGCACCCGCACCGTTCCAGTCGCCGCGGGCCGGCTTGGCGTCGAGGGTGGCGTCGATGCCGAACTCCTCGGCGGTGCGGTAGAGCAGGTAGCGGGCGATCCACAGGTCGTCGGAGACGGTCAGGGCGTCGACCGGGCCGATCTGGAACTCCCACTGGCCGGGCATGACCTCGGCGTTGATGCCGCAGATCGCCAGGCCGGCGTCGATGCAGCGGTCGAGGTGCAGCTCGACGATCTCGCGGCCGAAGACCTCCTCGGCGCCGACGCCGCAGTAGTAGCCGCCCTGCGGGGCCGGGAAACCGCCCTCGGGGAAGCCGAGCGGGCGGGAGCCCTTGAAGAAGGTGTACTCCTGCTCGATGCCGAAGATCGACTCCTGAGCGGTGTACTTGGACTCCACCTCGCGCAGCAGGGCACGGGTGTTGGACTCGTGCGGGGTGCCGTTCGTCTCGAGGACCTCGCAGAGCACCAGGATGTTCTCGCCACCGCGGATCGGGTCCTTGACGACCTTCACCGGCTCCAGCACGCGGTCCGAGGCGTGGCCCTCGGCCTGGTTGGTCGAGGAACCGTCAAAGCCCCAGGTCGGGATCTTGTCGGCGTTGGGCAGGACGCGAGTCTTGGAACGGAGCTTCGCGGTCGGCTTGGTGCCGTCGATCCAGATGTACTCGGCCTTGATTGCCACGGCGTGTCCCTCGCATTGCTGGGTGGTGGGTGCCCGCGTAGCGTCGCAAGCCGCCGTTTCCCGGTTGTTCCTCTCATGTAACGCGCATGTGAACCAACCATCCGCATTGGCACCGTCACGGTGAGGCAGTGCCGCTCCCGGCACTCCCCCGCCGCGCAGTGCCTCACGGCCCTAGTGACGGCGGGCGCGGCGCCGCCGGGTGGCCCACAGGGCGGCCGCGCCGCCCGCCACGAGCGCCGCGGCCCCGGCGGCCAGAGGGCCGGTGGCGCCGCTGCCGCCGGTGGCGGCGAGGTGGCCAGGGGCCCCCGACGCCGTGGCGCGCGGCGCCGTGGTGACGTCGGCCGCCGGCTGCGCGCTCGGGGTCGCACCAGGTGTGGTGCTCGCGGAAGCGGACGGCCCGGCGGGCTTCTCACAGCTCACCGAGGCGACGGTGACCGTCCCGGTAACCTTGGCGACGTTCAGGTTCAGCGGGTTCACCTCCACCCGCACCTCCAGGGCGGAGGCGGCGGCCGTGGTCGTGGTCACGGTCTTCTTCGAGAACTCCACCGACACGCTGCCGACCGCCGGAACGTCCACCTTGGTCGGCCCGTACAGGCCCAGGGTGACGGACTTGCCCAGCACGGTCAGCTTGGCGGGCGCGACGACGTTCGCGGTGGGCTGCCCGTCCACCGGGCAGGTGGCCTCGGCGCTCATCGCCTCCACGCCGAGCAGGGCGGTGGCGAGGCCGGGCGCGTTGACGTCGGCGTTGACGAGCTTGACGGAGGCGACCGCGCCCTTGTCGTCGACCCGGGTGACGGACCTGCCGACCTCGGCCTTGACGAGGGTGACCGGCCGCCGCTGGTCGACGCCGTCCACCGCGGCCGTCAGCACGGCTCCGTCGCGCTGCTCGGGCGTCTCCACCTTGTTGAGCGCGAGGTTCACCGGGACGTCCACGGCGTTGTTCAACAGCTTGACGTCCAGGGCGACCTCGGCGGTGACGGCCCGCGCCTTGCCCGCGGAAGGAGCGGCGGGCGCGGCCTGGACGGGCGGAGCGGTGAGCAGCGCACACACCACCGCGGCGGCGGATGCGGAAACGATTCGGCGAGAAGACATGGCGGTACCCCCACACACGACAGCTGAAACGATGAGCCGCCAGTCTTCTCAAACGATCCGTCACATGAGTCACACAGAACGTCATTTCACCCGTTGGGGTGAGATTGACGTTTCGCGGTGACGACGATCTGCTACGGAGCCACTACGGCAGCCGCCAGTCCACCGGCTGCGCCCCCTGCCCCACCAGCAGCTCGTTCGCCCGGCTGAACGGCCGCGAGCCGAAGAACCCGCTGCTCGCCGAGTACGGGCTCGGGTGCGAGGACTCGATCGCCGGCACCTGCCCCAGCAGCGGCCGCAGGTTGCGGGCGTCGCGCCCCCACAGGATCGCCACCAGCGGCCCCCCGCGCGCCACCAGCGCCCGGATCGCCTGCTCGGTGACCTCCTCCCAGCCCTTGCCCTTGTGCGCGTTGGAGTTGCGCGGCGCGGTGGTCAGGGACCGGTTGAGCAGCAGCACTCCCTGCTTCGTCCACGGGGTGAGGTCCCCGTTGGACGGCTGCGGCAGGCCCAGGTCGTTGCCGTACTCCTGGAAGATGTTGATCAGGCTCGCCGGGATCGGCCGCACCTCGGGGGCGACCGAGAAGCTCAGCCCCACGGCGTGGCCGGGGGTCGGGTACGGGTCCTGCCCGACGATCAGCACCCGCACGTCGGCGAGGGGCTGCTGGAACGCCCGCAGGACGTTCGGGCCGGACGGCAGGTAGGTGCGGCCGGCGGCCAGTTCGGCGCGCAGGAAGTCGCCCATCGCGGCGATCCGCCCGGCGACGGGCTCCAGGGCGGTGGCCCAACCGGGCTCGACGATCTCATTCAGTGGACGCGGTGCCATGGTTCTCACCCTATCGGCCTACGCCGACAGGGCGTTCAGCGGCTGATCACGCGGGCGAAGGACCGCTCACTCGACGACGCGCCCCCGCAGCACCACCAGCTCCGGAGCCGCCAGCACCCGTACGTCCGCCCGCGGGTCCTGCCCGTACACCACGAAGTCCGCCGGAGCGCCCTCCTCCAGCCCCGGCCGCCCCAGCCACGCCCGCGCGCCCCAGCTCGCCGCCGACAGGGCCTCGGCCGGGCTCAGCCCCGCCTTCACCAGCTCCGCCACCTCGTCCGCGACCAGCCCGTGCGCGAGCGAGCCGCCCGCGTCCGTCCCGACGAAGATCGGCACCCCGGCCTCGTGGGCGGCGCCCACCGTGTCGTACCGGCGCTCGTGCAGGCGCCGCATGTGCGCCGACCAGGCCGGGAACTTGGCCTCGCCGCCCGCCGCGAGCGAGGGGAAGGTGGCGATGTTGACGAGCGTCGGCACGATGGCGACCCCGCGCTCGGCGAAGACGGGGATCAGCTCCTCGGTCAGCCCGGTGGCGTG
The DNA here is from genome assembly GCF_044455705.1 of Kitasatospora sp. NPDC051170. NCBI lineage: Bacteria > Bacillati > Actinomycetota > Actinomycetes > Kitasatosporales > Streptomycetaceae > Kitasatospora > Kitasatospora sp. NPDC051170. The sequence continues at coordinate 77,302 of NZ_JBITFA010000023.1, read as the reverse complement.
CTCCACGCAGTCGATCCCGGCGGCCAGCAGGTCCGGCAGCGACTCGGCCGCGAAGCAGTGCGCGGTGACCCGCGCGCCCTCCTCGTGCGCCGCCGCGATCGCCTCGGCCAGCGCGTCGCCGGGCCAGCAGGCGGCGAGGTCGCCGCGCTCGCGGTCGATCCAGTCGCCGACGAGCTTGACCCAGCCGTCCCCGCGCCGGGCCTCGGCCCGGACGTACGCGGCGAGGTCGCCGGGCTCGATCTCGTGCGCGTAGTTGCGGATGTAGCGGCGGGTGCGGGCGATGTGCCGGCCGGCGCGGATGATCCGGGGCAGGTCCTCGCGCTCGTCGATCCAGCGGGTGTCGGCGGCGGAGCCGGCGTCGCGGATCAGCAGGGTGCCGGCGTCACGGTCGGTGAGCGCCTGCTTCTCGCTGGTGGCGGCGTCGACGGCCCCATGCGCGTCCAGGCCCACGTGGCAGTGCGCGTCGACCAGGCCGGGCAGCACCCAGCCGCTCACCGTACGGACGTCCGCGGCGGTGGGCGGGCGCGTGAAGCTCACCCGGCCGTCCACGACCCACAGTTCGTCCCGGACGTCCTCCGGGCCGACCAGGACCCGACCCCGCACGTGCAGCACCGCATCGCTCATGGCCGCACTCTAGGGCTTGCCCGCCGTTCCCGGTAAGCACCGAACATGCGGCAGACTCGTTTCCGGCAGCCCCCAACCCCCAAGCCCCGACCCGACGAACCAGCCGACGAACCAGCCCGACGTACCAGCCGACGAACCAGCCCGCCGAACAGCCCGGCGAACCAGCCCGACGAAAGGCCGACCCCCCGTGAGCCCCTTCCTCGACCTCCCCCCGCTCAGCGCCGCCGAGTTCGCGGCGATCGAGGACAAGGTCGCCGCGCTGCTGCACACCGAGGCCGACGTCATCGTCACCCAGGGCGAGGCGCTGCTGCCGCTGGAGGCCGCGATCCGCGGCGCCGCGCACCCGGGCTCCACCGCGCTCAACATCGTCACCGGCCCGTACGGGCAGACCTTCGGCACCTGGCTGCGCACCTGCGGCGCGAACGTCGTCGACCTCGCGGTGCCCTTCGAGGGCGCGGTCACCGCCGGGCAGGTCGCCGAGGCCCTCGACGCGAACCCGGACATCGACTTCGTCTCCCTCGTCCACGCCGAGGCCGCCACCGGCAACACCAACCCCGTCGCGGAGATCGGCGCCGTCGTCCGCGAGCACGGCGCGCTGCTGATGCTCGACGCCGTCGCCTCCGTCGCCGCCGAGCCGCTGCTCACCGACGCCTGGGGCGTCGACCTGTGCGTCATCGGCGGCCAGAAGGCGATGGGCGGCCCGGCCGGCGTCTCCGCGGTCTCCGTCTCGCAGCGCGCCTGGGAGCGGATCGCCGCCAACCCGGCCGCCCCGCGCCGCTCCTACCTCTCCCTCCTCGACTGGAAGGAGCGCTGGACGGACGCCGGCCGCGCCGTACTCCCGCACGCCCCGGCCCAGTTGGAGATGCTCGCCCTCGGCGCCTGCCTGGACCGCATCGCCGCGGACGGCCTGCCGGCCGTGATCGCCCGCCACCGCGCCGCCTCCGCCGCGACCCGCTCGGGTGTCCGCACCCTCGGCACGCTCAGCCCGTACGTCCACGTGGACGCCCACGCCGCGCCCGTCGCCACCACCCTGCGCACCCCGGACGGCGTCGACGCCACCGCCCTCGCCGCCCGCCTCGACCCGGCCCTGCCCGTCCAGCCCGGCGGCGGCGCCCTCGCCACCACGATGCTCCGCGTCAACCACTACGGCCCCGAGGCCACCCTCGCCACCGTCCGCGCCTGCCTCAGCGCCCTCGCCGCGGCGACGGACGCCGACGCCGCGCCCGCCCTGGCCGCGGCCGACGCCGCCTGGGACGCCGCCCTCGCGTGAGTGACCCCGCCCGGCGGGCGCAGCACCGGACATCCCGCCCCATACCGCCCGCCGGGCCCTCCGCACGCAACCCTTCTCCACACTTGTGACGTCGACATGATGTGGAATCACATAACCCGCCCATAGCGAACCCCGCCGACGACGAGGCCCCCCGCCGGCCCCCGAGCGGGCCACTGCGCCTGGCCCGCTTCGGCATGATCTTCCTGAGCGCGAGCGTCGTGTCCGGAGTGCTGCTGGCCGGCCTCACCCTGCCGCTGGTCGGCGGCGTGGGGCTGACGGCCCAGCGCACGGCGGAGAGCTTCGAGGACATCCCGGTCGACTTCAAGACCCCGCCGCTGACCCAGGCCACGCTGATCTTCGACGCCAAGGGCGGGCAGATCGCCAAGGTCTTCGCCCGGGACCGCACCATCCTCACGGCCGAGCAGATGTCGCCGCTGATGCGGCACGCCCAGGTCGACATCGAGGACGCCCGCTTCTACGAGCACGGCGCCGTCGACCTCAAGGGCATCGCCCGCGCGCTCGGCAAGAACGCCGAGAGCGGCACCAATTCGCAGGGCGCCTCGACGCTGACCCAGCAGTACGTGAAGAACGTCAACGTGGAGATCGCCGGGGACGACAAGGACGCCGTCGCGGAGGCCCAGCGCAAGACCCTGGGCCGCAAGATCCAGGAACTCAAGATCGCGATCAAGCTGGACAAGGAGATGCCCAAGGATCAGATCCTCACCAACTACCTGAACATCACCTACTACGGGAGCGGCGCCTACGGCGTGGAGGCCGCCTCCCAGCGCTACTTCGGCAAGTCCAACAAGGACCTGACCGTCGCCGAGGCCGCCACCCTGGCCGGGATCGTGCAGAACCCGTCCCAGTACGACCCGGTGCGCTACCCCGAGACCACGACCAAGCGCCGCAACGTCGTGGTCGACAAGATGCTCGAGAACAAGCACATCACCGCCGACCAGGCGAAGGAGGCCAAGGCCGCCCCGCTGGGCCTCAACTACCACGCCCCGCGCAACGGTTGCATCACCGCCCAGGCCGGCATGGGCTTCTACTGCGACTACGTCAAGCACGTGGTCAAGCAGGACCCGGCCTTCGGCAAGAGCGCCGAGGAGCGCGCGAAGCTCTGGAACACCGGCGGCCTGAAGATCTACACCACGCTGGACCCGGACAAGCAGGCCGCCGCGCAGAGCGCCGTGAGCGACAGCGTGCGGGTCACCGACAGCGTCTCGGCCGCCGCGACCATGATCGAGCCCGGCACCGGCAAGATCCTCGCGATGGCCCAGACCCGCCCGTACGGCCTGGAGAAGGCCAAGAACCAGACCACCGTCAACTTCAACGTGGACGCGGCGATGGGCGGCGGCACCGGCTTCCAGCCCGGCTCGACCTTCAAGCCGATCGTCGCGGCCGCGGCCCTGGAGGCGGGCCTGCCGACGACGCAGGAGTACCCGTCGCCGAACAGGATCGACTACCCGAACATGAAGACCTGCGACGGCACCTGGCGCAACGACACCCGGCCCAAGACGACGGTGCCCAACGAGTCCCCGAACGAGAAGGGCCCGTACCAGCTCAAGGAGGCCATGGCCCGCTCGATCAACACCTACTTCGTGCAGATGGAGCAGGAGATCGGGCTCTGCGCGGTGAAGCAGATGGCCAACAAGTTCGGCATCACCACCATGGCCAGCGGCAAGCCCCTCAAGGAGGTGCCCGCCATGGGCCTGGGCGTCGAGGAGATGAGCCCGCTGACCATGGCGAACGTCTACGCGACCTTCGCCGCCGGGGGCAACCACTGCACGCCCCTCGCCATCGACAAGATCACCACCGTGGACGGCAGGGACGTGCCCGTCCCGGCCGGCCACTGCGAGAAGGTGATCTCCGACGAGACCTCGCAGGCCGTCAACACCATCCTGAACGGCGTGACCGTGGACGGCACCGGCTCGGCGCTCAAGCTGGACGGCAACCGGCAGATCGCCGGAAAGACCGGCACCTCCGACCACAAGAAGGCCGCCTGGTTCAGCGGCTACACCCCGCAGCTCGCCACCTCCGTCTGGCTCGGGGGGCCCGACGGCGGTGTCGAGATGCGCGACATCACCATCAACGGGCACCACTACGACGAGGTCTTCGGCGCCGACGGCCCCGGCCCGATCTGGCGCGACGCCATGAACCGGGCGCTCAAGGACGCCCCCAAGCAGACCCTGCCGATGGCCGACATCCCCGACCCGGCCCCCCGACAGGACCCGAACGCCACCGGCACCGGCACGACCGCCCCGCCCACCACCCCGCCCACCCGCAAGCCGTGAACATCCTTGCCCCGCCGAGCAGTTGACGCCCGGCGGGGCGAAGCTCCTTTCGGGGCCGGTCAGTGCCCGCCCGCGTCGAGCACCTCGACGCCGCGGATGTTGCGCTCGATCTCCTCCGCCGGCAGCGCCACCGCCAGCGCCCAGTAGTAGACGACCAGCGAGAACACCACCACGACGCCGATGTCGTACCAGAGCCCCAGGTTCCCCTGGGCGCCCACCCCGAAGGTGCCCTGCCAGGAGATCAGGCCCATGCCGACGAGGTAGACCGGCAGCCACTGCCCGGCCTTGAAGTCCATCCGCGGCGCGTTCGGCACGCCCTTCGAGGCCGCGTACAGCGAGTACCCGCCGAGCAGCACGTACCCGATGACGATCGCCAGGCCCAGGCGCCAGAGGGTGTCCCAGCCCGCCCAGTAGATGACCAGACTCGCCACCGCGAAGGCCAGCGGGGAGATCACCGAGCCGCCGCGCAGGTGGTACGAGCGCTCCATCGCCGGCAGCCGCTTGCGCAGCACCCCGAAGGCCAGCGGCGCGCCCGCGTACATCAGGACCACCGCCGAGGTGATGAAGCCGACCAGCCGCTGCCAGCTCGGGAACGGCAGGAAGCAGATCACCCCGGCGGCCCAGGCGATGAGCAGACCGAGCCAGGGCACCGAGCGCCTGTCGGTGTACTGCAGGGCCTGCGGCGCGTAGCCGTTGCGGCTGAGACCGTACGTGACGCGCGAGCTGGAGGTGATGTAGACCAGGCCGGTGCCGGCCGGGGAGATCACCGCGTCGATGAAGAGGACGGTCGCCAGCCAGCCGAGGCCGATCAGCGTCGCGAGGCCCGCGAAGGGGCCGCTGATGCCGGGGTAGTCGAGCTTGTCCCAGCCGCCCGCGAAGGTCTCCGGCGGGAGGGCGCCGATGAACACCACCTGCAGCATGACGTAGACGATCGTGCCGATCACCACCGAGCCGAGCACGGCCCGGGGGATGTCCCGCTTGGGGTTGCGGCTCTCGCCCGCCCACTGGATGGCCTGCTCGAAGCCGAGCAGGGCGAAGATCACGCCGCTGGTGCTGATCGCGGCGAGCACGCCCTTGGCTCCGTCCGGCGCGAAGCCGTGGGCGCTGAAGTTCGAGCCGTGGAACTCGGTGATCCCCAGCGCGAAGATCGCCAGGATCGGGATGAGGACCTTCCAGACGGTGGCCACGCTGTTGGTGTGGGCCAGGAGCCTCACCCCCAGGAAGTTGATCGCGACGAACACCCCGAGCAGCACGGCGGCGACCACGAAGCCCGTCCCGGTCAGCGTCAGGTCCTTGTTCAGGAAGCCGTCCGCCCAGGACCAGTGCCGGGCGTAGTTGATCATCGCCTGCACCTCGATCGGCGCGATCGTCGCCGCCTGCAGCCAGGTGAACCAGCCGAAGGACATCCCGGCGAACCCGCCGAACGCGTAGTGCGGGTACCGGGCCGTCCCGCCCGCCACCGGGAACAGGCCGCCCAGCTCGGCGTGGATCAGCGCCAGCAGGATGATCGCCACCGCACCGATCCCCCAGGACAGCAACGCCGCCGGCCCCGCCGCCACCGCCGCCTTCTGCGCCCCGAACAGCCACCCCGACCCGATGATCGCCCCCACCGAGGCCCACAACAGCCCGGCGACACCGACCTCCCGCTTCAGCCCGGTATGGCCCTCGGCCGCCGGTCTCGTGTTCGTGCCGTGAGCCATGACCCGGCCACCTCTCGCATCGGGGGAGAAAATCCCCCCCGACAGTGCCGCAGCCCCCACACCCCGCCCTCCCCCGAAACACCCTCCGCCCCACCCCTCACCCGAACGGCCGCCCCCGGCACCTCCTCCTCCGCCGTCCTCCGCCGCCTCGGCGCCCAATAACCACGCTCGCCCGCCCTCACTGGAAACGGGCGGTTCCGGCGGCCCCGGCTAGGGCCGGCCGGGGCCGGCCGGGGCCGCCGGAACTCAAGCGCTGCACAGGAAGTCGGCCAGGTCGACTTCCTGTGCAGCGGTATGTGACGTGGCTGTTCCCGCTGCCCGCCGGAAGGTTCCGCCGGGCAGCGGGAACAGGAGCCTGCGGTGTATCAGGGTCGATCGGTTCGGGAGGAGTTCCTCACTGCTTGCAGATCGCCGACGTGAACAGGAGCGGGTGGCCGGTGGTCTCGTTCACGGCGCTGGCCAGCCAGCCGTTGCCCCAGGGGCTGGACTCGTAGAGCGCGCCGCCGATGACGCCGCCGCCTCCGCCGGTCACCGTGCCGGACGGGCAGGACTCCAGGTGGTTGGCCGTCCCGTGGTCAGCCGGCAGCGGTGCTCTGTCGGACCAGTACTGGTTGTGGGGCGACGGCGAGCAGACCACGAACGACTCCACGTAGTGGGTCATCTCGGTGGGATTGACGATGTAGTAGATCCAGCTGGAGATCGTCCGGTCACCGCCGGCGAAGGACTCCTGGAGGATGATCGCCCCGGGGTCGACGCGCCCGCCGCCTCCGGTGGCGTACTGGCCGGACGGGCACTTCGCCTCGGCGCTCCCCTCGCTCCGGGCCGCCACCGCGTGCGGCCCTTCGAACACCTGGGTGTGCGGCTCCGTGGAGCAGATGGCCGTCGCCCACAAGGTCCCGTCGTACGGGGTGCCGCCCGTCGCCGTGACGATCCAGGTGCGGCCGTCGGCGTAGGAGCTGATCGTCGTCAGCGGGTTGTAGGAGGGGGAGACCTTGGGCCCGCCGCCGGTCGGGGTCTGGCCGAGCGGGCAGTCCACCCTCGCCTCGTAGAACGCGATGCCGCTGCCCGCGGGCACGGACACCGGATCGCCGATGACCTGCGTGAGCGTCTCCGCCGGAGTGGCGGCCGGGCTCGCCGACGGCGGGCCGCCGTCGCGGGCGGCCGCGGGTGGTGCCGCGAGGGAGAGGACCAGGGCGATCAGCAGGATCAGGGCGCGCGTCGTTCTCAACGCTTCCTCCGTGGGGACGGAAATGAGCAGGGGTGCCTCCCGGTATCCCCTCCGCCCGCGCCCGCGGTCGCCCCACGCTCCCGCCTCACCCGGATGATCCGAACAGATCATCCCACCGCCCTGCCCGCCCCCGGCCCACCATCATCAGCCGGCCGGCACACGAAGATCGGCGTGCACCGTCTTGCCGAACTCGTCGGCCGTGACACCCCACTGCCCACGCAGCGGTGGCAGAGTGTTGCCAGCAATCGACTCTGCGCAGGGGGCGTTGTGGCTGCTCGAAGGCTGGCCGATCTCCGGAAGGCCGCCGGTTACACCCAGGAATCCTTCGTCGATGCCTTCGCGTCGATGGCCAACAGCTTGGCCATCGACGCGGCCGTGAGCGTTCGCCAGCTCCGCCGCTGGGAGTCGCCGAATCCTCCCTTGCCTCACCCTGGTCAACAAGCGGTGATCGAAGCCCTGTTGGGTGTCCCGCTCACCGAACTCGGATTCACCGTCCCACCGGAGCGGGCGCGCCACGGTCCGGCCGGCAAGCATGGTCAGGACGTGGACCACCGACACTTCGACGTAGATGTGGGCGCGATCGTCGGCGCCTCTGTGCTCCCTGTTGCCCAGGACCTACGCATCGTCACGTTCCTTCGATCAAGGGTCTCCGACCTGTACACGATCGACCATTCCCAGGGCGGCAAGGTCGCACAGCGGGCCGCCGTGCAGGTGTTGCGGCAGGTCGAGATAGCGGTGACGGACGGCTCGTACCTGGAGCGGATCGGGCGCAGCCTGCACCTCCTGTCCGGCACTCTGCACTCCCATCTCGGCTGGATCGAGTTCGACGCAGGGGCGCGGTGCTCGCTCACCTGGCACGACCGGGCGGACAAGGCCACCGAAGCGCCTCGGTGGACGGCGTTCGCCGGTCAGGTCGAGATCGACTACGCCACGGCCGCGTGGCACGTACAGACCGGGCGTCCCGCCCATGCGATCCCCTTCCTCCGATCGGCCCTGAAACAGCTCGGGCCGACGTACAGCCGGAACGCGGCCCTGTACCGGGCGCGCCTGGCCGAGGTCCTCCTGGAGGCCGGCGAGGTGGAGGAGGCCTGTGCGGAGGCGCTGGCGAGCGCCTCCGCAGCTCAGGGCATGGCCTCGGCCCGGCTGGTGGACCGATTGGGCGCAGTGGCATCGTCAGCCGAGCGGATCGGTACGGCACCGGCGCGGGACTTCGTGGCGCGGGTTCGGGCGTTCGGTGTCCGGGTGGAGAGCGGGAGGCGGGCGTGACGGTCGTGGTCGAGGTGTTGGACGGCGGGCACACTGCCGTCCTGGAGAGGCAGTTGCGGGCCGTGTTCGCCGAGGCGTTCGCGGAGCCGCCGTACGAGGCGGGTCCGCGCGATGTCGAGCGGGCGTTCCGCCGTTTCCGGTCGCAGGTGCGGCGGAGGGGGTTCCGGGCGGCGGTGGCGTTCGACGACGGAACGGCGGTGGGGATGGCGTACAGCTATCCGCTGTCCGCGACCACCGGCTGGTGGGACACGCTCACCGAGCCGGTGCCCGAGGAGATGCGGCGCGAGGACGGCGCACGGACCTTCGGGCTGTTCGAGCTGGCCGTACGCCCCGCCTGGCGCGGGCGGGGCGTCGCCACCGCGCTGCACCGCGCCCTGGTGGAGGGGCTGGACAACCGGCGCGTGATGCTCAACAGCCGCCCGGAGGCTTCCGCCGCGCAGGCCGCGTACCGGGCGTGGGGATACCGGCGGGTCGGTGCGGCCGTGCCGTGGGAGGGCGCGGCGGTGCACGAGGTGCTGGTGCTGGAACTGTGAATCAGGACGGGACTTCGGCCTGGTGGCGGAAGTCGCGGGCGTGGGCGGCCGCCGTGTCGGGGTCGGTGTCGGTCTCGTTGTAGGTGCCCCACATGCTGCCGTCGGCCCAGTCGCAGACGGCCAGGCGGTGGCCCTCGTACTCGGTGCTGCCGCACTTCATGACGCCCTCGCGGTCGCCCGCGTCGACCTTGTGGAGGTCGGCCGGGGCCATGCCGTTGGAGCGCTGGCGGGCGATCAGGTCGTCGAGTTCGGAGGCGGGCGTGAAGATGTGCTTCTCGTAGACGGTCACGAAGACCGTCCGCTCCTGGTCCGCGCTCAGGTAGGTGGTCGCGGAGACGCCCGAGTCGGAGGCGACGCTCACCGTCCGCTTGGCCCTGGACGCCTGCGGGTCGAGCGGCAGCCCGTCGAAGGTCCTCGGGGGCTCGTAGCGGTACGCGCCGAGGTTGGCGAAGTTGTCCGCGAAGTCGACGCCGAACCAGACGGCCCCGAGGGCGGCGGCGGTCGCGACGGTGCGCCAGAGCCGGGCGCGGGAGCGGGGGCGCGGGGCGGCGGGGGTGACGTCGACGAGGAGGTCGGCCTCGGGCTGCGGGTGATCGTTTTCTGGCACGGGCCAGATCAGACCAGGTCCGGACCATCCGGGGCAACGGTTTTCGGCCACCGCCCCCGCCACAGTTCCCGGAGCGTTCACCTCCCCGGCACCGGGAACTCACCGCCGCCCGGCAGGCTCCGAACAGAGGGGGCGAAGTTGGCTATACAACTCCCCCGCCATTCCGTCGAGCGGAGGAGACGTCCATGACCCCCCTGTCCCCGTACTGGCTGCGCGACAACTGCCCCTGCGCCGAGTGCCGCGCGCCCGGCAACGGCCAGAAGCTGTTCCAGATCAACGACCTGCCCGAGGGCCTCGCGATCGCCGCGAGCGCCGAGGTCGCGGGCAACCTCGAGGTGCTCTGGTCCGACGGCCACCGCTCCCGCTACCCGCTGGCCTGGCTGGACGAGGAGCGGGAGGGCGACGGCCGTACGGAGGAGGGCAAGCCCCTGTGGACCGCCGCCGACTTCGCGCGGGGCCTGCCCGAGGCCGAGTGGGCCGCCTACCTCGCCGACCCCGCCGAGCAGGCGTCCGTCCTGGCCGCCGTGCGCCGCAGCGGCTTCGCCCTGCTGCGCGGGGTGCCGACCACCGACCGCCGAGTCCTCACCGTGGCCCAGAGCTTCGGGTACGTGCGCGTCACCAACTACGGCGAGCTCTTCGACGTCCGCGTCGAGCCGGACCCGAACAACCTCGCCTTCACCAGCGCGGCCATCGCCCCGCACACCGACAACCCCTACCGCGATCCCGTCCCCACCCTGCAGCTCCTGCACTGCCTGGAGAACTCCGCGACCGGCGGCGACTCCGGCCTGGTCGACGGCTTCAAGGCCGCCGCGCTGCTGCGCGAGGAGGCCCCCGAGGACTTCGCCGTCCTCACCCGCACCCCCGTCCCGTTCGTCTTCCGCGACCGCCGCACCGAACTGCGCGCCGACCGTCCGCTGATCGACGTGGACGCCCTGGGCCGCATCCGCGAGGTCCGGTTCAACAACCGCTCCATCGGGACGCTCAGGGGCGACGGACTCGACGCGTTCTACGCCGCCTACCGCCGCTTCGCCGCCATCACCCTGCGCCCCGAGCTGCAGCTGACCTTCCGCCTCGACCCTGGCGACTGCCTGATCTTCGACAACACCCGTCTGCTGCACGCCCGTACGGCCTTCGAGCAGGACGGCCGCCGTCACCTCCAGGGCTGCTACGCCGACCTCGACTCCCTCGCCTCCACCCTCGCCGTGCTGCACCGCCGCACGGCCGCGCTGGACGCGATCGCCGAGCTGTTCGCGGGCGAGGGCGCCGGGGAGTACCTGGGCGAGGAGGTGACGATGGCCGAGCACATGCTCCAGGCCGCCGCTGCCGCCGAGGCGGCCGGGGCCGCGCCGCACCTCATCGCCGCCGCACTGCTGCACGACGTGGGGCACTTCCAGGGGGCGCTGCACGGAAGGGACTTGATGAAGGGTCAGGACAACCGCCACAGCGACACCGGCGCCGACTGGCTGGCCCGCTGGTTCGGCCCAGAGGTCACCGAGCCCGTACGGCTGCACGTGGCCGCCAAGCGCTACCTGTGCGCCGTCGAGCCGGGCTACCGCGAGCGGCTCTCCGAGGCGTCCGAGTACACCCTCCAGGTGCAGGGCGGGCCGATGGGCCCGGAGGAGGCCGCCGCGTTCGCCGAACTCCCGGGCGCCGCCGACGCGGTGGCCGTCCGCCGCTGGGACGAGCAGGCCAAGACGGCCGGGGCCGAGACCCCCGGCTTCGACCACTACCGCCCGCTGCTCACCGCGCTCATGTACTGAGACGCGACATGCGCTGAGCCGCGACACGCGCCGAGGAACACCCGTAACGGGACGGGGACGATCAGTCCCCGTCCCGCGCGTGCCGCGAAAGCGCCGACGTGGCCAGCGAGTTGTGCACGCTGAACGCCACCGTCCCCGGCAGGTACCGGTCCTGGGACCACTCCACCGGCGTGCCCGTCGGGTCCGTCGTGCGCCGCCGCTCGCGCAGCAGCGGCCCGCCCCGGCGGCAGCCGAGCAGCCGGGCGTCCACCGCGTTGGCGGTGACCACGTCGATGGTGTGGTCGGCGTCGGTGAACAGGATGCCGTGCTCGCGCAGGACTTCGGTGTGCGAGACGACGTCGGCCGGCAGCTCGGCGACGATCTCGCCGACGCGCGGCGGGTAGATCGTCCGCTCGACCATCACCGGCACCCCCGAGAGGGTGCGCAGCCGGACGGTCACGTACACCTCCGCGCCCGGCTCCAGGCGCAGTTGCTCGCACTCGGCGGCGTCGGCCGGGCGGCGCACCAGGGAGTCGAGGATGCCGCCGGGCTCCTCGCCCCGGGAGTACGCCCAGTGCGTGAAGCTGAGGAGTTCGGAGAAGCTCTGCACCCGGGCGCCGCCCAGGACGACCCGTCGGGTGCCGCGCCGCGAGGTGACCAGCCCGTCGGAGCGCAGCACGGCCAGGGCCTGGCGCACGGTGCCGCGCGAGACGCCGTACCGCTCCGCGAGGGCGCCCTCGGCGGGCAGTCGGCCGGCCTCGCCGTACGCCCCGGTGGTGATGGCCTCGCGCAGGTCGGCGGCGACCTTCCGGTACAGCGCCCCGCCGCGCTCCTCGGCCGCCTTGGCCGGGCGCTCGGACTCAAGTGCCACGTCAGTCAATGTCCCTCCTGGGGCGGTGTCCTGCGCAGCCGTACCGGCGCGGACTGCCCGACCATATCCCGCTGCGCTCCCGAAGCATCGCACCGAACGGATCGCGCTCCGATGGCCGGATTCCACCGTTCCCACAGCTGACCCCGGTTCTGGGCCGTCCGTTCACCTTCCCGTCACCGGACTCCGGGTTACTTACCCCCGTCAGCGAAGTTGGCTAGTCAACTCGGACGGCTCCGAACCGCCGCCACTCGCAGTGATCCCCCGATCAGACACCCGCTCCCAGTTCCCCCTTCTCAGGAGACTGAACCCGTGTCCGTGCACCGCGCCCGTACCGCCGCCCTCGCGGCCGTCCTGACCGCCGCCGCACTCTCGCTCACCGCCTGCGGCTCCGCCGGCTCCTCCAAGGCCAGTGGCAACGACGTCTCGGGCGGCAAGAACCCGAAGACCGCCACCTCCCTCGCCGACTTCGGCGGCATGGACGGCCTCGTCGCCGCCGCCAAGAAGGAGGGCAAGCTCCACGTCATCACGCTGCCGCGCGACTGGGCCAACTACGGCAAGCTGATGGACGACTTCAAGGCCAAGTACGGCATCGAGATCGAGGACGAGAACCCCGACGGTTCGAGCCAGGACGAGATCAACGCGATCACCTCCCGCAAGGGCCAGGACCGCGCCCCCGACGTCGTCGACCTGGGCGCCGCGTTCGCCACCTCCGGCGCCAAGCAGGGCCTCTTCGCCCCGTACAAGGTCAAGGACTTCGACAAGATCCCGGCCACCATGAAGGACGCCGACGGTCTGCGCTACAACGACTACGGCGGCTACATCTCCATCGCCTGCGACGCCAAGAAGGTCGGCACCTGCCCGAAGACCTTCGCCGACCTGCTCAAGCCCGAGTACAAGGGCATGGTCGCGCTCAACGGCAACCCGACCAAGGCGAACGCCGCGTACAGCGCCGTCATGGCCGCCGCCCTGGCCAACAGCGGCTCGCTGGACAACATCCAGCCCGGCATCGACTTCTTCGGCAAGCTGAAGCAGACCGGCAACTTCAACCCGGTCGAGGTCACTCCGGCGACCATCGAGAAGGGCGAGACCCCGATCACCATCGACTGGTCCTACCTGAACGCCGGCTACGCCGCGAAGTTCAAGGACAAGGGCATCGACTGGCAGGTCTCCATCCCGTCCGACGGCATCTACGCCAACTTCTACAACCAGGCCATCAACAAGGACGCGCCGCACCCGGCCGCCGCCCGCCTGTGGGAGGAGTACCTCTACAGCGCGGAGGGCCAGAACGGCTTCCTGGGCGGCTACGCCTCCCCGGCCCTGTTCGACGCCATGAAGGCCGCCGGCACCCTGGACACCGCCGCCGCCGCGAAGCTCCCGGCCGTCGAGAAGCCCTTCACCACCTTCCCGACCGACGACCAGACCACGGCGGCCAAGAAGGTCGTCACCGAGAACTGGGCCAAGGCGATCGCGGGCTGACCTGAGATGACCACGGCTCCCACCCCGGTGCCGGCCAGCACCCCCGCCGCCCAGAGCGGCGGGGGTGCCCCCGGCCCCGTCTCCCCCGCATCGGCCTCGGCCCGCACCGCCAAGGCCCCCCGTCCCGGCCGACGCCGCTCCGGCGGCAGCCGCGCCTGGCTCGCCGCCCTCCCCCTGCTGCTGTTCTTCGTGATCGGCTTCGGGCTGCCCGCCGTCGCGATCGCCATCGGCGCGTTCACGACGTCCACCGACGCCCCCGACGGCGGCGGCACCTTCACCACCGACAACCTCACCGGCTCCCTCCAGGGCGCCTACGCGACGGCCCTGTGGGGCAGCGTGAAGCTGTCGCTGCTGACGGCGCTGATCGCCGTGATCGTCGGCCTGCCGCTGGCCCAGGCCGTCGCGACCTCCCGCTTCCGGATGTTCCGCGAGGCCGTCATGTCCGCCTCCGGCGTGCTCGCCAACTTCGGCGGCGTCCCGCTGGCGTTCATGTTCGTGGCCACCCTCGGCAACGCCGGCGAGGTCACCAAGCAGCTCGGCCTCACCAAGCACGGCTGGAGCCTCTACACCTTCTCCGGCCTCTCGGTGGTCTACCTCTACTTCCTGGTGCCGCTGATGGTCATCACCATCACCCCCGCGCTGGAGGGCCTCAAGACCCAGTGGCGCGAGGCCGCCTCCAACAACGGCGCCACCGCGCTGCAGTACTGGCGCCACGTCGCGCTGCCCGTCCTGCTGCCCTCGCTGCTCGGCGGCTTCGTGCTGCTGTTCGGCGCCTCCTTCGCCGCGTACGCCACCGCCGAGGCCATGGTGGGCAGTTCGGTGCCGCTGATCTCGATGCAGATCGGCGACGCGCTGTCCGGCAACGTCCTGGTCGGCCAGGGCAACCTCGCCCTCGCGCTCGGCCTCGACATGATCGTGGTCGCCTGCCTGGTGATGGCCCTGTACCTGCCCCTTCAGCGCCGGAGTGCCAAGTGGCTCGCCTGATCGATCGCATCCGTTTCGGCCGCGCGGCCGTCCTGCTGATCTGCGGGATCTACTTCGCGGTGCCGATGGCCGCCTCGCTGTGGTTCAGCATCGACGACAACAAGGGCGGCACCACGTTCCGCGCCTACACCGAGCTGCTGAACGCCCCCGGCTTCACCGACAGCCTGGTGCTCAGCCTCGAACTGGCCGCCGTCACCGTCGCCGTGCTGCTGCTCCTGCTGGTCCCGGCGGTGCTCGCCGCCCGGCTCGGCGCTCCCAAGCTGCGCCCGGTGATCGAGGTGATGTGCTCGATGCCGCTGGTCGTCCCCGTCGTCGCGCTCACCACCGGCATCATCGGCGTGCTGCGCTGGGGCCCGGACTACCTGCAGGACACCCCGTTCTTCCAGACCATCGTCGCCATCCAGGACCCGGACTTCCCGATCGTCCTGATCATCGCGTACGTGCTGATGGCCCTGCCCTTCGCCTACCGGGCGATCGACTCGGGCCTGCGCGGCGTGGACGTGGTCACCCTGGTCGAGGCGGCCCGCAACTGCGGCGCCGGCTGGATGCGGGCGGTGTTCACCGTCGTGCTGCCGAACCTGCGCAGTGCACTGCTCAACGCGGCCGTGCTCACCGTCGCCCTGGTGCTCGGCGAGTTCACCACCGCCTCCATCCTCGGCTTCGCCCCCTTCTCGGTGTGGATCAACTCCAACGGCAAGAGCGACGGCCAGATGTCCGTCGCGGTCTCGATGCTCAGCCTGCTGATCGTCTGGGTCGTCCTGCTGCTGATGTCCGCCGTCGGCCGTGGCCGCAAGGGCGCCCGGTCCTGACCCACCCACCGCTTTCCAGGAGTTCCCAGTCATGACCACGGCCACCGCCCTCGCCAACGGCGTCGCGCTCGCCCCCGGCAGCGCCACCGTCGAGTTCCGCGACCTGCGCCGCAGCTTCGGCGCCACCACCGCCCTCGACGGCCTGGACCTCACCGTCCACCCCGGCGAACTGCTCGCCCTGCTCGGCCCGTCCGGCTGCGGCAAGACCACCGCGCTGCGCATCCTCGCCGGCTTCGAGACGCACGACTCCGGCGAGGTGCTCGTCGACGGCAAGGACATCACCTCCATCCCGGCGCACAAGCGTGACGCGGGCATGGTGTTCCAGTCCTACAGCCTCTTCCCGCACCTGACGGCCCTCGACAACGTCGCCTTCGGCCTGCGGATGCGCGGCACCGGCAAGGCCGACCGCCGCAAGCGCGCCATGGAGCTGCTGGAGCTGGTCGGCCTGCCGCACCGCGCCGAGCACTACCCGCACCAGATGTCCGGCGGCCAGCAGCAGCGCATCGCGCTCGCCCGCGCCCTCGCCCTGCAGCCGCGCGTGCTGCTCCTGGACGAGCCGCTGTCCGCGCTGGACGCCAAGGTCCGCCTCCAGCTGCGCGAGGAGATCCGCCGCCTCCAGCAGGAGCTGGGCATCACCACCCTGTTCGTCACCCACGACCAGGAGGAGGCGCTGTCCATGGCCGACCGCGTCGCGGTGCTGCGCGCGGGCAGGCTCGAGCAGTGCGCCACCCCGTCCGAGCTGTACGGGCGCCCGGCCACCGCGTTCGTCGCCGAGTTCGTCGGCACCATGAGCCGCATCCCGTGCACCCGCACCTCCGAGGGCGTCGAGGTGCTCGGCCGCCGCCACGCGGTGGACGGCGAGATCCCGGCCGACGGCGAGCTCCACGTGCTCGTCCGCCCGGAGAACGTCGACCTCACCCCGGCCGAGGACGGCCCGGCGCTCGTCGTCAACGCGTCCTTCCTGGGCGCCGTCACCCGCCTCACCGTCCGCCTGGACGACGGCACCGAGGTCAAGTCGGACCTGCCGACCGAGGCCACCGCCGCCCTCCCCGTCGGCTCGCGCGCCGCCCTCACCCTGCCGGAGCGCCCGGTGCTGGTGGACCGCCGCCCAAGCACTGTGTGATCCTTAACCCTCCCTTGAACCACCCGAAGGTACCGCCATGCCTGAATCCCCCCGTCCCGACGACCTGACCCCGATGACCGCACTGCCCGCCGCCGTCCTCTTCGACATGGACGGCACGCTGGTCGACACCGAGCAGCTCTGGTGGCAGGCCGCCGCCGAGCTCGCCCAGGAGCTGGGCCACCCGCTCACCGACGCCGACGCCCCCGAGGTCCTCGGCCAGGCCGTCGAGCACACCGCCGCGCACCTGCACCGGGCCAGCGGCACCGACCTGCCCGAAGCCGAACTCGCCCACCGCCTGGGCGAGTCCTTCGCCGGCAAGGTCGCCGCCGAGACCGTCCCGCGCCCCGGCGCCCTCGCGCTGCTCACCGCCCTGCGCGAGGCCGGGGTGCCCACCGCGCTGGTCTCCGCCTCCCCGCGCCGGGTCGTCGACCTGGTGCTCTCCTCGCTGGGCCGCGACTGGTTCGCCGTCACCCTGGCCGCCGAGGACACCGTACGGACCAAGCCCGCGCCCGACCCGTACCTCGCCGCCGCCGAGCACCTGGGCCTCGCGCCCGCCGTCTGCCTCGCCGTCGAGGACACCCCGACCGGCGTCACCTCCGCCGTCGCGGCCGGCTGCGCGGTGCTCGCCGTACCGTCCATGCCCGTCCCGATGCCCTCCGGCGACCGGGTCACGCTCCTCGCCAGCCTGGAACAGGCCGACCTCGCGCTGCTCGGGAAGCTCAGCGCCGCCCCGGTGGGCTGATCCCGGCATGCCGTACGTCCTGCTCGCCCTCGCCATCATCAGCGAGGTCTGCGCCACCAGCTGCCTCAAGCTCACCGAAGGCTTCACCCGCCTCTGGCCCAGCCTCGGAGTCGGCATCGGCTACGCGCTGTCCTTCCTCCTGCTCGGCCGCGCCCTCAAGCACATCCCGGTCTCCGTCGCCTACGCCGTCTGGTCCGGCGCCGGCACCGCGGCCGTCGCCGGCATCGGCGTCGTCGCCTTCGGCGAACACCTGGGCCGTCTGCAGTACCTCGGCCTCGCCCTGGTGATCGTCGGCGTCGTCGTCCTCAACCTCAAGGGCAGCCACTGAGCCGAGAAGCGGAAGGGGGCGACCGGAGTTTCCGGTCCGCCCCCTTCCGCTTCTCGGCGCCCTCCGGACAGGCCGAACGGGCGGCCCCTCGGGGCCGCCCGTTCGCATTGCATGACCGAACTAGCCGAGCAGGCCCGGCAGTTCGGCGATGGAGGCGAGCACGTGGGTGGCGCCGTCCGCGCGCAGCCGGGCCTCGTCGTGGGCGCCGGTGAGGACGCCGGCGACGATCGAGGCGCCGGCGCGGGTGCCGGTGAGCATGTCGTAGCCGGTGTCGCCGGCGACGGCGATCTGGCGGACGGAGTCCGTCCCCGTGCGCAGCAGGGCCGTCAGCGCGAGGTCGGGGTACGGACGGCCGCGGCCGGCCTCGGCGGGGCAGAGGGTGAGGTCGGCGATGTCCTGCCAGCCGAGGGCGGCGAGGATGCGGTCCTGGGTGGCGCGGGAGAAGCCCGTGGTCAGGACCACCTTCCGTCCGCTGCCGCGGAGTTCGGCGATGGCCTCGGCCGCGCCGGGGAGGGCCTCGCAGTGGCCGGCGTCGACGAGGTCGTGGTAGGCGGCCTCGAAGGCGACGTTGGCGCGCTGCGCCTTCTCCTCCTCGCCGAACAGGTGCCGGAAGACGGAGATCTTGGACTCGCCCATGGTGGCGCGCACGTGCGCGAGCATCGGGTCGAACTCCGGGCTCCCGGCCTCGACGCCGAGCGCGGAGGCGGCGGCGGTGAAGGCGCGCTCGACGAGCCCGTCGTCGGCCACCGTCGTGCCGGCCATGTCGAGCACGACCAGTCGGATGTCGTCAGTCATCTCAATTACCCTTACGGATTCACAGGTTGGCGAGCTGGGCGGTCGTCTCGGCGATGGCCGGCGAGCAGGTCATGCCGCGCCCGCCGGGGCCGGTGACCAGCCAGACGGCGTCCCGCACCTTCTCGCGGTGCACGACCCGGGTGGTGTCCACGCACTGCGCGTACACCCCGGCCCAGCGGCGGCGGATGCGCGGCAGCGGGCGGCCGAGCAGGGCCTCCGCCACCTCCTTGACGTGGTCGTACGGGTCCTCGACGACGTCGAAGCCGAACGGCTGGTCGTACTCGTGGGTGTCCCCGATGGTGAGGCCCCCGTCGCGGCGCTGGACCATCAGCAGCTGCATCTTGTGCTCGGCGGCGATCGCGGTCTGCGGCTGGGTGTCGCGGAGGCGGTCGAGGGCGGTGCCGGCGAAGGCGGGGTAGTACCGGAAGCTGTCGCCGTCGGCGACCGAGGTGGTGAGGGTCTCGCCCAGCGGGTCGGTCTGCATCATCTGCAGCCGGACGCGGCGCACGGGCAGCTGGGGGGCGAGTTCGCGGACGAGGCCGCCGAGCCAGGCGCCGGTGCACAGGATGACCAGGTCGCCGGTGTGGACGTCGCCGTGGTCGTCGCGGACGGCGTTCTCGCCGACGACCTCGCGGACCTCGCGCCCGGGCAGGAAGGTGTAGCGGCCGGTGGCCGTCAGATGAGCCCGCAGTGCGGGCTGGGCGGTGCGGGGCTCGACGGCGGCGTCGCGCTCGCACCACAGGGAGCCGAGCAGTTCGCCGCGCAGGGCGGGGTTGGCGGCGCGGGTCTCGTCGGCGTCGAGCAGTTTGTAGCCGCGGGCGGCGGCGTCGGGCAGGGTCAGGGCCTGCTCGGCGACGGCGAGTTCGGCCTCGGTGCGGATGGCGGTGAGGGAGCCGTTGGCCCGGAAGCCGAGGTCGGGCACCTCGGCGCCGATCTCCTGCCACAGTTCGCGGGCGCGCAGCGCGGTGTCCAGTTCCTCGCCCTGCGCGCGCCCGCTGACCCAGACCAGGCCGAAGTTGCGGACGGAGGCGCCGCGCGCCTCGCTCTCGCGCTCCAGGTGGACGACCTCGTGACCGCGCTCGACGGCCTGCCAGGCGTGCATGCTGCCGAGCACGCCTGCTCCTACGACGATGACTCTCATGGCGGCCAGGCTGGTGCGTCCAGGTGTCCGAGGGGCATCGGAACGCCGTACCTCAGATGAATCACCTGAAAAGTTGTACATACAACACGGCCATCAGCCCTGCCCCCGCACCACCCGGGCCCGCAGATAGTTGCGCCGCCCGAAGTTCGGCTCGTCCACCGCCGTCAGCTCCTCCACCTGGAACCGGTACAGCGCCGCCGCCCCGCCCCCGGTGAGGTACTGCCGCCGCGTCTCCGCGTCCTGCGCGAAGGACGGGTACCTGCCCTGGTACGCCGCCAGCGCCGCCTCCGCCTGGTGCCCCCACGCCTCGCCCGCGCTGCCGGTCAGCTGCAGCCCGCGCAGCTGCTCGCCGAAGGCCGGCGGCGGCAGGAACACGGTGGCGGCCGCCCGGGCCTCCTCCGCGAGGTGGTGGCTGTGCCGGGTGGAGCGCTCGCTGACGAAGCACAGGACGAGGTCGTCGTCGTACGCGAAGAACGCCAGGTTGGCGTGCGGCCCGTGCTCGTGGCCGGCCGTGGCGAGGGTGAGCACCATGGCTTCGGCGAGCAGGCCCTCGACGCCCTTGTGCAGCAGGTCGGCCGGCCAGTCCCCCTGCGTGATGTCCAGTCGGTACGGCATGTGGCACTCCCTCCCCGGCAGGCGCCTTCGCGCCCCGAGCACGACTGAGCCGGGCGGCGCCCCCGCGAACGGGGGCCGCACGCCCGGCTCACATGCTCCACCCACCGTCCGAAATCGGACAAGGGGTGGGTCGGACTCCGCCGCTCAGTACCGCCGCGCCCCGGCGCCGGCGTACCCCTGCGCCACCACCGGCTGCGCACCCGGCCCGAGCAGCGGACGCAGCGCGCCCGCCCGCATCCGGTCCACCAGCGGCCCGCACCGCCGGGCCAGCGGCGCCAGCAGCAGCGCGATCACCACGCCGACCACCGCGCCGACCGCCACGTCGTGCGGGTAGTGCACGCCGACCCAGACCCGGGAGGCGCCCATCAGCACCGCGAGGACCAGGGCGATCTTCCCGAGCCGCCGGTTCGCGAACCACAGCGCGGCCGCGGCGGCGAAGGCGATCACCGTGTGGTTGCTGGGGAACGACCAGTCCCCGCTTCCCGGGCAGGTCTCCAGCGAGACGCTCCCGGGGATCTGCGCGCAGGGCCTGGTCTCCTCGATCACGCTCTTCAGCACCGAGTTGGCCAGGTACGCGAGGACGACGATCACCGGGGAGGCCAGCACCCTGGCCATCACCACCGAGTCCAGGCCCCGTGCCCGCCACCACGCGTACAGCATGAAGACGGCGAAGACCCCGAGGCCCAGCGCCGACCAGACCTTGATCAGCTCGTCCAGCCAGTGCGGCGCGGCCTGCGCCCACCGGTTCACCTGGCTGTAGAGACCGCCGTCGATACCACTTCCGTCGAACGCGGCCAGCGGCGTCACACGTCACCTCCGTGACTGCGCGCCTTACGGGCGCGGAACATTTCGAGAACAAGAGGGAGCACGGGACAACTACTACCAGACCGATGATCGGCAGCGGATATCCGTCGATACCGGGAACGGACGGCCCGGGACGCCCCGACACGGCCCGAGAGCGGTGGACCTCCCGTACGTTGGAGGGCGACCCGGAGACGGGCCCGCCCCGGCCGTCTACAATCGCGTAGACGGTCTACAAGACTGTAGACGATACCTGGAGGAAGCGCCGCCATGTCCGACGTACCGTCCGCCCGCCGCCCCGCCGGTGAGCTGGAGGCCGAGGTGCTGGCCGCGCTCTGGTCGGCGAGACAGCCGATGACCCCGCAGGACGTGCAGGCGGCCCTCGGCGGGGACCTCGCCCGCACGACCATCGCCACGATCCTCGCCCGGCTCCACGACAAGGGGACCGTCGAGCGCACCCGCGCGGGCCGCGCCTACGCCTACACCCCCACCGTCCAGGACCCGGCCGGCCTCGCCGCCCGGCGCATGCACACCGAGCTCGGCCGCGAGGCCGACCGCTCCACCGTGCTCGCCCGCTTCGTCTCCGACCTCTCCGCCGAGGACGAGCAGCTCCTGCGCGACCTCCTGGGCGACGGCGGGCCAGGGTCGGCGGGCGCCCCATGATGCTCGCCGTCTGGGCCCCGCTCCTCCTGCCCTTCCTGGCCGCCCCTCTCGCCCGCCGCCTCGCCGACGCCCTTCCGCCCCGCGCCGCGGCCCTGACCCTCGCGGGCACCACGGCCGTCCTCGCCGTCGGCACCCTCTGCTCCCTCGGCCTGCTGGCCGTGGCCGGGCTCCTCCAGCTGCCCCCGGTCGCCGCGGTCGGCCACCTCTCCCTGCCCTGGCTCACCGCCGCCGCGCCGGACGCCCCCTTCGCCGCCGCCGCGGCCGGAGTCGCCCTGCTCGTCCTCACCGCCCTCGCCGTCCGCACCGCCCGCCGACGCCGACGCGAACTACGCGCCGCCCGCGCCGCGCTCCCCCCGCACGCCCCCGTGCGCCCGCCGCGCTCCCCCCGAGGCCTCCTCGCCTCCCTCCTCCAGCCGGGCGAACCCCCGCTCACCGTCCTCGACGACGAGCGCGCCGACGCCTTCGCCCTCCCCGGCCACCTCCACGAAACCGGCCGCATCGTCGTCACCTCCGGCATGCTGCGCGCCCTCGACGGCCCCGAACGCGCCGCCCTCCTCGCCCACGAACGCGCCCACCTCACCGCCCGCCACCACCTCTACCTCGCCCTCGCCGAACACGCCGCCGACCTCCACCCGGCCCTGCGCACCCTGCGCTCCCCCCTCGGCTACCACCTGGAACGCTGGGCAGACGAGTCCGCCGCCACCCACGTCGGCGACCGCACCGTCACCGCCCGCGCCGTCGGCCGCGCCGCCCTCGCCGCCAGCCGCGCCCCCTGGCCCGCCCGCCCCCGCCTCGCACCCGCCGCCCACTCCGGCCCGGTCCCCCGCCGCGTCGCCGCCCTCCTGCACCCCCGTCCCACCCCGCGCCCCACCCCGCGCCACCGCGCCACCACCCTCGCCCTGGCCGCCTGCCTCACCCTCACCACCGCCGCCACCCTCGAGGCCACCGCCGACCTCCACCACACGGTCGAAGCCGCGCAGTACACCCCCGGGCACCACCACTGACGGGGCGCACGGGCCGGAGCCCGCGCGCCCGCACCACCCCCACCCGGCGACCACCCCGACTTGCCGGACCCCATCCCCACAGCCCCACCTCCCCCGTACTCTTTCGTCAGCGCGCCACCCCGGCGCGCCCTCGACCCCCGCGAGGAGCGATGCGCGTGCGGCAGACCGGACGCCAGTCCCGACGGCCCGAGCGCCGTACCCCACCTGCCACGGCAACCACCGCAGAGCTCGCCAAGGTCCACGAGCACACCCTCACCGAACCCCTCGCCGACCTCACGGCGCCCGCCGAGCCCGCCCTCCTCCAGCCCCGCCCCGAGATCGGCGACTCCTGGGCCCGGCTGCGCCGCCTCGGCCTCGACCCCGACACCGGCGCCGCCGCCGTCCAGCTCGGCCCCGCCGAGCTCGAGCGGCGCCGACGCACCAGCGGCCTGACCACCGTCATGCCCGTCCTGCGCGACACCCTCCTCACCCCCGTCGCCCAGGCCCCGCTGCTCCTCGCGATCGCCGACGCCGAGGGCCACGTCCTGTGGCAGGAGGGCGAACGCGGCCTGCGCCGCAGCGCCGAACGGATCGGCTTCCTGACGGGCGCCCGCTGGACGGAGGAGAGCGTCGGCACCAACGGCATCGCCGTCACCCTGCGCGCCCGCCGCCCCATGCAGGTCCACTCCTCCGAGCACTACCTGCGCAGCCACCACGCCTGGACCTGCGTCGCCGCCCCCGTCCACGACCCGGGCACCGGCCGCCTCGTCGGCGCGATCAACCTGAGCGGCCCGGCCCACAACGTCCGCCCGTACCTGCTGCAGCTCACCGCCACCGCCGCCCGCCTCGCCGAGACCGAACTGCGCGCCCACCGCATGGAGGCCCTGCACCAGCTGCGCACCCTCGCCGCGCCCCTGCTGGCCCGGGTCGGCGGACCGGCCCTCGTGGTGGACGCGGCCGGCTGGACGGCCGCCGCCGCCGGCATGCCCGCGCCCGAACGGCTCCGGATCCCCGCCAACGGCTGGGCCCCCGCCGCACTGCACTGGGTGCCGGGCCTCGGCGAGTGCGTCCTGGAGCCCCTCGCGGACGGCTGGCTGGTGCGCCCGGTCGGCGTCCCCGGCGAGGACGGCCACGGCGAGCTGAGCACCGAACGGGCCGAGGGCGCCCGGCTACGGCTGGACCTGCGCCGCCCCGAGCGCCCCGAACTCTCCGTCCAGGGCGCCGCCGACAGCTGGTCGCACCCGCTCAGCCCGCGCCACGCCGAGCTGCTGCTCCTGCTCGCCACCGCCCGCGAGGGCAGCACGGCGGCGCAGCTCGCCGAGGCGCTGTTCGGCGACCGCGCCCGCACGGTGACGGTGCGCGCCGAACTGTCCCGGCTGCGCCGCTACCTGGGCGGGCTGCTGGCCCACCGTCCGTACCGGTTCGCCGAGTCGGTGCTGGTCACGGTGGACGGACCGGAGGACCCGTACGACCTCCTGCCCGCCTCCACCGCTCCGGCGGTGCGGCATCTGCGGGCCGCCCTCGCCGCGGGCACGGCCCGGCTGCCGGGCGCGGTCCCGGCAGCCGTCCCACAGCCGCGCCCGCCCGGGGACGGCCCGACTCAGCAGCCTCCCGCGAGCAGTTCGGCGAGCTGGGCGTCGGTGGGCCCGCAGTCGTGCTCCTGGTCGACGGAGACGAGCGCGTAGGTGCGGTCCAGCCACGCCTGGACCCGGGGCTTGGAGACCTCCAACAGGGCGCTGCCGTGCGGGGATTCGAGCGCCAGGTGCAGCGTCGAGCCGTGGCAGGGGCAGTAGGCGGGCCACAGTTTGACGTCGCCCTGGCCGCTCAGGGTGCACAGGCCCTCGCGCAGCAGGTCGCGGGAGAACACCCAGTCGGCCTCGTCCGGGCGGCCGAGGTGGAAGGTCAGCAGCACCTCGTACGGGCGGGCGGCGTCGAATCGGAACCGGGTGCGCACCTCGCCGATGACCTCCTCGCCGAGCGAGATCCTCAGCATCAGCACCTCCTCCACCGCCGCCGGAGCGGCGGTGGAGCCGTCCCCATCGCCGCCCGTGGGGGTAGCGGCGAGGGGCGCACTGGAGGCTGCGGACAGCGGGTCGGGCGGCATGACGATCTCTCCGGGACGGCTCGGGATGCCTCCCAGCGTGCGTCACCCGCCGCCCGGCGGCAAGGGTTGCAAAGAGGTTGCAATAACCCCCCTTCGAGCCCCGCAGCCCTTACCGAAATCACCGGACGGACCGTCAACTCCCGGCTGTCGAACGAGTGTCCACGAAGTGGATCGGAAACGTCCACAGGTCGACCGCCCGCTGGTAGGCTCGCCCCCTCCCTGCGCGGGCCGGGGCGCCTCGAGGTGCGTGGGAGAATACTGCGACGCGACGGCGGCTTCGGGGAGGGATGGGTCCGTTGGCGGTACGCGAGGACACCGCGCGGGACGTACGGCACGAGCCCGAACGGCACGGCAGACACGGCCGCCCGCGCCCGTTCGGCGGCCGGTTCCGCCTCCCCACGCTCCGCTTCTCCGGCGCCGCGATGGCGATGTCCACCGTGGTCGGGATCAGCATCGCCACGACCCTGCTCCTGAACGAGCAGCAGGGCGTCGGCCGCCGCGCCGGAGTCGCCCGGATCGGCACCACGCCGCCGGCCACACCCACGGCGGACGAGCAGACGGAGGCGGCCGCCGGGCAGACCCCGAGCGCCGACCACGCCTCCGGGCGCCCCTCCCACCAGCACGATCGCGGGCCCAGGCGGGGGAACGACGGCACCACGGCCGCCGGCCGCCAAGGCCCCCAGGTCCCGTCCCCGAGCGTGCCCGCGCACGGCGGCGAGACCACCGACCACGACGCCTCGCCCTCCGCGGCCTCCGCGGCCTCCGGACCGTCCGGCACCCCCTCGGCCCCGGCCTCCGGCACGGCGGGCGCAGCGGGCACCACCGACACCCCGAGCGCCGGACCGTCCCCCCACATCACCGGCCCGCGCCCGATCTCCCCCCACCTCCCGGTGCCGGGCCCCGCCCCTGAACCCGCTCCCGCTCCCGTTCCCCCGCCCGGCGGCGACGGGGACGGCGACGGCGACGTGACGGCCGCGAAAGCCTCCCCGCAGTCCCCGCAGTCCCCGCAGCCTCCGCAGACCCCCGAAGCCTCCGGTGACGACGCCGCCGAGACCCCGCTCCTCGTCGGCAGCGCCCAGCGCACCCCGCTCGGCCCGGACGGCCTGCGCCACCGCCTCGACCTCACCGTCATCGAGCCCGTCACCGCCCTGCAGGTCGAGTTCCGCCTCGCCCCCGGCACCTCCGCCCCCGGCACCGACTCCGCCTGGACGGACCTGCCCGGCGCCGAGGTCACCGTCCTGCAGGAGCGCGGCACCCTGGTCTACCGCTTCACCACCCCGCCCGGCACGGACGTCAGGCCCGGCCGCTACGGCTTCGGCGTCTCCGGCGCCCGCCCGGTCGGCGTCACCCCCGCCGAGAGCTGGAGCGCCGCCGCCTTCGGTATCGACCACCCCCACGCGGTCGCCACCCTCGGCGCCTTCCCCGCGCCGCCGCCCGCGCCCTCGCCCACGCCCTCATCCACGCCCTCCCCGGCGCCCCCGCCCGTACTCCGGCCCGCCCCGAAGGCCCCTGCGGCGACCACGACGACCACGACGGCCACGACACCGACACTCCCGAAGGCCCCCACCACCACCCCCTGACGGACCCCCACCCCGCCGCCCGCCGACCGGGCTCGTCCCGCCGCACCCGTTCGTTACTGTGGGCAGCACCCGGCCCGGCGCCCCGAACGCCCCCGGCCGGGCCGCCGCCCAGCACCTGAGGAGGAGTCCGTGCCCACCGTCCTGTCCCCGGGTGGCAACGCCCCGCTGACCGCCCCGCGGGTGACCGTCGAGGTCACCGCTCCCAGGGCGCTGGACGTCTCCGCCCTGCTGCTCACCGACAACGGCAAGGTCCGCTCCGACCAGGACTTCGTCTTCTTCAACGCCCCGCAGGGCCCCGGCGTGACCCTGCGCCCGGCCGGCTCCGGCGCCCCGGACACGATCACCGTGGACACCCCGGCCGTCCCGAACGCCATCAGCAAGATCGTGGTCACCGCCAGCCCCGCCGACCAGACCTCCACCTTCGCCGGGATCGAGCCCACCGCGACCGTCCGCGACGCCGACACCGGCGACGTCCTGGTCACCTTCACCCCCGCGCGGCTCGGGCTGGAGACCGCGCTGATCGTGGTCGAGGTCTACCGCCGGGGCGGCTCCTGGAAGGTGCGCGCCGTCGGCCAGGGCTACGCGGACGGTCTGGCGGGCATCGCCACCGACTTCGGCGTCACCGTCGAGGACTCCTCCACCGGAGCCGCCGAAACCGCCGGAGCCGCCAGCGCAACCGCCGCTGCCGCAGCCGAGCCCCTCGACCCGAGCAACCCCACCGTCCAACTCCCCTTCCCGGCAAGCCCCGTGAGCGCGCCCACCGTCCACCTCCCGCTCGCTCCCCCGCCGCCGCCCGTACCGCCCGCCCCCGCCTACGACCCGCGCGTCGAGTACGCCGCGCCCGCGCCCGCCCCGGCCCCCGCGGCCGCCGGGCGCCCGAAGGTCACCCTCGACAAGGGCCGCGTCAGCCTGGTCAAGGGCGGCTCCGTCTCCCTGGTGAAGAACGGCCGCCCCTACCTCTCCTCCGTCCGCATGGCCCTCGGCTGGGAGTCCGCGGCCCGCGGCCGCGAGATCGACCTGGACGCCTCCTGCCTCGCCTTCGACGCCCGCCACAAGCGGCTGGAGACGGCCTGGTTCATGAAGCTGACCATCTTCAACGGCGCCGTCGCCCACTCCGGCGACAACCTGGTCGGCGGTGACGGCGGCGACGACGAGTCGATCACCGTCCACCTGGAGGGCCTGCCCGAGGAGGTCCACGCCCTCGTCTTCGTCGTCAACTCCTTCTCCGGCCAGCGGTTCACCGAGGTCCGCAACGCCTACTGCCGCCTGGTCGACGTCCGTACCGAGGAGGAGCTCGTCCGCTTCGACCTCACCCACTCCGAGGCCCACACCGGCGTGGTGATGTGCAAGCTGGTGCGCCGCCCCTCCGGCGAGTGGGAGATGACAGCCCTGGGCGAGTTCGTCGACGCCAAGACCGCCCGGGGCATGATCGAGCCCTCCGCCGCCCTCCTGCAAGGCCGGTAGCGCGGCAACCTCACCCCCACGATTTCACCCTCCCGGGATCTCAAGCCGTCCCCTCAACGGCTCGATCTGACTCCCAGGGGGTGACATCGCGCTCTCCCCCGCACCCATTGGAGGAGAGACCGTGCCACGCTTCCTGTCCCGCCTCGCCGTCGCCGGCTCCGCCGCCGCGCTCGCCGCCGGCCTGCTCTCCCCCACCGGCGCCCAGGCGGCCGTCAAGCCGACCCCGCGCCCCGCCGCACTGCGCTGGGCCGCCCTCGGCGACTCGTACACCGCAGGCCTCATCGAGGCCACCGGCCGCCTGACCGACCCCCGGGACGGCTGCGCCCGCACCGCGCTCTCCTACCCCGAGGTGCTCCGCCGCGACCTCGGCTCCCTGGTCGACCTGCGCAACGTCAGCTGCAGCGGCGCCACCACCCAGAATGTGTACGCCACCAAGCAGACCCCCATGGGCCGCCCCCTCCCACCGCTCGGCACCGACCCCGACGCCCCCTACCCGCCCGTCCCCTCGCAGATCGACGCCGTCTCCCCGGACGCGGACGTCGTCACCGTCGGCATCGGCGGCAACGACCTCGGCTTCGGCGGCATCCTCAAGGACTGCATCGAACTCGGCGCCGCCACCCTCGGCCAGGGCACCCCCTGCAAGGACAAGTACGACGCGAGCCTGCCCGACCGCTTCCACCGGCTCGACGGCGACTACGGCACCATGCTCGACTCGCTGCACTCCAAGGCCCGGTTCGCCCGGATGATCACGGTCGGCTACCCGCACCTCGTCCCCGAGGACACCTCGCTCTGCCGCTACGGGGACCCGCTCCAGTTCGCCACCTTCACCACCGGCGACCTCGACTGGGCCCGCACCGCCGTCCTCGAACCCCTCAACGGGGTCGTCGCCGCACAGACCGCCCGCCACCACGACACCTTCGTCGACCTCTACCCCGACTCCACCGGCCACAGCGTCTGCGACGCCGACCACTGGCTCGACGGCGTGCTCACCAGCGTCATCCCGCTCAGGTACGCCCTCGTCCACCCCAACGCCACCGGCCAGGCCCACATCGCCGACCACGTCGGCCAGGCCCTGCTCGGCTGAAAAACCGCTGGCGCCCCGGCCCCTCCCCCGGTCATCCTGACCCGATGCCCAAGATCCACATCCGCGAGGCCACCGCCGAGGACTGGCCCGCCATCTGGCCCTTCTTCCACACCATCGCCGCCGCCGGCGAGACCTTCGTCTACCCCCTCGACCTGACCTTCGAGCAGGGCCGGGAATGGTGGATGCTCGATGCCCCCAACCGCACCGTCGTCGCCGTCGACGAGGACGGCACCGTCATGGGCTCCGCCAACATGCACCGCAACCGCCCCGGCCCCGGCTCCCACGTCGCCAGCGGCAACTACATGGTCGCCCCCACCCACCAGGGCAAGGGCATCGGCCGCGCCCTCCTCGAGCACACCGTCGACCTGGCCCGCCACCAGGGCTACCGCGCCATGCAGTTCAACGCCGTCGCCGCCAACAACCACCACGCCCTCAAGCTCTACCAGTCCGTCGGCTTCGAGATCGTCGGCACCGTCCCCGAAGCCTTCCACCACCCCACCGACGGCTACATCGGCCTCCACGTCCTGCACCTCTACCTGTAAACCACACCATCGAGTGAAGATCCGCCGCACACGGCATACCCGGCTCAAACAGTGAATAGCGTGACGCCCATCTGAAGGAGGGGCATCATGAGTGCTGTGGCGCATGAGCAACCGATCACGGACTCCCCATCGCAGGCTGACATCCTGCTGGAGAGCTTCCTGAGCCTGCACTCCCCCGAAGGCTTCCGGGCCGAGCTCATCGAGGGAGAGATCATCGTGGCACCACCGCCGGACGGCGATCACGACGACTGCATCAACCACCTCATCAAGCAGGTGACTCGCCGTTCAGCGACCGATATGAGCGTCTCCGGCACCAGAGGCATCCGCCTCGTAAGCGGCGGTCTCTGCCCGAAGAATCATGTGATCCCTGATGCGACCTTCGCGCCCGAAGAACTCCGCCTCTTCAAAGGTGCTCCGCCTTGGATGGAGCCGGATGGCATGGTGATGGTCGCCGAGGTCACGTCCAGCAAGCCCGACATCGACCGCATCACCAAGCGGCACTGTTACGCCCGTGCCGGCATCCCGCTCTACCTCCTCGTCGACCGGAAGAAGTCGCAGGTCAGCCTGTTCAGCAAGCCACACCGCGAGGAGTACACCGAGGTCCATCTGGCCGCCTTCGGCGAGCCGCTCGCCCTCCCCGCGCCCTTCGAGTTCGAGCTCGACACCAAGCCGTTCCTCTAGCCGCACGGCAAACGGCCCGCACCCTCCGTCAAGGGTGCGGGCCGTCGGTCCTGGGTGTCGCGGGTCAGCCCCGGGAGGCCATGGCGCGCAGGAAGAAGGTGAGGTTGGCCGGGCGCTCGGCGAGGCGGCGCATGAAGTAGCCGTACCACTCCTGGCCGTACGCGAGGTAGATGCGCACGGTGTTGCCCTCGGAGGCGAGGCGCAGCTGCTCCTCGGGGCGGATGCCGTAGAGCATCTGGTACTCGAAGGAGTCGCGCTTGCGGCCGTTCCACTGGGCCAGCTGGCCGGCGATCTTGATCATGTTGGGGTCGTGCGAGGCGACCTGGGGGTAGCCCTCGCCGGCCATCAGGACCTTGAGCGCGCGGACGTACGCGAGGTCGACCTCGTGCTTGCCCTGGAAGGCGACCGACTCGGGCTCCTTGTAGGCGCCCTTGCACAGGCGCACGCGCGAACCCGCGTGGGCGAGGTCGCGGCAGTCGCCCTCGGCGCGGCGCAGGTACGCCTGCACGACGACGGCGACGGACGGGAAGTCCACCCGCAGGTCCCGCGCGATGGAGAGCTGGCCGTCGGTCATGGTGTGGTCTTCGGCGTCGAGGCTCGCGGTGATGCCGATCCGCGCGGCGGCCTCGCAGATGCGGTGGGCGTTCTCCAGCGCGATCTTCTCGCCGTCGACGGGCAGCGACTGGCCCACGGCGGTCAGCTTGATGGAGACGTCGGCGCCCTCGGCGATCCCGTTCTCCTCCAGCGCCTTCAGCAGCGCGAGGTAGGCGTCGGCGGTGGCGGTGGCCTGCGAGACGTCGACGGTGTCCTCGCCGAGGTGGTCGAAGGTGACCGTGCGGCCGGTGGCGATGAGCTCCCGGTACGCGGCGAGGGCCGGCTCGATCGCGTCACCGGCGACGAAGCGGTCGACTATCGCGTGGGTGAGGGGGAACTTCTCGACCACGGTGCGGACCTGCGAGGACCGGGAGGCCGCGAGAAGGGCGGTACGGAGCATCGTGACTCCAGGAGCTGGTGATTCCAAGGGTGGCAGAAGAGCCGGGGCGGCGGAACGGGGGTGTGGCCGCCGCCCCGGCGGGGCGACGCCCCGGCTGCGGGGCCGGGGCGTCGCGGGCGGTCCTGGACGGACCGCGGGGGGGCAGGTCAGCCCATGTGCGGGTAGCGGTAGTCCGTCGGCGGGACGAAGGTCTCCTTGACCGAGCGGGTCGAGGTCCAGCGCGCCAGGTTCTGCTTGGCGCCGGCCTTGTCGTTGGTCCCGGAGGCCCGGCCGCCGCCGAAGGGCTGCTGGCCGACGACGGCGCCGGTGGGCTTGTCGTTGATGTAGAAGTTGCCCGCGGCGTACCGCAGCTTCTCCATCGCGTGCTCCACGGCCGCGCGGTCCTGGGCGATGATCGCACCGGTCAGGCCGTACGCGGAGACGGACTCCATCTGGGCCAGCATCTCGTCGTACTTCTCGTCCTCGTAGACGTACACGGCGAGGATCGGGCCGAAGTACTCGTCACGGAAGTACTCGCTGGCCGGGTCCTGGCAGACGAGGACGGTCGGGCGGACGAAGTAGCCCACCGAGTCGTCGTACGTGCCGCCGGCCAGCACCTCGACCGAGGAGTCGGCCTGGGCGCGGTCGATGGCGGCCTTGTTCTTGGCGAAGGCGCGCTCGTCGATGACGGCCGACATGAAGTTGGACAGGTCGGAGACGTCGCCCATGGTGAGGCCGTCGACCTCGGCGGCGAACTCGTCCTTGAGGCCGGCCCACAGCGAGGCGGGGACGTAGGCCCGCGAGAGCGCCGAGCACTTCTGGCCCTGGAACTCGAAGGCGCCGCGGGTCATCGCGGTCTTGAGCACGGCCGGGTCGGCGGACGGGTGGGCGACGAGGAAGTCCTTGCCGCCGGTCTCGCCGACGATCCGCGGGTAGGTGCGGTAGCCGGAGATGTTGTCGCCGACCTCGCGCCACAGGTGCTGGAAGGTGGCGGTGGAGCCGGTGAAGTGGATGCCGGCCAGCGCGGGGTGCTTGAGCGCGACGGCGGAGACGTCCAGGCCGTCGCCGGTCACCATGTTGATGACGCCCTTGGGCAGGCCCGCGGCCTCCAGCAGCTGCATGAGCAGGTGCGCGGAGAACTGCTGGGTCGGGGACGGCTTCCAGAGCACCACGTTGCCCATCAGCGCGGGCGCGGTCGGCAGGTTGCCGGCGATCGCGGTGAAGTTGAACGGGGTGATCGCGTAGACGAAGCCCTCGAGCGGGCGGTGGTCGCTGCGGTTCCACACGCCGTCCGAGGAGATCGGCTGCTCGGCCATGATCTGGCGGGCGAAGTGCACGTTGAAGCGCAGGAAGTCGACCAGCTCGCAGGGGGTGTCGATCTCCGCCTGCTGCGCGGTCTTGGACTGGCCGAGCATGGTGGCGGCGGCCAGGGTCTCGCGCCAGGGGCCGGCCAGCAGGTCGGCGGCCTTGAGGAAGATCGCGGCGCGGGAGTCGAAGGAGAGCGCCTGCCAGGCCGGCGCGGCGGCCAGGGCAGAGTCGATGGCGTCCTGCGCGTCGGCCTGGGTGGCGTTGCGCAGGGTGCCGAGCCGAGCCGCGTGGTTGTGCGGCTGGACGACGTGGATCTCGGTGCCGCCGCCCATCCGGCGCTCACCGTTGATCGTCATGGTCAGCTGGACCGGCTCCTGGCCGCCCAGCTCCTTCAGCTTGGCCTCCAGGCGAGCCCGTTCGGGGCTGCCGGGGGCGTAGCTGTGGACCGGCTCGTTCACCGGCGCGGGGACCTGGGTCACAGCGTCCATAGAGCGCACGCTCTCCTTCGTTGGTGCAGGGGGGATGCCGACGCGGGTCGCGCGTCGGCCACAGCACGAACGCTATTCCTGCCCGGTGGCCCACTTGATTGGCCGGGCAGCTAAATTCCCCCGTACGGCGTTGTCCGCCCCGACGAAGCGGTCACGCCGGGATCACGGCGCCCCTCAAGCGGCGCGCCCCTCGCGACCCTCGCGACCCACGGGAACCACGGGAACCACAGGAACCACAGGAACCACCCGTCGCTCCCAGTCGATCCGGTACCCGTGCACCGGCCGCAGCATCCGCTCCGGGCTCATGACCGTCCGCGCCATGAGGGGCGCGACCAGCCGGAACACCATCCGCGCGACCGACCCGGACGCCTTCTGGTTGTTGGTGCGCGCGGCGTCGGCGGCGATCTTCTCCACCCGGGGCCGGCGCATCGCCTCGTACGCGGCGAAGGCCGCCGTGTGGTCGGGCAGGTCGCGCAGGCAGCGGGCGAGTTCGACGGCGCTCTCGACGGCCAGCGAGACGCCCTGGCCGGAGCTGTTGGACGGCGCGTGCACCGAGTCGCCGACCAGCACCATCCGGCCCCGGTACCAGCGCGGGACGGACGGCATGATCTCCAGCCGGGGGAAGGTCTCGATCGTCGCGGCGTCGACCTCGCGCAGCACGTCGCGGGCGGGGACGTCGTCGGCGTGCAGTTCGCGGCAGCGGCGCAGCCACCCCTCCGGACCGATGGCGCGGGCCTGCTCGGGGGTCAGCGGCTCGGGCTGCGGGATGTTGCTGAACCAGGCGGTGCCGCTGCCGTCCGCCAGGCCCCAGTAGCCGAAGAACGCCTTGGCGCCGTTGGCGAAGTGCACCGTCTCGCCGCGCCCGGCGCGCCCGGGCAGCCGGTGCGAGCTGTAGCCGCCGACGCCGAGCAGGCCCGTGTACCGGGCGGCGGGTGCGGCCGGGTCGATCAGGGTGCGGACGGTCGACCCGGTGCCGTCGGTGCCGATCAGCAGGTCACCGGTGGCGCTGGTGCCGTCGGCGAAGTGCGCGGTGATGCCGTCCGCGCCCTCCTCGGCGTCCACCAGCCGCTTGCCGTAGTGCACGGTGATCCCCGTCTCGCGCAGCCGGCGCTGCAGCACCTCGTACATCTCGGCGCGGCGCATCAGCCGCCCGGGCGGCAGGTCGGCGAGGCCCGCGAACTCGGCCAGCGTGCCGCCCTTGCCGTCCTCGATCACCATCGGCCCGACCGGCTGCCCGATCCGGCCGACCTCCGCCCCGAGTCCGACGGCGGAGACGGCGCCGAGCCCGTTGGGGGCGAGCATGAAGGTCCCGCCGATGCCCGCGGCGGAGTGCTCGTAGGCCTCGAAGACCTCCGCCTCGATGCCGGCCTTGCGCAGCGCCAGCGCCATCACGGGGCCGGCGATGCCGCCGCCGATGACGAGGGCCTTCTTGGACGTGCGCGGTGCGGTCATTGCAGTCTCCCGAAGTACTCGTTCCAGGTCCGGACGAACTCCGGCTCCTGGAGTTGGGTGACGAGGTGTTCGACGAAGGCGATCTCGGTCTCCAGTCCGCGGACCCGGTACTCCTCCTCGATCAGGAAGAGCCAGCCGACGCCCTCCTCGGTCGCCTTGCGCAGCGTCTGCCTGGTCTCCGCGACCTCGGCGGTCAGGGCGGCCAGCCGCTTCCCGAGGAGCTCCACGGACTCGGCCGGCGGGAGCACCATGAGCAGCGACAGCGAGACCCCGAACGCGGGGTACTCGTGCTGCGGTTCGGCGACGAGTTCGCGCATCCAGTCGAAGAGCTCCACCCTTCCCTCCGGCGTGAGGGCGTAGACGGTGCGCTCCGGTCGCTGGGTGTCGCGGACGGTTTCCTGCTCGGCGACGAATCCGGCCTTCCGCAACTGCTCGACGACCATGTAGAGCGAGCTGCGGTTGTACTTGATGTTGCGGTCCTTGGCGTGCTCCTTGAGCCGGCGACCCATCTCGTACGGGTGCATCGGTTCGGCCATGAGCTCCGCCAGGACCGCGAGGGCCAACGGGTTCGACACCTTGCGTCGCTTCGCCACGAGACATCCTCATCTCTTGGTCAGTTCTGACTATCTACTCCTGAATAGTCAGAGTCAACTAATTACGTTCGGCAGACCCCAACTCTGTCCGCCCGGCTAAAATCAACCACATACCGTTGTCCGAGCGGATGAAGGAGGCCCCGCGTGACCACCCCCGGCCTCCCCCTCCGCCAGCTCCTGATGTCCCTGGGCGAACCCCTCGTCGAACTCCAGGCCGCCCCCCAGGGCCTGGACGTCCCCGTACGCGACGTCGCGATCCTCGACCCCGAGGACCCCCCGACCGCCTCCCCCGGCGAACTCGTCCTCGCCATCGGCGCCCGCGGCCGCGCCGCCCTGCCCGCCCTGCGCGCCGCCGGACGGGCGGGAGCCGCCGCCGTCGCCGTCAAGCTCGACGGCCCCGGCCAGGCCGACGCCCTGCGCGAGGCCGCCACCGAGGCGGGCGTCGCCCTGCTGTCCGTACGCCGCGAGACCCGCTGGGAGCACCTCGACTCCCTCGCCCGCGCGATCATCGCCGGCCCCGACGCCCCGAACGCCCCCGGCGCCCCCGAACCCAACGCGGGCGACCTCTTCTCCCTCGCCCAGACCGTCGCCGTCCTCACCAGCGGCATCGTCTCCATCGAGGACACCTCCAGCCGCGTCCTCGCCTACTCCCGCTCCTCCGACTCCGACGAGGTCGACGACCTGCGCCGGCTCTCCATCCTCGGCTGGCAGGGCCCGGAGCCGTACCTGTCCAAGCTCCGCGAGTGGGGCATCTTCCAGCACCTGCGCACCTCCGACGCCCCGATCGCCGTCGAGCCGCACCCCGAGCTCGGGCTGCGCCGCCGCCTCGCCATCGGCATCCGGGCCGGGGCGCAGCCGCTCGGCACCATCTGGGTGCAGGAGGGCTCCCGGCCGCTCGCCCCGCACGCCGAACAGGCCCTGGTCGGCGCCGCCCGCGTCGCCGCCGCCCAACTGGTGCGCCGCCGCCGCGAGTTGTCCGCCGACGTCCGCCTCACCCAGACCCTCCTGACGGGCCTGCTGGAGGGCTCCACCGGCCCCCAGTCCCTCGCCACCCACCTCGGCCTGGACCTGCGCCGCCCGGCCACCGTCCTCGCGTACGGCGCCCACACCACCGAGGCGCTGCACCGCTCCGACGTCACCGGCCTGATCTCGGTGCACACCGCCGCCCGCCACCGCGCCGCGTTGCTCGCCCCGATCGAATCCCGGGTGTACGTGCTGCTGCCCGAACTGCCCGCCGGCCTGCCGATGAGCACCGTACGGGCCTGGGCCGCCGAGGTCGTCCAGGCCGCCCGGGACCACCTCGGCGTCCCGCTGCGCGCCGCGATCGGCTCCACCGTCGAGGGCCTCGCCCAGGTGCCCGACTCCCGCGCCCAGGCCGACCGCATCCTCGACGCCATGAACCGCGGCGGGGTGGACCTCGACGTCGCGGCGCTGATCGACGTCCAGGCCGAGGTGCTGGTCAGCGAGATGCTCGCCCTGCTCCAGGACCGTACGGGCCTGCGCGACCCACGCCTGACCGCCCTCACCGCGTACGACCGCCGCCACGGCACCCGGCTCGCCGAGTCCGTACTCGCCTGGCTGGACGCCCTCGGCGAGGTCCGGGTGGCCGCCGACGCCCTGCACATCCACCCCAACACCCTGCGCTACCGGGTGCGCCGCGCCGAGCAGTTGACCGGCATCGACCTCGCCCAGCCGCAGCAGCGCCTCCTGGCGATGCTCCAACTCCGGCTGCCCAGGGACGAGTAGGCCTACCGCCGCCCCACCCGCCACTGCTCCCAGGCCGACAGCCACAGCTGCTCGGCCATCCGCTGCTCCTCCCACACCGCGGCCCCGCCGTCCGCCGGCCGCTCCCGGCGCAGCTGCGCCCAGGCCCGCTGCGCGGGCAGGCTCGCCACCTCGCTGGCGAACACCGTGTACCGCACGACCTCCTCCACGGCCGCCTCCCCCTCGGCCGTGCCGACCAGCCAGTGCGTCTGCCGCGACAGCCGGTCGAGGTGCTCGACCATCGCCGTCACCGCCGCCACCGCCTCCTCGCGGCTCTCCGTCGCCAGCCGCATCTGCTGGCGCACCGCCGCCTCCCACCGCACCGCGCCGGCGTCCCCGCGCAGGCGCCGCGGAAGCCTGGGCGTACGGCCCGCCCGCAGCTGCGACTCGAGCGCGGAGCTCTCCGCGACGGACTGCGCGATCAGCGCCCGGTGCGCCTCCAGCCCGGTGACGGGCGGCAGTTCGCGCTCCTCGACCGGCACCCACCGGGCCCGCCGCGAGGCCAGGTCGCCCAACAGGGCGGTGCGCCCGCGCAGGTGCCGCTCGAAGTCCCGGATGCCGGCGAGCTCCACCCCGCCGGAGGGCACCCCGCGCCCGCACACCGTCACCGTCAGCCCGGCGACGCGCAGCCGCCCGGCCCACACCGGCCCGGCGCTCATCCCGGGCCACAGCACCGGCCGGTCCTCGTGCACCTCCGCCGCGCGCGGCTCGCCGTCCACGGTGATCCACTCGCGCAGCGCCCGGACGCGGCCGGGCCCCTCGCCCTCGTCGATCCCGGCCTGCTCGTACAGCCGGTCCCGCTCGTCCTCGACCACGTCCTCCAGCTCGGGCAGCCGCTCGCAGCCGTCCGCGCCCGGCCGGTAGGTGCGCACCGTCACGTACGGTCCGGCGGCGGAGGCCCAGTCGCCGCACTGCACCTCGACCCAGCACAGCTCGCCGCCGCAGGTCTCGAAGGCCGTCAGCGCCTCGCCGCCGTCCGCGGCCCCGCCGACCACGCCGTACACCGGGAAGCCGACCCGCTCCAGGATGTGGCGGGAGAACTCCTCCTGCTCGTCGAGCCGGTCGTCCAGGCCCCTCGGCCCGGCGCCGGGCCCGGCCTCCGCCCGCCGGGCGTTCCACTCCTGGGGCCTGCCGCCGATCTCCCGCACCATCCTGTGCCGCACCCCCGGTTCCCTCGCGTCCGCACCCGCTCCCGCCACCATACGTGCCCGGCAGCTGCCGGGTCATCAGCTCGGTTGCGGTACGCACCTGCTGTCCGTACGGGTACGAGCTCTCCGCCATGACCGTGTCAGGCGGCCGGTTGTCAGCCGCCGTCCCTACCCTGGGCGGCATGACAGCACAGAACGACCGGAGCTTCCCCGCCCGGATCAGCATCGTCACCCTCGGCGTCTCCGACCTCGACCGCAGCGCCCGCTTCTACGAGGGCCTCGGCTGGAAGCGCTCGGCCGCCTCCAGCCCCGAGATCGTCTGGTTCCGCACGGCCGACTCCGTCCTCGGCCTCTTCCCCGCCGACGAACTGGCCGCCGACGCGGGCGTGCCGGGCGGCGGGGAGCCGGCCTTCCGCGGCGTCACCCTGGCGGTGAACCTGGAGTCACCCGCCCTGGTGGACGCCGCCCTGGAGACGGCCGTCGAGGCCGGCGCCGTGGTGGTCAAGCCGCCGACGCCGACCAGCTGGGGCGGCTACTCCGGCTACTTCGAGGACCCGGACGGGCACCTGTGGGAGCTCGCCCACAACCCGTTCTTCCCCTTCACCGAGAGCGGCTCCCTCGACCTGCCGTAGATCCCCTACCGCCGCCGACGCCTCCCTACGGCCTTTTTTACTGCCGAGACCGCGCCTTGAAGGCCGCCTTGCGGGCCTCCTTCGCCACCGCCCGCTCCGGGTGCATCTCCCCGATCGCCTCCAGGACGTCCGCCGTGTACGGGTGGTCGACGCGCCACACCTCGGCGAACCACCCCGAGGACTCGTCCCCCACCGGCAGGTCGGCGATCAGCTCCCGCATCGCGCCCTCCCCGCCGCCGAGCAGCTGGGCGGCGAAGGTGTCGATCACCGTCCACAGCGCCATCGCCCGCTCCGGCGCGGGCACGTCCGTCCGCCCGAGCCCGGCCAGCCAGGCCCGGGCCGCCCCGCCCAGCTCGGGGTCGTCCATGACCTCCCGGGCCGCCGGCTCGGCCGCGGCCCCCAGCTGCCGCAGGGCCTCGACCGCCAGCACCCGGCGCATGGGCGCGTACGCGTCGGAGCCGCGCGAGGCCGCCAGCAGCTCGCGGGCCGCCGCCAGCGGCTCCCGCCCGGCCAGCCAGACCTTGAGCTCCTCCTCCGGCAGCACGTTCACCGACTCGCAGACCGCGTGCAGCAGCTCGGCGGCGTCGCCCTGGGCGAGGTCGCCGACCAGCGGCGCGTCGTAGCCGTCCTCCAGCAGCCACTGCCGCACGCCGTACTGGCCGAGCGGCGTCAGCCGTACGAGCCCGAAGCGCGCCGACTCCTCCTCGTCCAGCGGCTCCTCACCGACGACGACGGGCCCCTCGCCCTCGTCCTCGTCGAAGAGCTCGGGGTCGATCGGCCGGTAGTCCAGCATGCCCAGCTCGGCGAGGTCGGCGAGCATCGGGTCCAGGGCGACCATCAGGTCGGTGATGTCGCCGAGCATCTCCTCGCTCGGCTCCTCGCCCTCCGGCACCACCAGCAGGGCGGCGAGCACGCCCAGCGGCACGGTCTCCTGGCCGGGGTCGGCGAAGGCGGTGGTCTCGTACAGCACCTGCAGCGCCTCGTCGAGCAGTTCGGCGGCGGCCTGCCGGGCCTCCTCCACCTCGTCGAGCGCGCCCTCGTCCCCCTCGTCGCCCTCCTCCCCTTCCTCCGGCAGCGAGTCCGCGTCCACCGCCAGCTCCCGGACGATCCCGGCGGCCGTCAGCCACAGCTCCAGGACGGTGTCCGGGTCCCCCTGCTCGGCGGGCTCCAGGTCCGGGCCGGGGACGGCGACGTGCCGGCCGTCCTCCGTCGTCCCGAGCTCCACCAGGTCCAGGTCGCAGGCCAGCGACCAGGCGCGCATCGCCTCGATCTCCGCCGCCTCGGGCACCTCGCCCTCGGCCGGGGCCAGCCCGAGCAGCCGCGCGGCGGGCGCCCGGTCCTCCTCGACCAGGTCCCCCAGCGCGTCCACGACCCGGTGCGGGGCGGCCCAGCGGGCCATCGCCAGGGCGTACCCGAACATGGGGACGGCCTTCGCGAGGACGGCCAGCTCCGGCTCGGGGAGCAGCTTCACGGGCGGGACGAGCACGGCCGCGTCGTCCAGGTCCTCGTCGTCCAGGCCGTGCGCGGCGAACGCCCCGTAGAGGTCCTGGAGGTCCAGGTCGGCGGGCAGCACGGCCTCCGCGGCCGCGCCCTCACCCGTCTCGGCACCAACGTTCTTCCGACGTCGTCCGGCCATCGTCGTGTGCTCTCCCTCAGCCAGCGGTCCGCTGATCCACTCCGCGTACCGGTCCACTGCCTCAGCGTATAGGTCGGGCACCCCCGACGCCCTGGCTCCAGGGGCGCGCGAAGGGGCGCGCGCCGCCTTCGTGCGCCCACCCCTTATCCTTCGATCTGGTACCGCGCACACCCCGCACGGACCACCGGGCAACGAAGCCCACATCCTCAGCTCATCCGCTCCACCTGGGAGCCCCGCACCGCGGCCACACCACAGCGCCTCAGGACGGGTGCGCCGGCACACCCCGCCGACCCGGTGGGGCCCTGCCACAGGAGATCCCTCACATGGCGGACCTCTCCCCCGCCGGCCCCGGCCTGCGCACCGCGCAGTTCGACGGGCGCCGACTGTCGGAGGCCCTGCTTCCCCTGGAGCTCGCGCCCCGGCCCCAGCTCCAGCTCTCCGCGATCAGCCGCTGGAACGCGATGCGCGGAGTCCGCGTCGGCCTGGTCTCGACCGCCCTGCTGCTGATGCTGATCGGCGCCAACCTGGCGACGCCGATCTACCCGCTCCTCCAGCAGAGCCTGCACCTGACCGCGCTCGACACCACGATCCTCTTCACGATCTACGTGTTCGCCCTGGTCCCCGTGCTGGCCGTCGTCGGCCACTGGTCCGACCACCTCGGCCGCCGCGCCCTCATCCTGCCCGCCGTCGCCCTGGCCGCCGCCGGCGACGTGGTCTTCGCCACCTCCGGCAGCTTCTGGCAGCTCGCCGTGGGCCGCGCGATCCAGGGCATGGCCGTCGGCCTCTCCACCGGCGCCGCCGGAGCCGCCCTCGGCGACCTGCTGCCCGACCACCCCACCCTGGCCGCCAAGCTCACCCTGGCCTGCTCGGCCGGCGGCGTCGCCCTCGGCCCGGTCGTCGGCGCCCTCCTCGCGGGCGGCTCCGACCCCCTGATCACCCCGTTCCTCCTCCACGCCGTGGCGCTGCTCTCCCTCTGCATCCCCCTCGCCGTGGTCCACCCCCGCATGCCCGGCCGCAACCGCCCCCCGGCGTCCCCGCCGCGCATCACCACCCCGGCCCACCTGCGCCCGCAGCGCCTGCGCCTGCCCCGCACCGGCCGCCGCGAGTTCCTCCTCGCCGCCACCGCGGGCTTCATCTCCTACGCGGTCTTCGGCGTCTACCTCAGCCTGGCCCCCGCCTTCGCCGCCAAACTCCTCCACACCCCCTCCCACCTGGTCGGCGCCGTGGTCGCGGCCCTCCTCCTCGGCTCCTCCGCCGCCGCCCAGCTGCTCGTCCCCCCGACCTCCGACCGCACGGTCATCGCCCTCGGCATGACCGGCCTCGCCAGCGGCCTCGCCCTCGTCGTCGCCGCCGGCTACACCGGCACCCCCGCCCTGCTCTTCATCGGCAGCGTCCTCGGCGGCGCCTGCCAGGGCGTCGCCTTCCGCTCCCTCTTCACCACCGCCGTGGCCGCCATGAACCCCGAACGCCGCGGCTCCGAGCTGTCCGCCCTCTGGATCATCGTCTACCTCGGCAGCTCCCTCCCCATCGTCATCGTCGGCGCCCTCGTCCAGCGCTACGGCCTCCTCCCCGCCATCAGCGGCTTCGCCACCGTCGCCGCCCTCCTCTGCACCGCCCTCGCCCTCGCCGTGGCCCGCAAGCCCAGGACGCCCTGACCCGTAGAACACAACGGTGCTGCCCGGGACTCCTTCGGAAGTCCCGGGCAGCACCCTTTCCACCAGCTGAACACCCGCGCATCATCCGCTCCGTTGCACAGCTCCACCACCGTTCCCCACCATCCACCCCCCACCCGCCTCCCGGCGGGTGCCCACCCCCGGCCTCCGCCGCGCGCGCCCTGCCGGGCAGCGCGCGGCGCTGAGCAACGCACCTGCACCCTAGCCATGCGCCGAGCGGGGCACGCCTCGCAGTGGTCCGGCATGAACCGAAGCCCGCCCGTCCGCCCCCGAAGCGGGTACCTTCCGAGTACGGCCGTGCTCCCGGAAGGGGACCAGGATGACGCAGTGGACCGACTACACCACAGGCGAGCGCATCAAGCTCCTCCGCGGACCGGAAATGACCCAGGAGCAACTCGCCGAAGCCTCGGGCCTGTCCGTGGCGACGATCCGCAAGGCGGAGCGCAACCTGGGCGGCAGCCTCCAGACGCTGCTTCGCATCTCGGCCGCGTTGCACACCGACGTGTCGGTGATACTCGGTCAGCAGGCTCCCCGCCGCGCGATGCACGGCGGGGACCGGGCGATGATGCGCGAGTTGTCCCGCATCGTCCATGACACGGCCGCAGGCATCGGCATCGACGTACAACCCCCGCCCCCGGCCGACCTCGCGGCCGGACTCGCCGCCGCTTGGGAGTCCTACCGCTCCGGCGACTACGTGGGCGCAGGAGTACGCGTCGCCCCAGCACTGCGCGAAGCCGCCGCCGCGCTGAAGGCCGCTCCGGTCGACCAGGAGAGTGCGGCGGCGGGTATCCTCGCGGACGCCTACCGGCTTGCCGCCTACGTGGCGAACCAGTTCGGCGCCCGAGATCTCGCGTACGCCGGGATCGGTCACGCGCAACACCAGGCCGACCGCGTCGGAGACACCGTCCGCTCGGCCATGGTCGCGTCGGGCCGGTCGTGGATCTACCTGCGGGACGCCCGGCTCGACCAGGCGGAGGAGACCGCCCGCACATCGTACGAGTCCATCGAACCTCGGTACGGGGACCGTAATCTCGGAATGCTCGCCACCTACGGATGGCATGTGACCTTCGCCGCCGTCGTCGCCGCCCGCCAGGGGAATGTCGACGGCGCCGACGACCTACTCTCACAGGGGCTTGCGGTAGCAGCCCGAATGGGCCGAGACGTCATGGTGAACGGCACGGCGTTCGGACCGGCAACGGTCACCGCACAGGCGATCGGGATCTCCGTCTCAACCGGCCAGCCAGGGAAGGCGCTCGGCCTGTTCCAATCGATCGGCGACACGAGTTCGCTCACCCCGTCCGCACGCAACCGGATGCTGCTGGACGTGGCGCTCGCACAGGCCGAAGCCAGGCAGTCCGACACTGCTCTGGACACTCTGCTCGAGGTGTGCTCCGCCGCTCCTGGCTGGGCCCGGCATCAGGGACTGCCCGGGGTGATCGCTCAGAAGGCGAGCGCGGGCAGCGCCACCACAGCCAAGTTGCGCAAGCTCTCGTCGATCCTCGGCACATCCGTGATCATCAGCTGAGAGTGATACACCGCGTATCACTCGACACCGGTACGACTTCGGGAACTGACACCCTCCATCTGTTCACGGACAGTAAGTCCTCCGCGACAGTTGGTACATGCCGACGCTCCATCCTCTGCTGCCGAAACCACTGCCCGCTCCCTCGTCGAGCCCGACCACCCTCCGGTTGCCCTACACCCCCATGTCAGCCCGCACCGCCCGCCACATGGTCCGCGTCAAGCTCACCGAGTGGAGCCTTCCCCACCTGATCGACGACGCCGAGCTGATCACGTCCGAATTGGTGGGCAACGCGGTGAAGACCGGCTGCCTGACGTTCCTGATCGTCGGCATCCGGCGCACGACCAGCAGCACCGTGCGACTGCTGGTCTCGGACGGGTCCGCGTCCCCGCCGGTCCTGATCGATGCCGGTCCCGACGCCGAATCCGGCCGAGGGCTCGCCCTGGTCGACCAACTCACCCGCCAGCGGTGGGGCGTGACCGTATGGCCACACGGCAAGGTCATCCACGCCGACCTTGCCGCTTCACTTCCACGCTCGGTCGACGCTCGCAAAGACCGTGCCCGCA
Source organism: Kitasatospora sp. NPDC051170 (assembly GCF_044455705.1). NCBI lineage: Bacteria > Bacillati > Actinomycetota > Actinomycetes > Kitasatosporales > Streptomycetaceae > Kitasatospora > Kitasatospora sp. NPDC051170. The sequence continues at coordinate 33,500 of NZ_JBITFA010000023.1, read as the reverse complement.
CAGCCCGATAGCCGCACCGGGCAGCCTGCGGGGCGCGCGGCCGAAGCCAAGGAGAAGAAAGACCGTGAACACCGATCCCACCCCGGAAACCCTGCGCACCGCCATGGTGAAGGCCCTGCGCGAGGATGGCACCATCCGCACCGAGCGCATCGCCGAGGTCATGGGCCGCGTACCGCGTGAGCCGTTCGCGCCCGAGGCGCGGCCCGCCGACGCCTACGACCCCGAAAACGCGGTGGTGACCAAGCGCGACAAGGACGGGCTCGCGATCAGCTCGGTCTCCGCCCCGCGCATCCAGGCGTTCATGCTGGAGCAGGCCGGTCCCCGGCCCGGGGAGAACGTCCTGGAGATCGGCTCCGGCGGCATGTTCGCCGCCTACCTCTCCGAACTCGTCGCGCCCAAGGGCGCGGTCACCACCGTGGACATCGATCCGGAGGTCACCGGCCGCGCCCGCCGACTGCTCGAAGAGGCCGGCTACGAGAAGGTGCGGGTCGTCACCGCAGACGGCGCGTTCGGCCTCCCCGAGCACGCCCCGTTCGATCTGATCGCGGTCACGGTCGGCGCTCCGGACATCCCTCCGGCATGGCGGGAGCAGCTGGCCCCCGGCGGCCGGATCGTCGTGCCGCTACGCGTTCGCGGCCTGATGCGCTCCATCGTGCTCGTTCCCGAGGGCGACCACCTGGTCAGCACCGGCTACGAGCTGTGCGGCTTCGTCCCGATGCAGGGCTCGGAGGAGAACCGCGAGCGCCTGGTGCTGCTGCACGACGCCCCGGGCGAGGAGGTCGGGCTGCGGCTGGACGACGGCGATCACGTGGACGCCGAAGCCCTGCGTGCGGCCCTCACCTCGCCCCGCCAGGAGGTCTGGTCAGGGGTGACGGTCGGCGGCGAGGAGCCGATCGACGACCTCGACCTGTGGCTGGCCACCGCACTGGACGGCCATGCGCGGCTGACCGCGACACCGGCCGCCCGGGACAAGGGGCTCGTCGCATCCGCTTCCCCGCTGGGCGTCGCCACGTTGGTGGTGGGCGGGACCCTCGCCTACCGCACCGTCCGCCCCATCGACGAGACCCTCACCCGCTTCGAACTCGGCGCGTACGGACATGGCTCGGCGGCTGCCGCTGCCACCGCCCGTCTCGTCCACGAGATCCAGGTCTGGGACAAGGAGTACCGGGGCGGCCCGGGTGCCCGCTTCGACGTCCACGTGGCCGGCACGCCGGACGACCGGCTGCCCACCGGCCGCGTGGTCGACAAGCCCCACACCCGCATCACGATCTCCTGGCCCGGGAAGCCGTAGCCCCCCGGGCCAGGTGAGCATCACCCCACCCATCCCCAACACCTCCAGGAAGTAGGAGACATGGCTCAGGACCAGGACAACGGCTTCGAGCTGGACATCACGATCGTCGAGCAGGGCCCCGTGATCGGCGAGCTGATGGACAGCACCAGCGACGGCTGCGGCAAGACCTGCCAGTCGGCCTGCTCCAACAGCGGCTGCATCGCCTGACCCACGCCTGTGTCTGGTGCAGGGGCCGTGCGGGCCCCTGCACCAGACACAGGCAACGACCTCACCGACACCGAGACGGAGGCGCGCATGTACCGAGCTCTGGAGGTGGCGCTGTTACGTGCCTCCGCCCGCACCAGCCCTCGCCCGCTACGGCCGTGGCCCGACCTCGACGCCGACCCCGCCCCGGCGGAGGCTTGGCAGTCCTGGATGTCCGACACCTGGGCCGACCCGCAGCTCGCCGCGGCCGTCCACCTGGCGAACCCCGCCTTCGCCGCACGCGTCGAAGAGGTCGTCGACGGCCGCGTCCGGGCTCCTCGCACCGTTCGCAAGGCCGGTCAGACACTCGTCCGCTACGCCCTGCGGCAGCATCACCGCGCGACTCCGTTCGGCCTGTTCGCCGGTGTCGCCCCGGTACGCATCGGCCCCGCGCTGAAGGGGACTTGGGACGCGGACCACCACGCGATCGCCCGGCCGGACGCCCGATGGCTCACGGAAGTGCTGAGCCTGCTGGAACACGACCCCGAGCTCCTGCTGCGCCTGCCGGTGACGGCCGAGCAGACCTGCACGACGCGCGGCGACCAGCTGGTCGTCCCGCTTCGTCGCCCCGGCCAGCAGCAGAGCGCCGAGGCGCCCACCGAGGTCTCCCTACGCCGCACCGGGCCAGTTCGTACCGCAGTCGATTCGGCTCAACGGCTGATCCGGCTCGACCGCTTGGCCGAGCTCGTACTCGCCGCCCATCCCGGTGCCAGTCCCGAGCAGGCCGAACAACTGCTCGTGCAGTTGGTCCGCCACGGCGTCCTGATCACTACCCTGCGCCCACCGATGACCGCTTCGGACCCGCTGAGCCACGTCCTGGACCAGCTCACCACGGCCGAGGCCGAATCGATCCCCGCCGTTGAAGACACGATCCGGCTGATCCACGAGGTCAGCCACAGAATCGTCATCCACAACCTGGCCCCGAACCGCGAGCAGCGCGAGGAGCGCACCCACCTTTCGAGGCTGACCGGCGGCGCCGACCGGCCCACTCTCGCCGTCGATCTCCAGCTCGGAGCCGACCTGGCCATCCCGCACACGGTGGCCCGAGAGGCCGAAACCGCCGTCGCCCTGCTCGCCCGGGCGAGCCCGTTTCCCACCGGCACTCCAGCCTGGCGCGACTACCATCTGCGGTTCCTGGAGCGGTACGGCATCGGCGGGCTGGTACCGCTCCTGGACCTGGTGAACCCGGACACGGGGCTGGGCTTCCCGGCGGGCTACCGCACGAGCGCCCTGGAGCCGCCTCCCACCCAGATCACGTCCCGCGACAAGGTAATGGCCAAGGCCGCGCAACTCGCCGCCCTCGACGCGGCCGACACCGTGGAATTCACGGACCTGCTCACCGGACTCGGCACGGATCAGCCCGACCACCTACCGCCCCACCTCGACCTGTGCGTCCAGGTCCACGCCGCAAGCCGCCAGCATCTCAACGACCGCGACTTCCGGCTCGTGGTCACCGGCCTGTCTCAGGGCGCGGGCACGACCATCGGCCGGTTCCTGCATCTACCCCACGCGGACCTACGTCGGCTCGCGGACGGGCTACGCGACGCACCCACACTGACCGCGGGCGCCCGCCGCGCCCAAGTCTCCTGTCCGCCCCTGTGGGCCGGCACCGACAACGTCGCCCGGGCACCACGCATCCTGGACGACGTCATCGCCATCACCCAGCACGAGCCCGAGGCGCTACCGCTACGGGACCTGCTGGTGACCGCCGATGCCCGCCGGATGCACCTCCTGTCCCGAACCACCGGGCAGGTGATCGAGCCCTCCTCGTTCAATGCCGTCGAGGCGGTGAACTTCACCCACCCCCTCGCCCGGTTCCTCACCGAACTGCCCCGCGCCGGTGCCGCCGTCCTCACCCCGTTCTCCTGGGGCCCGATGGCTGATTCCCTCCCGGTCCTTCCGGCCGTCCGGCACGGACGCATCACCCTTGCCGTCGCCCGATGGCGACTCAGCACGACCGATTTCCCCGCTGCCAGGTGGGAGCGCGCCTTCGACGACGCACGACACCGGCTGCGGATAGCGACCCACGTCGACCTCGGCGACGGCGACCAGTGTCTGAGGCTCGACCTCGACCAGCGCGCCCACCGGCAGCTGCTGCACGCCCATCTGCGCCGCAACAACACAGCCGTCCTGCGACAGGCCCCCGGCCCGAAGGACCTCGGTTGGGCGGACGGCCGCGCCGTCGAGATCGTCCTGCCGCTGGTCTCCCTCGCCGAGCCACTGCCACCGCCGACAGTGCACGCGGCCGCCGTCACCGCGCCGCCCGACGAACATCCAGCCACTCCACAGGCGCGGTGGGCCTTCGCCAAGGTCTACGCCCAACCGGCCCGGCACGCCGCAATCCTGGCCCGCCTGCCCGAGTTGCTCACAGCCCTCGGCCGTCCGGACTGCTGGTTCGTCCCCTACCGCGACCCGGACCCGCACCTGCGCCTACGTGTCCGTGCCGGTGTCGTCCCCTTCGAGGTCCTCGCCCGCCAGCTCGCCGCCTGGACCGACGATCTGCGCGATGCGGGCCTGGCCTGCGGCCGCCTCCAGTGGGACACCTACCGGCCCGAGACCGGGCGCTACGGAAGCGACAGCCTCCTCGAACGAGCCGAGGCCGTTTTCGTCGCCGACTCCATCGCCGCCCTCGCCCAGCGCCGCCACGCCGGCCCGGGCCGCCTCCACCCGCAGGCCCTGACCGCCGCAGCCTTCCTCGACCTCGCCTCCGCCTTCTCCGGCGGCACCGAGACCGGAGCGGCATGGCTGGCCGAACACATCACCCGCACCGCCGGCGAACCAGCCCTCGACCGGGCCGTCCTCGCGCAATCTCTGCGCCTCGCCGACCCGGCCGACACCTGGGCCGGACTACGCACCGAGACCGGAACGGACATCACCCACGCCTGGGCCTCCCGTCGCACCGCCCTGCGCACCTACCGCGCCGCCCTGCAGAACCGCCCCGGGCCGGACCCGGACTCCGTCCTGGCCTCGCTCCTGCACATGCACCACATCCGCGCCACCGGAATCGACCCGGCAGGCGAACGCAGCTGCCTCCGTCTTGCCCGCGCCACCGCGCTCGCCCTCACCCACCGACGCCAAGGACACCACCCCCGATGACCCGAACCGCCGACACACACGCTGCCCAATCCCTGGCCACCGGCGCAGTCGGCATCACCCTGCTCCACGCCGAACGTGCCGCCCTCGGATGCTCCCCCTGGAGCTCCGTCCACGACTGGCTGACCGGCATCACCCACCAGCCCCTCATCGGCTCCGACGATGCCGCCTTGTTCATCGGCGCACCTGCCTTGGCCTTCACACTCCACACCGCCGCCACGGGCAGCGAGCGCTACACGAAGACACTGTGCGGTCTCGACGAAGCAGTCCACAGGCTGGTCCACCGCCGCCTCGACCGGGCCCACGCCCGCATCGACTCCGGCGAGTTCACGCGTGCCGCCGAGTACGACCTGCTGTACGGCCTCACCGGCCTCGGCGCCCACCTGCTCAAGCGCGACCCGCACGGGGACGCCCTGCACGACGTCCTCTCCTACCTCGTACGCCTCACCCAGCCGCTGCCCGGCACCGACCTGCCCGGCTGGTGGGTGCGGTACGACCCTGCCGGACGCACCTCCGCCACCTTCCCCGGCGGCCACGGGAACCTGGGTCTCGCTCATGGCATCACCGGCCCCCTCGCCCTGCTCGCCCTCGCCAAACGTGCGGGCGCCACCGTCGACGGCCACACGGACGCGATGCTGCGCATCCTCACCTGGCTCGACACCCTGTGCCAGCACGGCCCCGACGGCCCCTGGTGGCCCCAGTGGGTCACTGCCTACGAACACCGCCTCGGCGCCATCCTCCAGGACAGCCCGCCACGCCCGAGCTGGTGTTACGGCACCCCCGGCCAGGCCCGCGCCCAACAGCTCGCCGCGATCGCCCTCGGCGACGCCCACCGCAAACGCAATGCCGAAGACGCCCTGCTACGGTGCCTCACCGCCCCCGCCCAACTCGACCAGATCACCGAACCGGGCCTGTGCCACGGAGCCGCCGGCCTCCTGCACACCGTCCACCGCGCTGCCCACGACGCCACCGACCCGGACCGGTTCACCGCCCACCTTCCCGCCTTGCGCACCCTTCTTCACTCGCAACTCCCCGCGCGGGAACCGGGATTCCTCGACGGAACCAGTGGAGTCCGCCTGGCCCTGCATGCCGCCGACCGTGGTGGTGCGCCCGCCACGGGGTGGGACACCTGCCTACTCCTCGCCTGACCGGCCATGAACCGCCACACCGAACGCCCGTACCTGGAGCGGGCAATCCTCGCCGTCCTCACCGGAACCGACACCGCCCGGGCCGCCGCCCAGCTCGGCATCGACGCCGCCGACCTGGCCACCGCCGCCGAGACCTACCGCACCGCCGGACGCGCCGCCATCGCCTCGCCCCCCGACTCCTGGGCCCACGTCAACATCAGACCCACCGACTGGCACAGCGCCGAGGCCACCATGGCTGCCCATCTCGCCCCCATGCTGTGCGACGCCGAAGCCCGAGGCACCCTCATCTCCTGGTGGTACGTCCGCAAGCACCCGTACTGGCGGCTGCGCCTGCAAACTGCTTGCCTCGCGCTCCGCACCCACCTGGCCCAGGAGATGGCCCGACTTCAAAGCCAAGGCGTGATCGCCTCCTGGTCACCAGGCATCTACGAACCTGAAACCGCAGCCCTCGGAGGGCCGTTGGGGATCAACGCAGCCCACGCCCTTTTCCACGCCGACAGCCGTGCTCTCCTGACCGAACACCATCAGCCCGAAACCCCGCGCCTCGGACGACGAGAACTCTCCATCCTGATGTGCAGCGTGATGCTCCGCGCCGCAGGCCAGGAGTGGACGGAGCAAGGCGACGTCTGGACCCGAGTCGCTGCCATGCGCCCGACGCCTGCCGGCCTACCGGAGTCCGACACCGCCGGAATTCGAGCACTACTGTCCGCCGACACCCTCGCCATGGCCGAACCCGGCCAAGCCCTCCACGGGGAAGCCGACCGCATCCACGCCTTCGCACGTGCAGGCCACGAACTCGCGGACATCGCCCTTCGAGGAAGCCTCACCCGTGGACTGCGCGACGTCCTCGCACACATGATCGCCTTCCACTGGAACCGCGTCGCGATCCCGACCCCGCATCAAGCAATCCTCGCCCGCACCGCACGCGACCACATCCTCGGAGCCCCGCCATACAGCACCGCGTCCGCGCCGTCCTTGTCACCCCGAACGACACCACGCTGCTGATCAAGCGCATCCGCCCCGGCGTCGACCCGTACTGGGTGATCGTCGGCGGCAAGGTCGAACCAACCGACACCAACCCTGAGGACGCCCTCCTGCGCGAGGTCCGCGAGGAGATCGCCGGCGAAGCCGAGATCGTCCGCCATCTGCACACCATCGAGACCGGCGACGAGCGCCAGGACTTCTACCTCGCCACCATCGACAAATGGAGCTTCGAGGACCGCACCGGGCCCGAGTTCAGCCAGGAAGGCCGAGGCGAGTACATCCTCGAAGAGATCCCTCTGACCACCGACGCCCTCAACGCAGTCAACCTCCTACCGCTGGACTTCGCCGCCGTCCTGCGCAAGGCCGTCGAGCGCGGGCTGTCGCCAGTCTCTGAAAAGTGACCCCAGCCAGTTCTTGAATGTTGACCCCTCTGGTCATCCTGTGCGGCTTGGAGGCCGCGCAGACAGGTGGCCAGTTATGGGCGTCGTCGGGGATGTCCCAGCGGTGGGTGGTCCAAGCTCGGCGGAGCAGACTGCGTACGGGAGCGGCCGGACGCTCACCGGGGGGTGGGGCTGGCGTCGTGCGGGTGCGGGTGGCGGTGGCGCTTCTTCATCCACAAGGCCGCGCACCCGGCCGTGATCAGGCCGGCGATGGCAAGGGCGGGCCCGCCAAGGGTGATGATGTGCTGGATGGACGTGGCGGCACCGTAGCCGACGCCGGCTTCGGCGGTGGCCCACAGGCAGGCGGCGGTGGCGCTGTAGGGGGCGATGCGGCGGTAGGGCAGGCTGGTGGCGCCTGCGAAGTGGGGGGCGAGGGTGCGGACGACGGGGATGAAGCGGGCCAGCAGGATGGCTCGGCCGCCGTGGCGGGTGGTGAGGGCCTCGGCGCGTTGCCAGAGGGGGGCGGGGATGCGGCGGGCCGCGCGGCCGGTGCGCAGCCGCTGACCGAGGAGGCGGCCGGTGCGGTGGGCGAGGAGGTCGCCGGCGATGACGGCGCCGGCCGCGGTGGCGATGACGAGGGGGAGGCTGAGGTGGCCGGCGCGGGCCATCGCGCCGGCGGTCAGCATCAGGGTGAGGGTCGGGATGAAGGCGCCGACCAGGAGGATCGACTCGGCCAGCACGGCCAGGGCCAGCACTCCGTAGGCGGCCGGCGGCGGGAGGTGGGCAAGGAGGTCGGTCAGGACGTGCATCTACTGTCCCGCCTGGTCCACAGGGTGCTGCTGACCGTCGGCGGAGGGCTGGGAGGGCACTGGGGGGTGTTGCAGGTGCCAGACGTGGGCGGGGGGCAGGTTGGCCCATACGCTCCAGCGGGCGGTGGCGTAGCGGCGCTGGTAGGCGGTCATGACGTGGTCCACGGCGGCGTGCCGGCGTGCTTCGGAGGGTGAGGCGAGCAGGGTGCGGGCGCGTCGGGTGCCGAGGTAGGCGAAGTAGGTGAGGGTTCCGCCGGGGTGGAGCAGTTCCATGTAGCGGCCCATGATCCGTTCCACGGTGTCCGGGGCGAAGTTGGTCAGCGGCAGGCCGGAGACGATCACGTCGTAGCGCCGGTCGGTGTCGAGGTCTTCGACGAGGCTCTGGTGGACGGTGATGTCTGCGGAGCGGGACGTCGTGCGGGGGTGGGTGGCGGCGAGGGTGCGCAGTTGGTCGGCGAAGCGGGGATTGGCCTCGACGATGTCGAGGCGGCTGCCGCGGGGAAGGCGGGGGATCAGGTGGCGGGTGACGGCGCCGGTGCCGGCGCCTGCTTCCAGGACGGCCAGCGGACGGGGCGAGCGGGCGCGGACGGGCTCGGCCAGGGCGTGGGCGAGGGCCTTGCCGCTGGGGGCGACGGCGCCGGTGGTGCGCAGGTCGCGGGCGGCTTCGATGAGGAACATCCAGCCTTCGGCATGGCGCTGCGCGGTGGCGCGCTGGTGCGAGGTCGTCCAGTCGTTCATGGATTCGACGCTACGGAGCGGCGCTGTCCTTCAAATCCTCCGTTCTGCGACGGGCTTGGCCGACGAAAGTAGGGGGCCGCCATGGACTTTCGTCTGGCCGGAAACCGTCGTGGAATGCCTAGCATGGCCGGGTGACGTGGTGGAAGGGCCCGGTGTGGGCGGCGGTCGGGCGTACGGGGTTCGTCGCCTTTTTGGCGGCGGGCGCCGCGGTGAATGCCGCGCTGCTCTTCGGCGGCCGGTACGTGGTGCCGGTGAGCGCTGCCGCGCTGGTGTGCGCGGTGGCGCTGGCGGTGCCCCGGCTGCGACGGTTCGTCGCGCCGTGGGTGGTGGCGGCGGGGACGGCGTGGTGGGGGTGGCTGCTGGCTCCGCTGCTGGCCGTTTCCCTGTTCGACCTGGCCGTGGCCCGTCGGATGCGGGTCGCCCTCGGCTGTGTCGTCGTGGCGCTGGGCGCCAATGTGTTCGGTGCCCAGGCCACGTCGCTGTGGGCCGACCGGCGGTGGGTGTCGGCCCTGTTCGTCCTGCTGTTCGGGCTCGTGGTCGGCCTGTGGCAGGGCAACCGGCGGCGGCTGGTGAAGTCGCTGGCCTCCGAGGTCGAGCATCTGCGGACGGAGTCGCAACTGCGGGAGGAGACGGCCCGGGTCGCCGAACGTTCCCGCATTGCCGCGGAGATGCACGACGTGCTGGCCCACCGGCTGAGCCTGATCGCCTTGCACACCGGAGTGCTGGCCACCCGGGGCGACGGCCTGCCCGCGCCGGTCGTCGAACGCCTGGTGCTGCTGCGTGCCACGTCCGCCGAGGCCCTGGCCGACCTGCGCGACGTTCTCGGCGCCCTGCGCGACCCGGACGCGGCGCAGGGCGCGACGCTCGCACCCGCGATACGAGACGTACGGGAGCTGGCCGAGGAGGCACGCGCCGCCGGGCAGCACGTCGAGCTGACCGTCGACGGCGTTCCCGAGCAGGCTCCCACGACCCACCGGCTGGCCGCGTACCGCATCGTCCAGGAGGCGCTGACCAACGTCCGCAAGCACGCGGGCGGCGCCGCGGTGACCGTACGGGTCGACTACCGCCCGCCCGCCACCCTGATCGAGGTCACCAACACCCCCGGCGTCCCCGGCACTTCCGGCACGGGTGCCGTCGAGTCCGGATACGGGCTCGTCGGTCTGCGCGAGCGCGTCACCGCGCTGGGCGGCACCCTGGACGCAGGGCCCGCCGGCGCCGGCGCCTGGCGGCTGGCCGCACGCATCCCCCACCCCGTCGGTATCGGACAGAACGGCACCCGCACATGATCCGCGCCATGATCGTCGACGATGACGCCCTGGTCCGCCTCGGCCTGAGCGATCTCCTCGACGGCGACCCGGGCATCCAGGTCGTCGCCCAGGCCGTGGACGGCCTGGACGCCGTCGAGCAGGCCGGCGCCCGTCGCATCGACGTGGCCCTGGTGGACGTGCGTATGCCGCGCATGGACGGCATCACCGCGACCGCCCGGCTACGGGCCCTGCCCCACCCGCCGAAGGTGATCACCCTGACCACCTTCGACCTCGACGAGTACGTCTACAACGCACTCGCCGCGGGAGCCGACGGGTTCCTGCTCAAGGACACCGATCCCGCCGAGATCCTGCGTGCCGTCCACCTGGTGGCAGCCGGCTCCGCCATGCTCCACCCCGCCGCGGCCCGCCGGCTCATCGACCGCTACCACGCCGGCAACCAGCCGAAGGCCACCGCCGCGCGGGAACGGCTTGAGCGGCTCACCCCCAGGGAACTGGACGTGCTGGCCCTGCTCGCCCAGGGCGAGACCAACGCCGACATCGCCACCCGCCTCACGATGCGGGAAAGCACCGTCAAAGCCCACGTCAGCCGCATCCTCACAGCCCTGGGCGTCACCAACCGCGTCCAGGCCGCCCTCCTGGCCCGCGACGCGGGACTGCCCACCTGACCAAGAGGGCAGGCACTGAAGGACGTTGGGGCACTGACCTCATCGACGCCCCGGTGACGGACTCACGGTCGCCGAAGCACACGGTGACCAAAACCAGGACCTCGAGGATCCCGGAACCTGCTCCTTCGCCCACCTGTTCACCAGGCCATCGACGCCTGGCTGCGCGGCTTCTTACTGTGGCGCGCAGCCGCGCAGGACGGACGCGATCAGGTCGTCCAAGCCGTACTCAGCCACCTCCGGCGGCAGGACGCCGCTCACCGTCAGGTCCGCGTAGCCGTGCAGTGCCGCGACGACTGGCAAGGCGATCCGTTCGAGTGGTCCCTCGCGTACTTCGCCCTCGCGCTGCCCGTCGCCGATCAGCTCCAGGAGTTGATCGGACCATCGGTGGGCGGTCGCCCCGAGTGATTCCGACGCCTGCGGACTGTGCTTGACCGAGAACATCAGATCGAGCAGTGCGGCGTTGGCCACGGCGAAACCCACGTAGGCGCGGGCCGCGGTGTCCAGCCGGTCGGCGAACGCCTCACCAGCGCCTTCCTGTGAGGCTGCGATGGTCTCGGCGAGCCGCTCGAACCCGGTCAGCGCCAGGGCGTCCAGCAGTGCCTGCTTGGACTTGAAGTGGCGACTCGGCGCGGCGGGGCTCACCCCGACCTCGCGGGCCAGTTCGCGCAGGGACAGCGCGGACGCCCCCCGCTCGCGCAGTGTCTCCTCGGCTCGCGCGAGCAGAGCGACGCGGAGGTCTAGCCGTGCGGGATGACGGTGGCGGGAGGCTCGGTGCCCAGCAGGGCGGCGAGGTCGGCGCGAGAGCCTTCGGTGCGGCAGATCCACGGGACATCGGCGGCGAGGATGCGCGGCGATCTCGGTGGGCGTGCTCAGGGTGCCGTCGTGCCGAGCCTGCCAACTTCCGCTGAGCACCTGGTCGGCGATGTGGTCAGGCACGCGCAGTTCGGCGGCGATCCTCCGGGCGGCATGGCTGCGCTCGCGATCGTCCGGGGCCGGAACCAGAGTTCCGAATAGGTCCAGGATCACGGCGGTGGGCCGCCATCCGGCAGGCGTCGCAGTGACGATCGGGCTCTGTTCCGGGAGGGCCAGGGTGCTGTCCATCAGTTCCCTTCCGTCACCGGCGACGGCGATGGGCCGAGACCGGTGATCGAATCACCAAGTGGGGGCTTCTCCAGCGGCTTTGCCGGCCGAAGCCTGGGGGTTGAGCAGCTGTTGAAAGCCTGCCTGCCGGAGCCCGCTCCGGCGTAGGTCCGCGCGTCGCACCGCCGTGGAACCGGCACCGAACCGAGCCCCGCGGTACCGCAGTGCGAGAGGATCGCCGCTCGTCGCGGCTGTGGTACTCGTGCCGAACCCGTGCTGAACCATTGCCCGTACGACCCGGGATGCCTCGGAATAGGCTGCTAGCGTCGTCAGTACCGATCGCGGGGGTTCGAGTGGGCACGGTGCAGCGTTGGTCAGGTCGTGAGGCCAAGGCTCTTCGTGAGGCATTACGGATGACCGTCCGCGGTTTCGCAGCCCACCTCGGTGTCAGCGATCGGACGGTGTCCAAGTGGGAGGCCGGCGGGGAGCACCTGTTCCCCGTGACCGACTCGCAGGCACTGCTCGACACAGTCCTCGACCGGGCGGACCCCGACGCTGTGGACCGCTTCCGACAGCTCCTCGACGGGCACGCCCGTCATCGAGCGACCACTACGGGAAGTTACGTCCTAGCGCCACCTCCGGAGCCCGGCTTGGTACACAGATCCGAAGACTTCGACAGCGTCATCTCCCTGCTGGCCGAGGCGAACGCATCCGGCAGGAGCCCGGTACTGGCGGTGTGCGGACCCGGCGGCTTCGGCAAGACGACCCTGGTCACGCAGGTGTGCGAGGACCCCGGCGTCCGGGAGATGTTCCCCGAGATCCTCTGGGTGGAGACAGGAGAAGGCTGCACCGCCGCCCGCGTCGTGGAGCTGATCTCCGATCTCTGCGTGCACGTCGACGGAACCCGCCCCGCACTCACCGATCCCGAGCAGGCCGGCTTCCGCCTGGCCCGCGTGCTGCAGGACAGGCGGGTGCTGCTCGTCATCGACAACGTCTGGTCGGCGGCGGACCTGGCCCCGTTCCTCTTCGGAGCGCCATCCTGCACCCGCCTCGTGACCACGAGGAACATTCGCACCTGCCCATCGACGGCGCAGGTGCTGCGGCTCGGCCCGATGTCGGCTCCGGAGATCAGCGAGCTGCTGACCCGATCCGTCTCCCGCCTGACCCGGCCGGCCGCCGACCGGCTGGCGGCCCTGTGCGGCGGGTGGCCGCTGCTGGCCACCGTGGTCGGCTCCAACGTCTCCTCCGACCTGAACGCGGGAGCCTCAGCCGAACGGGCCGTCACCGAGGCCAGGCAGGCACTGCACGCCCACGGCCCACAGGCGTTCGACGTCTGGGACGCGGACCAGCGTTCCAACGCGATCGGCCACGCCATCACCGCCAGTCTGCGCAGTCTCGACGAGGGCGTACGGATCACCGGCGGCTCGTCGCTGCGCGAGCGCTACCTCTCCCTGGCGGTCTTCCCCGCCACGCTCCCGGTGCCTCTGAGCGTGCTCACCCACTGGTGGGGCACGTCCCACGGCTGGTCGGCCAGCACCGTCCGCCAGTTCTGCCGGATCCTGGCCGACCGCTCGCTGATCAGCGCGTATCTGGCCGACCGGGACGCGGTGGTCCTCCACGACGTGTTCCGCTCCTACCTGAAGCACATGGTGGGCGATCAGTGGGAAGCCCTGCACGCCTCGTTGATCGCTTCCTACCGCGGCGCCGGTGCGGCGGACTGGTCGCAGCTGTCGGCATCCCACCCCTACATGTGGCAGCAACTGCCGTACCACCTGCACGAGGCCGGACTCGATGACGAGCTGGTGGACCTGCTGTCGTCCACCTCGTACGTGGCGCGCAAGGCGGCCACGATCGGCAGCCAGTCCCTGGCGGCCGACGCCATAGTCCTCGGGACCGTCGAACCCTTCCGGGCCGACTCCCACCCCCGGCACCGGGACTGGCATCGGGCCGGCACCCTGACCGGTGCCGGGTACCTGCTGCACGGACTCCGGACGCCGCAGGACATGGCCTCGACGCTGACCCTCGCCCTTGTGCGGGCGGGCGACCTGCCGTTCGGCAACGCCACGGAGACCGCCGACGCAGCCGGCTTCCATGCCTCGTGGGCCCGAGCCGCCGCAGTGGGGCACGGCCACGTGGGCGCCGTCGTCTCGGTCGCGACCGCTGCGGGCCTCATCGCCTCCGGCGGCGAGGACGGCGCCGTCCGGGTATGGGACCTCGCTTCGCGCACCCTGGTCCACGCGTTCCACGCCCACACCGGCTGGGTGTTCGCCACTGCCCTGACGCATGACGGCGCGCTGCTGGCCTCGGCGGGCGAGGACGGCCTGATCCGCCTCTGGAACCCCCGCACGGGAAGAGCTCTCGGCATCCTGGCCGGTCACGATCGCCGAGTCCGCTGCCTCAGCTTCACCCCGGACGGCCAGTACCTGCTGTCAGCAGCTGAGGACGGGAACGTGCGGGTCTGGAGCATCGAGGAACTGAGCCTCAGCCACTCGATGGCGACCTGCGGAACGCCGCTGTGGACGGTCTCCGTCGACGCCGCTGCGCGGGTCGTGGCCGCAGCGGGTGAGGACGAGTTCGTCCGCCTCTACGACCTGGCGACCGGCGCGCTCCTCGACGAGAAGGCGGGTCACCGGGACTGGGTCCGGTCGGTGGCCTTCTCCCGCACCGGCGGGCTCCTCGCCTCGGGCTCGGGGGACCGCTCCGTGGTCCTCTGGGACACCAGCGGCGGCAGGCTCAACCAGGTCCGGCGGGTGGACGGCCTTCCCGCACGCGTCCGCTCGGTGGTCCTCGACGGCCAGTCGGACCTCCTCCTCGCCGCCACCGAGGACGCCGTCATCCGGGCGTTCGACGCCGGTGGCCCGGTCGGCGAGGTGCGGATGCCGCCGGGCGTCGACTGGGTCCGGGCACTCGCCTGCGCGGCCGACGGCACGGTCGTCGCCGGCTGCGAGGATGGCGCCCTGCGACTGTGGACGAAGTCGGAACCTGACGGGATCCACACCGTAGCCGAAGGCTCGAACACGGTCTGGTCCACCCACATCACGTCCGACGGCGGTCTCGGCGCCGTGGGCCACGGTGACGGCCACGTCGAACTCCTGGACCTGCCCACCGCCGCGTCGCGCCGCGAACTGCTGGGCAGCGCGGGCCGGGTGTGGTCGGTGGCCACCGGTGGCAGGTACGTCGCGGCGGCCTGCGGGGACGGCTCAGTCCACGTCTGGTCCCTCGACGACGAGAGCTGGGCACTGCGGCTCAACGACGACGTCACCCGGAGTTGGGGCGTCGCGGTGGCCCGGTCCGGCACCCGGCTCGCCGCCAGCACCGGCGACGGGCACATCCGGTGCTGGGACCTCCCCTCCGGAGCGCTGGTGTGGGAGCAGCAGGCCCATGCCGGCCGCGTGCGGTCGCTAGCGTTCGACGCCGAGGGTCACCTGCTCGCGGCGAGCGGCGGCGACGGCTCCGTGCACCTCTGGGACTCGCGCACGGGTCGGCACCTCAACCGGTTCGTGAACCCCGGAGGATGGGCACGTTCGATCGCCGTCGATGCCGCGGGCGCCCACCTCGCGGTGGGCTCGGGCACCGGGGAGATCCACGTCCGCGACGTCCGAACCGGCCAGTTCACCGCTCACCTGTCCGGACACGTCGGCCGGGTCCTCATGATGGCCTTCGGCGACGATCCCGACCGACTGCTGTCGGCTGCGGCCGACGGAACCGTGCGGGCGTGGTCGCTCAGCCACCAGCACCAACTCGCCGAGGTACGCGTCGACGCGACACTGAACTGCGCCGCCGCCGACCCCGGTACGGGTCGCGTGCTCGTCGGGAGCGCGGCCGGCCCTGCGTCGCTGCAGCTCCATCACGGGCAGACCGTGGATCATGTGGCGGAACTCGCCGACAGCCGAGGAGAAGGACGAATCTGAGCATGCCCAGCGCACCCGTGATCCTGAGCGGCACCTCCGGCTCGTTCGCCCGGGATGTCTTCCACGAGCGGCACCCGAAGCTCGTCCGGCAGGTGCTCGATGCACTGCCGTACGGGCCGAGCGAGCGAGCCGCGATCGAGGAGCTCCTCGCCGAGAGCACCGAGGGTGTACTACAGCCACTCAGCACCAGTACCCACGACCACCAGCAGTGGCTGGAGTGGGGTGAGGGTCTGTTCGGACGGCCGTGGGGCGAGGCGCCGTTCCTGTGGGCCGAGAGCTACTTCTACCGCAGGCTGCTCGAAGCCAGTGGCTACTTCGTGCCCGGGACTTGGCAGGGCATCGACCCGTTCGCACCGTTCAAGAACGCCGAACTCGCCGGCCCGGCCGTCGACGCCGAGTTGGCCGGTCTCAGCGAGCTGCCCTCCCTGTCGGCCGAGAAGCGGGCCGACGTGCTGCTCTCGTCGGCGCTCTGGGGCAACCGGGCGGACCTCAGCTTCCAGATCACCGCATCGCCGAGCGACGCCCAGCCCTCTGCCCTAATTGCGGACGACAGCCTGCTCCTCTGGTCTGCCCTGTCGGCGGCAAGTCATCCAAGGGTCTGCGTCATCGCGGACAATGCCGGACGGGAACTGCTGCCGGATCTCGTACTGGTCGACCACCTCCTCACGAGCGGGTTGGCGGCCAATGTCGTCCTGTACGTCAAGCCCTCCCCCTACTACGTGTCGGACGCGACCACCGCAGACGTCCTTGCCACCATCGAGCGCCTTCGTACCGCACCTGGGCAGGAGGCAGAACGGATCGGACGCCGACTCTGGGACGCGATGAACAGCGGCACGCTCGTGGTCCGCACGCACCCGTTCTTCTGCGCGCCGCTGCCGTTCCACGACATGCCCGCCGATCTCAGGGCCGAACTCTCCGGTGCCACGATGACGATCCTCAAGGGCGACCTCAACTACCGCCGCCTCGTCGGGGACCAACTCTGGGACGCCACAGTTCCGTTCGCCGAGCGGGCTGACCACTTTCCGTCCCCGGTAGCGGCTCTGCGTACGTTGAAGTCGGACGTCATCGTCGGTCTCAACGAACCGGTGGTCGCCGGGCTGGACGCAACGGGGGAGCCATGGCGCACCACCGGCAAGTACGGCCTCATCCAGGTCCACCTGCATGCGTAGCACTTGCACTATCAGGCGAAGTTGCGAACGCGTCTGAGGCAACGTCAAATCAAACGCCACTGCCGCGCGAACCCGTTGGGTTCGCGCGGCAGCAGGTTGAAGACGGAGAAGCTGAACCTCAGCGCATCCACGCCGCGCTGCCCCCCAGCAGCCGACCTGCTAGAGGAGATCGAGGCGTTCATCGCCAGCCCGACGTCCGTCCTCATCCGGTGACCACGCCGGTAGGCTCCCCAGGCATGACCCCAGTCCACCTGACCGGGCCCCGCCTGGCGATGCGCGAAGTCGAACCCGGGGACACCGACGACCTCCTAGCCGTCTACGGCGACCCCGAGGCCACCCGGCACCTCAGCTTCGAACCCCGCACCCGCGAGCAGGTCCAGGCGATCACGGACCGCTCCATTGCCGCCGCGAACACCAGCCCGAGGAGCGAGTACTGCCTCGCCATCACCCATCTCGGCGAGCACCGGCTCATCGGATATGCCCGCCTGGCCACCGAGCCCCAGGAGGCCGCCACCATCGGCTTCGCCCTCCACGCAGCCGACTGGGGCAAGGGTCTCGGCACCGAGACCGTCCACCTGCTGTGCGCGCTCGGCTTCAACACCCTGGGCCTGCACCGCATCTGGGCCGCCCGCTCCCCGCTCAACGAGGCATCCGCACGCACGCTCCTGCGTGCAGGCATGACCAAGGACGGACGCATCCGTGACCACGTATTCGTCCACGGCGCCTGGCGGGACTCGATCACCTACTCGATCCTGGAACACGAGTGGACGCCGATCGACGGGCTGAGCACCAACCGATCCGCGCAGTCCGACGACGACATCAGCCCGAATAAGTGACCTCGCAACAAACCAAGGAGACCGACGAACAGTACGAGGGCTGCCTCAGTTCTCGTAGTGGTAGCGGCCCTGGGCGATCAGGATCGAGTCGTCGGTGACCTTGTAGATCAGCCGGTGCTCATCGTTGATCCGACGCGACCAGTAGCCCTGGAACCCGTGCTTGAGCGGTTCCGGTTTGCCGATCCCCTCGTTGCCGTTGCGCGCGACATCGGCGACGAGGGTGTTGATCCGCTTGAGGATCTTGCGGTCCTGGACCTGCCACCACAGGTAGTCCTCCCAGGCCCGGGAGGAGAAGGTGATCTTCACTCCGGGTCCGCCAGCTCCCGTACGGTTCCGCCGCCGTTCTCCAGCTCGTCGATGGAGGCCAGCAGGCGGCGGGCGTTCGCGGGGCTGCGCAGGAGGTAGGCGGTCTCCTTGAGGGACTGGTAGTCCTCCAGCGAGACGATGACCACCGGCTCGTGCCCGGCGCGGGTGATCACTATCTCCTCGCGGTCGTCGGTGACCGCATTGAGCACCTCGGCGTAGCGTGCGCGGGACTCCGAGTAGGTCATCGTCTTCATGGCTCGACTCCTCCGCTGGGTACAAGAAACTGTACGCCGGTACGGGTGGGGCGACAAGGCGGGATTCCCGGAGTGGATGGTGAGGGTAACGGGGGCGAGCCCGGGGGTGGGCACCCGCCGGGAGGCGGGTGGGGGGTGGATGGTGGGGAACGGTGGGAGAGCTTCTCAGCGAAGCGGATGATGCGCGGGTGTTCAGGCGCAGAAACGCCGCTGCCGCGCGGACCCGGAGGGTTCGCGCGGCAGCGGCGGCAAGCACATACAGAGCAATCAGACGTTGAACCCCAGCGCCCGCAGCTGGTCGCGCCCGTCGTCCGTGATCTTGTCGGGCCCCCACGGCGGCATCCAGACCCAGTTGATGCGCAGGTCCTGCACCAGCCCGTCGGTGGCCGTCTTGGCCTGGTCCTCGATGACGTCCGTCAGCGGGCAGGCCGCCGAGGTGAGCGTCATGTCGATGGTGGCCACGTCGGACTCGTCGATGTGGATGCCGTAGATGAGGCCCAGGTTGACGACGTCGATGCCCAGTTCGGGGTCGACGACGTCCATCAGGGCCTCGGTCAGGTCCTCCACCGAGACGGTTCCGGCGGTGGTGCCGACGATCAGGCCCGTACCGGCCGTCTGGTCCTCCGCAGCGGAGGTGGTTTCGTCAGTCACAATGATCAGTCCTCCTCTACGGATTCAGTCGGTAACGGGGTGCTGCGCCAGCGCCTGGGCGGTGGCGTCCTTCCAGGCCATCCAGCTGAGCAGCGCGCACTTGACGCGGGCCGGGTACTTGGAGACGCCGGCGAACGCGACCGCGTCCTCCAGCACCTCCTCGTCGCCCTCGCCCTGGCCCTTGCTCTGCATCAGTTCCAGGAAGGCTTCCTGGACCACCTGCGCCTCGCCCACGGTCTTGCCGACGACCAGGTCGTTCAGCACGGAGGCGCTGGCCTGGCTGATCGAGCAGCCCTGGGACTCGTACGAGACGTCAACGACGGTGGAGCCGTCGAGCTTCACCCGCAGGGTGATCTCGTCGCCGCACGTCGGGTTGACGTGGTGCACCTCGGCGTCGCCGTCCCGCAGGCCCTTGCCGTGGGGGTTGCGGTAGTGGTCCAGGATGATGTCCTGGTACATCGAGTCGAGCTTCATGATCGTCCGCCCTGTCCCGTCAGCCGAAGAAGTTCCGGACGTGGTGCAGGCCGTCGATCAGCGCGTCGACCTCGCCCGGCGTCGAGTACAGGTAGAACGACGCCCGCGTGGTCGCGGGAATTCCGTACCGCAGGCAGACGGGCCGCGCGCAGTGGTGGCCGACGCGCACGGCGATGCCCTGCTCGTCGAGCACCTGGCCCACGTCGTGCGGGTGGATGTCACCGAGGGTGAACGAGATCGCCGCGCCGCGGTCGACGGCCGTACGCGGGCCGATGATCCGCAGGTCGGGGACCTCGAGCAGCCGCTCGACGGCGTACTCGGTGATGGCGTGCTCGTGGGCGGCGATCTTGTCCATGCCGATGCCGGACAGGTAGTCGATGGCCGCACCGAGCCCGACCGCCTGGGCGATCGGCGGGGTGCCGGCCTCGAACTTGTGCGGCGCCGGGGCGTAGGTGGACGAGCCCATGGTGACGGTCTCGATCATCTCGCCGCCGCCGAGGAACGGCGGGAGGTCCTCCAGCAGCTCCTGGCGGCCCCAGAGGACGCCGATGCCGGTCGGGGCCAGCATCTTGTGACCGGTGAAGGCGACGAAGTCGGCTTCGAGCGCCTGCACGTCGAGCACCATGTGCGGGGCGGCCTGCGAGGCGTCGATGACGACGAGCGCGCCGACGGACTGCGCCTTGCGCACGATCGTCTCGACCGGGTTGACGGTGCCCAGCAGGTTGGAGACCAGCGTGACCGAGACGACCTTCGTCCTCTCGGTGATCAGCTCGTCGATGTTCGAGAGATCGAGCCGACCTTCATCGGTCAGCCCGAACCACTTGAGCTTCGCGCCGGTGCGCTGCGACAGCAGCTGCCACGGGACGATGTTCGAGTGGTGCTCCATCTCCGTGATGACGATCTCGGAGTCGGCGTCCACGCGGTACGGCTCGTCGGCCCAGCCCAGCATGTTGGCGACGAGGTTGAGCGACTCGGAGGCGTTCTTGGTGAAGATCACCTCGTTGCGGCTCGGCGCGTTGACGAAGGCCGCGACCTTGTCGCGGGCGCCCTCGTACAGCGCCGTGGCCTCTTCGGCGAGCACGTGCACGCCGCGGTGGACGTTGGCGTTGTGCCGCTCGTAGTAGGCGTTCAGGGCTTCCAGCACCTGGCGCGGCTTCTGCGAGGTCGCCGCGTTGTCCAGGTAGACGAGCGGCTTGTCGTCGTGCAGCACGCGCTGCAGCACCGGGAAGTCCTTGCGGATCGCGTCGGTGTCGAGCAGGGCGGAATGACCGGTGAAGGCATGCGTCACTCGGACGCGCCCCCCTTCACGTACGCCTCGTAGCCCTCGTTCTCCAGCTTGTCGGCCAGCTCGGCACCGCCGGACTCGACGATGCGGCCGCCCGCGAAGACGTGGACGTAGTCGGGCTGGATGTACCGCAGGATGCGGGTGTAGTGGGTCACCAGCAGGGTGCCGACCTCGCCGGTGGAGCGGACCCGGTTGATGCCCTCGGAGACGATGCGCAGCGCGTCGACGTCCAGGCCGGAGTCGGTCTCGTCGAGGATCGCGATCTTCGGCTTGAGCAGCTCGAGCTGGAGGATCTCGTGGCGCTTCTTCTCGCCGCCGGAGAAGCCCTCGTTGACGTTGCGCTCGGCGAAGGCCGGGTCCATCTGCAGGGCGGCCATGGCCTCCTTGACCTCCTTGACCCACAGCCGCAGCTTGGGGGCCTCGCCGCGGACGGCGGTGGCGGCGGTGCGCAGGAAGTTGGAGACGGAGACGCCGGGGACCTCGACCGGGTACTGCATGGCCAGGAAGACGCCGGCCTTGGCGCGCTCGTCCACGGACATCTCGAGGACGTCCTCGCCGTCGAGCAGCACGGTGCCGCCGGTGACGGTGTACTTGGGGTGGCCGGCCAGCGAGTAGGCGAGGGTGGACTTGCCGGAGCCGTTGGGGCCCATGATGGCGTGGGTCTCGCCCTGCTTGACGGTGAGGTCGACGCCCTTCAGGATCTCGCGCGGGCCGTTCTCGGCGTCCACGGAGACGTGCAGGTCGCGGATTTCAAGGGTTGCCATGTGTACTCAGGACTCCTGGTTGACGGAGACGAGCACATCGTCCCCTTCGATCTTTACGGGGTAGACGGCGACCGGCTTGGTGGCGGGCAGACCGGAGGGCTTGCCGGAGCGCAGGTCGAAGCTGGAGCCGTGCAGCCAGCACTCGATCATGCAGTCCTCGACCTCGCCCTCGGACAGCGAGACGTTCGCGTGCGAGCAGATGTCGTTGATCGCGAACACCCCCTCGTCGGTGCGGACGACGGCGACCGGGACGCCGTTGAGGTCCACGCGCTTGGGCACGTCCTCCTGGAGGTCGCCGAGCGCGCAGGCACGCAGGAAGCTCATCGGGATCAGACCGCCGCTTCGAGCTCGGCGTCGATCTTGACCATGAGCTGCTCCTGCACCTCGGCCACACCGATCTGCTGCAGCAGCTCGGCGAAGAAGCCGCGCACCACCAGGCGGCGGGCCTCGTCGGCCGGGATGCCGCGGGCCATCAGGTAGAACAGCTGCTCGTCGTCGAAGCGGCCGGTCGCGGAGGCGTGGCCGGCGCCGACGATCTCGCCGGTCTCGATCTCCAGGTTCGGGATGGAGTCGACCCGGGCGCCGTCGGTGAGCACCAGGTTCCGGTTGAGCTCGTACGTGTCGGTGCCCAGCGCGGCGGCGCGGATCAGCACGTCGCCGACCCAGACGGCGTGCGCGTCCTTGCCCTGGAGGGCGCCCTTGTACGCGACGTTGGAGCGGCAGTGCGGGGTGTCGTGGTCGATGACCAGACGGTGCTCCAGGTGCTGGCCGGCGTCGGCGAAGTACAGGCCGAACAGCTCGGCCTCGCCGCCGGGGCCCGCGTACTTGACGCGCGGGTGCAGGCGCACGAGGTCGCCGCCGAAGGTGACGACGACGGACTTGTACGAGGCGTCGCGGCCGACCAGCGCGTTGTGCTGGGCGACGTGCACGGCGTCGCGGTCCCAGTCCTGGACGGAGACGAAGGTGAGCTTCGCGCCGTCGCCGACGAGCAGCTCCACGTTGGCGGCCCGGGTGCCGGTGCCCTCGTGGTTGAGGACGACGACGGCCTCGGCGAACGGCTTGACGTCGATCACCACGTGGGCGAAGCGGACGCCGCCCTCGCCGCGCACGTCGATCCTGACCGGCTCGGCGAGCACCGCGTCCTTGGGGACGGTGACGACGAGCGCCTGGTCGAACGCGCTGAACGCCTGCGCGGCGACGCGGTCGACGGGCGTGCCGGCCTTGCCCAGGCGGGCGTCGTCACGGCCGACGGTCTCGGCGGTGACGCCGTCCGGCAGCGCGAGCTCGACCTTGTCCTCGCCGCGTTCGCCCGCGGCGGCGGTGCCGTCGTGCAGGCCGCCGAGGCGGTGCAGCGGCGTGAACCGCCAGTCTTCCTCGCGGCCGTGCGGCACCGGGAAGTCGTTCACGTCGAAGGAGGGCTTGACCGCGACGCGCGCGTCGATCGGCTGCTGGACCGAGGTCCGGCCGGTGCCGGGGCCGGCGAGCTGCGCGCCCGCGCCCGCCGTGCCGACCTCGATCGAACCGGCGGTGGTGGAGCCGGTGGTGTTCTGCTCAGCCATGGCTGTTCGTTGTGCTCTCTTCCTCGAAATCAGTGGATGGCGGTCGGACGGCCGGGGGTCAGCCGACCGAACCCTCCATCTGCAGCTCGATCAGCCGGTTGAGCTCCAGCGCGTACTCCATCGGCAGCTCGCGCGCGATCGGCTCGACGAAGCCGCGCACGATCATCGCCATCGCCTCGAACTCGGTCAGGCCGCGGCTCATCAGGTAGAACAGCTGGTCCTCGCTGACCTTCGAGACGGTCGCCTCGTGGCCCATGGACACGTCGTCCTCGCGGACGTCCACGTACGGGTAGGTGTCCGAGCGGGAGATGGTGTCCACCAGCAGTGCGTCGCACAGCACGTTGGACTTGGCCCCCTTGGAGCCCTCACCGATCTCGATCAGGCCGCGGTAGGAGGTCCGGCCGCCGCCTCGCGCCACCGACTTGGAGACGATGTTGGAGGAGGTGTTGGGCGCCATGTGCACCATCTTGGCGCCGGCGTCCTGGTGCTGGCCCTCGCCGGCGAACGCGATCGACAGCGTCTCGCCCTTGGCGTGCTCGCCCATCAGGTAGACGGCCGGGTACTTCATGGTGACCTTGGAGCCGATGTTGCCGTCGACCCACTCCATGGTCGCGCCCTCGTACGCCACGGCGCGCTTGGTGACCAGGTTGTAGACGTTGTTCGACCAGTTCTGGATCGTCGTGTAGCGGCAGCGGCCGCCCTTCTTGACGATGATCTCCACGACCGCGGAGTGCAGCGAGTCGGAGGAGTAGATCGGCGCGGTGCAGCCCTCGACGTAGTGGACGTAGGCGTCCTCGTCGACGATGATCAGCGTCCGCTCGAACTGGCCCATGTTCTCGGTGTTGATCCGGAAGTAGGCCTGGAGCGGGATGTCGACGTGCACGCCCTTCGGCACGTAGATGAACGATCCGCCCGACCACACCGCCGTGTTCAGCGCGGCGAACTTGTTGTCGCCGGCCGGGATGACGGTGCCGAAGTACTCCTTGAAGATCTCCGGGTGCTCGCGCAGCGCGGTGTCCGTGTCCAGGAAGATGACGCCCTGCTCCTCCAGGTCCTCACGGATCTGGTGGTAGACGACCTCGGACTCGTACTGCGCGGCGACACCGGCGACCAGGCGCTGCTTCTCCGCCTCCGGGATGCCCAGCTTGTCGTACGTCGCCTTGATGTCCGCCGGCAGGTCCTCCCAGGACTCGGCCTGCTTCTCGGTGGAGCGGACGAAGTACTTGATGTTGTCGAAGTCGATGCCGGTCAGGTCGGAGCCCCAGGTCGGCATGGGCTTCTTGCCGAACAGCTTCAGGCCCTTGAGACGCAGGTTGAGCATCCACTCGGACTCGCTCTTCTTCGCGGAGATGTCGCGGACGACCTCCTCGCTGAGCCCGCGCTTGGCCACGGAGCCGGCGGCGTCCGGGTCGGCCCAGCCGTACTCGTAGTTGCCCAGGCCCTCGAGCTCCGGGTGCGAAACGGTGTCAGTCATGCGAGCTTCCTAACGCGCGGACGCAGAATCTTCGGTGGACGCGGAATTTTCCGACGTGCTGGCAGTCGGCACTGCATCGGAGCCGCGGACCGTGCTGCGCACGGTGGGCGACGATGCGGCACCGGTTGCCGGCACATAGGTGGTGCAGACCCCGTCGCCGTGGGCGATGGTGGCCAGCCGTTGCACATGGGTGCCCAGGAGCTGGGAGAAGACCTCGGTCTCCGCCTCGCAGAGCTGCGGGAACTGCTCGGCGATGTGCGCGACCGGGCAGTGGTGCTGGCAGAGCTGGGCACCCGCGGGGGCCTTGGCCGCCGGGGGGACACGCCGCACCGTCGCAGCGTACCCGTCCGCGCTCAGCGCCTGGGCGAGGGCCTCCGGGCGATCCTGCGCCTCGGCCTGCCGCAGGGTCTCCAGGTACTTCTCGGCCTGCTTGCCGAACCGGGCCCGGGCGAAGGCGGCGACGGCCTCCTCGCCCGCCTTGCCGCCGCCCACCGAGTCGGCGATCCAGCGCAGCGCGTCGGCGGCGAGCTGGTCGTACGCCTGGTAGAAGGCGTCGCGGCCGGCGTCGGTGAGGCCGAAGACCTTGGCCGGGCGGCCGCGGCCGCGGCTGCCGTAGACCCGCTGTTCGCGGGCGTCGACCAGGCCGGTGGCGGCCAGCGAGTCCAGGTGGCGGCGCACGGCGGCGGCGGTGAGGCCGAGCCGGCTGGCCAGGTCGGCGGCGGAGGACGGGCCGTGGTCCAGGATGGAGCGAGCGACCCGGTCACGGGTGGCGCGGTGGCCGTCCAACAGCACCTCTGCCGCCGTCGCGGGCACGTCGTAGCCGGGGGCCGACTCGGCCTCCTGCTGCGGGGTGTGCTCGCGCATGTTTTTCACAACACCAGTGTTGCGTAATTACTTCCGCCGGGACAAGCCGTGATCCACGCCGCACCCGTGTCATCTGTCACGCAGGCAAGCCTTACCTGGCTTGGGAATTCGATCATGCGGGCACCTTCAGGGCGCCGTTTCGATCACCGAGGCGCCGTCCGGCCCGCGCGTGAGGCCCTCTTAGACTCGCCGGTATGAACCCCGTACCCGCGGTCCAGATCGCCGGGCTGGTCAAGCGCTACGGCGAGAAGGTCGCGGTCGACGGCCTCGACCTGACCATCGCCCCCGGCACGATCACCGCAGTCCTCGGCCCCAACGGCGCCGGCAAGACCACCACCATCGAGACCTGCGAGGGCTACCGCCGCCCCGACGCCGGCACCGTCCGCGTCCTCGGCCTCGACCCGGTCGGCCAGAACGCGGCCCTGCGGCCCCGGATCGGCGTGATGCTCCAATCGGGTGGCGTGTACGCGGGGGCGCGCGCCGTGGAGATGCTCCGGCACACCGCCAGGCTGCACGCCCACCCCCTGGACGTCGACGCCCTCGTCGAACGCCTGGGCCTCGGCTCCTGCGGCCGTACGACCTACCGCCGCCTCTCCGGCGGCCAGCAGCAGCGCCTCGCCCTCGCCATGGCCGTGGTCGGCCGCCCCGAGCTCGTCTTCCTGGACGAACCCACCGCGGGCCTCGACCCCCAGGCCCGCCGCGCCACCTGGGAACTCGTCCGCGACCTGCACCGCGACGGCGTCACCGTGGTCGTCACCACCCACCACATGGACGAGGCCGAACAGCTCGCCGACCACGTCGCCATCGTCGACGGCGGCCGCGTCATCGCCCACGGCACCACCGAGGAGCTCTGCCGCGGCGGCTCCGAGGACGCCCTGCGCTTCGACGGCCCGCCCGGCCTCGACCTCGGCCCGCTGCTCAAGGAGCTCCCCGCCGGCGCCGCCGCCGTGGAGACCTCCCCCGGCAGCTACCGCGTCCAGGCGCCGGTCTCGCCCGCACTGGTCGCCGCCGTCACCGCCTGGTGCGCGGCCTCCGGCATCCTGCCCGAACGGCTGTCCGTCCAGCGCCGCAGCCTCGAAGACGTCTTCCTCGACCTGACCGGACGGGAGCTCCGCTCGTGACCGACTACTCCCCCAGGCCGGGAGCGGCGCCCGTCGGCCGGATGCTGCTCGCCCAGACGGCCTTCGAGACGAGGATGCTGCTGCGCAACGGCGAACAGCTGCTGCTCACCGTCGTCATCCCGACCGTCCTGCTGGTGCTCTTCTCCGCCGTCGACATCGTCGCCGTCGACGGCCCCGGCAAGCGCGTCGACTTCCTCGCCCCGGGCCTGCTCGCCCTCGCCGTGATGTCCACCGCCTTCACCGGCCAGGCCATCGCCACCGGCTTCGAACGCCGCTACGGCGTCCTCAAGCGCCTCGGCGCCAGCCCGCTGCCCCGCTGGACGCTGCTCACCGCCAAGACCGGCTGCGTCCTGGTGACGGAGATCCTCCAGGTCGCGCTGCTGTCCGTGATCGCGCTCGCCCTCGGCTGGTCCCCCCACGGCAACCCTCTGGCCGTCGCCGCCCTGCTCGCCCTCGGCACCGCCGCCTTCTCCGGCCTCGGCCTGCTGATGGCCGGCACCCTCAAGGCGGAGGCGACGCTGGCCGCCGCCAACCTGGTCTTCATCCTGCTGCTCCTGGCCGGCGGGGTGATCGTGCCGCTGGGCAAGTTCCCCGACGCCGTACGGTCGGCGCTGGAACTGCTGCCGATCTCCGCCCTCTCGGACGGGCTGCGCTCGGTGCTCCAGCACGGCGCGGGCGTGCCCTGGTCCGACCTCGGCATCCTCGCCGTCTGGTCCGTCCTCGGCCTGGCGGCGGCCGCGCGCTTCTTCCGCTGGGAGTAGCGTCCTGGTATGCCCAACGCCCCCCGGCCTCAACAGGCCGGGGGGCGTTCGTCGTTCGGCTTACCGGGGGCGTCAGCCTTCGCTGCCGCCACGACGCTTGCGGGCCAGCAGCACGAGCGCGCCACCGACCAGCACCACGCCGCCACCGGCGGCCGCGATGATCGGGGTGGAGTCGCTGCTACCGGTCTGCGCGAGCACCGGGCCGGGGGTGCTGGGCGACGGAGACGGCGTCTTGGTCGGCGTCTTCGTCGCGGACGGCGTGACCGTGGGGGTCACCGTCGGAGTCGGGGTCTGCGTCGGGGTCTTGCTGGGGGTGGGGACCGGAGTCGGCGTGTGGCACGGCTCGATGGTCTTCGTCTCGTCGACGGCCCATGACGGCTCGCTCGGCGACTCCGTGGTCTTGACCACCAGGTGCGCCTTGACCGCGGCGTTGTGGTCCTTCACCACGACGCTGTCGTGGAACTCCTTGCCGAAGGTCTTGCCGTCCAGGACCTTCTCACCGTCGATGGTGAGGGTGACCGTGTTCGTCACGCCCTGCTTGTCGCTGTAGTTGATCAGATCGATCTGCACCTTGTCGCAGGTCACCGACCAGGTCGGCGTGTGCGCCGAGGCACTGGTCGCCAGCGCCAGGGGAAGAACGAATCCGGCCGCCGCCGTACCGGCGAGGGCCGCCGCGCCCATCCTGGATATCCGCTGCTGTCGCGCCATACCTTGTTCCCCTCCGAACGGTCTTACGCAGCAGGCGTGTTGAATGGGTTCGCGGTGGCCCGCCACGACTGTCCGGGGGACTCTACCGGCACTCCCACATCTCGCCACACCCCGCCGTGCGACCGGAATTCGTCTGTCGGTCCGCTGTCGAATGTGTATGACCAGCCCATCACAGCCGCCACCTCGCTGAACGCGTTTTCGGCAAACCTGAATGAACTTCGTCACCTTCAGACAGAACGGCGCCCCCGGCGATCAGGTTCAATCACCGAGGGCGCCGCATCGGCCACGTCAGCCGTGTCAGCTGCGTCAGCCGCGTCTAATCGGGCTGGGCTCCGATCAAGCCTTCTTGGCCGCCCGGCGACGGGCGACGACGACCATCGCGCCACCGGCCGCGATCACCGCGGCGCCGGCGATGGCCAGCGGGACCACCGGGCCGGAGCCGGTGTGGGCCAGGTCGCCGCCGTCGGCCTTGGCGGACGGACTGGCCGCCCCCGGCACCGCCGGAGCGGTGGAGGAGGACGGGCCGGCCGAGCCGCCCGCGCTCGGCGAGCCGGTGCCGCCCGGAGTGGTCGCGCTGCCGGACGGGTTCGGCGTGGCGGTGGTGCCCGGGGTGGTGGCCGACGGCGACGGCGAGGTCGGCGTGGTCGGCGGGGTGGTCGGCGGGGTGGTCGGGGTCGTCGGCAGGCAGCCGGTGAAGGGGTAGTGGTGCGTCTCCGCGCCACCCTTACCGGTCAGCGAGGCGGCGATGACCGAGCCGTTGACCGGGCCGGCGCTGCCGAGGTCGAAGGCGGCGTTCGGGGCGAGCACGGTGCCGGCCCAGGCGGCGGCGCTGTTCTTGACGACCTTGGTGGCGGTCGGGAAGTTCCACAGCAGCTTGGCCCGGATCGCGCCACCCGAGGCGCTCTGCAGCTTGTCGTCCAGGAGGAAGGCGTTCTTGCCCGCGTCCCAGATGCTGAAGCCGGTGGTCCCGGCCGCGGCCATGTCGTACGAGCCGCCGGTCACGTTGATCACGGTGACCGAGCCGGCGGGCACCTTGAGGAAGACGTCCTTGGCGCCCTGGAGCTTCGCGGCGTCGACGGTGAAGCTGTTGTACTTCGCGTCGCCGCCGGTGAAGGTCAGCTTCGGGCCGTCCGCCTGGACGGTGGCGCCGGCGGTCTGCGGGACGGCGGCCAGCGCGGTCGAGGCGGCGCGCAGCTTGGCGAACTCGGCCTTGAAGTCGATCGGCGAGGCGCCCTGGCCGACGGTGCCGGCGTGGGCCTGGATGACGGCGCCGTCGGCCTTGGAGCCGTAGACGCCGTTGCCCTTCATCACCTGGGTGTTGCCACCGGTGAGCTTGCCGGCCACGACGAGCGCGTTCTTGCCCGGCAGGGCGTCGACCTGGGCCTGGGTCAGCTCCTGGCCGACCGAGAACCCACCGGTGAAGTCGGCGTTGCCACCGACCGCGACGGCGCCCTCGGCGTCGGGGGTGTGGGTGTCGTCGCCCTCGATGAACTCGCCATACAGGTTGGCGACCCCGAGGCTGCGGCACTCCTGACCGGGGTCGGCAGCCTGGGCGGCCGGGGCGACGAGGCCGGCCAGGACGAACGAGCCGCCGACGGCGAGCGCGGCGGCTGAGGTGGATATGCGCATGTGCAGGATCTCCGCTTACGTGCGGGAGGAGTGGGAGCGGCCCGAAAAAAAGGTATGGACCAATCCGCACTCTTGCGGCCATACGGGTGATTGGTCAAGACCAATGTGCGTGTCGTCCGAATTATCCCGTTTGGATTCTCGTACCCCTGGGTAGCGTCCGCCGTCGCCCGGTGCCGCGCCCCGCCCCAAGATCAGCTGTAAGGGCACCTACGATTGACCCCGTGATGAACCCCTTCTCCCTGCTCGCCGAGCGCTGGCAGCCCTCCGCCGAGATGGTCCGGCGCGCCACGTTCGCCGCACTGGTGATGAGCGTGGTCATCGTCGTCACCGGCGGCGCCGTCCGCCTCACCGCCTCCGGCCTCGGCTGCACCACCTGGCCCCGCTGCACCGACGACAGCCTGGTCCCGACCGCCGAAATGGGCTTCCACGGCGTCGTCGAGTTCACCAACCGCATGCTCACGTACGTGCTGAGCGCGGCCGTCGGCTGGGCCATCCTCGCCGCCCGCTGCCACCGCCCCTGGCGGCGCAGCATGACCAAGCTCGGCTGGGCCCAGTTCTGGCTCGTGATGAGCAACGCCGTCCTCGGCGGCATCACCGTCCTGACCGGCCTCAACCCGTACACCGTCGCGCTGCACATGATCGCCGCGATGGGCCTGGTCTGGGTCGCCCTGCTCATGTGGGAACGCTCCAAGGAAGGCGACGGCCCCGCGAAGCTCGCCGTGGCCCGCCCCATCCACCAGCTCTCCTACGTCCTGGTCACCGTCATCGGCCTCCTGGTCGCCGCCGGCACCCTGGTCACCGGCGCCGGCCACCACCCGGGCACGCCCAAGGACAACAAGATCGTCCCGCGCATCCCGATCGACTACGACCGCCTCGCCCAGTTCCACGCCGACCTGGCCTTCATCGCCGTCGGCCTCGCGATCGCCGCCCTCTTCGTCCTCGCCGCCGTCAAGGCCCCCCAGCCCGCGAAGGCCCGCGCCAAGGAACTCCTCGCCGTCCTCCTCCTCCAGGGCGTCCTCGGCTTCATCCAGTACTTCACCGACGCCCCCGAGCTGATGGTCGGCCTCCACATGCTCCTGGCCTCCCTCACCTGGATCGCCGCCCTCCGCATCCCCCTCGCCCTCCGCACCCGCGCAATCGCCGACACTCCGGCCACCCGCACCCTCGAGCCCGCCACCGCCTGACCACCGCCCGAAGGGCCCCCGCATCGCACGCGATGCGGGGGCCCTTCTGCTCGCTGAACACCCGCGCATCATCCGCTTCGCCGAGCAGTTCCCCCACCGTTCCCCACCATCCACCCCCCACCCGCCTCCCGGCGGGTGCCCACCCCCGGCCTGGCCGCGCTACGCGCGGCCGACCGAACGGCATGGGCGCTGGAAAGGGGGAAGAGGAAGAGGAGATGAACCGGCCGACAGTGGTGACTACTCGGCCATGCTGTACGCCTCGTGAGGAACAGCCCGCTCCCACACCGCGTCGAAGGATGCCGCGCAGCTCCGCGCCACAGCGGGATCGTCATTTTGGTCCGTGTGCACCCACTGGCCGTCGCCGTCGAAGATGTTGAACTGGACGATCCTGCCGTCGAACAACCAGAAGTCGTTTCCGGGCAGTAGCAGGTCGGAGGCTCCCCTGCGAGGCAGCCACCGCACCTCCTCGCCGCCTGCCACGTTGGTGAAGGTGAACGAGTGCTCGTACCGGATGTATTCGCTGGCAGGCTCCGAGATGACCCTGGCTCGTTTCACCGAGACCCCGTTGGCGGTCACCTCCTGAACGAGGTCGAGCCACGGCCTCCACCACGACCCGCGATCGGCGGGGTCGAGCCGGTGACCCGACTTCCAGGCCCGGAAACCCTCTTCCTCGTTGTCGACCGCGTAGACATCGCGCAGTTCCAGGTGGACCGCCGACTTCCGCGCAGACCTCAAAAGGTCAGCGAAGCTGTTCAAACTCTGCGACATCCAACGCCTCCTCGAGTGCCTTGGCCATCCGGGCCGGGAGGCCCTACCTGTCAGAGGTCTGGCCTAGGTTCGGGCCTGTGAACCACAGCAGCTCCAAGGCCGGGGCGCCCCACGAGCCTGACTTGCCGCCCTACCAGGCAGTCCTGGCGGAGACTGATTGGGCTTCGCTCGAGACGGCTTTCGGAAACGGTGAGTGCCTTCCCGAAGTCCTGGCACAGTTGCTGGAGCCTGATCCCAAGGCGCAGGTCACCGCTTTGTCGGAGCTGACTGAGCTGGTCGGCCACCAGGGCACCATCTACGAAGCCACCGCCCCCGTCGCCGTGTACATCGCCGGCATCCTCGCCCACCCGGCGGTCATGACCCTCCGGCCGTATCGCAACGTCCCGTTCCGCGCGACCTTGTTGAACTGGTTGGCTTCCACGGCCGACGACGCCTCCGATGAGGTTGTCGACCGCACCGAGCGGTACTTCCCTGGCTTCCTCGCCCCCGGCACCACGCTGGCGGCCTTCCGCGACCTGCGCCCGATGCTTTTTCGAGCCGTCTCACCGTTCCTGGAGGACAGTCACGAGGACGTGCGCGAAGCCGCCGGCCTCGCCGCGCTCGTCCTCGCCGAACACCCCGCACTTGCCCAGCATCGCGATCACCTAGCTGTCTACGCGTGCCGTGACGTCAGCGACACGGAACCTTTCCAGGAGGGGCCCTGGGGCTGCGGGCCGCACAGCGATGGCCGGGGCGATCTCGAGCCTCCCTTCTGACTCATAGGCGAGCAGACTATGGCCCAGGAAAGTGCAGCCAGCCGAGTACAGGTCTGCTGCGAGGACGCCCGACCTCATCCAAGTCCGCTTCAACCCATCACGGGCAACCGCCCCATAAGCGCAGGAAGTCGGCCCAGCCGACTTCCTGCGCATCTGCCCTCCACCACCCTCTGCAGGCACCGAGTGGAGCGATGCAATCTCTCCGATGCCGTTACTCAGGCTTGAAAGGCTCGAGATAGACCTTCTGCCACTCCAACGAGGTCATGGTGAGAGCCGCCTCCGCGAGCTCCCGGGCGGAGTCGGTCTTCAGACTGCCGAGACTGCTGTCGATCCACGGCTGGACGTTCTGGTAGCCCTGCTCCCGGTACTCGACCGCTTGGAGGAGGCATTCGAGCTTGTCGGCGTCGTGCGCGACGACCACCTCCAGGCTCTCGCCGTTCTCATACTCCGCGACGACTGCATTGATCCCAGCGACAACAGCCGGGTGAGCAGCGCTGACCTGGTCGGCGGTCACCCGCTCGTTGGAGGCTGCGGTGAGGTACCGCCGACCGATGTGCGGGATGTCACCGATGCGAGTCTCCTGCGTGTCGTGGAAGAGGCACAACAGAGCGACCTTCGCCGGATCAGCTCCCTCCATCATCGCGAGAACCGCACCAACGACACCGGTGCGGAAGGAGTGTTCAGCGATCGTCTCAGGGTCCTTCACCCCGGCAATCCACCACCCCGACCGCTTCGCCCGCTTGAGCATCCCCGCTTCGAAGAGATACCCCGCAGTGCCCTTCGCCTGCCCGTTCTCTGCCATGGCCGACCTCTCTCAAACGCCGTACCCACCTGTCCGGAGACCGTAGTACAACGATTCCGACTTGCGCCGGGACTCGGAAGACAGAGTTCCACCATCAAGCAGAACACCAACTCTTCCAGCCAATTCCCGTGCCGCATACGGATCAGAGTCGAACAGGTTCCGGCGTGAAAGAACCAGAGCCCAGACGGAATGAACGTACAGATCGGTGTACTCAACGGCCCTGTCCAGCCGCACTGCGAGCTCCCGCAGCAGCGCCGAGGCGTCCCAGGCTGGTCGGTCGCGCTCAGTCATGAAGAAGTCGTCTGTCTGAGCGCGCCGGTCGAGCCCGAGCCAATGCGCCCAGTAGTTCAGGTTGGCCGCCTCGGCCTGGTCCTGGTCGGCGATGGATCTGTTGATGAAATCACTCAGCAAGCTCGGGTCACCCTGACGAGCTAGAGATCGTCTTCAAAGATCAGATCCAGAGCAGGATCGAGGCGATGGTGACGGCGGCCTGGTAGGACTCGCGGGTCTTGTCATAGCGGGTGGC
>NZ_JBITFA010000022.1:0-111586 GCF_044455705.1 Kitasatospora sp. NPDC051170 | reverse complement strand
CCCCCATCATCACCCTCGACGCCCGCCGCCGCGACAGCGCCAAAAGCGCCCTCATCACCCTCGTCGAACACGCCCTCCTCGCCCGACTGCGATGATGAACGCAACTGTGGCCCACGGGAGTTGCTCAACTCCCGTGGGCCACAGACGCTTTGGTGGCTCCTACTCCGCGGGCTCCAGGCCCGCGCGGATCAGGCCGTAGGTGTACGCGTCCTCGAGTGCCAGCCAGGAGGCGGCGATCACGTTCTCCGCCACCCCCACGGTGGACCAGGTGGAGGTGCCGTCGGTGGACTCGATCAGCACCCGGGTCTTCGAGCCGGTGCCGTGCTGGCCCTCCAGGATGCGGACCTTGTAGTCCACCAGCTCGAAGCCGGCCAGCGGCGGGTAGATGCCCTCCAGGGCCGTGCGCAGGGCCTGGTCCAGCGCGTTGACCGGGCCGTTGCCCTCGCCGGTGGCGATCCGGCGCTCGCCCTTGGCCCAGAGCTTCACCGTCGCCTCGTTGCCCGAAACCCCGTGCGGGCCCTGCTCGCTGATGGTCCGCCAGGACTCGAGGGTGTAGAAGCGCTCCCGGCTGCCGCGCACCTCGTCGCGCAGCAGCAGCTCGAAGGAGGCGTCGGCGGACTCGTAGGTGTAGCCGAGGTTCTCCTGCTCCTTGACCCTGGCGACCACCCGCCCGGCGAGGTCCCGGTCGGTGGAGAGGTCGTAGCCCAGCTCCTTGCCCTTGAGCTCGACGGAGGCGCGGCCGGCCATGTCCGAGACCAGCATCCGCATGGTGTTGCCGACCAGTTCGGGGTCCGTGTGCTGGTACAGGTCCGGGTCGACCTTGATCGCGGAGGCGTGCAGGCCCGCCTTGTGGGCGAAGGCCGAGAAGCCGACGTACGGCTGGTGGGTGGAGGGGGTGAGGTTGACCAGCTCGGCGATGGCGTGCGAGATCCGGGTCATCTCGGGCAGCCGGCCCTCAGGCAGCACCCGGCGGTCGTACTTGAGCTCCAGCGCGCCGACCACCGGGAACAGGTTGGCGTTGCCGACCCGCTCGCCGTAGCCGTTCGCCGTGCACTGCACGTGGGTCGCGCCGGCGTCCACCGCGGCCAGGGTGTTGGCCACGGCGCAGCCGGTGTCGTCCTGGGCGTGGATGCCGAGCCGGGCGCCGGTGGCCGCCAGCACCTCGGCGACGATCTCCCGCACCCCGGCCGGGAGCATCCCGCCGTTGGTGTCGCAGAGCACCACGACGTCCGCGCCCGCCTGGTGGGCGGTGCGGACCACGGCGAGGGCGTACTCGCGGTTGGCCTTGAAGCCGTCGAAGAAGTGCTCGCAGTCGATGAACACCCGCCGGTCCCGGGAGCGCAGGAACTCGACGCTGTCGCGGATCATCTCCAGGTTCTCGTCCAGCGTGGTGCGCAGCGCCAGTTCGACGTGGCGGTCGTGCGCCTTGGCGACCAGGGTGACCACGGGCGCGCCGGAGGCGACCAGCGCGGCGAGCTGCGGGTCCTCGGCCGCCTTGCCGCCGGCGCGGCGGGTGGCGCCGAAGGCGACCAGCTCGGCGTTCCTCAGCTCCAGTTCGGCGGCGGCCCGGGCGAAGAACTCGGTGTCGCGGGGGTTGGCTCCGGGCCAGCCGCCCTCGATGAAGCCGACCCCGAACTCGTCCAGGTGCCGGGCGATGGCCAGCTTGTCCGCCACCGTCAGGTTGATGCCCTCGCGCTGGGCGCCGTCGCGCAGCGTGGTGTCGAACAGGTGGAAACTGTCGTCGGTGCGGCTGGCCTCGGTCATGACCCCTGGTTCTCCGTTTCGGGGAGGTTCGTACTGCTCTACGGGACTTCGTCCCGGCTCCACTGTCCAGCATCCCGCGCGCGGCCCCGGTGTCCCCGAGCCCTTCGTGGGGGCTCTCGGCCGGTCCGGAGAAACAAAAAAACCCCTCGCGGGTGCGAGAGGTCTGCGCGCGGGTCTGGACGCTGGTGGTCGCTCCGCATCGGGTCCTGCGGAGCGGTCACTGCGGACCGGCGCGCCTGCTGCTAATAATCAGCGAAAGCGAGGACACGCTGGCAGTCTGGCACACCGCCCGGGATCCGGCCCGCGCGTCTCGCGATGCGAAACGCTGCAGGCCGGAGCCGGTTTGGGCATTCCTCGGATCAGACGATCTTGTGCAGCCAGCCGTGGGTGTCGGCCTTCTGGCCGCCCTGGATCGCCAGCAGCGCCTCGCGCAGCTGCATGGTGATCGGGCCGGGCTCGCCGGTGCCCACCGTCCAGTCGGCGGCGGCGGACTTCACCGAGCCGACCGGGGTGATGACGGCGGCGGTGCCGCAGGCGAAGACCTCGGTGAGGGTGCCGTCGGCGTCGGCCTGCTGCCACTCGTCGGTGGAGATCTTCCGCTCCTCGACGGCGTAGCCGAGGTCCGAGGCCAGGCGCAGCAGCGAGTCACGGGTGATGCCGGGCAGCAGCGCGCCGGACAGCTCCGGGGTGACGATCTTCGCGTCCTTGCCCTCGCCGAAGACGAAGTACAGGTTCATCCCGCCCATCTCCTCGACCCACTTGTGCTCGGCGGAGTCGAGCCAGACCACCTGGTCGCAGCCCTTCTCGGCGGCCTGGGCCTGGGCGATCAGCGAGGCGGCGTAGTTGCCCGCGCACTTCGCGGCGCCGGTGCCGCCGGGCGCGGCCCGGACGTACTCCTTGGACAGCCACACCGAGACCGGCTTGACGCCGCCCTGGAAGTAGGCGCCGGCCGGGGAGGCGATGATCATGAACAGGTAGGAGTTGGACGGGCGCACACCCAGGCCCACCTCTGTGGCGAACATGAACGGGCGCAGGTACAGGCTCTGCTCCGGCTCGTTCGGCACCCACGCCTGGTCCTGCTGGACGAGCAGCTCCACGGCCTCGACGAAGGTCTCCACGGGCAGCTCCGGCATCGCCAGGCGGCGGGCCGAGTTCTGGAGACGGGCGGCGTTGGCCTCCGGGCGGAAGGTGGCGATGGAGCCGTCGGCCTGGCGGTACGCCTTGAGGCCCTCGAAGATCGCCTGGCCGTAGTGGAGGGTCATGTTCGCCGGGTCCATCTCGACCGGCGCGTACGGGACGAGCTGGGCGTCGTGCCAGCCGCGGCCCTCGGTCCAGCGGATGGTGACCATGTGGTCGGTGAAGACCCGGCCGAAACCAGGGTTGATCATCCGGGCCTCGCGCTCCACGGCGGGAAGCGGGTGGGCGGAGGGCTTGAGATCGAACGCGATGGGCGCCGGGGTGG
Source organism: Kitasatospora sp. NPDC051170 (assembly GCF_044455705.1). Taxonomy (NCBI): domain Bacteria; kingdom Bacillati; phylum Actinomycetota; class Actinomycetes; order Kitasatosporales; family Streptomycetaceae; genus Kitasatospora; species Kitasatospora sp. NPDC051170. The sequence goes on along the minus strand of NZ_JBITFA010000022.1, from coordinate 108,360 downwards.
GCGTGCTCATGACTGCTTCCTTCACCGTGGGGTTGGTTCGGGCCGCCACCACCGCCGGAACGTTACGGCGAGAGAAAGCCGGAACGAACGCACAGCGGCACGGCCCACTGTCGATACTCGCATCCAGAGGGCCGTGCCGAACAGTTGCCCGCTCCTTGGAGCGCTGCAAGCTGCGGTTATACGGTCCGGCCCGGGGGCCGGAACCTTTGTCCTTGGTTCCGGCCCGCTAGCCGGATACTCGGCCGGCGAGCGCGTCGCCGACCTCGGAGGTGCTACGGGTGCCCGACCGCTCGGCGAGGTCCGCCGCGACGGCCGCCTCCACCTTCGCGGCCTCGGCGGTGAGGCCGAGGTGCTCCAGCAGCATGGCGACGGACAGCACGGTGGCGGTCGGGTCGGCCTTGCCCTGGCCGGCGATGTCCGGGGCCGAGCCGTGCACCGGCTCGAACATGGACGGGAACTCGCCGCTCGGGTTGATGTTGCCGCTCGCGGCCAGGCCGATCCCACCGGTCACGGCGGCGGCCAGGTCGGTCAGGATGTCGCCGAACAGGTTGTCGGTGACGATGACGTCGAAGCGCTCGGGCTGGGTGACGAAGAAGATCGTCGCCGCGTCGACGTGCAGGTAGTCGGTGGTGACCTCGGGGAACTCCCGGCCGACCTCGGCGAAGATCCGCGACCACAGGTGTCCGGCGTGCACCAGCACGTTGTTCTTGTGCACCAGGGTCAGCTTCTTGCGCGGCCGCGCCTGCGCCCGCCGGTACGCGTCGCGCACCACGCGCTCGATGCCGAACGCCGTGTTCAGGCTGACCTCGGTCGCCACCTCCTGCGGCGTCCCGGTGCGCAGCGTGCCGCCGTTGCCGACGTACGGGCCCTCGGTGCCCTCGCGGACGACGACGAAGTCGATCTCCGGCTGCCCGGCCAGCGGGGACTTCACCCCGGGGAACAGCCGCCCCGGCCGCAGGTTGATGTGGTGGTCGAACGCGAACCGCAGCTTCAGCAGCAGCCCCCGCTCCAGCACCCCCGACGGCACGCTCGGGTCACCGATGGCACCCAGCAGGATCGCGTCGTGGGTCTTCAGCTCCGCCAGCACGTCGTCCGGCAGGGTCTCCCCACTGCGGTGGTAGCGCCGGGCCCCGAGGTCGTACTCGGTGGTCTCCAGCTTCACATCGGCGGGAAGCACGGCACCCAGGACCTTGAGCCCCTCGGCCACCACTTCCTGGCCGATACCGTCACCCGGGACAACTGCGAGACGAATCGTGCGAGACATGTCCCGGACCCTACTCCGGTGTCCCAGGTGATGACATCAGTCGTCCACCATCCGGACGGTCAGGTCAAGTCAATCTCCACCGGGAAGGGCCGGTCGACCTTCAACTCCTTGTGGTAGATGCCGGTCAGGCCGTAGGACCGGGTGGCCGGGTCCAGCTCGTAGGTGTAGACGACAGGACGGCCCTCCTCATCGCTCTCCACTCGCCAGAAGTGCTTGATCCCGGCCGCCGCGTACTTGCGCGGCTTGGTGTCACGGTCCCGCTCCTGCGATTCATCGGACACCACCTCGACCGCCAACAGCACGTCCTCCGCCTCGCAGAAGGTCTGTCGAGGCCCGGTGTCGCCGCGTTCGTCGACGACAAGGAGATCGGGCTCGGGCCTGTTTCGGCGATCCAGCTTGACGTTCATCTCACGCCACAGCTCCCAGCCCGGCGGCACGGCGCCTTCCAGAGCCCGTTCCAACCTGCGCAGTGTCCGCATGTGGAACTTCGTCTGTGCGCTCATGAAGATCAGGCTCCCGTCAAGCAGCTCCGTGTGCGGCGGGAGATCCGGCAGCCGATCCAGGTCTTCGGCGACGTATCCACCGACCGGCGGACGAAGCCAGTCGGGGTACTGCTCGATGCTCATGGTTCCTCCCATACGGGCATCCTGGCGGCCTTCTCAGGCTACTCGGCAAAACCCCCGAGGGCGTCACCCCTTCGAGGGAGCGTGCGTGACCGCTGGGGCGCCGGGGGCGCGTTTAGGGTGGCGGGATGGTGCGCAACGGGGTCGGGTGGCGGCGGGAGGTGCTGGTCTGCGGGGGTGCGGGTGGGTTGGCGGTCGGGGGGTACGCGGGGGCGGCGGGGTTGCGGGGGAGGTGGCCGGCGGGGGCCGGGGAGGTCGCCGTGCCGTACCACGCGCACCTGTGGGACCTGGTGCACGGGCAGTCCTCCGGGGACCTGCTGTTCAACTGGAACAGCGGCTACGGCGTGCCGTTCCTGGCGGACTTCTTCGCCTATCTGATGAACCCGTTCTCGTGGCTGACGACCTTGCTCCCCCGGGACCAGGGGCACCTCGCCGTCTTCCTCGTCGCCCTGGCCACCATCGGCCTCGGCACCGCCCTGATGGCCCACCTCCTGGGCCGGGTGCACCCCGGCCCGGCCCGGCTGCGCGTCGCCGCCGCCCTCGGGTACGGGCTCTGCGCCTGGGTGCTGGACATCGGCGGCGCCGCCCCGATGTGGCTCTGGGGCCTGGTCTCGCTGCCGCTGCTCGGCCTCGCCGGGGACTGGTGCCTGCGCGAGCGCCACTGGGTGGCCGGCGCGCTGTGCGTGGCGCTCGCCTGGGCGGGCAACCTGTACACCGCCGCGCTGGTCACCCTCGTCGCCGGACTCCTGTTCGCCGTACGGCTGTTCGCGACCCCGCTGCCCTTCCGGCACCGCGTCCGGGCGACCGGCAGGGCCGTCACCATGACCGCCACCGGGGTGCTCCTCGCCGCGCCCGTCCTGTTCGTCGCCGTCCGGGCCGCACGCGGCGCCCAGCCCGAGTCCCCGGTGCAGCCGCTCGGCCCCTCCGGCTTCGGCGGGCACCTGGCCCGGCTGCTGCCCGCCGCCAACGACGGGCGGCCGCTGCCGGACGTCGCGATCGGGGTGCTGGGCCTGCTGCTGGTCTGCGGGCTGCCCTTCAACCGCCGGGTGCGGGTGCGCGAGCGCGCCGTCTGGTGCACGGCACTGGTGCTGGTGGTGCTCACCTTCGTCTGGACGCCGACCTACCTGGTCTGGCACGGCCTGGCGATCCCGGCCGGCGGCCCGTACCGGGTCGCGTTCGCGCTCAGCGGGCTGCTGGTGCTGGCCGGCTGGATCTCGCTCTCCCACCGGCCGGACGCGTTCACCCTGCTGGGCGGCGCCGCGCTCGTCGCGGTGATCGCCGGCCTGGCGGCCTCGCGGCACGCGGTGGGCGCCGCGACCTGGACGCTGCTGGGTGTCGGCTGCGCCGTCCTGCTGACCGCGCTGTGGACCCTGGACCGCCGCCACGCCGACCGGCGGGCCGAGGCCCTCGCGACCTTGGTCATCGGCGGCGCGGTGCTCGGCAACGCCGTCTGGTCCGGGTACTCCGCCCTCGGCGCGGCCCCCGACCCCGGCCCCTCCCCCGCCGCCGTGCGGGCCGGACACGCGGCCGTCCGGGGCGCCGACGACTGGCCGCAGGGGCGCAGCGACCCCGGTCCGCACGCCTTCGGCACCAACGACCCGCTGCTCCTGGGCGGCCAGGGCGGCGGCTACTTCAGCGGCTACCTGCCGACCGTCGCCGCCCACCTCCTGCACGACCTCGGCGCCGGCTGGACGGCCGGCGGGCGGCAGACCGGCAGCGTCACCGACCCCGTCGGGCAGGCCCTGTTCGGTGTCCGCGCCCACCTGGACGACGGGCCGCCGCCACAGGGCTTCACCCCGGCGCGGGCGCCAGCCCCGCCCCTGGTCACCGTGCTGGCGCCGGGCACCCGGCCGGACGGCACCTCGGTGTGGTCCCGGCAGGAGTCGCTGCTGGGCGCCCAGGTGTACGACGCCCCGCTGCCCGTCCCCGCCGGCGGCCCCGCGCCCACCCTGCACGGCACCAGCGGCTGGTCGGTGCCGGGCGGGGGCGTGGCCACCGGCGGAGCCACCGGCGGGGCCGCCGGCGGGGGCACGGTGTTCACGGTCGCCTGCACGCCCGGCTCGACGGCGTACTTCCACGGCGTCTGGTTCCGGGGCGAGGTCAGCGGCCTCGGCACCACCTACCGCAGCGAGGGCGAGCAGCCCACCACGGCGGAGCCGATCCGCCGGCTGGGGCCCGTACCGGCGGACGGGACGGTACGGGTGACGCTGCGCCCGGACGGCGGGGTCAGCCAGGTGCCCGCGCGCCCGGTCGGCTGCCTGCGGGCGGGGGCGCTGGAGGCGGCGGTGGCCCGGCAGGCGGCCACCGGCGCCACGCGCGTGGAGGCGGGCGGGCACACGATCGGCGCCACGCTCCCGGCGGGCTCGACGGGCACGGCGCTGCTGTCCGTCCCGGCCACGGAAGGCTGGTCCTGCGCGGCCGGCGACGGCCCGTACGCGGCGCCGACCCCGGTGCTCGGCATGATCGGCGTCCCCCTCGGCCGGGGCGCCGACCACGTCCGCTGCACGTTCCGCCCGCCCGGCCTCACCGAGGGCCTCACGGTGTCCTCCGCCGCCGCGGCCGTCCTGGCCCTCGTCGCCGCCTTCTCCCGCTTCTCCCGGCGCCCCACCCGCACCTCGCGCCGGGAGCGCCGGGAGCGCCGAGAGCGCAGCGACCACGGCGAACGCGGCCCGGCGTCGGAGGAACCGGAGGAGTCGGAGGAGGGGTAGGGCCCGGGAGAGGCCGAAGCGGTCGGCCCGTCAGGGCAGGGTGACCACCTCCGCCCGGCGGGCGGCCGGGTTGAGGTGGTGGAGCAGCAGCAGCTTCGAGGTGTCCCCCGGCGCCCGGTGGACCTCGAGGACGTCGCCGGGGGCCTCCGGGACGGCCACCGCGGTGGGGCCGCCGAGGCCGGACTGCACGGTGACGGCCGGGTGCAGGACGTCCAGCGGCAGGACCGGCCGGACGCCGCGCAGGCCGATGGAGGAGTAGGACTGCGCCGGGTCCGGCTTGCCGGGGGCCGCGGTGCCGGTCCAGACGCCGTAGCGGACGGTGCTGTGCCCGGGGCCGACGCCCGGCAGGGCGCTCAGCCGGACGGGCAGGACGAGCACGTCGCCGTCCAGCAGCCCGGTGTCCACGTCCCCCCAGCGCGTGTTGAGCGGCTGCACGTCCAGCTCCGCGCCCGTACGGGCGTCGAGCGCGCGGGAGACGAGCACGTCGCTGCCCCGCAGCCGGTCGGCCTTGAGGATCACGTCCGTGACGCCGTCCCCGTCGGTGTCCAGCGAGACCCTGGCGCCGTACAGCCCGACCGGGGTCGGGGCGGCGGCCCAGAGCCGGACGCCGACGGACAGCTGGTCGGCGGAGGCCGCGGCGCCGACGGCCCGCAGGTTGGCGGCCCGGTCGCCGGGGTGCTCGACGCAGATGTCCTTCGGCTGGTCGGGGGTGTCGGTCGCGTCCTCGGGGCGGATGCCCGCGCCGGGGCCGACGGCGGCGCCGCTGTCGGGCGGGCAGTCGGGCCAGCGGGCGCCCTCGCCGCCGAGGGCGAAGGCGCTCAGCAGGCCGGGCCGGTTTCCGGGGGCGGAGCTGCCGCCGAGGGTGAGGAGGGTGCCGTCCCGGGTGGTGCGGGCGGCGGGGCCCGCGCCGAGGTCGGTCACCGGGCGGGGCGCGGCGAAGACGGGCACCCGCAGCTGGGGCAGGGCGGAGTCGTCCGGGCTGAACAGCACCCGCCCGGAGAGTTCGCCCCGGTAGCTGCGGGCCCGGCCGCCCTGCTCGGTGTCGATGGTGGGGTCGGGCGCGCGCCCCAACTCCCCCGGCACGGACAGCGTGACGCGCACCCGGGCCGTCCCGCCCGCCGGTACGTCGACCCGCTCGGGCGTCACCTGGTAGGAGGCGCCGGGCAGTTCGGTGGCGGCCGCGTACCCGGTGCGGTAACCCACGGCCGCTCCGCCGAAGTTGCGCAGCTCGACCTCCCGCCCGAGCTCGGTCGGCCCGCCGACCTCGACGGGCCCGAAGGAGACCCCGACCGCGCCCTCGGCGGCCCCCTCCCCCGCCGCGTAGGCGACCACGGGCGTCCGGACGGCCCGGTCGACCCGGGCCCGCCCGGCGCCGGTGCGCTCCGGCCCGTAGACCGGCCCGGTGCGGCCGTCGCCGACGTAGGTGTCGGTGGCGGTGTTCATCAGCGCGGCCTTGAGCTGCTCCACCGGCCAGTCCGGGTGCGCGGCGCGGACGAGGGCGGCGAGCCCGGTGACGTGCGGGGCGGCCATGGAGGTACCGGCCTCGCGCTGGCCGCCGCTGCCGCTGCCGACCAGGGCGGACCAGATGGTCTCGCCGGGCGCGGCGAGGTCGGGCTTGACGATCCCGGGCAGGCCCACGCCGCGCGAGGTGAAGTCGGTGAGGGTGTCGACCCGGCCGGGCTGGAGCTGGGAGACGGAGCCGTGCAGCGTGTTGCCGGGGGCGGCGAGCCGGACCTCGACGGGCCCGGCGGCGGCCGCCTCGCGCAGCCGGTCGCCGTCGGCGCGGCCGAGCAGGGCGACGGGGATGCGGTCGTTGCCGGAGATCTCGGCGAGGTGGTCGCTGTCGGCGGCGTAGAGGGCTCCGACGGCGCCCGCGTCGGCGGCGTGGTCGGCGCGCGGGCCCGAGTTGCAGGGCCGCTCGGACTCGCGGGTGCGCCAGGCGAGCACCGCGATCCTCCCGGTGAGCCGCGCCCGGTCGGCCTCGCTGAACGCGGTGCAGCCGTCCGACTGGTCGGCGGGCAGGGCGAGTCGGCCGCTCACCTCGGCGGTGGCCCAGCCCTGGTAGCGCTGGCTCCAGTGGCCGGGGACGACGCCGGCGAGGGCGTCGGGGGCGAGCACGGTGATGCCGTCCACGTCGGCGTGCCCGTGGACGGAGGCGGCGACGGTGACGGCCCGGGCGGCGGTGCCGGGGCTGCCGCCGATGCCGTACACGTCGCCGTCGTTGCCGGCGGCCGCGACGACGACGGTGCCGAGCGCGGAGAGCTTGTCGACGGCGAGGGCGTCGGCATCGTCGGGGCTGCCGAACCGGCTGCCGAGGGAGAGGTTGACGACGTCGAGCCGGTCGGAGAGGTCCCCCTTGCCGCCGGGGTCGGCGGCGAGGTCGAGGGCCTGGGCGAGGCGGTCGGTGGAGCCGTCGCAGCCGAAGACCCGGATCGCGTACAGCCGGGCGCCGGGCGCGGCGCCGGGGCCGACCTTGAAGCCGGACGGGTCGAGCCCGCTCCGGTAGGGGCCGGTGTACGGGTGCCCGTCCGCGGTGACGCCGTACCCGGCGGCGGTGCCGGCGACGTGGGTGCCGTGGCCGTTCTGCGCGCAGTCGAGCGGGTTGTCGCTGGGGTGCGGGACGGGCTGGTGGTGCGGGGAGGCCGGGTCGGGGTCGTAGTCGTCGCCGACGAGGTCCTTGCCGCCGGTCACCTTGGCGTTGGGGAAGAGCGAGGCGGGCGCGGGCTTTCCGCGCTCGACGGAGCGGAACGCCTCCTCGGTGCCGGGGCCGCCGAAGTCGGCGTGGGTGTAGTCGATGCCGCTGTCGATGATGCCGATCCGCACGCCCTGGCCGGTGTTCCCCTCGGCGCCCTCCCAGACCTGCGGGGCGCCGGTGAGCGGCACGGAGTACGCGTTGTCGCGCTGCTTGCGGACGATCGGGTGGACGGCCCGGACGCCGGGCAGCGCCCGCAGCGCGTCGAGCCGGTCGGCGGGGGCGTCGACGGCGAGGGCGGTGAGCAGGGTGCGGGTGCGGTAGAGCTCACGGGCGGTGGGCGCGGCGCGGTGGACGGCGGCGGAGAGCCGGTCGAGCGCCTCGCCGGCCCGGGCCCGCTGGGCGGCCCCGGCGTCGGCGGCCTCCCGGCGGACGGCCTCCGGGGAGCGCCGGGCCCCGCGGGCACCGTCCGCGGCGCGGCGCCAGGCGGGCCCCGCCGCCTCGGTGCCGAGTTCGAGCAGGACGCTGGAGGAGGCTCCTCGCCCGCCCGGCGGCCCGGCGGCGGACGGTCCGCCGGAGGCCGGGCCGGCGGCGAGCGCGGTGGCCCCGGCGAGCAGGGCGAGGGTGAGGCCGATCCTGGCCAGCGGGCGGCGGAGCGGACGGCCGAGGGGTGGCAGGCGCACTGTGGGTTCTCTCCCCCGGCCGGGGGACTGATCCGCACACCGTGGTCGCTGACGCCCGCCCTCGCGGACGTCGATCACCCTTCCGGGGGCCCCAAATTAGGATGATCGCGCCGGGGCGGGCGCCCAACATCCCTCGAATGGACCGCGGTTGCACTCGACGGAGTGACACGCCGTCAGCCCGGAAGGCCCAATAGGCCGATGAACGGCCCGACCCGGCCCGAAACCCGCAGACCCGGCCCGAGACCCGCAGACCCGGCCGATCAGGCGCCGTGGCCGGTCTCGCCGCCGTTGTCCCGGCGGTCCAGCGAGCGCTGGAGCGCGGCGGCGGCGAAGGGGTTGCGCTCGGCGGCCCGGCGGCGGCGCGGGGCACGGACGGGGGTGGCGGCGGGGGTCGAGGTGACACGGCGTTCGGCGGTGGTGGGCATACCTGGCTCCTTGGAGGCGGCGCGCCCCGAGGGCGCGGCGGAAGAGACTGGAGGGGTACGCGCGAGGGCAGGGGTCGCCTGCCCGTGAAGGCGCACGCGCACACGGGCCGCACGCCCTGGCTACAGGGGCGGCACACCGTATGGCTCTTCCACGGTACGACCACGGCTCTGCCGTGTCTGCACGGATACTTGGATTTCCTAGTATCTGAGACGGGACTCACCCGTCCGCACGCAACAGGGCCCGGACCCCCGTGCGAGCGGGAGTCCGGGCCCTGTGGGCCTTGCCGTGATCAGCCCAGGTCGACCGAGCGCGCGAAGCGGGCGCCGATCTCGGCGGTGATCGCCGAGAGCACGTCCTGCGGGATCTCGGTGTCCACGGTGATGGAGGCCAGCGCGCTGCCGCCGTCACGGGCGACCTGCATGCCGGCGATGTTGACGCCCGCGTCGCCGAGGTGGCGGCCGAGCACGCCGACCACACCGGGGCGGTCCTCGTACTTGAAGAAGGCCATGTGGTCGGTCAGCGCCACGTCCACGTCGAAGGAGTCCACGCCGACGATCTTCTGGGTCTGCTTCGGGCCGGCCAGCGTGCCGGAGATCGCGATCTCCTCACCGTTCGCGAGCGTGCCGCGCACGGTGATGACGTTGCGGTGCTCGGGGCTCTCGCTGGAGGTGGTCAGCCGCACCTCGACGCCGCGCTCCTGCGCGAACAGCGGGGCGTTGACGTAGGAGACCGTCTCGGCCACGACGTCCTCGAACACGCCCTTGAGCGCGGACAGTTCGAGCACCTTCACGTCGTGCTGGGTGATCTCGCCGCGCACCTCGACGTCGAGGCGGACGGCCACCTCGCCGGCCAGCGCGGTGAAGATCCGGCCGAGCTTCTCGGCCAGCGGCAGGCCCGGGCGCACGTCCTCGGCGATCACGCCGCCCTGGACGTTGACGGCGTCCGGCACCAGCTCGCCGGCGAGCGCCAGGCGCACCGACTTGGCGACGGCGATGCCGGCCTTCTCCTGCGCCTCGTCGGTGGAGGCGCCCAGGTGCGGGGTGGCGACCACGTTGTCGAAGCCGAACAGCGGGGAGTCGGTGCACGGCTCCTTGGCGTAGACGTCCAGGCCCGCACCGGCCACGCGGCCCTCGCGCAGGGCCGAGGCGAGCGCCTCCTCGTCCACGATCCCGCCGCGCGCGGCGTTGACGATGCGCACGGTCGGCTTGACCTTGTGCAGCGCCTCGTCGCCGATCAGGCCGATGGTCTCGGGGGTCTTGGGGAGGTGGACGGTGATGAAGTCCGAGACCTCCAGCAGCTCCTCCAGCGAGACGAGCTTGACGCCCATCTGCGCGGCGCGGGCGGCCTGGATGTAGGGGTCGTACGCGACGATCTTCATGCCGAACGCGGACATGCGCTGGGCGACCAGCACGCCGATGCGGCCGAGGCCGACGACGCCGAGGGTCTTCTCGCTCAGCTCGACGCCGGTGTACTTGTTGCGCTTCCACTCGCCCTGCTTGAGCGCCGCGTTGGCCGGGGCGATGTTGCGGGCGACGGAGATCAGCAGGCCGCAGGCGAGTTCGGCGGCGGTGACGATGTTGGAGGTCGGCGCGTTGACGACCATCACGCCGGCCTTGGTGGCGGCGGCCACGTCCACGTTGTCCAGACCGACGCCGGCCCGGGCGACGACCTTGAGCTTGCGGGCGGCGGCCAGCGCCTCGGCGTCCACCTTGGTGGCGGAGCGGATCAGGATCGCGTCCACGTCGGCGATCGCGCCGAGGAGCTCGGTGCGGTCGGCGCCGTTGCAGTGGCGGATCTCGAAGTCGGGGCCGAGCGCGTCCACCGTGGCGGGCGACAGCTCTTCGGCGATCAGTACAACGCCGGTCTTCACAGTTGAAGCAGTGCTCACGACAGTGGGGTCCTTAACTGTCCGGTTCCCCCGGGCACGTAGGTGGCGTGGAGGGCGGGGGAAGGTGGCATGCCGCGTAGGTAGACGCACGACGCTGTGGGCCTGACGCGCACTCGGAGTGTATCGACGGGCTGGATACCCGGCTGCTCCCGTCCGGCGAAATCACCCGGACGGGAGCAGCCTACTTGTACAAGGGCGTTACGGAATCTACGTCCTCGCGGATCTTGAGATTCAGGCCTTCTCGTTGACCCAGCTCATCAGCGAGCGCAGCTTCTTGCCGGTGGTCTCCAGCAGGTGGTCCTCGTCGGCCTTCTTGTACTCGTTGTACTTGGGCAGACCGGCCTTGTACTCCGCGATCCAGGTGTTGGCGAAGGTGCCGTCCTGGATCTCGGCGAGGACCTTCTTCATCTCGGCCTTGGTGTCGGCCGTGATGATGCGCGGGCCGGTGACGTAGTCGCCCCACTCGGCGGTCTCGGAGACCGACCAGCGCATCTTCTCCAGGCCGCCCTCGTACATCAGGTCGACGATGAGCTTCAGCTCGTGCAGGCACTCGAAGTAGGCGATCTCCGGCTGGTAGCCGGCCTCGACCAGGGTCTCGAAACCGGCCTTCACCAGGGCGGCGGTGCCACCGCAGAGGACGGCCTGCTCGCCGAACAGGTCGGTCTCGGTCTCCTCGGTGAAGGTGGTCTTGATGACGCCGGCCTTGGTGGCGCCCAGGCCCTTGGCGTAGGACAGCGCCAGGGCGAAGGCGTTGCCGGTCGCGTCCTGCTCGACGGCGACGATCGCGGGGACGCCGCGACCCTCCTCGTACTGGCGGCGGACCAGGTGGCCCGGGCCCTTCGGGGCGACCATGCAGACGTCGACGTCCGCCGGGGGCTTGATGAAGCCGAAGCGGATGTTCAGGCCGTGGCCGAAGAACAGGGCGTCGCCGGCCTTCAGGTGCGGGGCGATGTCCGCCTCGTACACGTCGGACTGGATCGGGTCCGGGACGAGGATCATGATGACGTCGGCCTCGGCCGCGGCCTCGGCGGGGGTGACGACGCGCAGGCCCGCCTCCTCGGCCTTGGCGCGGGACTTGGACTCCGGCTTCAGGCCGACGCGGACGTCCGCACCCGAGTCGCGCAGGGACAGCGCGTGGGCGTGGCCCTGGCTGCCGTAGCCGATGACCGCGACCTTGCGGCCCTGGATGATGGACAGGTCGGCGTCGTCTTCGTAGAACAGCTCGGCCACGGGGGCACATCTCCTTGCGTGATGGTTGCCGGGGGTTCCACCGTAGGTGGCCCAGGGCGGGGTTTGGGTCGTTGCTTCGAAGGGTGAGACAGCGCGCGCCGTGCGGGGCTAGGCGCTGCGGTCGAGGGCGCGCAGCGAGCGGTCCGTGATGGAGCGCGCGCCGCGGCCGATGGCGACCAGGCCGGACTGGACCAACTCCTTGATGCCGTAAGGCTCCAGCATCCGGAGCATGGCCTCCAGCTTGTCCGAACTGCCGGTGGCCTCGATGGTCACCGCTTCGGGCGACACGTCGACGGTCTTGGCACGGAACAGCTGGACGATCTCGACGATCTGCGACCGCGTCTCGTTGTCGGCGCGGACCTTCACCAGGACCAGTTCCCGCTGGATCGCAGCGGACTGGTCGAGTTCGACGATCTTTATCACGTTCACGAGCTTGTTGAGCTGCTTGGTGACCTGTTCCAGCGGGAGGTCCTCGACGTTGACCACGATCGTCATCCGGGACACGTCCGGGTGCTCGGTCGGGCCGACGGCGAGGGAGTCGATGTTGAAGCCCCGTCGGGAGAACAGGGCGGCGATGCGGGCGAGCACGCCGGGCTTGTTCTCGACCAGGACGGAGAGGGTGTGCTTGGACATGTGGCGTTCCTCAGTCGTACTGGGCAGGGGTTTCAGTCGAGATCGTCGCCGAAGTCGGGCCGGACGCCCTTGGCGAACTGGATCTCGTCGTTGGAGGTGCCGGCCGCGACCATCGGCCAGACCATGGCGTCCTGGTGGACGATGAAATCGATGACCACCGGGCGGTCGTCGATCGCCATCGCCTGCTCGATCACCGCGTCCAGGTCCTCCGGGCGCTCGCAGCGCAGGCCGACGCAGCCCATCGCCTCGGAGAGCTTGACGAAGTCGGGGATGCGGGTGCCCTGGGCCGGCGGCTCGATGCCGTCGTGGTCGGGGCCGGCGTGCAGCACGGTGTTGGAGTAGCGCTGGTTGTAGAACAGCGTCTGCCACTGCCGGACCATGCCCAGCGAGCCGTTGTTGATGACGGCGACCTTGATCGGGATGCCGTTCAGCGCGCAGGTGACCAGCTCCTGGTTGGTCATCTGGAAGCAGCCGTCGCCGTCGATGGCCCAGACGGCCGTCTCGGGGCGGCCCGCCTTGGCGCCCATCGCGGCCGGGACGGCGTAGCCCATGGTGCCGGCGCCGCCGGAGTTGAGCCAGGTGCCGGGCTTCTCGAACCGGATGAACTGCGAGCTCCACATCTGGTGCTGGCCGACGCCCGCCGCGTAGATCGCGTCCGGGCCGACCTTCTGGCCGATGCGCTCGATGACCTGCTGCGGGGAGAGCTGACCGCCCGGGGCCGGCTCGTAGCCGAGCGGGTAGGTGCGCTTCCACTCGTCGAGCTTCTCCCACCAGTCCGCGTAGTCGCCCTTGTGGCCGGCGTCGAACTCGGCCTGGACGGCGACGATCAGGTCGGCCAGCACCTCGCGGGCGTCGCCGACGATCGGCACGTCCGCCGGGCGGTTCTTGCCGATCTCGGCCGGGTCGATGTCGGCGTGGACGACCTTGGCGTGCGGGGCGAAGCCGTCCAGCTTGCCGGTGACGCGGTCGTCGAAGCGGGCGCCGAGGGTGAACAGCAGGTCGGACTTCTGCAGCGCGGTGACGGCCGGGACGGAGCCGTGCATGCCGGGCATGCCCAGGTGCTGCGGGTGGCTGTCCGGGAAGGCGCCCAGCGCCATCAGGGTGGTGACGACCGGGGCGCCGGTGAGCTCGGCGAGGATGCGCAGCTCGGCCGTCGCCCGCGCCTTGACGACGCCGCCGCCGACGTACAGCACCGGGCGCTTGGCGGCGACCAGCAGCTTGGCGGCCTCGCGGATCTGCTTGGCGTGCGGCTTGGTGACCGGTCGGTAACCGGGCAGCGCGGGCTCGACCGGCCAGCGGAAGGTGGTGGTGGCCTGCAGGGCGTCCTTGGCGATGTCGACGAGGACGGGGCCGGGGCGGCCGGTGGCGGCGATGTGGAACGCCTCGGCGATGACCCGGGGGATCTCGGACGGGTCGGTGACCAGGTAGTTGTGCTTGGTGATCGGCATCGTGATGCCGCAGATGTCCGCCTCCTGGAAGGCGTCGGTGCCGATGGCCTTGGAGGCGACCTGGCCGGTGATCGCGACGATCGGCACGGAGTCCATGTAGGCGTCGGCGATCGGGGTGACCAGGTTGGTGGCGCCGGGGCCCGAGGTGGCCATGCAGACGCCGACGCGGCCGGTGGCCTGCGCGTAGCCGGTGGCGGCGTGGCCGGCGCCCTGCTCGTGGCGGACCAGGATGTGGCGGACCTTGACCGAGTCCATGAGCGGGTCGTACGCGGGAAGGATGGCCCCGCCCGGAATGCCGAAGACGGTGTCCGCGCCGACGGCCTCCAGCGAGCGGATGAGCGACTGGGCGCCGGTCATGGTCTCGACGACGTGCTGGGGAGCGGGAGCGTGGGCGGCCGTGTTGTCCCCGCGGCGGGGGGATGCGGCGTGCTCGGTCATCTGCCTGTCTCTTCTCGGGTTTCGCCGGCCCGGATTCGGGCCCCGGTGGTGCGAGGGTGGGGTCCCGGTCGGGCCGATCGCCGGCTCTACCTCGATCCTCCCTCCCTCCGCTACCGAATCTCTCGAATCGGGACGGATCGGGCGGTCGAGGCTGGGGTATTGCGGGGTTCGAACAGCGTCGGTGCAACAAAAAACCCCTCGTGCCAAGGGCATGCGAGGGGTGGCGCGTCGGTCTGTCACAAGCAGGGCGTGGAAGCCCGCTCAGCCGACGCGCCCGCCAAGTACGAGAATTCGGGTGCGCATGGCAACGACCTTCCTCCGCTGCGGGGTCGCGTGTCAAGCAGGTGGGATGACCGTCTCGCCATGCGGACCCGCTCCCGGACCGGTCGCGGCACGGTGTTCGGGCAGGTCGGAGGGCCCGTGGTGATGTGCGACACGTCCGGGCCCGGGCTCCCCGCGGCCACTCGTCCGGGTGTCCGGGGCCACTCCCGGGGCCACTCCCGGGGCCACTCCCGGGGCCGCCGTCGGGGCCGTCGGGCGGCGCGGGGCGACCGGCCCCGGCGGGTTCGGCAGCGACCCGGGGATGTGACCCGGGACGGGCCCGGGAAGGGGGTAGCCGCGGCGGGCCAGGGCGCGGCGCAGCCGGGGCTCGTCCAGAGGCGGGGCGAAGGCCGAGCCCTGGGCCCGTCGGCAGCCCAGCTCCTGGAGGGCGGCCACCTGGCGGGGCAGGTCCACGCCCTCGGCGGCGGTGGACATCCCGAGGTCGCGGCCGAGCCTGAGGGCGTGCCCGGCGAGGGTGCGGCCGACGGCGGACTCGCCGAGGTCCTGGACGAGGGTGCGGTCCAGCTTGAGCCCGTCGAAGGGGAGCCGGGCCAGGGCCCCGAGCGAGCCGCTGCCGGCGCCGTAGCCGGCCAGCCAGGTGGAGACGCCCAGGCGGCGCAGGGCGGCGAGGCGGCGGCCGAGTTCGTCGGCGAGCGCGTCGGGGCCCATCCTGGCCACCTCGATGACGAGGTCCCCGGCGGGCAGCCTGCTGTCGCGCAGGGCGGCGGCGACGGTCTCGTACAGGCCGGGGGTGCAGAGCCGCTCGGCGGACAGGCGCACGGCCACCGGGACGGGCGGGGGCGGGAGCGTGCCCCGGCCCCTGCCGGGCAGGTCGCGGCGGTCGGCGGCGGCCGCGACGGCCTCGTGGACGAGCCAGCGGGCGAAGCGGGCGGCGGCGTCGCCGTGCTCGGCGGAGCGCAGGAACTCGGCGGGCGTGAGCAGCAGTCCGCCCGCCGAGCGCCAGCGGGCCTGGGCCTCGACGCCGACGACGGAGCCGCTGACCAGGTCCACGACGGGCTGGTGGAGCAGGGTGAACCCGCCCTCGCGGACGGCCAGGCGCAGCCGGTCCTCCAGTTCGCTGCGGCGTTCCAGGTCGGCGCGCATGGCGGGGCTGTAGAGCACGACGCGGCCCTTGCCCTCGGACTTGGCGCGGTACATCGCGAGGTCGGCGTTGCGCATCAGCTCGTCGGCGGCGGCGCGGGGGTCGGCGGCGGGGCCGCGTTCGGGGGTGCCGAAGGCGATGCCGATGCTGGCGGCGACGCTGAGTTCGGTGCCGCCGATCCAGTACGGCTCGGAGAGGGCGACGCGCAGCCGGTCGGCGAGCTCCTGGACCTGGAGGCGGCCGAGCGGGCCGCAGACCAGGGCGGCGAACTCGTCGCCGCCGAAGCGGGCGACGGTGTCCCCGCAGCGCACGGCGCCCTGGAGGCGGCGGGCGGCCTGGACGAGCAGTTCGTCGCCGACCTGGTGGCCGGCGGTGTCGTTGACGGCCTTGAAGCCGTCGAGGTCGAGGAAGAGCACCGCGACGCCGGCGCCGGGCCGGCCGTGGTCGGGGGCGGCGGGCGCGGGGCCCTGCTGGCCGCGGGCGCCGAGGGCGGCGCGCAGGCGCTGGGTGAACAGCGCCCGGTTGGGCAGGTCGGTGAGCGGGTCGTGGAAGGCGTTGTGCTGCAACTGGGCCTGGAGCATGACGCGTTCGGTGACGTCCCGACTGTTGAGGATGAGGCCGTCGCGGTGCCGGCTGACGGTGGACTCCACGTGCAGCCACTCGCCGTCGCCGGAGCTGATCCGGCACTCGACGCGGGCGGAGGGCTCGGCGGTGCCGGGGCTGCGGTGGGCGGTCAGCCGCACCCGGGCGAGGTAGCGGCGGACCTCGGAGAGCACCCGGTCCACGTCCTCGTGGTGGACGAGGTCCAGCAGGTTGCCGCCGACGAGTTCCTCCGGGTCCCGCCCGTAGACGCCGAGCGCGGCCGGGGAGACGTACGAGAGGACGCCGTTGGCCCCGGCGATCATGATGACGTCGCTGGAGCCCTGGACCAGGGAGCGGAAGTGCGACTCCTTGTGGGCGAGTTCCTGCGCCAGCGAGAGGTTGTCGAGCAGCATGACGCCCTGGCGCAGGATCAGCGCCAGGCCGACGGTGCACGCGGCGGCGGCCACCACCCGGTCCAGCTCCCGGCCGCCGAGGGCGTTGTAGAGGATGCCGGCCGTGCAGACGGCGGCGGCCGCGTACGGGGTGAGCGCGCTGAAGGTGGTGGCGACCCGGCGGCGCGGCAGGCCCCCGGCCGAGGGGTGCTCGCGCAGCGGGCGGCGCCAGCGGGAGGACCAGGGCGCCCAGGCGAGCAGCAGGCTGCCGGAGAACCAGCCGGCGTCCAGGAGTTCGCCGGAGTGGTAGCTGTTGCGCAGCTCGGGCGAGGTGAACAGGGCGTCGCAGAGCACGGTGACGGCGAGCGCGACCATCGCGGTGTGCACGGCGGCCCGGTTGCCGTCCCGGCCGCCGAAGCGCAGGCCCACGACCAGGCTGACCAGCAGGATGTCCAGCACCGGGTAGGCCAGGCTGAGGGCGATGCGCAGCGGGGAGCCGTCCTCGCCGGCCGCGATCCGGCCCAGCGCCAGGCTCCAGCTGAGGGTGAACAGGGAGCCGGCGATCAGCCAGCCGTCGAGCAGCAGGCAGAGCCAGCCGGCCGCCGAGCGGGGGTGCTGGGCGAGGACGAGGACGCCGGTGATGGCGAGCGGGGCGAACAGCAGGAAGGCGTACTCGGCGAGGGAGTCCTGCGGGAGCGGGCGGCGGACGACGAGTTCGTACCAGCCCCAGGTGCCGTTGCCGAAGGCGACCATCAGCGAGGAGAGGCCGAACAGCAGCCAGGCGGGGCGGGCATGCCCGCCGACGGTGCAGCCGTACACCAGACAGGAGAGCGCGGCGGCGAGGGCGGCGGCGGCCAGGCCGAAGTCGCCCATGAAGATGGAGAGTTGGCGTGATCCCCAGCCGGCGGAGGCACCGACGGCATAGGCGAGGCAGAGCCCGCCGAGGGCGAGCCCGGGCAGAGCGCGGCCGGCCCGGAGCCGGCCCGGCGACCCGGGGCACCCGGCCTGACCGGGCCCGGGCAGGCCGGGTGCGGACGCGTCGACGGGCGCGGACTCATCGATCGTCGGTGGGCCCGGGCGTCCGGCTCCGGGCAGCACCGTATCGGTGGAGCTCACTGGACCTCTCCCCCTCCGGCCCGGGACGTGGCACCCCGGCCCGGTCGGGACCCTACACCAATTCCGTCACTCAATGACACGCACATTCAACTTAGAGTAATGGCGTGTGCGTTGGGTGAGTCCGCCGATTCCAACGGATCGGCCCGGTTGGCGGAGGCGCACGGGGAGGGGCTCACGCGGCGCGCACGGGTGCACGCCCCGGCGCTCGAACGCCGGGGCCCGCCCCGTCCCCGCAGGTCGCGGGCCCTGCGGGGGGTGCGCTCAGCCTCCGGCGAGGGACAGGTCGTCCGGGAACAACCGCAGCCGGTGCGCCAGTGCGGCGGCCTCTCCCCGGCCCGCGACCCCCAGCTTTCCGAGGATGTTGGACACGTGCACGCTTGCGGTCTTCGGAGAGATGTACAGTTCCTCGGCGATCTGACGGTTCGTCCAGCCCCGCGCGAGAAGTCGAAGCACGTCCCGCTCACGGGGGGTGAGCCCGAAGGAGTCCCCGGCGGCCGGCTCCGGACGGGCCGCCGGCACCGACGGCCCGGCGGGCGCCAGGTCCAGCCCGGCCCGCTCGGCCAGCCCGGCGATCTGCGCCGCCAGCGGACGGTCACCCCGCACCGACGCCAGTTCGCCCGCCTCGCGCAGCAGTTCGGCCGCGCCCTCGCGCCGCCCGGCCAGCAGCTCCGCCTCACCGGCCCGCAGCAGGGCCAGCGCCAGCGGGTACGGCAGCCCGGTCGGCCGCAGCAGCGCGACGGCCTCCGCCCACTGCTCGGGGCTGTCCGCCCCCTCGACCCGGGCCAGCTCGACCTCCAGCAGCCGGGCCCAGCCGTGGTGCAGCGGCGCCCGGCGGCGCAGCCTTCCCGCGGCGGCGGCGATCGCGGCCACCGCAGCGGCCCGGCCTTCGTCGGCCGCGGGCAGGCCCCGGCTGTCGGCCTCCACCGCGGCGCCCTCGACCAGCAGCGGGTACACGTCCGTCTCGAAGCCGAGCAGCCCCTCCCCCGCCAGTGAGCCGAGCAGTTCGGCCCGGGCCTCCAGCGGCCGGCCGGCCTGCGCGGCCAGCGCCACCGCTAGCCGGGTGATCGACACCGCCCGGTGCCCGTCGTCGGCGCCCACGGCCGCCCGGGCCCGCGCGAGGGCCTCGGCCGCGCCGGTGAGGTCGCCGGCGAGGCGGGCGAGGTCCCCGCGCATCCGCTCCAGCTCGGCGTTGCCGCCGGCCAGGCCCGAGCTCTCGGCCGAGGCCAGCACCTCTGCGGCCTCCTCCAGCCGGCCGAGGTCGATCAGCGCCTCGATGAGGTTGCTGGCCAGGACGGAGCCGATGTTGCGCAGCAGCCCGTTGCCGTCCGCGAACTCCAGGCCCTCCCTGGCCAGTTCGACGGCCTCCTCGGGCCGGCCCAGCTCGCGCCGCATGTTGGCGAGGTTGTTGAGGCCGCGCAGCAGCAGGTCCGGCACACCGAGGCGGCGGGCCCGCTCGACCGCCCCGGTCAGCTCGGCCTCCCCGCCCTCGATGTCGCCGAGGATGTCGTAGCGCAGGTGGCCCAGCGTCATCCGGGTGTGGACCTCCACCTGGTGCGCGCCGACCTCCTCGGCGATCCGGATCGCCCGCTCGGCCAGTTCGATGTCCTCGGGCCCCGGGCCCCGGTACAGCGCCCGGCCGGCGCTGAGCGAGAACACCTCGGCCTGCACGGCGGACGGCTTCCTGCCCTCCACCAGCCGCAGCGCGTGCGCGATCTCCTCGTCCGCGCCGGGGCGCAGCAGGGTGTCCAGCAGCCGGGCCCGGTTCATCCGGAACCACGCCGCGCGCATCGGGTGCACGGCTTCGTCGACCAGCTTCAGGGCCCGTTTGGCCAGGCTCAGGCCGCGCTCGCGGTCGCCGCAGCGCCGGGCCGCGACCACCGCCTCCGCCAGCACGTCGACCAGCTGGATGCTCTCGCAGTCGTCCGCGTCCTGGTCGCAGGAGCCGGGCGGATAGGTCTCCGCCCAGTCGTACGGCCGCAGGGTGTTCGCCAGCACCTCCTCCGAGACGGAGTCCCACAGCTCCAGCGCCCGCTCCAGCATGCCGAGCTGCTCGGCGAAGGCGTTGCGGCGGCGGGCCGCCCGCGCGGCGTCCAGGGCCGTCGGCAGGGCACGGGCCGGATCGTGCGCGTGGTACCAGTAGTTGGCCAGCCGGGCCGCCAGTGCGTCGGCGCGCACCAGCTGCGGCTGCGCCTCCACGGCGAGCGCGAACTTGCGGTTGATCCGGTGCCGTTCGCCCGGCAGCAGGTCGTCCGAGACGGCCTCGCGGACCAGGGCGTGCCGGAACCGGTAGCCCTCGCCGTCCGCGTCCAGGCGCAGGATGTTGGCGCCGACGGCCGCCCGCAGGGACTCGATCAGCGTGTCCTCGTCGTCGGCCAGGACGGAGGCCAGCAGGGCGTGTTCGACCTTCGAGCCGCCCTCGGCGGCGATCCGCACCACCCGCTGGGCGTCCTCGCCGAGGCTCTCGACCCGCACCAGCAGCATGTCGCGCAGCGAGTCGGGCAGCCCGGCGCCGCAGCCGTCGTGGAAGGCCGTGGCCAGCTCCTCGACGAAGAAGGGGTTGCCCTCGGAGCGCCGGTGGACGCGGTCCACCAGCTGCTGATCGGGGGTGCCGGTGCCGAGGATGCCCGCCAGCTGGG
Organism: Kitasatospora sp. NPDC051170; assembly: GCF_044455705.1. Classification (NCBI taxonomy): domain Bacteria; kingdom Bacillati; phylum Actinomycetota; class Actinomycetes; order Kitasatosporales; family Streptomycetaceae; genus Kitasatospora; species Kitasatospora sp. NPDC051170. Next base: position 88,178 of record NZ_JBITFA010000022.1, on the reverse strand, counting down.
CGGCCACCTCGCGGCGGCGGAACCGGTCCAGCTCCATCCGCTGGACGGTGCGCACCCGCTCCAGCTCCGCCAGGAAGGGCCGCAGGGGGTGACGGCGGTGCAGGTCGTCGGTGCGGTAGGTGCCGATCAGGAGCACCCGGGAGCTGTGCAGGGTGCGCACCAGGAAGGCGAACAGCTCCCGGGTGGAACGGTCGGACCAGTGGAGGTCCTCGACGGCGAGGACGAGGGTACGGTCCGCGCCGAGCCGTTCGAACAACCTCGCGGTGTGCTCGAACAGCCGGGCCCGGCCGTACTCGTCGTTCGGCTCGCCGTCCGCCTCGCCGAACTCCGGCAGCAGCCGGGCGAGATGGCCCTCGCTGCCCGCCGCCGCGCTCTCCAGCTCGGCGCCCAGCGCGCGGTACAGCCGGCGCAGCGCGGAAGCCAGCGGCGCGAACGGCAGCCCCTCGGCGCCGACCTCCAGGCAGCCGCCGAGCGTGGTGACCGCCCCGCCGTCCGCGGCCCTGCGCAGGAACTCCTCCAGCAGCCTGGTCTTGCCCACGCCGGCCTCGCCGCCGATCAGGACGGCCTGCGGGCTGCCGGAGCCCGCCCGGCGCAGCGCACCGGTCAGGTCGGTGATCTCGCTGCCACGGCCTACGAAGACGGGACTCACCGATATCTGCTGCATGGAGGCGAGCATGCCATAGCCGGAGCCACTGGTGAGAGGGGTTATCTCCTGCCGCGAACGCCCGGAGGGGGAGGCGCCTTTCGGCTGCGCCTCCCCCTCCGGAACCTCGGCGGCACCTTCACGGTGCCTTGCCGTCAGCACGCGGTCTGCTTGACCGGGCGCCGCGCGAAGCGGGAGGCCACCGGACGGCGCCGAAGGCGGCCGGCCTGCTTGGCCTCGCGGACCAGGCGGTCGTGCTCGGCGCGGTCGGCGAGCTCGTGGGCCTGCTGCTGGATGAGCTGGTACTCGATCACTTCTGTTCCCCTTGTGGGTTTCACTGCGTTTCCCTGACATGTAAGAGCTTCCTCTCCCAGATGGGGGTGCCACATCGGGAGCGTGACCCATGTTTCGAAGGCCGGATGCCTTAGACGGGCACCCCGGGTACGGCAAAGGCCCGGTCCCACCCCCTTACGGAGGTGAAACCGGGCCTTAGACCTTGCTAAGAGGGCCTTAGGCGCCTTAGGTGCCTTAGAAAGACGGCCTGAGAGTCAGGCAGCGCCGAGCTTCTCCAGGCTGTGCTTACTGTCCTTCCGCGGCGAGCCGCTCCAGGATCAGGTCCTTGACGCGCGCCGCGTCCGCCTGGCCCCGGGTCGCCTTCATGACCGCGCCGACCAGCGCGCCCACCGCGGCGACCTTGCCGTCGCGGATCTTGGCGGCGATCGCCTCGTTCTCGGCGATGGCCTGGTCGACGGCCGCTCCCAGCGCGGAGTCGTCCGAGACGACGGCCAGGCCGCGCTTCTCGACGACCTCGTCCGGCTCGCCCTCGCCGGCCAGCACGGCCTCGATGACCTGACGGGCCAGCTTGTCGTTCAGCTTGCCCTCGGCGACCAGCGCGGCGACCCGGGCGACCTGTGCCGGGGTGATCGGCTGCTCGCTCAGCTCGGTGCCGGTCTCGTTGGCTCGGCGGGCCAGCTCGCCCATCCACCACTTGCGGGCCTGGTCGGCGGGGGCGCCGGCCGCGATGGTCTCCTGGATCGGCTCCACCGCACCGGCGTTGAGCACCGCCTGCATGTCCTTGTCGGACAGCGCCCACTCGGCCTGCAGCCGGGCGCGGCGCACCCGCGGCAGCTCGGGCAGCTCGGCGCGCAGCTCCTCCACCCAGGCGCGGGCCGGGGCCACGGGCACCAGGTCCGGCTCGGGGAAGTAGCGGTAGTCCTCGGCGTTGTCCTTGATGCGGCCCGAGGTCGTGGAGCCGTCCTCCTCGTGGAAGTGACGGGTCTCCTGGATGATGGTGCCGCCGTCGGTCAGGACGGTGGCGTGGCGCTGGATCTCGAAGCGGGCGGCCCGCTCCACGCTGCGCAGGGAGTTGACGTTCTTGGTCTCCGAGCGGGTGCCGAAGGTCTCGGTGCCGTTCGGGCGCAGCGACAGGTTGACGTCGCAGCGCATCTGGCCCTTGTCCATGCGGGCCTCGGAGACGCCCAGGGACTTGATGACCTCGCGCAGCTCGGCCACGTACGCCTTGGCGACCTCGGGGGCGCGCTCGCCCGCGCCGACGATCGGCTTGGTGACGATCTCGATCAGCGGGATGCCGGCCCGGTTGTAGTCGAGCAGCGAGTGGGTGGCGCCGTGGATGCGACCGGTGGCGCCACCGACGTGGCTGGACTTGCCGGTGTCCTCCTCCATGTGGGCGCGCTCGATCTCCACGCGGAAGGTCGAGCCGTCCTCCAGCTGCACGTCGAGGTAGCCGTTGAAGGCGATCGGCTCGTCGTACTGCGAGGTCTGGAAGTTCTTGGGCATGTCCGGGTAGAAGTAGTTCTTCCGCGCGAACCGGCACCACTCGGCGATCTCGCAGTTCAGCGCCAGGCCGATCTTGACGGCCGACTCCACGCCCACCGCGTTGACCACCGGCAGCGAGCCCGGCAGACCCAGACAGGTCGGGCAGGTCTGGCTGTTCGGCTCGGCGCCCAGCTCGGTCGAGCAACCGCAGAACATCTTGGTCTTGGTACCGAGCTCGACGTGGACCTCAAGGCCCATCACCGGGTCGTACGACGCGAGAGCGTCCTCGTAGGAGACCAGGTTCATGACGCTCACAGCGTCCCTTCTCAACTAAAGACTTGGGAGGTACGGGCCCGGCCGCCACGCGATGGGCGGCCGGGCTCAGGGCGTGTCTTGCGGGTCCTTGCCGGGGCCGCGCCGCCGGGGCACGCACCTCGCCGCGTTGTCGTCGGTCGCCAATGCTCCGCAGTGGCTCCCTCCTCCGCCTTGCGATGCACGCACCCCAACGCCGCGGCCTGATCCGACAAAACCCACAAGACACGCCCGGGCGCTCAGCTTCCGCTCAGCCCAGCAGCACGTCGTCGTCACCCAGCCGGCGCAGCTCGCGCACCAGCAGGGCGGTGCCGGTGATCAGCGCGGCGGCGCCGACCAGGGCGTTGACCAGCTTGAGGGCGTCGCTCTCCTCGCGGGCCTTGCGGACGTCCTTGACCACCGAGATCGCGCCGAACGCGCTGGTGCCGATGGACAGCCAGAGCCCGGGCTTGGAGTGCTTCCAACCCTTGGCCTTCTCGATCCTGCTCACAGTGCCGGTGCCTCCTCCAGCAGGGTGTGCCCCCACTTGTCGTTGAGTGCGGCCTCGACGGCGCCGCCCACGCGGTACAGGCGGTCGTCCGCCATCGCGGGCGCGATGATCTGCAGGCCGACCGGGAGATTGTCCTCCGGGGCGAGGCCGACCGGCAGCGACATGGCCGCGTTGCCCGCCAGGTTGGACGGGATCGTGCACAGGTCGGCCAGGTACATCGCCATCGGGTCGTCGGCGCGCTCGCCGATCGGGAAGGCGGTGGTCGGCGTGGTCGGGGAGACCAGCACGTCCACGCCGGCGAAGGCGGTGTCGAAGTCGCGCGAGATCAGCGTGCGGACCTTCTGGGCCGAGCCGTAGTAGGCGTCGTAGTAGCCCGAGGAGAGCGCGTAGGTGCCCAGGATGATGCGGCGCTTGACCTCGTCGCCGAAGCCGGCCTCGCGGGTCAGCGCGGTGACCTCCTCGGCCGAACGCGTGCCGTCGTCGCCGACCCGCAGGCCGTAGCGCATGGCGTCGAAGCGGGCCAGGTTGGAGGAGCACTCGCTCGGCGCGATCAGGTAGTACGCCGGCAGCGCCAGGGTGAACGACGGGCAGGACACCTCGACGACCTCGGCGCCCAGCTCGCGCAGCAGCTCCACCGACTCGTTGAAGCGCTGCATGACGCCGGCCTGGTAGCCCTCGCCCGCGAACTCCTTGACGACGCCGATCCGCATGCCGCGGATGTCGCGCATCTTCGCGGCCTCGACCACGGCCGGGACGGGCGCGTCGATCGAGGTGGAGTCCAGCGGGTCGTGGCCGGCGATGGCCTCGTGCAGCAGCGCCGCGTCCAGCACCGTACGGGCGCACGGGCCGCCCTGGTCCAGGCTGGAGGAGAACGCGACCAGGCCGTAGCGGGAGACCGAGCCGTAGGTCGGCTTCACGCCGACGGTGCCGGTGACGGCGCCGGGCTGGCGGATCGAGCCGCCGGTGTCGGTGCCGATGGCCAGCGGGGCCTCGAAGGCGGCCAGCGCGGCGGCCGAACCGCCGCCGGATCCGCCGGGGATGCGGGTGAGGTCCCACGGGTTGCCGGTCGGGCCGTAGGCGGAGTTCTCGGTGGAGGAGCCCATCGCGAACTCGTCCATGTTGGTCTTGCCGAGGATGACGACGCCGGCGTCCTTCAGCCGCGAGGTCAGGGTGGCGTCGTACGGCGGCACCCAGCCCTCGAGGATCTTGGAGCCGCAGGTGGTCGGGATGCCCTTGGTCGTGAAGACGTCCTTGAGCGCCAGCGGGACACCGGCCAGCGGGCCCAGCTCCTCGCCCTTGGCGCGCTTGTCGTCCACGGCCCTGGCGGCGGCCAGGGCGCCCTCGGTGTCGACGTGCAGGAAGGCGTTGACCTTCTTGTCGACGGCGTCGATGCGGTCCAGGTGCGCCTGCGCGACCTCGACGGCCGACACCTCGCCCTTGGCGATGGCGCTCGCGGTCTCGGCCGCGGTCCACTTGATCATCGGAGTGGGAATGAGCTCGGTCATCTCGGTCAGTCCTCCCCGAGGATCTGCGGCACACGGAAACGCTGCTCCTCGGCGGCGGGGGCGCCGGACAGCGCCTGCTCCGGGGTGAGCGACGGCCGCACCTCGTCCGCACGCATGACGTTCGTCAGCGGGAGCGGGTGGGAGGTCGGCGGTACGTCCTGTCCGGCGACCTCGGAAACGCGGGCGACCGCGCCGATGATCACGTCGAGCTGCTCGGCGAAGTGGTCCAGCTCTTCGGGCTTCAGCTCAAGACGCGACAGCCGGGCGAGGTGGGCGACCTCCTCGCGCGTGATGCCAGGCATGCAGCGATCCTCAGGGTGAGTTCTGGTGAGGCCCGGCGGCGCCTGCCGGCGTGCCGGGCCCGGGCAGGAGCGGCCGGGTTCGGCGCTCCGTCCTCGTGGTCTTTGGACCCCATCCTATGGGGCCCGGCCCGGCCACCGGCCAACGAGTTGATCCGGGGCCGCGTCACTGGGGCCTGGTGTGCGCCCAACTCTGCGCGCCCGGAGGCACGGACGGGAGCGCCTTCACGTGCTGGACGAGCTGCGGGTGCTGGACGTGCTGCGCGTGCGCGGCCTGGACGGGCATCGGCTTGACGGGCCCCGGCTGCACGGGCAGGGGCTGGGCCGCGGGGGCGCTCTGGGGCAGCACGGCGGGCTGCGGGACGGGCTTGGGGACGGCCTTCGCGGCGGGCGGCATCACCGGCATCACCGGCATCACGGGCTTCGCGGCGGGCTGTGCGACGGGCTGTGCGATCGGCTTGGCCGCGGGCGGGAGCGTCGCCGGCAGCGCCGGCTGCGGCACGGACGGCGCGACGGCCTGCGGAACGACGGCCTGCGGGACAGCGGCCTGCGGGACGGCGGGCCGGGGCAGGACGGGCCCGGTGATCGGCTGCGCCCACCGGGCCGCGCCCAGCCGCTCGACGGACGGCGGGGTGGCGGTGCGGTGCACCAGCAGCCAGGCGGTGGCCTGTTCGGCCGGCAGTGCGGCCGACACCAGCCAGCCCTGCACCGCGTCCACGCCCAGGCCGTGCAGCCGCTCCCAGGTCTCGTCGTCCTCCACCCCCTCGGCGACGACGGTCAGGCCCAGCGAGTGGGCGAGCTCCACCGAGCAGCGCACGACGGCGGCGTCGTGGTCGTCGGCGACCATCCGGGAGACGAAGGAGCGGTCGATCTTCAACTCCCCCACCGGCAGGCTGCGCAGGCGCACCAGCGAGGAGTGCCCGGTGCCGAAGTCGTCCAGGGACATCCCGACGCCGTAGCCGCGCAGTTCGGCGAGGGTGTCGGCGGCCCGGCGGGAGTCGTCCAGGAGCAGCCGCTCGGTGATCTCCAGCTGGAGCGCGTGGGCCGGCACCCGGTGGCGCAGCAGGTGCCCGGCGACGCGCTGGGCGAAGCCCGGGCTGAGCACGTCGCGCGGGGAGACGTTCACCGCGACCTGCACCTGGAGGCCCTGGTCGCGCCAGGCGGCGAGCTGGCCGACCGCCGCCTCCAGCACGTAGTCGGTGAGCCGGGGCATCAGGCCGCTGGACTCGGCGAGCCCGACGAACTCGTCCGGCGAGACCTTCCCCTGCCCGGGCCGCTCCCAGCGCAGCAGCGCCTCCAGGCCGACCACCCGGCCGTCGAAGGCGACCTTGGGCTGGTAGTGCAGCTGCACCTCGCCCGCCTCCAGCGCCCGGCGCAGGTCCCCCAACAGCCCTATGCGGTACGGGGTGTCGACGTCCTGCGCCTCGTCGTACTGGGCGACGCCGCTGCAGCCGCGCTGGGCGTGGCCCATGGCGACGTCGGCGCGGCGCAGCAGGGCTTCGGCGTCCTGGGCGTGCTGCGGGTAGACGCAGACGCCGGCGGTGGCCTCCAGGACGAGCAGCAGCCCGTCCAGGCGGATCGGGGCGGCGAGTTCGGCGATCAGGGCCTTGGCGACGCGTTCCAGGCTGTCGGGGCAGTTGATGCCGGGCAGCAGGACGGCGAACTCGTCGCCGCCCATCCGGGCCACCATGGGCCGCCCGCGCCGGTAGTGCCGGGGCAGGCCCGCGAAGACGTCGTCGATGGACTCCCGGGTGGCGCTGCCGGCGAGGCCTCCGGAGCGCAGGGCGCGGTGGAGACGGCGGGAGATGTGAACGAGAAGCCGGTCGCCGGCCGTATGTCCGAGTGTGTCGTTGAGCGATCGGAACCGGTCGAGGTCGAGCAGTATCAGACCGACGCTGGCGCCTTCATCGCGCTCGGCGATCGCCTCCTGGGCGGCCAGGAGTAACGCCTGACGGTTGGGCAGGTCGGTGAGCGGGTCGGTCAGTTGGTCGCGGGCGCGGTCACGGGCGATCCGCCAGGCCGCGACCAGCACGGCCAGGGGCACCGCGAACAGCGGCAGCAACTCGGGTTCGTAGCGGTAGACCAGGACGGCCAGCGGGATGAGCGGCGCGGCTCCGGCCAGCACCACGCCGAGCAGCAGGACCGCACCCGCCACCCCCTGCGGCGGGCGTGTGGGCGCGCCGCCGGTCGTACGATCCATAAGCCCTGTCCTCCGTCGGGCCCGCCCCGTCAGGCCGCCTTCAGGTGAGGCACCGTGCCGGTACCGACAGCTGCCGGGCATGGAGCGACCCCGAGGGCCACCGGCTCAGCCGGTGCCCCCACCCCTGCTGACACTCTGTTGCGCTCCAGGGTATGCCGGGGTCAACTCGCTGGGCAGACTTTCGGACAACCGGAAAAGCGCTGACACACCGGGTGCCGCTCGGTGACACAATGCCCGCTCTCACGGAGCGGCACCCGGTGACGTTGCATCAGGACGATAACAACCCGGATCCGGCCACGCGGGCCCCGGGTCCGCCGGGTCAGCCCTCGGCGGGGGCCTCCTCCGGGGCGACGGGAGCCTCCGGCTCCGGAAGTCCCAGGTGGGCGCGGGCGGCGGCGGGGCCGTCCGCGAGGAGCACGGCGAATCCGGCGTCGTCCAGGATCGGCAGGCCGAGCTGGGAAGCCTTGTCGAACTTGGACCCGGGGTTGTCACCGGCGACCACGAAGTCGGTCTTCTTCGACACCGATCCGGTCACCTTCGCGCCACGAGAGGTCAGCGCCTCCTTGGCGCCGTCCCGGGTGTGGCCGGCGAGCGTACCCGTCACCACGACGGTGAGGCCCTCCAGCGGGCGCTCCGCCTCCTCCTCGTCGGCGAACTCCTCGGTGAAGCGGACACCGGCGGCGCGCCACTTCTCCAGGATCTCCCGGTGCCACTCCTCCTGGTACCACTCCTTGATCGAGCGGGCGATCGTCGGGCCGACGCCCTCGGCGGCGGCCAGCTCCTCCTCGGTCGCGGCGAAGATCGCGTCCAGGTCGCGGAACTCCCGGGCCAGCACCTGCGCGGCCACCGGGCCGACGTGCCGGATGGAGAGGCCGTTGAGGAAGCGCCACAGCGGGCGGTCCTTCGCCTTCTCCAGGTTCTCCAGCAGCAGCTGGGTGTTCTTCTTCGGCTCGCCCTTGAGGTTCGCGAAGAAGGTGACCCGCTTCTCCTCGCCCGTCTCGTCGTCCAGCTTGGGCATGCCCGACTTCTGGTCGCGCACCAGCACCGTGATCGGCAGCAGCTCCTCGACCGTCAGGCCGAAGATGTCGGCCTCGGTGCGCACCGGCGGCACGGCCGGCGCCAGCGGCTGGGTCAGCGCGGTGGCCGCGACGTAGCCGAGCCCCTCCACGTCCAGGCAGGAGCGCCCGCCGAGGAAGGCGATCCGCTCCCGGATCTGGGCCGGGCACAGCTGCGCGTTCGGGCAGCGCAGGTCGATGTCCCCCTCGGCCATCGGGCGCAGCTCGGTGCCGCACTCCGGGCAGTGCGAGGGCATCACGAACGCCTGCTCGGTGCCGTCCCGCAGGTCGTAGACCGGGCCGAGGATCTCCGGGATCACGTCGCCGGCCTTGCGCAGCACGATCGTGTCGCCGAGCAGCACGTCCTTGGCCTTGACGATCTCCTGGTTGTGCAGCGTCGCGTACTGCACCATCGAGCCGGCCACCTTCACCGGCTCGGCCAGCACCGCGTACGGGGTGGCCCGGCCGGTGCGGCCGATGCCGACCTTGATCTCGGCCAGCTTGCCGGTGACCTCCTCCGGCGGGTACTTCCAGGCGATGGCCCAGCGCGGGGACTTGGAGGTGGCGCCGAGCCGGCCCTGCAGGGCGATCTCGTCCACCTTCACCACGACGCCGTCGATCTCGTGCTCGACCGAGTGCCGCTGCTCGCCGAAGTGCGCGATGAAGGCCCGGACCTCGGCGAGCGTCCCCACCACCTTGTTGTGCCGGGCGGTGGGCAGGCCCCAGTCGTGCAGCAGCCGGTAGGCGTGCGACTGGTCGTCGATGTCGAAGCCGACCCGGGCGCCGATGCCGTGCACCACCATGTGCAGCGGGCGGGAGGCGGTCACGTGCGGGTCCTTCTGGCGCAGCGAACCGGCGGCGGCGTTGCGGGGGTTCATGAACAGCCGGATCATCGCCCGGGGCCGCTTGCCCTCCTTGGCGCGCTCCTCGTTCTCCTGCCGGCGGCGCTCGTTCTCCTCCGCGAAGGAGGCGTTGAGCGCGTCGAACTCCTCCGTCGGGAAGTAGACCTCGCCGCGGATCTCCACCAGCTCGGGGATGTTCTCGCCCTTGAGCTGGTGCGGGATCTCCTTGATGGTGCGGACGTTGGCGGTGATGTCCTCGCCGACGCGGCCGTCGCCGCGCGTCGCCGCCTGCACCAACTGGCCGTTCTCGTAGGTGAGGTTGACGGCCAGGCCGTCCACCTTCAGCTCGCACAGGTAGTGGTAGTCGATGCCCTGGAGCTCGGTGGCGACCCGGTCCGCCCAGGCGCCGAGCTCCTCGTCGTCCATCGCGTTGTCCAGGCTGAGCAGCCGCTCCCGGTGCTCCACCTCCGCGAACAGCGCGGTGGGGGCGCCGCCGACCTTCTGGCTCGGCGAGTCCGGCGTCACCAGGGCCGGGTGCTCGGCCTCGACGCCCTCCAGCTCGCGCATCAGCGCGTCGAACTCGGCGTCGCTGACCGTCGGTGCGTCCTGCTCGTAGTACCGGGCGCGGTGGTCGGTGATCTCCGCCGCCAGCTCGGCGTGCCGCCTGCGCACCTCCGCCGGGACGTCCTCCCAGCCCTCGACAGCCGTCACCGAAGCCTCCTACAGTCTCATTCCGGGTTGTCCACCAGGCTCTGCGCCGCCCGCGCCGCGAGCGACAGCGCCTTGCGGGCGTAGGCCGGGGAGGCCCCGGCCAACCCGCAGGTCGGCGTCACCAGCACGCGACGGCCCAGCAGCTCCGGAGCGAACCCGAGCCTGCGCCACAAGGTCCTGACACCCTGGACACTACCGGCAGGGTCTGACATCCCACTTGATTGAGAAGCGGCCTGCTCCGTGGCCGGGACGACGCCCGCCAGGATCGCCGTACCGGCCTCCACGGCCTCGCCCAGATCGTCGTCGGAACGGTCCGTGAGCAGGGAGAAGTCCAGCGAGACGCCGGCCACCCCGGCCCGGCGCAGCAGCGGGATCGGCACCTCGGGCGCGCAGCAGTGCACCACCACGGGCACGTCCAGGGCGCGGATCGTCTCCCGCAGCGCCTCCTCGGCCACCTGCCGGTCGACGGAGCGCAGCCGCTGGAAGCCGCTGGCGGTCTTCACCCCGCCCGTGAGGACGGCCGGCAGGGACGGCTCGTCCAGCTGCAGCACCACCTGGGCGCCCGGGACGCGCCTGCGGACCTCGGCCAGGTGGCGGCGCAGACCCTCGGTGAGCGAGCCGGCGACGTCCCGGCAGGCGCCGGGGTCGGCGAGCGCCTTCTCCCCGTGCTTGAGTTCGATGCTCGCCGCCAGCGTCCACGGGCCCACCGCCTGCACCTTGAGCGCGCCCTCGTAGCCCTGGGTGAACTCCTCCAGGGCGTCCAGGTCCTCGCCGAGCCAGGAGTGCGCCCGCCGGGTGTCCCGGCCGGGGCGGTCGGCGAAGCGCCAGCCGCTGGGCTCGGTCTGCGCGAACAGCTCCACCAGCAGACCGGCGCTGCGGCCGATCATGTCCGCGCCCGGGCCGCGGGCGGGCAGCTCGGGCAGGAACGGCAGGTGCTCCAACGCCCCGGTGGCGGTCTTGGCCGCCTCCCGGGCGTCGGTGCCGGGCAGCGAGCCGACGCCCGTCGCGGCGCCGGTCAGGTCGGGGAAGGGGTGTTCGGTGCTCACCCCACCGAGCCTAGTGCGCCGTGATCACTTCTCCGGACGCGATCACTTCTCCGGCCGTGATCACTGCCCCGGACGCGATCACTGCCCCGGACGGACCGTGATGTCGGTGATCTCCGCGTCGCGCGAGGCGTCCAGCGCGGCGAGGACGGCCTTCGCCACCGACTCCGGGGCGATGAAGCGCGAGGCGTCGTACTCCTTGCCCTCCTGCTGGTGGACCTTGACCTGCATCGCGGTGGCGGTGCGCCCCGGGTACACGGTGGTGACGCGGACGCCGCCCGCGTGCTCCTCCTGCCGCAGCGAGTCCGCGAGCGCGCGCAGCCCGTGCTTGCTCGCCGCGTACGCCGACCACTCGGCGTGGGCGTTCAGCCCGGCGCCGGAGTTGACGAACACCACGTGCCCCTTGGCCAGGCGCAGCGAGGGCAGCATCAGCCGGGTCAGCTCGGCGGGCGCGACGAGGTTGACGTTCAGCGTCTCCTGCCAGGCCTTGACCGGCAGTTCGCCGACCTGGCCCAGTTCGACGACGCCCGCCACGTGCAGCAGGGAGTCCAGCCGGACGGGCAGCTGCTGCTGCCCGAAGGCCCAGGAGAGCTTCGCCGGGTCCCCCAGGTCGCCGACCAGGGTCTTCGCGCCGGAGAACCGCTCGCGCAGCTGGGCGGCCCGCCGGGCGTCGCGGGCGAGGAGCCAGAGCTCCTCCCCGCGCTCCTGGAGTCGCTCGGTCAGGACGGCGCCGATGCCGGAGCCGGCGCCGGTGATCAGATGTGCAGCCATGGTCCCGATCCTCTCAGGGCTTGAGCTGGGCGAACACCTCGGCGGGCGTGTCCGCGAAGGCGATCAGCTCGGCGAGCGGCCTGGGCAGGAAGCCCTCCGCGTCCATCCGCTCGAGCTGGGTGCGCAGGCCGCCGTAGAACCCCTCGGTGTCGAGCACCACGACCGGCTTGTCGAACATGCCGTGCTTCTTCAGCTCCAGCACCTCGGTGACCTCGTCCAGCGTCCCCAGCCCGCCGACCAGCACCACGATCGCGTCGGCCCGGTTCGCCAGCTCCGCCTTGCGCTCCGCGAGGTCGGCCGTCCACACCAGCTCGTCCGCCCCCGCGTACGCCTTGTGCCGCAGCATCTCCACCATCACCCCGACGAGCCCGCCCCCGGCGGCCTTCACCCCGTCCGCCAGCACCCCCATCAGCCCGGCGTTCGACCCGCCCCACACCAGCGTGTGCCCGCCCTCCCCCAACAGCCGTGCGAACTCCGCGGCGGGAGCGGTGTAACGGTCGTCGAGCGAGTACGCGGAGCAGAAGACACAGATATTCATAGTGCGAACCGGTCTATCACGCCCGCCCTCCGCCGGTCAGTCCGCGTAGGGCACCAGTGCCGACAGGCCCAGGCTGAAGCCGAAGGGCGCCGGAATGGCGATCGCGTCACCGAACCCCCGGTCACTGCGGGTGTGGTACCGGTCCTGGTCCGGCTCGGAGAACAGCGTCACCGTCTGCTGACGCGGATCGACGATGAGGTACAGCGGGATGCGCATCACGGCGTAGTCGCGCAGTTTGTCCATCCAGTCGTTGCCCGGATTGGACGGCGAGACGATCTCCACGGCGATCAGCGCCTCCTCCGCGGGGGCCTTGTTGCCCGGCCGGGAGAGCACCTCCAGCGGGAGGTACGTCAGGTCCGGCTCGCGCCCCTTGGAGACGTCCGGGCTGACGATCTCGCTCCGCTCGCTGGGGAGGTAGCCGTCCGGCGCGTGCTGCTCGAACTGCCGGCGCACCTGGGCCACGTTGAGCTGGTGGATGTTGGACGGCGACGCCTGCATGATCAGCGTGTCGCCGGACCACTCGATCCGGACACCCTCCGGGGCGATCCGCTCCAGCTCCTCGACGAAGTCGCGGTGCTGCTCGTAGAAACTCATGGCACCCACTATGACCGCCCGTGCGACATCCCGGGGCCCCGCGTAGTCGTGTAGGGCATGCACAGGGAACGCGGAACGAGCGGACGGGCGGGGAACGGGTGAAGGCGGCACAGGAGGACGAGTACGTGGCGTTCGTGGCCGGGAGGGCGAAGGCGCTCCACCGGTCGGCGTACGTGCTCGCGGCGGGGGACGCGCACCTGGCGGAGGACCTCGTCCAGGAGGCGCTCGGCAAGGTGTATGTGCACTGGCGGAAGGTGGCCCGGGCGGACAACCCGGCGGCGTACGCCCAGACGGTGCTGGTCCGCACCTTCCTCAGCCTGCGGCGGCGGATGAGCACCTCCGAGCGCCCCACCGGCAGCGGGAGTCTGCCCGAGGACGCGGCCTCCGGGCCGGACACCGCGCTGCGGCTGACCCTGCTGGACGTGCTGGCCCAACTGCCGCCCCGGGACCGGGCGGTGCTGCTGCTGCGCTACTGGGAGGACCGCAGCATCGAGGAGACCGCCGGGATGCTCAGGATGACGAGCAGCGCGGTCCGCTCCCGGGGCACCCGGGCGCTCGCCAAGGCGCGGGTGCTGCTCGGCGACAGCCTCTCCGACCTGATCTCCCTGTGACCACCATCCGCGACGGAAGAGACGACACCGAGATGCCCTTCGAAGCAGACCTCGCCCACGCCCTGGACCGTACGGCCGACTCCCTCGACCCCGACCTCGCCGCACTGACGCGCGGGGCCGTCACCCGCGGCCGCAGCCTCCGGCGCCGCCGCAGGGCGGGCCTCCTCGCCGGGGCCGGCGCCTGCTGCGCCGTGATCGCGACGGCCGGCCTCGTGCTCCCCGGTGCCCTCTCCCGGAGCCACGACCGGGAGCCGACCCCGATGGCCGCGCCGCGGACCGCGATCAGCGACGCGCAGATGATCCGGGCCCTGGAGGGGACGTTCCCCGACGGCCGGTTCAGCCAGGTGAAGGGGCAGGGCGAGAACCCGAACCACCCGGGCGACGGCGCCGTCGCCAACGCCGGCCTGATCCTCGACGACGGGCACGGCCCCGCCTCGGTCGGCGTCTCGGGCGTGCGCCTCAGGCTGCCCCTCCAGGACGGCGACGGACTGAGCTGCGACGACGCGCCCAAGCGCGCCCCCGGTGACACCTGCCGGATGAGCGAACTGCCGAGCAGCGCCGAACTCCCCGGCGGGGCCCTGGTGATGCAGGAGCAGAACGCCGCCAAGGGCCAGGCCCAGACCGGCGTCCGCCGCTGGACGACCACGGTGACACTGAAGTCGACCGGCGCGCAGCTCCAGATGGTGCAGTGGAACAGCACCGGCGGCGACGGACCGGCCCCGACCCGCACCGCTCCCCCGCTCACCGATCAGGAGGCGGTCACCGCCCTGACCGGCCCCTCCTGGGCGCCGATCCTCAGCGCCCTCGGCTGACGGCGGCTCAGCTCCCCAGGAAGCGCAGGACCGCCAGGACGCGGCGGTTGGTGCCGCCGTCGCGCGGCAGGCGCAGCTTGTCGAAGACGGCGTTGGCGTGCTTCTCCACCGCGCTCCTGGAGACGACGAGCCGCTCGGCGATGGCCGCGTTGGTGTGACCCTGGGCCATCAGGGAGAGGACGTCGCGCTCGCGGCCGGTGAGCCGGTCGAGGTCGTCGGTGTGCCGGGTGCGGGCGAGGAGGCGGCGGACGACCTCCGGGTCGAAGGCCGTGCCGCCGGAGTGCACGCGGTCCAGGGCGGCCAGGAACTCCTCCACCCTCCCGACGCGGTCCTTCAGCAGGTAGCCCACGCCCTCGGTGCCGGAGGCCAGCAGTTCGACGGCGTAGCGCTGTTCGACGTACTGGGACAGCACCAGGACACCCACCCCGGGGTGCTCGGCGCGCAGGTGCAGGGCGGCGCGCAGTCCCTCGTCGGTGTGGGTGGGCGGCATGCGGACGTCCACGACCACCACCTCCGGCGGGGCCGCGGCGACGGCGGTCAGCAGGGCGTCGGCGTCGCCGACGGCGGCGGTCACCTCGTGGCCCTCGTCGGCCAGCAGGCGGACGAGGCCCTCGCGCAGCAGCGCGGAGTCCTCGGCGATCATCAGGCGCACGGCAGTTCCGCGATCACTTCGGTCGGTCCCCCCGGTGGGCTGTCGATGCTCAGGCGTCCGTCCAGCGCGGCGATCCGGCGGGCCAGGCCGGACAGGCCCGCTCCGGCGGGGTCGGCGCCGCCGCGCCCGTCGTCCCGCACCGACACCCTGACCAGGCCCGCGTCCTGGCTGATCGTCACGTCGATGCGGCCGGCTCCGGCGTGCTTGGCCGCGTTGGTGACGGCCTCGCGGACGGTGAAGTAGGCGGCCGTCTCGACGGCGGGGGCCGGCCGCCGGGTCAGGCCGCCGGTGAGGTGGACGGGGACGGGCGAACGCTCGGCGTCGACGGCCAGGGCCTCGTACAGCCCGAGCTCGTCGAGGGAGGCCGGGTACACCCGCCAGGCGACCTGGCGCAGTTCCTCCAGCGCGTGCTCGGCCTCGGTCTGCGCCTGCCGGTAGAGCTCGTCGGAGCCCTTGCGGCGGGCCCGTCCGAGCAGCATCGACACCACGACCAGCCGCTGCTGGAGGCCGTCGTGCAGGTCGCGTTCGATGCGGCGCCGTTCGGCGTCGACGGCCTCGACGATCCCGGAGCGGCTGGCGGCGAGTTCGTCGATCCGGCGGCGCATCCGGGCCAGTTCGTCGGGCTCCAGGAAGCGGCGCACGAGGGTGCGTTCGAGTTCCGCGACGGCGGCCAGCCCGGCGAGGTCGAGGAAGAGCAGCAGCAGGCCGACGGAGAGGAGGTACCCGGCGACCGGCCAGGTCGGGGCCATGCCGTCGACCTCGCGGCCGGTGAGCCAGCGCCGCAGCCCGGCGGTGGCCGTCCAGCCGCCCACCGCCAGCAGGAACAGGGCCCCGCCCCCGAGCAGGCCGACGGGGACGCGGCACCACAGGTAGGCGGAGGCCCGCCTCGGCTCGATCGGCTCGGGGGTCGCCTGCCCGCCGCCGAGGAGCGCGGCGACGCGCCGCCGCTCCAGGGCCGCCAGCCGGACCACCGGACCCGGGGTCCGCACCACCGCGGCCGCCGCCAGCACGGCGAGGGCGGCGAGCGCCGAGACCGCGCCCAGCGCGATGCCCGCCGCCCCGCGCACGGCCCTCACCCACGGTGCCGGGCGCTCGGGCGGCGGCGCATCCGCACCAGGAACCAGCGGGCGACGACCAGCAGCGCGACCGCCACCACGCCCTTCGACACCCATCCCCCGTACTCCTCCACCAGCTGCCAGTTGTCCCCGAGCCAGTATCCCAACAGCACGAAGGCGGTGTTCCAGACCAGACTGCCGACGGCGGTCATCAGGGTGAAGGCGGTCAGCGGCATCCGCTGGATCCCGGCCGGTACCGAGATGAGGCTGCGCACCACCGGCACCATGCGGGCGATCAGGACGGCGGTGCGGCCGTGCCGCTCGAACCAGGCTTCGGCCCGGTCCAGCTCGTGCGGGCTGACGAAGGGGATGCGGGCGGCGAGCGCGCGGGTGCGGTCGCGGCCCAGGAGGGCGCCGGCGGCGTAGACGATCCAGGAGCCGACGATCGAGCCGATCGTGGTCCACAGGATGACGGCCGGCAGGCTCAACCGGCCCTGTCCGGCGGCGAATCCGGCGATGGGGAGGATGACCTCGCTGGGGATGAACGGCAGGACGGTGTCGACGAGGTTGGTCAGGCCGGCGCCGGGGGCGCCGAGGCCGCCCATCACGTCGGCGGCCCAGCCGGCGATGCCGCCGGCGGGCTCGGCGTGCTCGGTGGAGGTCGCGAGGAGGGCTGAAGCGTGCGGCGTTGCGATCATGCCCTCCACGCTAGAAACGCGCCGGGGCCGCCACCATGAGGTCGACCGCCCGCTTCCCCTGCGGAAAACCGCAGGGGAGCCGGGCCCGGGCTCAGCCCGTCAGGGCCGGGCGCTCCGTCGTGGCGATGGTGGCCGAGCCGACCACGCGGGTGCCGTCGTAGAGCACCACGGCCTGGCCGGGGGCGATGCCCCGGGCCGGGGTGTCCAGCCGCACGTGGAGCTCGCCGTCGACCACGGAGGCGGCCACGGGGACCTCCTCGCCGTGGGCACGCAGCTGGGCGGTGTAGCGGCCGTCGGCGAGGGCCTCGGTGCCGCACCAGCGGGGGCGGATGGCGGTCAGCCCGACCACGTCCAGGCCCTCGACCGGTCCGACGGTCACGGTGTTGTTCACCGGCGAGATGTCGAGGACGTACCGCGGCTTGCCGTCCGCCGCCGGGCGGCCGATGCGCAGGCCCTTGCGCTGGCCGATGGTGAAGCCGTACGCGCCGTCGTGCTCGCCGAGCTTGGTGCCGTCCGCGTCGATGATGTCGCCGGTGGCGGTGCCGAGGTGGCGGGCGAGGAAGCCCTGGGTGTCGCCGTCCGCGATGAAGCAGATGTCGTGGCTGTCGGGCTTCTTGGCCACGGCCAGCCCGCGCTGCGCCGCCTCCTCGCGGATGGCCTCCTTGGTGGTGTCGCCGAGCGGGAAGAGGGAGTGGGCCAGCTGGTCGGCGTCGAGCACGCCGAGGACGTACGACTGGTCCTTGGCGGAGTCGACGGCCCGGTGCAGCTCGCGCGAGCCGTCCGGCAGGTCGACGATGCGGGCGTAGTGGCCGGTGCAGACGGCGTCGAAGCCGAGGGCGATCGCCTTGTCGAGCAGCGCCGCGAACTTGATCTTCTCGTTGCAGCGCAGGCAGGGGTTGGGCGTGCGGCCGGCCGCGTACTCGGCCACGAAGTCGTCGATGACGTCCTCGCGGAAGCGCTCGGCGAGGTCCCAGACGTAGAACGGGATGCCGATCACGTCGGCCGCCCGCCAGGCGTCCCGCGAGTCCTCGATGGTGCAGCAGCCGCGGGCGCCCGTGCGGAAGGACTGCGGGTTGGCGGACAGCGCCAGGTGGACGCCCGTCACCTCGTGCCCCGCTTCGACGGCGCGCGCGGCGGCGACGGCGGAGTCGACTCCGCCGGACATCGCCGCGAGCACGCGCAGACGGCCGGTGGAAGGGGTGGTCGGGGCGCCCGGGAAGTCAGTCATGATGCCAACAAGGGTACGGGGTGGCCGTCCTGTTCCCGACAGCCCCGACGATCACCGCCGTACGGACGCCAGCCCCGCGTTGCGCGCCCGCCGCACCGCCGGCCCGATCGCCCCCACCAGCGCCGTCACGTCCTCCCGCACCGAGGTGTGCCCGAGCGAGAACCGCAGCGAGGCCCGCGCCAGCAGCGGGTCCACGCCCATGGCGAGCAGCACGTGGCTGGGCTGCGGCACCCCGGCCGAGCAGGCGGAGCCGGTGGAGCACTCGATGCCGGCCGCGTCGAGCAGCATCAGCAGGGCGTCGCCCTCGCAGCCGGGGAAGGAGAAGTGGGCGTTGGCGGGAAGCCGACCCTCGGGGGCGCGGTCCCCGTTGAGCACCGCGTCCGGGACGGCGGCCAGCACGCCCGCGACCAGTTCGTCGCGCAGCGCCCCGAGCGTCACGGCGTGCTCCGCCCGGTGCTCGACGGCCCAGGCGGTGGCGGCCGCGAACCCGGCGGCGGCGGGGGCGTCGAGGGTGCCGGAGCGCACGTCGCGCTCCTGCCCGCCGCCGTGCAGCAGCGGGACGGGCGAGGCGCCGCGCGACAGCAGCAGGGCGCCGATGCCGAACGGGCCGCCGATCTTGTGGCCGGTGACGGTGAGCGCGGTGAGCCCGGAGTCGGCGAAGGAGATCGGCACCTGGCCGAGCGCCTGCACCGCGTCCGCGTGCACCGGGATGCCGAACTCGGCGGCCACGGCGGTGAGTTCATGTACGGGCTGGACGGTGCCGACCTCGTTGTTGGCCCACATCACGGTGATCAGGGCGACGGAGGACGGGTCCCGTTCGACCGCCGCGCGCAGCGCCTCGGGGTGCACCCGGCCGAGCGCGTCCACCGGCAGGTACTCGACCTCGGCGCCCTCGTGCTCGGAGAGCCAGTGCACCGCGTCCAGCACCGCGTGGTGCTCGACCGGGCTGCACAGCACCCGGGTGCGGGCCGGGTCGGCGTCGCGGCGGGCCCAGTACAGGCCCTTGACGGCCAGGTTGTCGGACTCGGTGCCGCCGCCGGTGAGGACGATCTCGCTCGGGCGCGCGCCCAGCGAGTCGGCCAGGGATTCGCGGGCCTCCTCCACCACCCGGCGGGCGCGGCGGCCCGCCGCGTGCAGGGACGAGGGGTTGCCGACCACCCCCAGGTGCGCCGACATCGCGGCGATCGCCTCGGGCAGCATCGGCGATGTCGCCGCATGGTCCAGGTATGGCATAACCCCCCGATTGTAGTGGGCCGCCCGGGGCGCCGTTCCCGGCCCGCACCGATCCGGCCAACCCGCACCGCCCGGCCCGCGCCGCCCGACGGACACCGGCGTCCGGTCCCGGTTTGTACCGGTGCGCCACCCAGCGGTTAGCCTGACGAGCACTTCTCTCCACACCTCCCGGGGGCCGCCATGTCGCAGTCGGTCGACCGCGCGCTGACGCTCCTCGCCGCGCTCGGCGACGGCCCGCTCTCCCTCGACCAGGCGTCCGCCCGCCTCGGCGTGCACAAGTCGACGGCGCTGCGCCTGCTGCGCGACCTGGAGGAGCACGGCTTCGCCCGCCGGGAGCCCGACCTGCGCTACCGCCTCGGCGGCCGGCTGCTGTCGCTGGCCCACCGGGCGCTGGAGGAGATCGACGTCCGCGAGGTGGCCGCGCCGCACCTCGCGGCGCTGAGCTCGCGCTGCGGCTACACCGTCCAGCTGGCCGTGCTGCACGACGGCGAGGTCCTGTACGTGGACGAGGTGGCCGGGCGCTGGGCCGAGCGGCCGCCGCGGATCGGGCGCCGGGCGCCGGCGACGGGGACGGCGGTGGGCCGGGTGCTGCTGGCCGGGCTGGCGCAGGACGGCGCCCGGGAGGAGGAGCTGCCGCCCGACCTGGCGGCGGTGCGCCGGCGCGGTTGGGCGGCGGAGTCGGCCGAGCACCGGGAGCCGGTGACCTGCGTGGCCGCGCCGGTGGCGGGCAGCGACGGCCGTACGGTGGCGGCCTGCGCGCTGAGCGCCCCGGCCAGCCGGGTGCCCCCGGCGGAGCTGGCCCGGATGGTGCCGGAGCTGCTCTGCACGGCGGAGGCGATCTCGCTGGCGTACGGCGGCTCGCCTACTCCTCGCTGGTGCGAGAACCGTTGCGGCGCCAAGCCCGCGGCGCGCGCCAGCCGTACTTCAGGGCGAGCATCCGCAGCCCGAAGGCGGTGAGCGCGGCGGCGGTGCCGGTGAGGCCGGTGAGCCGGTCCACGCCGATCAGGACGGCGACCAGGGCGGCCCCGACCAGCGCCGGGACGGCGTAGATCTCCCGGTCCCAGCGCAGCAGCGAGGGGATCTCCCCGGCCAGCACGTCGCGGATCACCCCGCCGCCGGCGGCGGTGACCATCCCGAGCGCGACGGCCGAGACCGCGCCCAGCCCGTAGTCGTGCGCCTTGGCGGTGCCGGTGACGCAGAACAGCCCGAGCCCGAGCGCGTCCAGCGTCTGCACCGCCCGGTTGATCCGCTCCACCTCGGGGTGCAGGAAGAACACCACCAGCGCGGCGGCCAGCGGCGTGACGAAGTACCCGAGGTTGGAGAAGGCCGCGACGGGCGTGGCCCCGATCACCAGGTCCCGCATCACCCCGCCGCCCAGAGCGGTGACCTCGGCCAGCACGGCGATGCCGAAGATGTCCATGTTCTTGCGGACGGCGAGCAGGCCCCCGGACAGGGCGAAGACGAAGATGCCGACGAGGTCCAGCGACTGCTGCACGTCGGAGGGGAAGATCTGGGAGGTCACGGAGACAACTATGACCCGTCCGGAACCCTCCCCTCCGCGTGTGGCCTCAGGCCGCAGGCTCCTCGGGGCCGCGCTGACCGTTCCCCTCGGTGTTCTCGGGGAAGTGGCAGGCCACCTGGTGCCCCGTGGCCAGGGTCGCCAGCGGCGGCTCCTGGGCCGCGCAGACGTCCTGGGCCTTCCAGCAGCGGGTGCGGAAGCGGCAGCCGCTGGGCGGGTTGATCGGCGAGGGGACGTCGCCCTTGAGCAGGATGCGCTCGCGGCCCGAGCGCTGGCGCCGGCGCGGGTCGGGGACGGGCACCGCGGACATCAGGGCCGTGGTGTACGGGTGGCGCGGGCTGCGGTAGAGCGAGTCGCGGTCGGCGATCTCGACGATCTTGCCCAGGTACATCACCGCCACCCGGTCGGAGACGTGCCGGACCACCGAGAGGTCGTGCGCGATGATCAGGTAGGTCAGGCCGAGCTCCTTCTGGAGGTCGTCCAGCAGGTTGACGACCTGGGCCTGGATGGAGACGTCGAGCGCGGAGACCGGCTCGTCGGCGACGATCATCTTGGGCCGCAGGGCGAGCGCCCGGGCGATGCCGATGCGCTGGCGCTGGCCGCCGGAGAACTCGTGCGGGTAGCGGTTGTAGTGCTCGGGGCTGAGCCCGCACAGCTCCAGCAGGTCCTGGACGGCCTTCTTGATCCCGCCCTCGGGGGCCGCCTTCTGCAGCTTGAAGGGCGCGCCGACGATGGTGCCGACGGTGTGCCGGGGGTTCAGCGAGGAGTACGGGTCCTGGAAGATCATCTGCATGTCGCGCCGCAGCGGCCGCATCGCCCCGGCGCCCAGGTGGGTGATGTCGGTGCCCTCGAACTCGATGGTCCCGCCGGTGGGTTCGTCGAGCCGGGTGACGAGCCGGCCCATGGTCGACTTGCCGCAGCCGGACTCGCCGACGACGCCGAGCGTCTCGCCCGCGTTGACGGTGAAGTCGATGCCGTCGACGGCCCGCACGGCGCCGGTCTGGCGCTGCAGCAGCCCGCCGCGGATCGGGAAGTGCCGGGTCAGGCCGGTCACCTTCAGCAGCGGCTCGCGGTCCGCGGCCGGAGCGGTCGCGGTGGTCCCGGCCGCCTGAGTGTCCGTCATCGGTTCTCTCCAGGATGGTGGTACGGGGCCGGGCTCACAGCCGGGGCGCGATCTCTTCGGTGAAGATGCGGTGCCGGTCGGCCGCGGGCAGGTGGCAGGCCGCGAGGTGCCCGGGGGTGGCCTCGGCCAGCACCGGCACCTCGCTCGCCGAGCGCCCGCCGGTCTGCGCCGCGTACGGGCAGCGCGGGTGGAAGGCGCAGCCGGACGGCACGTTGATCAGGCTGGGCGGGGTGCCCCTGACCGGCACCAGCCTCTCCTGCAGTTCGCGGTCGAGGCGGGGCATCGAGCCCAACAGGCCCCAGGTGTAGGGGTGTTCGGGGGCGTCGAAGAGGGTCTCGGCGGGGCCGCGCTCGACGCACTTGCCGCCGTACATGACGAGGATGTCGTCGGCGAGCTCGGCGACCACCCCGAGGTCGTGGGTGATGATGATGACGGCGGAGCCGAACTCGTCCTGGAGGTCGCGGATGAGGTCCAGGATCTGCGCCTGGACGGTGACGTCGAGGGCGGTGGTGGGCTCGTCGGCGATCAGCAGGGACGGGTCGTTGACGAGCGCCATGGCGATCATCGCGCGCTGGCGCATGCCGCCCGAGAACTGGTGCGGGTAGTCGTC
Organism: Kitasatospora sp. NPDC051170; assembly: GCF_044455705.1. Lineage (NCBI taxonomy): Bacteria > Bacillati > Actinomycetota > Actinomycetes > Kitasatosporales > Streptomycetaceae > Kitasatospora > Kitasatospora sp. NPDC051170. The sequence continues at coordinate 65,858 of NZ_JBITFA010000022.1, read as the reverse complement.
CGCGCGGCGGTCGGGCTGCGGGATGCCGACGCGGGCGAGCATCTCGACCGCCCGGGTCCGGGCCTGCTTCTTGGTCGCCTCGGGGTGGTGCACCCGGTACGCCTCGACGATCTGGGCGCCGACCGTGTAGTACGGGTGCATCGCGGTCAGCGGGTCCTGGAAGATCATCGCCAGCTCGCGGCCGCGCAGTTGGCGCACCCGGTCCGGTCCGGCGGCGATCAGGTCCTCGCCGGCGAGGCGGATCTCGCCGCTGATCCGGGCCCGCTTGGAGCGGTGCAGGCCCATGATGCCCAGCGAGGTGACGGACTTGCCGGAGCCGGACTCGCCGACGATGCCGAGGGTGCGTCCCTTGTGCAGGTCGAAGCTGACGCCGTCCACCGAGCGGACGAGGCCGTCGTCGGTGTCGAAGTGGATGCGCAGGTCGCGCACCGACAGGAACGGGTCCCCGGCGGGCACGCGCGGCGCGGCGTCGGCGGCGACGGTGTCCGCGGGCTGCGCCGGCTGGTCGGGAGGCGTCGCGGTCTTGTCGAGGTCGGTCACGAGATCCTCACCCGGGGGTCGACGAGGGCGTACAGGAGGTCGACCACGAGGTTGCAGACGACGATGAAGAAGGCGGCGAGCAGCGTGACGCCGAGGATCTTCGGCAGGTCGTTGTCGGCGATCGCCTGGACGGCGAACTGGCCGACGCCCTGGAGCGAGAAGACCTGCTCGGTGATCAGCGCACCACCGAGCAGCAGACCGAGGTCCATGCCGAAGATGGTGATGATGGGCGTGAGCGCGGAGCGCAGCCCGTGCCGGACGACGACCTTGCGCTCGGCCAGGCCCTTGGCCCGGGCGGTGCGGATGTAGTCCTCGCTCATGGTCTCCAGCATCCCGGCCCGGGTGAGGCGGGCGTAGAGCGCGGAGTAGAGGAAGGCCAGCGAGATCCAGGGGAGGATCAGGTTGCGGGCCCAGCTGAGCGGGTCCTCGGTGAAGTCGACGTACTGCAGGTTGTCGAGGATGGGCCACTCGTAGCTGAACAGGGTCAGCAGCAGGGCGCCGGTGAAGAACACGGGCAGCGAGACGCCGGCGAGGGCGACGCCCATGGCGATGCGGTCGAAGATCGAGCGCGGCTTGAGGGCGGAGACGACACCGGCGGCGACGCCGGAGACGAGCCAGATGACGGCCGCGCCGATGGCCAGCGAGATGGTGACCGGGATGCGGCTGGTCATCTCGGGCCAGACCTCGAGGTGGTTCTTGAAGCTGTAGCCGAAGCACGGCACGTTGCAGGTGGCCGGTTCCGGGCCGAACTGGTACTCGGCGCCGGTGAACAGCGCCTTCAGGAAGTTCCAGTACTGGGTGTACAGCGGCTGGTCGAGGCCGAGGTTCTGCTTGACCGCCGCGATCGTCTCGGGTGACGGGTTCTTCCCGATGTACTGGGCGGCCAGCTGGTCGACGGTCTCGCCGGCGAGCCGCGGCAGCAGGAAGAAGATCGCGAAGGTGACCGCGCTGACCACCAGGAGCAGCACCAGGGCCGCGAAGATCCTGCGGATGATGTAGGCAAACACAGTAGGGCGGCTCCGGCGCCCGCCGCCGTCCGGGATCCTCCGGACCGGCGGCGGGCGCCGCTGCCTTCACCTGCCTTCAGGGATGCGGAGCCGTGCTCGTGCTCTCGCTCGGGCTCTTACTTGGTGGTGCCGATGTTCAGGTAGTCGTACTCACCTGAGAAGGCGGGGGTGGAGGCGAGGTTGGTGGCGCTGTCCGGGCGGTACAGGAAGACCTTGAAGTAGGTCAGCGGCACGATCGTGGCCGAGTCCATGACCTTCTTGTCGATCTGGGCGTAGATCTTCTCCCGGGCGGCGCGGTCCGGGTTGACGGCCGCGTCGTCGAGCAGCTTGTTGACGTCGGGGTCGTTCAGCTGCTGGAGGTTGCTGTTGCCGGACGCCTTGATCGCGCGGCCGTCGACGATCTGCTGGAGGAAGCCGTAGCCGGTCGGCCAGTCGGCGCCCCACTGCATCATCATCAGGCCGATGTTGTGGTCCTGGGTGAACTGCGGGGCACCCGCGTTGTCCGTCAGGTACTTGCCCTGCGGGTACTGCTGGATCTCGACGTTGATGTTGAACTTCTTCAGCGCCGCCTGGATGGAGGTGGCCGCCTGGACCTCGGCGGTGCGCTCGGTGCGGGCGCTCAGCACGGTGCTGAAGCCGCCCTCCTTGCCGCACGCCTTGAGGGCGTCCTTGGCCTTGGCCTCGTCACCCTTGTTGTCCTTCGTCTCGAAGGCGTTGAAGTCCTGGTGACCCGGGATGTCCGGCGGGAGGACGGTGTTGGCGATCTGGCCGCGGATCGGGCCGCCGAAGGCGGTCTGGACCGAGACCTTGTCGATCGCGTACTGGACGGCCTTGCGGCAGTCCGCGTTGTCGAAGGGCGCGACCTTGCTGTTGATCGCCACGTAGGTCAGGCGGCCGCCGTAGGCGTTGTCGGTCTTCGCCTTGAGCTTCGGGTCGCGCAGGATCTGCGCCTGGGTCTGCGGGTCGACGCCGCCGCCGACCAGGTCGACCTGGGCGTTGCCGGCCATCAGGTCCTTGTCGATGGTGGCCTGGTCGATGTTCATCTTGAGCACGAGCTTGTCCGCGAGCTGCTTGCGGATCGGGTCGCTGCCCGCGCTCCAGTTCTCGTTCGGCACCAGGACGGCCTGCTTGCCGTCCTCGTACGTCTGGAACTTGTAGCTGCCCGAGGAGATCACGTGCTTGACGTAGTCGGAGCCCGTGTCCTTGGCCTGCGGGACGGGGGCGGTCTGCGGGGCGCTGACCAGGTAGTCGAAGTCCGCGAACGCGTGCTTCAGGTGGAAGACCACCGTCGTGTCGTCGGGGGTCTCGATCGACTTGAGACCGCCCTCCTTGTCCTTGTACGGACCGGCGTACGGCGTGTCGTTGTCGACCAGCAGCTCCTTGAAGTACGTCGGGCCGTTGGAGTTCACGTCCGGCGCGAAGTTGGAGCGCTCGACGGCGTACTTGACGTCCTTCGAGGTGATCGGGGTGCCGTCCTCGTACTTCAGGCCGGCGCGCAGCTTGTACGTCCAGGTCAGGCCGTCCGGGCTCGGCTGCCCGAGGGACTCGGCCAGGTCGGGGACGAGCTTGTTGCCCGCCTCGCCCGCGGCCGGGTTGAAGGTGGTGAGCGGACGCGCGTACAGCCGCGAGAAGTTGTAGATGTAGGCGTAGTACGTGTTGCCCGGGTCGAGCGAGTCCGGGGTGCCCTTCATCTCGAAGGTGACCGTCCCGCCCTTCTTGTCCGAGACGTTGACGATGTTCTTGGTGGCGGCGTTCTCGCCGGCGCTCGAGTCGTTGGAGCCGGCCGAGGCGGACGAGGAGCCGCCCTTGGAGCTCGAGCCGCAGCCGGTGACGACCAGGACCGCGGCGGCGGCCGCGGCGGTCAGCGCGACGGTACGTGTCCTACGCATGGGTGAGATCAACCCCTTGAGGATGTGGAGGAAGGAGGATTCTGACGGGACGTCAGTTGCTCTTGGGATCGAGGGCGTCGCGGAGCCCGTCGCCGAGAAGGTTGAACGCGAGCACGGTGATGAAGATCGCCATACCGGGCACCACCATGTACTGGGGGTCCACCTGGTAGAACTGGATGGCGTCGCGGAGCATCCCGCCCCAGGAGGCCTGCGGCGGCTGGATGCCGACGCCGAGGTAGCTGAGGCCGGCCTCGAAGAGGATGTTGGTCGGGATCAGCAGGGTCGAGTAGACCAGGATCGGACCGACCAGGTTCGGCAGCAGCTCCTTGAACAGGATGAACGGGCCGCGGGCGCCGAGGCTGCGGGCCGCGTGGACGAACTCCCGCTCGCGCAGCGAGAGCGTCTGGCCGCGCACGATCCGGCCCATGTAGGGCCAGTTGAAGAAGCCGATCACGAAGATCAGCACCGCCATGTGCATCGGCAGGCCGTGCAGGCCGAAGGCTCCGCCCTGCAGCGAGGCCGAGATGGCGATCGCGAACAGCAGCAGCGGGAACGCCAGGAAGATGTCCATCAGCCGGCTGATCAGGGTGTCGACCCAGCCGCCGTAGTAGCCCGCCACGACGCCGAGGACGGTGCCGATGGTGTTGGAGAGCACGGTCGCGCCGAAGGCGACCAGCAGCGAGACCCAGGAGCCCTCGATGACGCGGGAGAGCAGGTCGCGGCCCTGGACGGTGTCGACGCCGAGCGGGTGGTCCGCGCTCATGCCGCCCCAGTCACCGAACGGGATGCCACCGAGGTCGGCGTCCAGGAGGTCCTGGTGGAGGGCGTCGGGGTCGAGCCCGAACAGCCCCTCGATCGGCTTGGCCAGCAGGGCGAGGGTGATCAGCAGGATCACCACGATGCCACCGGCGACGGCGGCCTTGTCCCGCTTGAAGCGGGTCCAGGCGATGCGGCCGAGGGAGCGGCCCTCGATCTTCTTGGCCGGGTCCGCGGAGGCCTGGGCCTCCGGTTCGTTCCCGGCGGTTGCTACGGGTGCGGTCATGGTCAGTTGGTCCCCTCGCCGACGGTGGCCGGCCCACGGGCGCCGGTCGCCGGGGGTCGGCGGTACGGCTGGCAGCGGACGTGCGGAGGTGCGTATGAGAACGAGTGCGCGCGGCCCTGGGCCGTGCGCGGGGTACTGCCACCACGCGGGATGGGCATCGCGTGGATCGAGCGGTCGGCGTGCGCGTTCACCTTCGTGGGGTTACCAGTTCGCGCTGTGCTTTGCGTTGTGCGCAGAACTCTCTGTCATCCGAACTGGCTTGCGCCAGCCCTGCCAGGCGAGAGATGCCCAACTGTGATCTGTGCGCATGCACCTCCCGGGCTCGCGGCATATCCCTCTTCACACGGCTGTAACAGCCATGTCAAGATGCCCCGGAAGCCCGTCCGGAAACTCGCCCGGAAAACGCCGAAGCCGACCTGACGGTGGATCAGGTCGGCTTCTTCGCCGTCGTTCCGGCGATCAGCGCGCCGGGTAACCCGGCCAGGCCCCGGAGGGCGGCTGCCCGTGCCAGCCACCGGTCGGCGGCTGGGGCTGCGGGTAGGAACCGTACGGGCCCGCGGGCCGCTGCGGGTACACCGGCGGCCGTCCGGCCTCCCGGTCGTAGAACGGCCGGGCGTTGGCACGCATCCACAGCGCCACCGGGTCGTACTCGTCCGCCATCGCCACCGTGGACACCGCCAGCCCCTCCGGGGCCACCGCGATCGCCCGCTGCATCAGCGCGCGCACCGCCTCCACCGCCGGCGGCGAGCTCTCGTACAGCTCCAGCCCGATCGCCAGGTACGGCTCCCCCACCGAGGGCTGCACCCAGGCCCGGCGCAGCGCCCGTACGGCGCGCACCTCGATGGCCTGGCGCTCCAGCAGCGCGAAGAACTGCTGGGCGTTGACCTGCGGCTCGCCCAGCTTCAGCGGCCCGGCCGGCAGCCGGTCCAGCCCGGCGGCGATCCGCCGCAGGTCCGCCCAGGGCACGCCGACACCGCCGCCGGGGGCGTGCGGGTTCAGCCACAGGCCCCAGCGCGTCCGGTACAGCGAGGCGGCGATCTCCCGCCCGGAGATCACCTCGTGGGCCCGCGTCCAGCCCGAGGCCGTCAGCTGCTCGGGGGAGGTGACGGCCGGCGCGTAGCCGTGGCCGCTGATCTCCATGTTCCCGTACTGGGCGTCGGGGCTGCCCGGCGTGCCGTGCCACAGCAGCATCCAGACCTGGCCCGCGGCCAGGGCGTGCAGCAGCTGCTCGTACGCCTCGTAACGCTCCGGTGCGACCTCGCGCAGGGCGCGCTCCAACGCGCCCGGGTCCGCCCCGGCGCGCCCGGCCGATGGCTGGCCCCAGGGCCCCGGTCCACCGCCCGCTCCCGCTCCCGCACTCATGCGCCCACCTCGCCGCGCCTCTTTCGCTCATCCCGCCGGCCGTCAGCCGTCTGCACGCACCCTATGGCGCGGCAGAGGGCCACCGCCACGGCGACGTGCCTTCGACAGAACACTGCCCGGGAACCCGGCTCACACCCGGCTCACACCGTCCTCGCGCCCGGTCACGCCCGCGCGTAGAACGGCATCACCCGGGTGAGCAGCCACTCGACCACCGGGTCGTCGGCGAGGTCGAGCAGCACGAGGTGGACGCCACCGGGCAGCGGCGCGGTTCCCAGCGCCCGGCCGAGCGCCTCGTTCACCGCCGCCGGGTCCGCGGGGGCCGCCTGGTCCAGCTGGACGCCCACGAACATCACGGTCGCCTCGCCCTCGATGCTCGCCAGCGCCCGGCGCGCGGTCAACACCCCGGGCAGGGCCGCCAGTTCGGCCCGGCAGGCGGCGAGGAAGTACTCCGGGTCCTCCCCCGGCACGGGCTCGCGCAGCGCGACCCGCCCGCCGGTGGGCGCCTCCGGGTGCTCCCACCTGTCCTCCCGGGGCCCGCGGCGCAGCTCGGCCACCCCCTGCGGGGGCACCGGGATGCCCACCGCAGCCTCCGGATTGACGGCGATCCCCACGCCCAGCGGCAGCCCCCGGGCGAACTCCCAGACCGGCGCGACCGCGAAGGCCATCCCCGGCGCCTGCTGCAGGAACACCTCCTGCGAGGAGAAGACGGGCACGTACGGGTCCCCGCCCAGCTCGATCGTCGGCAGGTCCAGCCCCTGCCCCCGCGGGTCTCCCCCGGCGGGCAGCGGGATCCACACCTGGCTGCGGCCCAGCACCTCGAACACCCGGGGCGTCGCCCCCGGATCGCCCAGCGCGGCGGTCAGCACCTGCTCCAGCTCGTTGGCCGGCCACGCGCCCCCGGTCGGCGCCGCCTCCGGGCCGCCCCACCCCTGCTGCTGCTCCACGGGTATCCCATCCGCCGCCGTACCGCCGGCCGCCCTGTGCCGCACCGACGCGCAGCAGTTTAGGGCCAGTTCGGGGACGGGCCCTGAGGCCCTTGTTCGGGAGGCCAGGCCGGTGTGACGAGGTCCCCTCTCCCTTGAATGCCACGGACGTGCCATGATGTCCGCGTCCGACGGCATGCGCCGCGGGCCCCACAACTCCACACCGGCCGCTCGAACCCGTGCGGGAGAGCCCGGAGTGCCGCCCTCGACGCGGTACGGCCGGCGCCGAAGGAGCAAGTCCTCCCCGGAATCTCTCAGGCCCCCCTACCGCACGGGTTAGGCACATCTGGAAAGCGGCGTACGGCCCCGGTCGTGCGCCCACCCACGGTGCAAGCCGCCATGCCGTGCCCGAAGCTGGTTTCGGGCAGGTGTGCGGTGAAGCTCTCAGGTCCGACGACAGATGGGGAGACCCACGCCGCCGCATGCCCGCGCGCAGGGTCGGTCCCGAGCGGGCCCCGGTCCGGCGCGCGCACCCTGAGTGCCCCTGCCCCGACCGAGGAGTTCCTGGCCATGTCGTCCCTCCGCCTGACCGCGCTCGACGCGCTGCACCGCAGCCTCGGCGCCACCATGACCGACTTCGCCGGCTGGGACATGCCGCTGCGCTACGGCAGCGAGCGCGAGGAGCACCTCGCCGTCCGCACCAAGGCCGGTCTGTTCGACCTCTCGCACATGGGCGAGATCACCGTCACCGGCCCGCAGGCCGGCGAGATGCTCGACCACGCCCTGGTCGGCTTCGTCTCCGCCCTCGGCGTGCTGCGCGCCCGCTACACCATGATCTGCGCCGAGAACGGCGGCATCCTGGACGACCTGATCGTCTACCGCCTGCGCGAGGACGCCTTCCTGGTCGTCGCCAACGCCTCCAACGCCCAGCTGGTCCTCGACGAGCTGATCGCCCGCGCCAAGGGGTTCGACGCCGTCGTCACCGACGACCGCGACACCTACGCCCTGATCGCCGTCCAAGGCCCGGAGGCCACCGCGATCCTGGCCGACACCACGGACGCCGACCTGCCCGGCCTCAAGTACTACGCGATCCTCCCGGCCCAGGTCGCCGGCCGCGAGGTGCTCCTGGCCCGCACCGGCTACACCGGCGAGGACGGCTTCGAGATCTTCTGTGCCCCGGCCGACGCCGAGGCGATCTGGCAGGCGCTGACCGGCGCCGGGGAGGGCCGCGGGCTCGTCCCGTGCGGCCTGTCCTGCCGCGACACGCTGCGCCTGGAGGCCGGCATGCCGCTGTACGGGCACGAGCTCTCCACCGACCTCACCCCGTTCGACGCGGGCCTGGGCCGGGTCGTCCGCTTCGACAAGACCACCAACGACGGCGCCTTCGTCGGCCGCGCCGCCCTGGAGCGGGCCGCCGCCGCGGCCGAGACCAACCCGCCGAGGATCCTGGTCGGCCTGGTCTCCGAGGGCAAGCGCGTGCCGCGCGCCGAGTACACCGTGGTGTCCACCGAGGGCGCCCCGATCGGCCGGATCACCTCCGGCTCGCCGTCCCCGACGCTCGGCAAGCCGATCGCCATGGCGTACGTCGACGCCGCCCACGCCACCCCCGGCACCACCGTCGCGGTGGACGTGCGCGGCAAGCACGAGCCGGTCCAGGTCGTGGCGCTGCCCTTCTACAAGCGCACCCGCTGACCCGCGCGCTTCCCGCCGCGCTTCCCCCGCGTTTCCCCCATCACCGCACGTCGCAGCCGCCCCGGTGACGGCCCGCGTCGTCGTACCCGCTTCGCATCCTGGAGAATGACGCCATGAGCAGCAAGAACCCCCAGCACCTGAAGTACACCAAGGAGCACGAGTGGCTGAGCATCGCCGAGGACGGTGTCTCCACGATCGGCATCACCAAGCACGCCGCCGACGCCCTCGGTGACATCGTCTACGTGCAGCTGCCCGAGGTGGGCGACACGGTGACCGCCGGCGAGACCTGCGGCGAGCTGGAGTCCACCAAGTCGGTCAGCGACCTGTACTCCCCGGTGTCCGGCGAGGTCGTCGAGGTCAACCAGGACGTCCTGGACGACAACGCGCTGGTCAACGGTGCCCCGTTCGAGGGCGGCTGGCTGTTCAAGGTCCGCGTCGAGGACACCGACGAGCTGCTCAGCGCCGAAGAGTACGACGCGCTCACCCACGCCGGCTGACGCCCGCGTGACCCGGGTGGGCCTTGACGGCGAGGCCCACCCACCACCGTCCCCCTCGCTCTCCTCCTCCCGGGAAGACCACACCATGACGGTTCTGAACCAGTCCCTGCACGCCCTCGACCCGGAGATCGCCGCCGCGGTCGACGCCGAGTTGCACCGCCAGCAGACCACCCTGGAGATGATCGCCTCCGAGAACTTCGCCCCGGTGGCGGTCATGGAGGCCCAGGGCTCGGTGCTCACCAACAAGTACGCCGAGGGCTACCCCGGCCGCCGCTACTACGGTGGCTGCGAGCACGTCGACGTGGTCGAGCAGATCGCGATCGACCGGATCAAGGCCCTGTTCGGCGCCGAGCACGCCAACGTCCAGCCGCACTCGGGCGCGCAGGCCAACGCCGCCGCCATGTTCGCGCTGATCCAGCCGGGCGACACCATCCTGGGCCTGAACCTGGCCCACGGCGGTCACCTGACCCACGGCATGAAGATCAACTTCTCCGGCAAGCTCTACAACGTGGTCGCGTACCACGTGGACGACAAGACCGGCCAGGTCGACATGGCCGAGGTCGAGCGCCTCGCCAAGGAGCACCAGCCGAAGCTGATCATCGCCGGCTGGTCCGCCTACCCGCGCCAGCTGGACTTCGCCGAGTTCCGCCGCGTCGCGGACGAGGTCGGCGCGCTGCTGATGGTCGACATGGCCCACTTCGCGGGCCTCGTCGCCGCGGGCCTGCACCCCAACCCGGTGCCGTACGCGGACGTGGTCACCACCACCACCCACAAGACCCTGGGCGGCCCGCGCGGCGGCGTGATCCTGTCCAAGGCCGAGTTCGCCAAGAAGATCAACTCCGCGGTCTTCCCCGGCCAGCAGGGCGGCCCGCTGGAGCACGTCATCGCGGGCAAGGCGGTCGCCTTCAAGGTCGCCGCCTCCGAGGAGTTCAAGGAGCGCCAGCAGCGCACCCTGGACGGCGCGCGCATCCTCGCCGAGCGCCTCCTCCAGGCCGACGTCGCCGAGGCCGGCGCCTCCGTGCTCTCCGGCGGCACCGACGTCCACCTCGTCCTGGTCGACCTGCGCAACAGCCAGCTCGACGGCCAGCAGGCCGAGGACCGTCTGCACACGGTCGGCATCACCGTGAACCGCAACGCGATCCCCAACGACCCGCGCCCGCCGATGGTCACCTCCGGCCTGCGCATCGGCACCCCGGCCCTCGCCACCCGCGGCTTCCAGGCCGAGGACTTCCGCGAGGTCGCCGACATCATCGCCGAGGCCCTCAAGCCGAGCTTCGACGACACCGTCGCCGAGGCGCTCAAGGCCCGCGTCACCGCGCTGGCCGAGAAGTACCCGCTGTACCCGAACCTGGCCAACCAGGACTGACGCCGTACGGGCTGGGGTGACCGGCCTCACCCCGTACGCGTACCTGGGACCCCGGGGCACCGCGCACACTGGACAGTGCGTGCGGTGCCCCGTCCCGTGTCCCCACTCGCCTTCTGCTCTGTCCTTCCACGAGACCAGACAAGGACGTCCCCCGTGGCCATCAGCGTCTTCGACCTCTTCTCCATCGGCATCGGCCCCTCGAGCTCCCACACCGTCGGCCCGATGCGTGCGGCCCGGATGTTCGCCCGCCGCCTGCGGTCCGAAGCCCTGCTGCCCCGGGTGACGGCCGTACGCGCCGAGCTCTTCGGCTCCCTGGGCGCCACCGGCCACGGCCACGGCACGCCGAAGGCCGTCCTCCTCGGCCTCGAGAACAACTCCCCGCGCACCGTCGACGTCGACCAGGCCGACCGGGACGTCGCGCGGATCACCGCCGAGAAGAAGCTCAGCCTCGTCGGCGAGCACACCATCGACTTCGACCCCGACACCCAGCTGGTGCTGCACCGCCGCCGCTCGCTGCCGTACCACGCCAACGGCATGACCCTGTGGGCGTTCGCGGAGGACGGCTCCACGCTGCTGGAGAAGACGTACTACTCCGTCGGCGGCGGGTTCGTCGTCGACGAGGACGCGATCGGCGCCGACCGGGTCAAGCCCGACGACACCGCGCTGCGCTACCCGTTCCGTACGGGAGAGGAACTGCTGCGCCTGACCCGGGAGACCGGGCTGTCGATCTCCGGCCTGATGCTGGAGAACGAGAAGGCGTGGCGCAGCGAGGAGGAGATCCGCACCGGCCTGCTGCAGATCTGGGCCGTGATGCAGGAGTGCGTCCGCGCCGGCATGAGCCGCGAGGGCATCCTGCCGGGCGGCCTCAAGGTGCGCCGCCGGGCCGCCGCCGGGGCGCGGGCGCTGCGGGCGGAGGGCATCGGCCCGGCCAACGCGATGGAGTGGGTGACCCTCTACGCGATGGCCGTCAACGAGGAGAACGCCTCGGGCCGCCGGGTGGTCACCGCCCCGACCAACGGCGCGGCGGGCATCATCCCGGCCACCCTGCACTACTACCTGAACTTCATCCCGGGCGCCGACGACGACGGCATCGTCCGCTTCCTGCTCGCGGCCGGCGCCATCGGCATGCTCTTCAAGGAGAACGCCTCCATCTCCGGCGCCGAGGTCGGCTGCCAGGGCGAGGTCGGCTCCGCCTGCTCCATGGCCGCCGGCGGCCTCGCCGAGGTCCTGGGCGGCACGCCCGAGCAGGTCGAGAACGCCGCCGAGATCGGCATCGAGCACAACCTCGGCCTCACCTGCGACCCGGTCGGCGGGCTCGTCCAGATCCCCTGCATCGAGCGCAACGGCATGGCCTCGGTGAAGGCCGTCACGGCGGCCCGGATGGCCCTGCGCGGGGACGGGCGGCACCACGTCTCGCTGGACAAGGCGATCAAGACGATGAAGGAGACCGGCGCCGACATGAAGATCAAGTACAAGGAGACCTCGCGCGGCGGCCTCGCCGTCAACGTCATCGAGTGCTGACGGGGAACGCGTAGTAGTCGCGCGGAACGGGGGCTACCGCTACAGGGCGGCGCTCCGTAGCGGTAGTCTCCGGTCTCGCCCCCGGCCGTCGCCGGACGGGCGGGGCAGGTCTCGAACTTGGGGGGCGGCGTGGGGGCGTACTGGGACGAGCAGCGGCGGCAGTGGGTGCAGCAGGCTCCGCCCGCGCCCCCGCTGGGCGCGGTACCACCGCCCATCGGGGCGGTGCCGCCCCCGCCGATGGCTCCGCCGCCGCTGACGGCGCCGCTGCTGGGCGGCGCTCAGCCGGTGCCGCCGCCGCCTTTCTCTCCCTCCGCACCCCCTGCGGCTGCTCCCCCGCCTCCCCCGCTTCCCCCGGAGCGCTCGGGCGGGCGGATGCGGCCGCGGGCGGTGCTGGTGGCCGCGCTCATCGGGGTGCTCGCCGGGGCGGGCGTGGGCGGCGGGTGGTACCTGTACTCGCGGAACGACGGCGGCTCGAACGGCTCGAAGGTGCCGGCCGCGCTCGGCACGCCGCTTCCGACCACCCCGGGCGCCGCGCCACCCTACTCGGACTTCACCTTCCCGGCCTCGCCGACCGGCAGCCCGACGGCGACGCCGACCCCCACCCCGACCACCGGGCCGCACTCGACGACCGTCCAGGACGCGGCCGGGTTCACACTGACCGTGCCGGACGGGTGGCAGCGGCGGGTGGACGGCACCTCGGTCTTCTACGACTCGCCGGACGGCGGCAGCCTCGTCCAGGTGTTCTCCATGGGCACCGACAGCCCGTACAACCAGGCCGTCGCCACCGACGCCAGCCTCGCCTCCAACCCCTCGCGGTTCCCCAACTACCGGAAGCTCTCGCTCACCCAGACGCCGGACGGCGGCGCGGTGCTGGAGTACTCGTACGACCTCGCGGGGAAGGGGGTGCGGCACACCGTCGACCAGATGGTCACCACCCCTGGGGGGCAGGTGTACGCCCTGCTCGTCGCCGGGCCCGAGACCGGCTGGCCCACGCCGCTGCGCGACGTCCAGCAGTCCCTGGTGTCCTCCTTCTGCCTCGCCGGCCACTGCCCGGCCACCCCGGCCACCCCGACCACCCCCGGCGGCTGACGGGCCCTCTCCCCGGGCCGGAGTCACGCCCGCTGTGACACCGGGCCCTCGCCGGGGCTGGGGGCGGGCGCCGGGCTCGGGGCGGGCGCCGGGCTCGCGTTCGGCCGGGTCAGGCAGGCGACGGCCGTGGCCACCGCCGCCAGGGCCACGCCGCCGATCACCGTGGCGTGCAGGCCACTGGTGACGGCGCTGCCGACGGCGTGTCGGACGGTCGGGGGCAGGCCCGTCAGGGAGGCCGGGGTGAGGCCGCCACCGGTGAGGCGGGCGGCCTCCGCCGGGCCGAGGCGTTCCTCCAGCGAGGCGGTCAGCCGCGCGGTGTAGGCCGCGCCGAGGGCGGCCATGCCGAGCGAGCCGCCGATGCTGCGCAGCAGGGTCACCACGCCCATCGCCGCGCCCATGTCCTGGAGCGGCACCGCGCCCATCGACGTCAGCATGGTGCTCTGCATCAACAGTCCGATGCCGATCCCGGCGACCGCCGTGAGCCCGGAGGCCAGGGCCACCGGGGTGTCCGTCCCCAGGAGCAGCAGGAGCGCGGCCCCGGTCAGGGTCAGCGCGCCGCCCAGCAGCGGGTAGCGCCGTTCGCCGCCGGGGCGGCCCATCAGCCGGGCGGTGACCAGCTGGGTGCCCATCATGCCGAGCATCAGTGGCAGCAGGAGCAGGCCGCCGGTGGTCGGTGACACGCCCTGGACGAACTGGAAGTACTGCGGCACGTAGCCGATCAGGGCGATCATGACCGCGCCGGTGAGGAAGCCCAGCACCTGGGACACCGTGAAGTTGCGGCTGCAGAACAGCGCGGGCGGGATCAGCGGCCCGGGGGCGCGCCGTTCGGTCCGGACGAAGCCGGCCAGTGCGGCCACCGCGAGCAGAGCTGTCCCGAGGATCAGCGGCGACGCCCAGGCGTACTGCGTGCCGCCCCAGCTGCCGACCAGGGTGAGCCCGAGGATGCCGGTGGTCAGCAGGGCGACCCCGGCCCGGTCGAAGGGGGCGCGGACCGGCTCGGCCTTCGCCAGCCGTACGCCGACGCCGACCGCGAACAGGGCGAACAGGCCGACCGGCAGGTTGACGTAGAAGGCCCAGCGCCAGCTGAGCCGGTCGGTGAGGAAACCGCCGAGCAGCGGCCCGCCGACGAAGGCGACGGGCATCAGCACGCCGATCACCGACTGCACCCGGCCCCGGTCGGAGGCGGGCACGAGCACCCCGATCACCGAGAGCGCACCGACCATCAGCCCGCCCGCACCGACGCCCTGGAGGGCGCGGAAGGCGATCAGCTCGGTCATGTCCTGCGCCAGTCCGGACAGGGCCGTGCCGGCCAGGAAGACCACCACCGCCCACTGGTAGGCGCCCTTGCGGCCGTAGAGGTCACCGAGCCGGCCCCAGAGCGGGGTGGCGGCGGCGGAGGTGAGCAGGTAGGCGGTGACGGCCCAGGCGAGGTGTTCCAGCCCGCCGAGGTCGCCGACGACGGTCGGCAGTGCGGTGCCGATGATCTGCCCGTCGAGGGCCGCGAGGAAGATGCCGAGCATCAGCCCGATCACGCCGATCAGCGGCGGCTTGGGGCGGTCGTCGGCGACCGGTTCCGTGGTCATGGTGGCGCCGTGCCCTTCCCGGCTCAGGCTGCGAACGGACGGGCCTGCCGGGCGACCCTCAGCCCCCGGGCCCACCAGTCCAGTTGGTCGAGCAGCGCGTCGGCGGCGGCGTCGGCGGCCGGATCGCGCGGCCTGCCGTGCTCGTCGAAGCTCTGGGCGGCGCCGTGGAAGCTGACGGTGTTGCGGATCGTCACGGCGTTCAGCTCGGCCATCACCACGCGCAGCTGCTCGACGGCCCGGAGCCCGCCGGAGAGCCCGCCGTACGAGACGAAGCCGACCGGCTTGGCGTGCCACTGGTGGTTGTGCCAGTCGATGGCGTTCTTCAGCGCGGCCGGGAAGCTGTGGTTGTACTCGGGCGTGACGACCACGAAGGCGTCGGCCGCCTCCAGCCGGGGCGAGACGGCGCCGAGCAGTTCGATCTCCTCCGGCGGGAGTTCGCCGCCGAAGGAGGGCATGACGGTCGGCAGCGGGGTGGTCTTCAGGTCGACCAGGTCGGCGGTCATGTCGCCGCGGGCCTTGAGGTGGCCGAGCAGCCAGTCGGCGACGACCGGGCCGAAGCGGCCGTCGCGGGTGCTGCCCAGGAGGACGGCGACCTTGAGGTTCTGGTGCGTGGACATGGAGATCCCCTCCGGACAACGGGTACGGGTACGACGGGTACGGCGACTCTGTGTACGCCGTATCACCTTCGATACAACGTACACATCGGCGCGTACGTCGTCCACTCGCCGATACGACGTACACTCAAGTGGTACCGTGGGCCTCATGCCCGCCCAGCAGACGCCCTCCGACCAGCCCTCACTCTGGGAGCGGCTCGACCGCCCGAGCCCCGCGCCGCGCAGCACCCTGACCCCTCAGCGGATCGCCGCCGCCGCGGTCGCCATCGCCGACACCGAGGGCCTGGACGCCGTCACCATGCGCCGCCTGGCCGCCGTCCTCGACGTCGCCCCGATGGCCGCCTACCGGTACGTCTCCGGCAAGGACGAACTCATCGAGCTGATGGTCGACTTCGTCTACGGCCGCCTCCCCCTGGACACCCCGGCCGGCGGCTGGCGCGCGACCATGCACTCACTGGCCGTCCACCTGCGCGCGATGAACCTGGAGCACCCCTGGATCGTCCGGGCGGCCGCCCCGACCGTCCTCAGCCCCAACCAACTCGCGGTTCCCGAACGGGCCTTCGCCGCCCTCGCCGAACACGGCCTGGACGCCGACACCACCATGGCGGTCTTCCGCACCGTCACGGGCTACGTCTACGGCTCCGTCGCCACCGAACTCGCCCTGGAGAACCTGCGCCGCGACCACGGCTGGGCCGACGGCGAGGAGACCCGAGCCGCCCTGGCCCCCCGGATGTCCTACCTGATGGGCACCGGCCGCTACCCCGCCTACGAGCAGTACCTCCACCGCGCCACCCGCAAGGACGACCCCGCCTGGCACTTCCACACGGGCCTCGACTGCGTCCTCGACGGCGTCGCCACCCACTTCGGGCTCTAGCGCCGCGTCAGATTGAGGAGCCGGAATGGGTCGGATGCCTCCCGCCCTTCACCGCCCCCGCTGAGCGGGGAGGTGCCGGTGGCGTCGACCGGCGATTCCCGGCGCCTGCCGCGCAGGATCACCTGGTCCGCGCGCCGTCCTCGCCGAGCCGATCGGGCTCCACACGGCACAGGGCCATCAGGTGGTTCGCCCAGAACCCGGCGCGCTCCAGCAGAGGTTCACCTGCCACACAAGGCCCGTCCGGGTACCCGCCGATGGACACGCTCGGAGATTCGCTCACCCGCCGAGTCAACCAGCCTCCCCCGCGCAGGAAGTCGGCCGGGCCGACTTCCTGCGCGAACCGATCCCAGCGGGTTGAGCGGGGCTGGGGTTGTGACGCGGCCGCCTCTGCCTCGTCATGGACCCGGACCGGACCCGCAGGGAGGAGAAGGACCTCCTTCGCAAGCCCCCGTGATCAGGCGGCGAGGGCGGCCAGGCCCGTGGCGAGGAGGGCGAGGCCGCACCAGGAGAGGGGCGGGAGGTGTTCGCCGAGGGCCAGGACGCCGAGGAGGGCGGCTACGGCGGGTTCGGCGAGGGTGAGGGTGGTGGCGGTTTGGGCGGTGGTGTGGCGGAGGCCGTGGCCGAAGAGGCGGTAGGCGAGGTAGGTGGTGATGACGGCGAGGTGGAGGACCACGGCCGTGCCGCGCACGGAGGCGAGCCAGTGGGCCGGTTCCAGGGCGAGCACGGGGAGGACCAGCACCGCCGCGCCGCCGAACATCGCGCCCATGACGGCGCCGGAGGGGTGCCCGGCGGTGATGAGGCGCCCGCCGATCAGCGAGTAGAGGGCGTACGAGAACCCGGCGAGCACCGCGAGCAGCACGCCGAGGGGGTCGATCGGGGTGCCGCCCGAAAAACGGGGGCCGAGGACGAGGAGGGCGCATCCGAGGACGGACAGCGCCGTCGCGCCGGTCCAGCGCGCACCGGGGCGCCCCTGCCCGGTGAGCCAGGCGAGGAGGCCCGTGAACACGGGCGCGCTGCCGAGGGCGATCACGGTGGAGACGGCGACGCCCGTACGGACGACGGCCGGGTAGAAGGTGACCGGGTACCCGACCACCCCCACCGCGCCGAGGGCGAGCAGCCACCGTTCGCGCGCACGGCAGGCCCGGGGCAGGGTCCAGGCGGCGCGGGAGGTGAGGAAGAGCAGCAGCCCGCCGAGCACCAGGGCGGCGGCGCCGATGCCGGCCGCCGGGGCGCCGCCGGGTGCCAGGGAGCTGGCGGTTCCGGTGGTGCCCCACAGCAGGGCGGCGGCGAGGATCGGGGCGGGCCCGTCGAGAAGGCGGGCAGGGAGGAACGTACGCGTCGTCACAGTCGTGAACTTCCGTCGTCGAAAACCAGCGGATGGGGTGGTTTCGAGAACGGGCGCACGCAGAACTCAGACCACCGTCGCGTACGCCCGGTCAGGCGGCGAGCGGTGGCAGGCAGACGCGCCAGTAGTGGTTCACGGAGCCGATGCTACTCGGCACCCCGGACCGTGGCAGGAGGATGGGCGAGTTGTGACGCCGACGCGCGATCACGGTGAATATTCACAGGCGCCAGCGTTAACCTATGCAAAATCCAAAGGTGAAGTAGGTTACAAACCTTTCATTCCAAGCCACCGGGTTTGCCCACATGCTGAGATCCGTGCGATAGTCAAGACACGACTTCGGCGGGCCCGACCTGGCACTGCCGACGACCATCGCACGGCACGCACCCCCTTGGCCGGCGCGATGACTAGCAAGGGCCCCCTCCGCCGAACAAACGGCGCACCCGGGGGCCCTGCGTGTTTCCCGGCTCAGCCGCGCTCGCGCACCTTCAGCTCGAACCACACGCCCTTGCCGCGCGGCAGCAGATCAGCCCCCCAGCGGTCCGCCAGGTCATCCACGATCTTCAGCCCCCGCCCCCGCTCGTTCACCGGGTTCGGCTCCGCCAGGATCATGCACGGCAGCGACCGCGACGAGTCCCTCACTTCGATCCGCAGCCACCCGGGCTTCCGGCCGACGTGCAGCCCGATCGTCCTCCCGCCCGCGTGCCGCACCGCGTTGCTCACCAGCTCGCTCGTGAGTAACTCCCCCACCTCCAGGTGCTGGTGCAGGTCCCAGGACTCCAGCACCGACAGCACCAGCCGCCGCGCCACCGGCCCCGACTCCGTCCTGGACGGCAACCGCACCTCACTGGGCGAGGACGGGTCGCACAGCCTCCCGGAATACATCTCCTCCAGCTCCTCGGAGCTGAGCCGTTCCAGCGCCGAGAGCGTGCCCTGGACGTCGATCCAGGACGCCCCGACAACCGGGCCGCCGACCCCGGGAACCGTTGACTGATCTGTTTCGCCCCAACCCGCCATGCGGACCATCATTGCGGAACGCAAGCGGCCGCGTACGGACAATGAGCAAACGATCTCCCACGAGTCGGCATATGCCGGAAGCAACCCGGCCACGAAAACGGGTCAACCCGGGCCGACGCACGTCAAGCCCGGGTTGACCCGTACAGCGACCTACCAGGCAGTCCAGGGGATGTTCCACCCGCTGAGCCCGTTGTCCGGCTCCAGGGTCTCCTTCTTGATGGAGTTCTTCACGATCACCACGTCCCCGACGATCGAACCGGCGTAGAACTTGCCGGCCGCCGACGAGTCGCTGCCGCCCTCCACGTCCTTGAGCGCGACGCAGCCGTGGCTGACGTTGTCCCCGCCGAACACCCCGTTCCTGGCCCAGTAGTTGCCGTGGAAGTACGTCCCCGAGGTGGTCAGCCGCATGGAGTGCGGCACCTGGAGGTCGTACGAGGGGCCGCTCATGCCGGGCAGGGTGCTGGACTGCATCCGCACCGTGCCCTCCTTCGACATGATCACCATCGTGCCGTTCCAGGTCGGGTGGTCGTCCGATCCGGAGGTGATGTCGAGCTGCGAGGTCTGCCCGGCGGAGACCAGCGTCATCTGGTGCGCGGCGGCGTCAACCGTCGCGATCTGGCTTCGCCCGATAGTGAAGGGCTCGTCTCGGTCCGTGCCGTAGATGCCGGGGGCGATCTCCACGCTCTTCAGCCGGTAGTGGACGGTCACCTTGGTGCCCGGCTTCCAGTACTCGGCCGGACGGAAGTCCAGCCGCCGGTCGCCGAACCAGTGGCCCTTGACCGCCGTGCCGTTGTCCGTGTCGAAGGTGATGGCCTTCGCCACCGCCTCCTTGTTCTTCACGTCCTTGCTGAACTCGACCGAGACGATCATGCCGACGCCGTACGTGGCGTCGTTGTCCACGTTGTCGGCCGCCTTCGCCAGCGCCTCGGGCGTCAGCGTCGTGAAGTTGCTGTCTGCCTCCGCCACGACTCCGTCGGCGTCCGCCGCCATCGCGCTGACCAGGTACGCGGTGCCGACCGACAGGCCCGTCGTCGGCGTCCAGGAGAGGCCGTCCGCGGCGATGGTGCCGGGAACCTCCTTCCCGGTCTTGTCACTGACCTTGACGGTGGTCAGCTTGCCGCCCGTCGCACCGACCTTGAGCGCGCCCGGCGCCACGTCCACCGCGCCCGCCTTCGGCTCGATGGACACCTTGGCCTGCGACACCTTCGGCGCCGCGCTGGTCGGCGCCGCCGACGCCGAGGCGGGGGCCGCACCGGCCCCGATGTCGGCCTTGGCACCGCCGCCGCCGCTCCCGCCGCTGCTGCACGCCGCCGTCATCACCATCGCGCCGCCGACCAGTCCGGCGGCCACGACCCTGCGTATCGACCTCACAGCCGATCCCTCCCTTGCTCCCCACGGGCCAGAAGCCCCGACCGCTACACGCTCCGGCCCTCGGAAAGGTTGCGCCTTTCGAGGGTCTGCTTGCCCCGAAAATCCGGACGGTCCGACCCCAACGGGTGAGGTCGGACCGCCCGGCTGTGAAAAACCCCGCACAAACCCCCGGGAAGCCCGGATTCACCAGGCCGACTCCCGGGTAGGGCCTACCAGTTGGCCCAGGAGATGTTCCAGCCGCCCAGCCCGTTGGAGGGCGAGACGGTCTTCTCCTTGCTGTTCACGATCTTGACGACGTCGCCGACCATCGAGTCGTTGAAGAACTTCCCGGCGACCGAACCGTCGCTGCCGCCCTTCTCGTCGGCCATCGACACGCAGCCGTGGCTGGCGTTGGTCTTGCCGAACGGGCTGGCCCAGTAGTTGCCGTGGACGAACGTGCCCGAGGTGGTCAGCCGCATCGCGTGCGGCACGTCCTGGATGTCGTACTCCCCGCCGAGACCGACGGTCTGCGAGTTCATCCGGGTGACCTTCTCCTTGGACATGATCACCATCGTCCCGCCCCAGGAAGGCGTGGCGTCCGCGCCCAGGGTCACCGGCAGGGTCGTGGACTTGCCGGCCGTCTCGACGGTCATCATGTGCGACTTGGCGTCCGCCGTGGAGACCCGGGAGCGGCCGACGGTGAACGGCTCATCCTTGTCGATGTCCCCGTAGATGCCCGGCGCGACCTCGACGCTCTTCAGCCGGTACTTGATGGTGACCTTGGTGCCCGGCTTCCAGTACTCGGCCGGACGGAAGTCCAGCCGCCGGTCGCCGAACCAGTGGCCCTTCACCTCGGTGTTGTTGTCCGTCGCGAAGGTGATGCCCTTCAGCACGGCGTCCTTGTTCTTGACGTCCTTGTTGAACTCGACGGAAACGATCATGCCGACGCCGTAGGTGGAGCCGTCACTGATGTTGTCGTTCGTCGAGACCTTCTTCGCCGGCGTCAGCGTGGTGAAGCTCGTCGTCGACGCGGCGACCAGGCCGTCCGCGTCCTTCGCCTGCGCGTTCACCTTGTACGCCATGCCCACGGCCAGCGCCGCGGACGGCTTCCAGCCGGTGCCGTCCGGGGTGATCGCGCCCTCGACCGGCTTGCCGTTCTTGTCCGTCACCTCGACGGTCGTCAGCTTGCCGTTCGCGACCGCCACCGCCAGCGCACCCGGCGCCACGTCCTGGGCGCCGTCCTTCGGCTCGACGCTCAGCACCGCTGCCGAGTTCTTCGGCGCCGCCGAAGCCGCGCCCGTACCCGCTCCCGCATCCGCCGGCGCCGTGGCGGCCGCGTCCGTGGACCCGCCGCCCTTGTCGTCGTTGCAGGCCGCCGTGAGCAGCAGCACCCCACCCATCAGCACCGCCGCCGCACCCCTGCGCCCGAAGCGCCGACCGGTGCGTATCGCGGCGCCTGCCGCCGTACCCGTACTCACGGTTCTCTCCCTCCCGGTGTCCACTCAGATGACGCCTCGAACGCCCTCCCGAGTTGCACCGGGCGCCGATCTTCCACGCCGGGACCCCGGCGCGCCGGAGAAGGATAGCTGGGCCGTCTGAGTGAATCCCGAGGGGAGGTGGGTGGAGCAGGGGTGAATCCCCCGTGAAGAGTCGCCCCCGCCGCTCTCAGCGCAGCGCGCTGCCCGCCAGCCACTGGTCCCAGGGCAGGTTCCAGCCGTTCAGCCCGTTCGACGGCGGCACCGTGTCGCCCGTCGCGGCCCTCACCTCCACCACGTCCCCGGGGACGGTGTGCTCGAACAGCCAGCCCGCCGGGGTGTCCCTGCCCGCGCCGCCCTTCGCGTCGGCCAGGCCGATGCATCCGTGGCTCGTGTTCGCCGAGCCGAACACGGACGGGTTGGCCCAGTAGTTCCCGTGGACGAACGTGCCCGAAGCCGTCAGCCGCATCGCGTGCGGGACGTCCTTGATGTCGTACTCGTCGCCCATGCCCACGGTCTGCGAGTTCATCCGCGTCACCTGGTACTTCTCCGACACCACCATCACGCCGCGGTACGTCGAGTGCTCGGGGCTCCCGCCCGACACCTTGAGCACCCGGACCACCTTGCCGCCCTGGCCCGCCCGGACCGTCAGCGTGTGCGCGTCCAGGTCGACCGTGGAGACCTGCGCCCGGCCGATCACGAAGCGCAGATCACGGTTCTGCGAGCCGAAGTCGCCCGGCGCGCCCTGCACGTCCTTGAGGCGCAGCGCCACCGAGACCTTCGTGCCCGCCGCCCAGTACTGCTGCGGACGGAAGTCCAGCCGCTGGTTCCCGAACCAGTGCGCGGCCACCGGCACCGGCGGATCCGCGCTCACCTGCACGGCGCGCTCCACCGCCGCCCGATCCACGATCGGGCGGCTGAAGCGCAGGGAGACGGGCATACCGACGCCGACCGTCGAACCGTCCTCCGGGGTGAAGAACGCCACGAAGGTGTGGGCGCGGGCCACGGTCGAGAACTCCGAGTGCTGGGCGGCCTTCTGGCCCTGCTCGTCCTCGGCGACGGCGTCCAGCGTGAACGCCGTCCCCAACGGCAGCGGCCCGTCCGGCGCCCAGGACGCCCCGTCCGCGGCGATCGCCCCCGGAACCTCCGCGCCCTTGGCGTCCGCCAGCCGCACGGAGACCAGCCGCCCCTGCGCCGCACTCACCCGCACGGCGCCCTCCGGCTGGACGTCCTGCGCCCCGTCGGCCGGCTGCGCGCTCACCACCGCCCGCGACATCGCCGGCGGAGCACTCGGCCCGGCCGACGCCACGTCCCCGGCCGGACCCGCGCCACCGCCGCTGCACCCGCTGAGCAACACCAGCCCCCAGGCCGCCGCCCCCACACGCCGCGCCCACACCCACATTCCGGGGCCTCCCACCATCCACAACCGCTGCCCCCGGCACAACGAGAACCAACCCGCCGGAGACACGCCGACCACCCCGAAAGCCCCGGGCGCGCAGCCGCGAACGACACCGTGGGCGGGTGCGTGGGGTGGGTGTCGGGTGTTGGCAAGGTGCCGTTCATCTGCTTCCCCTCGCCTCAATCCGGGAAAGAGAAAGCGAACGGGCCCCCACCCACCCCCACGCACGGAGGGCACAGCCATGGACACCGCAACGCCCCCGTGGCCCGGTAGCTGGCAGCCCCTGGGGGCCCGCGTGCATTCCGACGGGACGAACTTCGCGCTCTGGGCGCCCGACGCCGAGGCGGTCGACCTCTGCCTGTTCGACGAGGACGACCGAGAGACCCGCCTCCGCCTCACCGAGCAGACCTTCCAGGTCTGGCACGGCTTCGTCCCCGGCGTCACCCCCGGCACCCGCTACGGTTTCCGCGTGCACGGCCGGTGGGACCCGTGGACGGGCGCCCGCTGGAACCCCGCCAAGCTGCTGCTGGACCCGTACGCCCGCGCCGTCGACGGCGACTACGCCTCCCACGACGCCGCCTGCGCCGCCGTCCGCAACTGGCCGGAGGCCTCCGTCGCCGACACCGTCCGCGACAACCGCGACTCGGCCCCGCACGTGCCCCGCTCGGTCGTCGTCCACGACGACGACGACTGGTTCGACGACCACCGCCCCAAGACCCCCTGGGCGGAGACCGTCCTCTACGAGCTGCACGTGCGCGGCTTCACCATGCGCCACCCCGACGTCCCGCCGCCCCTGCGCGGCACCTACGCGGGCCTCGCCCACCCGGCCGCGATCGCCCACCTCACCCGCCTCGGGGTGACGGCCGTCGAGCTGCTGCCCGTCCACCAGTTCGCCAGCGAGGACCACCTCCAGGCCCGGGGCCTGGTCAACTACTGGGGCTACAACACGATCGGCTACTTCGCCCCGCACGCCGCCTACTCCTCCTCCGGCTCCCGCGGCGCCCAGGTGGGCGAGTTCAAGCGCATGGTCCGCGCCCTCCACGCGGCCGGCATCGAGGTGATCCTGGACGTGGTGTTCAACCACACCGCCGAGGGCGCCGAGCTGGGTCCGAGCCTGTCCTTCCGGGGTGTCGACAACGCCGCCTACTACCGCCTCGCCCCTCACCGCCCGCGCGGCTACGCCGACTTCACGGGCTGCGGCAACACCCTGGACACCCGCCACCCGCAGGTGATCCGCCTGATCACCGACTCACTGCGCTACTGGGTGACCGAGATGGGCGTCGACGGTTTCCGCTTCGACCTGGCCGCCGCCCTGGCCCGCACCGCCGACGGCGTGGACATGCACCACCCGTTCCTGGCCGCCGTCTCCCAGGACCCGCTCCTCAGCCGGGTGAAGCTCATCGCCGAGCCCTGGGACGTGGCCCCCGGCGGCTACCAGGTCGGCGGCTTCCCGCCGCTGTGGGCGGAGTGGAACGACCGGTACCGCGACACCGTACGGGACTTCTGGCGCGGCGCCCGCCCGGACGTCCGCGAGCTCGGCTACCGCCTGTCCGGCTCCTCCGACCTCTACCAGCGCGGCGGGAGACGCCCGTACGCCTCCGTCAACTACGTGACGGCGCACGACGGTTTCACCCTCCGGGACCTGGTCTCGTACGACCACAAGCACAACCACCCCAACGGCGAGCAGAACCGGGACGGCACGGACGACAACCGCTCCTGGAACCACGGCGCCGAGGGCGAGACCGCCGACCCGGCGGTCACCGCGCTGCGCCTGCGCCAACTCCGCAACCTGATGGCCACGTTGCTGCTCTCCACCGGCGTCCCCATGATCACCGCCGGGGACGAGCTCGGCCGCACCCAGCGCGGCAACAACAACGCCTACTGCCAGGACAACGAGACGAGTTGGCTCGACTGGTCGCTCCTCGACCACCCCGACTGGCGCGAACTCGCCGACCTGACCGCCCGCCTGGTCCACCTGCGCCGCGCCCACCCCGTGCTGCGCCGGCGCGCGTTCTTCTCCGGCCGTGCCGCCGGGCCGGACGGCCGGCCCGACCTGGCCTGGTTCACCCCCCAGGGCAAGGAGATGACGGAGGCGGACTGGTTCACCCCCACGGCCTGTCTGGGCATGCTGCTCGCGGGCACCGAGCCGGCGGACGACAGCTTCCTCCTGCTGCTCAACGCGGGGCACGAACCGGCGCTGTTCACCCTGCCCGAGGAGCCCTGGGCCGCCCCCGACAGCCCGTACACCACGCTCGTCGACACCGCCGGCACCACCGAGCGGCACCCCCGCACCGCGGTCCCGCTGGGCGGGCGCGCACTGCTCCTGCTGCGCGCGCCCGCCCGGGAGGATCAGCCCCGCGCGTGCCCGACCTCGACGTTCTCCAGCACGCCGATCGCGTCGGGCACCAGCACCGCCGCCGAGTAGTACGCGCTGACCAGGTACGAGGCGATGGCCTTCTCGTCGATCCCCATGAACCGGACGTTCAGCGAGGGCTCGACCTCGTCGGGGATGCCGATCTGGTTGAGCCCGATGACGCCCTGGTTCTGCTCGCCGACCCGCATCGCGATGATGGAACTGGTCTGGTCGGCCGCCACCGGGATCTTGTTGCACGGGAAGAGCGGCACCCCGCGCCAGGTCGGCCGCTGCCTGCCGAGCACCTCCGCGGTGCCGGGGTAGACGCCGAGCCGGTTGCACTCGCGCTCGAACGCGGCGATGGCCCGCGGGTGCGCGAACAGGTAGTCGGTGTCGCGGCGCATCGCGAGCAGGTCGTCCAGGTCGTCGGGGGTGGGCGCCCCGGAGTGGGTCTGGATGCGCTGGTCGAAGTCGGTGTTGCCGAGCAGGCCGAACTCGGGGTTGTTGATCAGCTCGTACTCCTGGCGCTCGCGCAGCGCCTCGATGGTCAGCCGGAGCTGGTGCTCGGTCTGGTTCATCGGCTGGTTGTAGAGGTCGGCGACGCGGGTGTGCACCTTGAGCACGGTCTGGGCGACGCTGAGCTCGTACTCGCGCGGCCTGAGCTCGTAGTCCACGAAGGCGCCGGGCAGCTCGTACTCGCCCTCGTGGCCGGCGGAGAGGTCGATCTCCGCCTCGCCGTGCGCGTTCTGGGCCTGGGCGGCGTCGGCCGCGAAGCCCAGCAGGTGCTCCCGCAGTTCGGGCGAGCGGTCGGTCAGCTCCTGGAACTGCGACCACGGCAGCGCCATCGCCACGCCCGGCGTCGCCGCCCGGACGGTGTACGGCCAGTCGCCGGACGCCTCGGTCAGCCCCTCGTCGCCGATGTGGTCGCCGTCGGCGAGGGTGCCGACGACGGTCTCCTCGCCGTACTTGCCGGTGCCGAGCCGCTCGACCTTGCCGTGCGCGATCAGGAACACCTCGGCGATCGGCTCGCCCTCGCGCACCAGCACGTCGCCCGGCGCGAAGTCCCGCTGCACGAACCGGCGGGCCAGCTCCTCCAGCACCGCCTCGTCCCCGAATCCGCGCAGGGCGGGCACCTCGGTCAGCGAGGGCGCGATCACCGTCACCGTGGAGCCGGTCTTGGCGAAGCCGACCCGGCCGCGCCCGGTGGAGTAGCTCAGCCGCCGGTTGACCCGGTACGTGCCGGCGTTGACCTGCACCCAGGGCAGCATCCTGAGCAGCCAGCGGGAGGTGATCTCCTGCATCTGCGGGGCCGACTTGGTCGTCGTGGCCAGGTTCCGCGCGGCCGCCGTGCTGAGGCTGAGCTGGGCCCGTACCTGGACGAATGCGGCGCCGCCGCCGGGGGCCGTGGGTTCCGTGTCGACCGTCATGTCCTGAATCTCCCGCCACTCGTTTCACAGGTGAACACTCGTCAGGAGATGTAATCGGCCGTTTCGGGGGCGCCCGCAAGAGGCGCGCGGCGCACTGCTCCCTGCACGAACCGCCGCGCGCGCCCCGGGATTCGCCTCCACCCCGCCCGTTCGGGTGGCCGGTTCTCAACGGGCTGCGGCGACAGGGGCGAAAAACCGGATGATAAATGTCGCCCTCCCGGCCTACCCTCACCGCGATGGCCGAGAACAGACAAGCCGAGACCGGACAATCCGAGAACAGCCGAGCCGACCTCCCGACCGGGCGCCGCTCCACGGTCCGCTCCCTGCTGCGCCTGTGGCCCTACGCCCGGCCCGTGCGCCGCCGGATCGCCGTGTCGATGGCGACGGCCACCCTCGGCATGCTCACCACCATCGCCGTCCCCGTGGTGCTCGGCTGGATCGTCGACGGCCCGCTCACCCGGCCCGACCTCGCGGGCCTGTGGCCGCTGATCGGCCTGGTGCTGCTCCTCGGCCTGGTCGAGGCCGGGCTCTTCTACACCCGCCGGGTGGTGCTGGCCCGCCCGCTGGCCGCGGTGGAGGGGCGGATGCGCGCCGACCTGTTCGCCAAGCTCCAGCGGCTGCCCGTCGCCTTCCACGACCGCTGGGGTTCCGGCCAGCTGCTCTCCCGGGCCACGGCCGACCTGTTCGTCATCCGGCTGTTCCTGGCCTTCGCCCTGATCTTCCTGCTCGTCAACACGACGGCCTTCGTGGCCGGCGCGGTGGTGATGTTCGCCCAGGACTGGCGGCTCGCGCTGCTCTTCCTGCTGCCCGCCGCCCCGATCCTGCTGCTCACCAAGCGCTTCGAGACGGACTACTCCGCGGCCTCCCGCCGCGCCCAGGACCAGAACGGCGACCTCGCCACCGTGGTCGAGGAGTCCGTGCTCGGCATCCGCATCCTCAAGGCGTTCGGCCGCCACCGCTCGATGGCCGAGCGCTTCCGCGCCCAGTCCCGGGAGCTGCGCGGCACCGAGATGCACAAGGCCCACCTGCTGGCCCGCCTGTCGGCCGTGGTCGTCGGGCTGCCCGAGGTCGCCCTGTGCTGCGCCCTCGCGGTCGGCGCCTACCTCGTCGCCCACGACGAGATGAGCGCCGGAAGCCTCGTCGCCTTCCTGTCGACGGCGCTCGCCCTGCGCTGGCCCATCGAGTCGCTCGGCTGGCTGCTCGCCTACACCAACGAGGCCGCCACCGCGACGGACCGTTTCTTCGAGGTGATGGACGAGCCCGCCACCGAAACCGTCACATACCAGGACGGGGGCACCGTCACCGACCTCGACGGCGGGAAGGACGGCATCCGCCTCACCGGCGTCCGCTTCCGCTACCCCGACGCCCCCGACGGCACCCCCGACCTGCTCACCGGCATCGACCTGCACATACGCAGCGGCGAGACGATGGCCCTGGTCGGCGCCACCGGCAGCGGCAAGACCACCCTGACCGCCCTGCTCCCCCGGCTGTACGAGGCCACCGCAGGAACGATCACCCTGGACGGCGTGGACGTCCGCGAGCTGCCCCGCGAGCGGCTGCGCGAGCTCGTCGCCGTCGCCTTCGAGGAGCCCACGCTCTTCTCCGCCACCGTCCGGGAGAACGTCCTGATGGGCGCCCCCGGCGCGAGCGCGGAGCAACTGGCCGCCGCCCTCGCCACCGCCCAGGCCGGCTTCGTCGACAAGCTGCCCGAGGGCGTGGACACGGAGGTCGGCGAGCAGGGCCTGAGCCTGTCCGGCGGCCAGCGCCAGCGGCTCGCCCTGGCCCGCGCGGTGGTCGGCGCCCCGGCCTTCCTCGTCCTGGACGACCCGCTCTCCGCGCTGGACGTGCACACCGAGGCCCTGGTCGAACGGGCGCTGCGCCAGGTGCTCGGCTCCACCACCGCCCTGGTGGTCGCTCACCGGCCCAGCACGGTGCTGCTCGCCGACCGGGTCGCGGTGCTGGCCGACGGCCGGATCGAGGCGGTCGGCACCCACCAGGACCTGCTGCGCGACTGTCCGCGCTACCGCGCACTGATGTCGGGCGAGGCCTCCCTCGTCCCCGAGGGGAGCAGCGCGTGACGACCGTCCAGGCCGAGCCGGCCAAGCCCGCCGAACCCACCGACCCCGTCGAGCCCGTCCAGCCCGCCGAGCCCGTCGAGCCCGTCGAGGAGGAACTGCCCCCGCCGTCGGAGGACGAGGAGGACATCCCCGTCCCGCCCGGCGCGGCGAGGGCGCTGCTGCGCTCGCTGCTGGGCCCGCACCGGGGCCGGATCGCCGTCGCGATGACGGCCATCCTCGTCCAGCAGGCCGTCCTGCAGTCCGGCCCGCTGCTGGTCGCCGTCGCGATGGACCGCGGCATCCCGGCCCTGCGCGAGCACGACGCCGGGCCGCTGATCGCCGTGATCGGCGCGTACGCGCTCTGCGCGGTGCTCGGCCCGCTGCTCCAGTGGGCGTTCGTCAAGATCGGCGCCCGGATCAACCAGGACGTCCTGCTGGAGCTGCGCGGCCGGATCTTCCGCCACGCCCAGCGCCTCAGCCTGGACTTCCACGAGCGCTACACCTCGGGCCGGATCATCTCCCGCGCCACCAGCGACATCGACGCGCTGCGCGAGCTGCTCTCCGAGGGCCTCCAGGAGCTGCTGACCGTCTTCCTGTCGGTCTGCTACATCTCGGTGCTGATGCTGGTGATGGACTGGCGCCTCGGCCTGGTCTCGCTGGCGTCGTTCGTGCCGCTGGGCCTGATCGCCCGCTCCTTCCGCCGCCGCTCGCTGCGGGTCTACCGCCGCTCCCGCACCAAGGCCGCCTCCATGATCGTCCGGTTCACGGAGACCATGAACGGCATCCGCCCCGTCCAGGCGTTCCGCCGCGAGCGGGCCGGGGACGCGGCCTTCGCGGTGGTCAACGAGGAGTCGGTGCGGGCGACGGCCGACGGCCTGCTGGAGATCGCCCGCTACGTGGGCCTGTCCCGCGTCACCGCCAACGTGTGGATCACCGGCGTCGTGCTGCTCGGCGCCTACCGCGTCTCCGA
Organism: Kitasatospora sp. NPDC051170; assembly: GCF_044455705.1. Classification (NCBI taxonomy): domain Bacteria; kingdom Bacillati; phylum Actinomycetota; class Actinomycetes; order Kitasatosporales; family Streptomycetaceae; genus Kitasatospora; species Kitasatospora sp. NPDC051170. Next base: position 36,469 of record NZ_JBITFA010000022.1, on the reverse strand, counting down.
CGGCACGCTGGCCCTGGGCGTGCTCACCGCCCTGACGCTGTACCTGCGGCGGCTGTTCGACCCGATCGACCACCTGGCGATGTTCCTGAACTCCTACCAGTCGGCCGCCGCCGCCCTGGAGAAGATCGCGGGCCTGCTCGCCCACGAGCCGACCGTCGCCGAGCCCGCCGAGCCCGCGCCCCTGCCCGTACGCGCCGACCGGGACGGCAAGGGCCGCGAGGTCCGGTTCGAGCGGACGGCCTTCGGCTACCGCACCGGCAAGCAGGTGCTGGAGCCCTTCGACCTGGCCGTCCCGGCCGGGCAGACCGTGGCCGTGGTCGGCGCGACGGGCGCGGGCAAGTCGACGGTCGCCAAGCTGCTGGCCCGCTTCTACGACCCGACGGACGGACGCGTCCTGCTGGACGGCGTGGACCTGCGCGAGCTCGCCACCCCCGAGCTGCGCCGCGGCGTGGTGATGGTGACGCAGGAATCCTTCCTGTTCTCCGGCACCGTCGCCGAGAACATCGCCATCGGCCGCCCCGGCGCCGGCCGCGCCGAGGTCGAGCAGGCCGCCCGGGACATCGGCGCGTACGAGTTCATCGCCGCCCTGCCCGACGGCTTCGACACCGACGTGCGCAAGCGCGGCGGCCGGATCTCGGCCGGCCAGCGCCAGTTGGTGGCCTTCGCCCGCGCCCTGCTGGCGGACCCGGCCGTGCTGATCCTGGACGAGGCGACCAGCTCGCTGGACGTCCCCGGGGAGCGGGCCGTCCAGCACGCGATGCGGACGGTGCTGGCCGGCCGTACGGCGGTGATCATCGCGCACCGGCTCTCCACCGTGGAGATCGCCGACCGCGTCCTGGTGATGGACCAGGGCCGGATCGTCGAGGACGGCTCCCCGCAGGAGCTGATCGACGGCTCGGGGCGGTTCGCCGCCCTCCACCGCGCATGGCGGGACAGTCTCGTCTAGCGTGGCCACAGATGTGCCCGGCCGGGTGCGCCGTCACGTACCCGGCCGGGCCTTTACGTTTCCCGGATTCGCTTCCCGGATTCGTCTCCCGGATTCGCTTCCCGGATTCGCTTCCCGGAGCGGGTCGGTCGGAGCGGGCCGGTCGGAGCGGCTCAGTCCACGGTCACCACGAAGTCGGTGTGCCAGTCGGACATCGGGCCGCTGTCCTCCTCGGCCGAGGGGATCACGTCGAACGTCCCGCCGGGGAGGACCTGCCCGGCGACGGTGTCCGGGTCGATCTCCACGGACGGGCCGATGTAGATCGCGTTCTGGTAGCGCGGCCCCTCCCCGAAGTGGCAGGCCAGCGACCTCGGCCCGGTGGCAGCGCAGCCGAACGGCGGGGTGCCGGTCAGCGCGGTGTGCTCGGGCACGGTGACCAGCAGGTCGATCGGGTGCCGCGAGTAGGAAGGACCGGCGTTGTACACCCACAGCGGCAGGGTGATCGTCGACCCGGGCTTACCGGTGAGGTCGCCCGGCTGCGGGACGGGGTGCCCGGCCTGCCAGGCGGAGGAGGCGCCGACCATCATGTGCGCCTTGGTGTCGGCGACGGTGAAGCTGTACGGCGTGGTGTGGCCGGACTGGTCCGGGTCGCCCGGGTAGAACGCCTTGACGTCGCCGCTGATGGTCTCGCCCGGCAGGGTGATCGGCGCGACGTACATCGCCAGCTTCTCCACCGAGGCGGCACCGGGGGCGAGGCCCGCCGGGATCGAGTAGGAGCTGCCGGTGCCGAAGTAGGTGAGCGCCACGGGCGGGTCGGCGGACTTGACGACCCCGGGCGGCGGGAAGTGCACGACCACCAGGGTGGCGTCGGTGGTGGCGTTCGGGCCGTTGTTGGTGACCTTCACCTCCAGCGTCCCGGACTCGCCGGGGACGACCGCGTCCGGCGGGCACAGCTCCACGGAGATCTGCGCCTCGGCCGGAGGGGCGGCCAGGGGGCGGGCGGCGGCCTGGGCCGGGCCCGCCACGAGGACGGCGGACAGCGCGGCGAGGGCGACCGCGCGCAGGGTTCGCATCATGGCCCTCACGCTCCCGCCGCCCGACACGCCGGGCAACCGGACGGCTGCCGTCCGTAGTACCCGGCGCATCGGGCGGGGTCGGGCGGGAGCGTCAGCGCAGCAGCCCCGCGTCCATCCCGGCCGACTCGGCCGGAAGGGCGACAAGCCCGAGCTCGGCCGGGGAGGCCAGCCGGGGGTGGGAGGGCAGCACCCGGACGGTGTAGCCGAAGGGGCCCGTCCGGTCCAGCTCCAGCGAGCCCTCGTAGCGGGTCCGCCCGTCGAGGTCGGGCCCGCCGACCGGCTTGAGGGCGAGCACGGCGGCGTCGGAGATGCCGTCCCCCTCGTCCACCCGGCCGGAGACCACCTGCACCTCGACGTCCCCGGGCTCCAGCGCCCCGAGCGCGACCTGCACCCGCAGCGCGAGCGCCCCGCCGAGCTCCTGCGCCTCGCCCGTCCCCTCCGCCTCCACGTGCTCGACCCGCACGGCCGGCCAAGCTTCGCGCACCTTGGCCTTCCACAGCGCCAGCTCGCGCGCCCCGGCGTGCCGGCCCGCCGCCAGCTCCCGCTGGGCCAGCGCGCCGGGGGCGTACAGCCGGTCGACGTACTCGCGGACCATCCGGCCGGCCAGCACCTTGGGCCCGAGGGTGACCAGGGTGTGCCGGACCATCGCGATCCAGCGGTGCGGCAGCCCGTCCCCGTCGCGGTCGTAGAAGCGGGCGGCGACCTGGTCCTCGATCAGGTCGTAGAGCGCGGCCGCCTCGATGTCGTCGCGCCGCTCGGCCTCGCTGCTGTCCGGGTCGAGGACGCCGGCGCCCTCGTCGGCGGTGGGGATCGCCCAGCCGTTCTGGCCGTCGTACCACTCGTCCCACCAGCCGTCCAGGACGGACAGGTTGAGGCAGCCGTTGAGCGCCGCCTTCATCCCGGAGGTGCCGCAGGCCTCCAGCGGGCGCAGCGGGTTGTTGAGCCACACGTCGCAGCCCGGGTAGAGGTGCCGGGCCATCGCCATGTCGTAGTCGGGCAGGAAGACGATCCGGTGGCGCACGGCCGGGTCGTCGGCGAAGGCGACCATCTGCTGGATCAGCCGCTTGCCGCCGTCGTCGGCCGGGTGGGCCTTGCCGGCGACGACGATCTGCACGGGCCTGGTCGGGTGCAGCAGCAGGGCGCGCAGCCGGTCGGCGTCGCGCAGCATCAGGGTGAGCCGCTTGTACGAGGGCACGCGGCGGGCGAAGCCGATGGTGAGCACGTCGGGGTCGAGCACGGAGGAGACCCAGCCGAGCTCGGCCTCGCCGGCGCCGCGCTGGCGCCAGGAGGCGCGCAGCCGGTGGCGGGCCTCCTCGACCAGCTGGGCGCGCAGGCTGCGGCGCAGGTCCCAGATCTCGGTGTTGCCGATCCGCTCCAGGCCCGTCCAGCGCTGCGTCTCGCCGGTGGTCATCGCCTCCTCGGCGCGGTCGGCGCCGATCTCGGCGGCGCCCAGGCGCACCACGGCCGGGTCGATCCAGGTGGCGGCGTGCACGCCGTTGGTGACGGAGGTGATCGGCACCTCGGCGGGGTCGAATCCGGGCCAGAGGCCGTTGAACATGGCCCGGCTGACCTCGCCGTGCAGGGTGGAGACCCCGTTGGCGCGCTGGGCCAGGCGCAGGCCCATGGCGGCCATGTTGAAGAGCTCGGGGTCGCCGCCGGGCCAGGTCTCGGCGCCGAGGGCGAGCACCTGCTCGACGGGCACGCCGGGCAGGGCGGTCCCGCCGCCGAAGTGACGGGCGACCAGCTCGCGGTCGAAGCGGTCGATGCCGGCGGGGACGGGCGTGTGGGTGGTGAACAGGGTGCCCGCCCGGACGGACTCCAGGGCGGCGGCGAAGTCCAGGTCGGCGGCCTCGTCGGCGACCAGCTCGCGGATGCGCTCGACGCCGAGGAAACCGGCGTGGCCCTCGTTGGTGTGGAAGACCTCGGGCGCGGGGTGCCCGGTGAGGCGGCAGTACGCGCGCACGGCCCGGACGCCGCCAATGCCGAGCAGCATCTCCTGGAGGAGCCGGTGCTCGCTGCCGCCGCCGTACAGCCGGTCGGTGACGTCGCGTTCGGCGGGCGAGTTCTCCTCGGTGTCGGAGTCGAGGAGCAGCAGGGGGACGCGCCCGACCTGGGCCTTCCAGATCCGGGCGGCCAGGGTGCGGCCGCCGGGCAGGGCGAGGTCCACGCGGGCGGGGGCGCCGTCGGCCTCGCGCAGGAGGCTGACGGCGAGCTCGTCCGGGTCGAGCAGCGGGTAGCGCTCCTGCTGCCAGCCGTCGCGGTCCAGGGACTGCCGGAAGTAGCCGTGCCGGTAGAACAGGCCGACGCCGATGATCGGCACGCCCAGGTCACTGGCGGCCTTGAGGTGGTCGCCGGCCAGGATGCCGAGCCCGCCGGAGTACTGGGGCAGCGCGGCGGCGATGCCGTACTCGGGGGAGAAGTAGGCGATGGCGGCGGGCGGCGGGGCGGACCCGCCGGCCTGCTGCGCCTGGTACCAGCGCGGGCCGCTCAGGTACTCGTGCAGGTCGTCGGCGAGGTCGCCGAGTCTGCGCAGGAAGCGCCGGTCGGTGGCGAGGGCGGCGAGCCTGGCGGCCGGGACCTCTCCGAGCAGCCGCACCGGGTCCTCACCGGCGGCCGCCCAGACCTCCGGGTCCACGGACCGGAAGAGGTCCCTGGTCTCGGGGTGCCAGGACCAGCGCAGATTGAGGGCCAGCTCGTGCAACGGCTGGAGTTGTTCGGGCAGGACGGTGCGGACGGTGAATCTGCGGATTGCCTTCACGGCGTGAAGCGTAGCCCCGACGGCCGTCATGACAGTGCGTCAAGCGGGCTATTGGGCATCCGTTCGGCCTATTGATGAGATCGCATTCGGCGCATCCGTCGGCACGGGGGGCGCGCGGGGCGCACATTTCGGGGGTTCGCACCACCGCTTCTGTGAACTCCGTGGAACGAATCCATTTCCGCGCTCTCCTGGGATCACGGCCATACCCGAAACTACTGTCGTACCGCTGCAAAAATCCTCTCCCCGGTGCGAGGATGGGCCGGAGTCGTTAGATGTCGTGGGGACTACGGCGACGGGTGGAGCCCCCTTCGGCAGCACGTCCGAACCCTTTTCATGTCGGCCCTTCACCTTCCTCCTTAGCCCATTCGGCGTGCGCCGCGCACCGACGCGTGTCCTCCCGCCCGGGCCGCTCGTTCACGGGTGGACCGGACCGCCAGGGGGCGCGTCGCGGCAGCCGCGCGCCGGGACGCGCGGCTCCGGGGCTCCCCGCCACCGGCTCGACGGGCGCCGGGCGGGTTGCCGGGGCGAGCGGCACGGGCAGGCTTCCGGTCGCGCGTCCACCCCCACCCACGCAGTCCTCCCGGTACTCCCCCTGCCCGCGGGCCGCGGGAGTTGCCGCCGATCTCGGGCAGGAGCTTGGCATGCACGGCGACACGCGGGACCAGTCCACACCGGTGGCCGACACTCTCGGCGCAGCGGTCGCGGAATCCGCCGTACGGACGGATTCTGACCCTCGGACGGACACGGCGATGCCGGCCCCCCGGGCCGCCGGGGCCGTCCGCGAGGAACGCGAGGAACGCGAGGAGCCCGCCGAGGCCCGACAACCCGGGGCCGAGGAGGGCCGGACGGCCGCACCCCGCCGGCGCGCCACCACCACGCGCCGCACGGCCGCCACCGCGACCACCGCCGCCACCGCCTCCGCCTCCGCCGCGAAGCACCCGAAGCCCGCGACCGCCGACAAGGCCGCGGCGGCCCCGAAGACGCCCGCCCGCAAGACCCCCGCTCGCAAGACCGCCGCCCGCAAGACGACAGAGAGCGACACCGTGATCGGCCGCATCCCCGTCCTGGACGTCAGCCCCCTCGTCGACGCCGGCCGCCGCCCGGCCAAGGCGGTCGCCGGCGAGTCCTTCCCGGTCACCGCGACCGTATTCCGCGAGGGCCACGACGCCGTCAACGCCAACGTGGTGCTGCGCGACCCGCGCGGCCGCAGCGGCCCGTGGACGCCGATGCGCGAGCTCGCCGAGGGCACCGACCGCTGGGGCGCGTACGTCACCCCGACCGCCCCCGGCCGCTGGTCGTACCTGGTGGAGGCGTGGAGCGACCCGGTCGCCACCTGGCGCAAGGCCGCCGCGATCAAGCTGCCCGCCGGGATCGACACCGCGCTCGTCCTGGAGGAGGGCGCGCGGCTGCTGGAGCGCGCCGCCGCCGGGGTGCCGAAGAAGGAGGGCCGCGCGCACGTGCTGGCCGCCGCCGACTCCCTGCGCGACCCCGGCCTGCCGCCGCTGTCCCGCCTGGCCGCCGCCCTCGCCCCCGAGGTGCTGGAGCTGCTGGCCCGCTACCCGCTGCGCGAGCTGCTCAGCTCCTCCCGTCCGCTGCCGCTGCAGGTGGACCGCGAGCGCGCGCTGTTCGGCTCCTGGTACGAGTTCTTCCCCCGCTCCGAGGGCGCCGTGGTGGACCCGACCGGCGTGGAGCCCCCGCGCTCGGGCACCCTGCGCACCGCCGCCGAGCGGCTGCCGGCCGTCGCCGCGATGGGCTTCGACGTGGTCTACCTGCCGCCCGTCCACCCGATCGGCCGAGCCTTCCGCAAGGGCCCGGACAACACCCTGACGGCCGGTCCGCACGACGTCGGCTCGCCCTGGGCGATCGGCTCCCCCGAGGGCGGCCACGACGCCGTCCACCCGGACCTGGGCACCATCGAGGACTTCGACCACTTCGTCGCCGAGGCGCAGGCCCTGCACCTGGAGGTGGCGCTGGACTTCGCGCTCCAGTGCTCCCCCGACCACCCGTGGGTCAACAAGCACCCGGAATGGTTCAGCCACCGCGCGGACGGCACCATCGCGTACGCCGAGAACCCGCCGAAGAAGTACCAGGACATCTATCCGATCAACTTCGATCAGGACATGGACGGAATCGTCAAGGAAACCCTCCGCGTCCTGCACTTCTGGATGTCCCACGGCGTAAGGATCTTCCGCGTCGACAACCCCCACACCAAACCGGTGGTGTTCTGGGAGAAGGTCCTCGCCGACGTCGCCCGCACCGACCCGGACGTGGTGTTCCTCGCGGAGGCGTTCACCCGCCCCGCGATGATGCACACCCTCGGGAAGATCGGATTCCACCAGTCGTACACGTACTTCACCTGGCGCAACGACAAAACCGAACTCACCGAGTACCTCACCGAACTCACCGGTGACGCCGCCGCCTACATGCGGCCCAACTTCTTCGCCAACACCCCCGACATCCTGCACGCCTACCTCCAGCACGGAGGCCGCGCCGCCTTCGCGATCCGCGCCGTCCTCGCCGCCACCCTCTCCCCCAGCTACGGCGTCTACGCCGGCTTCGAGCTGTACGAGAACGAGCCGGCCCACCCCGGCTCCGAGGAGTACCTGCACTCGGAGAAGTACGAGCTGCGCCCGCGCGACTGGAACCGCACCGACACCCTCGCCCCGCTGCTGACCGTGCTCAACCGGCTGCGCCGGCGCCACCCCGCCCTCCAGCAGCTGCGCGACCTGCGCTTCCACGCCACCGACAACGACCGGGTGATCGCCTACTCCAAGACCGCGACCACCGAGGACGGCCTCACCGACCAGGTCATCACCGTGGTCAACCTCGACCCGCACCACGCGCAGGAGGCCACCGTCACGCTGGACGGCGACGGCCCCCACCTGGTGCACGACGAGCTGACCGGCGCCGCGTACACCTGGGGCCGGCACAACTACGTCCGGCTCGATCCCTCAGCCGAGCCGGCTCACCTCCTCACGGTTCGGAGGAACCCAGCGTGACAGTGAACGAGCCCGTCCCCGACACCTTCCCGGAGACCTCGACGAAGAACCTGGACCCGGATTGGTTCAAGCGCGCGGTCTTCTACGAGGTGCTGGTGCGGTCCTTCCAGGACAGCAACGGCGACGGTGTCGGAGACCTCAAGGGGCTCACGACCAAACTCGACTACCTGCAGTGGCTCGGTGTCGACTGCCTCTGGCTCCCGCCCTTCTTCGCCTCACCCCTGCGCGACGGCGGGTACGACGTGGCCGACTACAAGTCGGTGCTGCCCGAGTTCGGCGACCTCGCCGACTTCATGGAGTTCGTCGACGCCGCCCACGCCCGCGGCATGCGCGTCATCATCGACTTCGTCATGAACCACACCAGCGACCAGCACCCGTGGTTCCAGGCGTCCCGCTCCGACCCGGACGGGCCCTACGGCGACTTCTACATGTGGGCCGACGACGACAAGCAGTACCCCGACGCCCGGATCATCTTCGTCGACACCGAGACCTCCAACTGGACGTACGACCCCGTCCGCAAGCAGTACTACTGGCACCGCTTCTTCTCGCACCAGCCGGACCTCAACTACGACAACCCCCGGGTCCAGGACGAGATGATCGCCGGCCTGAGGTTCTGGCTGGACCTCGGCATCGACGGCTTCCGGCTCGACGCGGTGCCGTACCTGTTCGCCCGCGAGGGCACCAACTGCGAGAACCTGCCGGAGACCCACGAGTTCCTCAGGCGGGTCCGCAAGGAGATCGACGCCGACTACCCGGACACCGTCCTCCTCGCCGAGGCCAACCAGTGGCCCGAGGACGTCGTCGACTACTTCGGCGACTTCACCGCCGGCGGCGACGAGTGCCACATGGCCTTCCACTTCCCGGTGATGCCGCGGATCTTCATGGCCGTGCGGCGCGAGTCCCGCTACCCCGTCTCGGAGATCCTCGCCAAGACCCCGGCGATCCCGGGCGGCTGCCAGTGGGGCATCTTCCTGCGCAACCACGACGAGCTGACCCTGGAGATGGTCACCGACGAGGAGCGCGACTACATGTACGCGGAGTACGCCAAGGACCCCCGGATGCGCGCCAACGTGGGCATCCGCCGCCGGCTCGCCCCGCTGCTGGAGAACGACCGCAACCAGATCGAGCTCTTCACCGCCCTGCTGCTCTCCCTGCCCGGCTCCCCGGTGCTCTACTACGGGGACGAGATCGGCATGGGCGACAACATCTGGCTCGGCGACCGGGACGGCGTGCGCACGCCGATGCAGTGGACCCCGGACCGCAACGCGGGTTTCTCCTCCGCCGACCCGGGCAGGCTCAGTCTGCCGCCCATCATGGACCCGGTGTACGGCTACCAGGTGACCAACGTCGAGGCGCAGCAGAGCAGTTCGAGTTCACTGCTGCACTGGACGCGTCGCATGATCGAGATCCGCAAGCTCAACCCGGCGTTCGGCCTGGGCACCTACACCGAGCTGCCGTCCAGCAACCCCGCCGTCCTGGCCTTCGTGCGCGAGCACGAGGGGGACCTGGTCATGTGCGTGAACAACTTCTCGCGGTTCGCGCAGCCGACCGAGCTGGACCTGCGGCGGTACGGCGGACGGTACCCGGTCGAGCTGATCGGCGGGGTGCGCTTCCCGTCGATCGGCGAGTGGCCCTACCTGCTCACCCTCGCCGGCCACGGCTTCTACTGGTTCCAGCTCCGGCAGCCCCCGCGCCTCAGCGGCACCAGGCGCCCGAAGTAACGATCCACCGCGCCGAGCGCCGGACAGCACCACCAGACCCTCCGGGGGCGCGAGTTGAACCCCAGCGCCCCCGGAGTTCTCTGCACCACCGCGTACGGAGAACAGCCCAACGGCCACCCACACGAATGCGTGACACCCGAGCCGAGCTCGCGTGCCGCGACCGCCGCGCCGCCGAAATCCGGAAGACTGCCAGACCCGGCCACGACCGTCGGGCCGTCCGCGCGCTTCCGGGGAAAGGGAGTCATGTCCGAAACCTCCCGTTCTCAAGCCCACCTCCAGCACGACGCGCCGGCGGGCGCGCGGGGCTCGGGGGCCCGCAGAACCGCCCTGGGGGTCAGCGAGCTCGTCCAGGCGGCCCTGCCGCTGATCGCGCAGTGGCTCCCCACCCAGCGCTGGTACGCCGGCAAGGGCCGGCCGATCACGGGCCTGACCCCCGTCGTCGGCACCCCGCTCCAGGTCGGCGACCCCGCCCTGCTCCACCTGCTGCTGCGCGTCGAGCACGCCACCACCGCGGGCCTGCCCCACGGCGACGTCTACCAACTCCTGCTCGGCATCCGCTCCCAGGGGCCCGCGACCATCGAACCGGCCGCCGTGCTCGGCCGCCTCAGCCAGGGCCCCTACGACGGGGCCGCGCTCTACGACGCCGTCCACGACCCCGAGCTCACCGGGCGGCTGCTCGAGCACCTCGCCACCGGCGACCGGTTCGGCGCCCTCTCCTTCCGCCGCACCCCCGGCTCCGGGCTGCCCGCCAACCTGCCCGGGCGTGCCTCCACCGCCGAGCAGTCCAACAGCTCCGTCATCTACGGCACCTCGTACATCCTCAAGCTGTTCCGCCGCATCCACCCCGGCACCAACCCCGACCTGGAACTCTCCCTCGCCCTCTCCCGGGCCGGCTCCACCCGCATCCCCCGCGTCGCCGCCTGGTTCGAGAGCCGCATGGAGCGCGCCGAGCCCGCCACCCTGGGCCTGCTGCAGCGCTACCTGCCCGACGCCGAGGACGGCTGGGAGCTCGCCCTGGACCAGGTCGGCCGCCTCAAGGGCGACCGCTCCCCCGGCAACTTCGCCATCGAGGCCCACCGGCTCGGCCGGGCCACCGCCGAGGTCCACCGGGTGCTCTCCCGCTCCATGCCCGTCGCCCGGCTCGACCGCACCCAGACCGGCCGCCTCGCCACCGCCATGGCCGACCGCCTCGACAGCGCCGTCGCCGCCGTCCCCGGGCTGCTGCGCTACCGCGCCGCCCTGCGCACCGCCTTCCAGCAGCTCGCCGACGCCCACCCCGACGGCCTGCCCGTGCAGCGCATCCACGGCGACCTGCACCTCGGGCAGGCCATGCGCACCCCGCACGGCTGGGTGCTGCTCGACTTCGAGGGCGAGCCCGCCAAGTCCGTCAACGAGCGCCGCGAGCCGCAGCCCGCGCTGCGCGACGTCGCCGCGATGCTCCGCTCCTTCGACTACGCCGCCGCCCATCTGCTCGCCGGCGGGCCGCCCGACCCGGAGCTGGCGCACCTCGCCGCCGCCTGGGCGCAGCGCAACCGCACCGCCTTCTGCGCCGGCTACACCGCCGGGGGTGGCGCCGACCCGGCGGCCTCGCCGGAGCTGATGCGGGCGCTGGAGATCGACAAGGCCGTCTACGAGGTCGTGTACGAGGCCCGGCACCGGCCGGGCTGGCTGCCGATCCCGCTGGCCGCGATCAACCGGCTCGCGCTCACCGTCTGAACCCGAACCAGAACCCGCCCGCACCGCTGTACCGCCGTACCGCTGTACCCGCTCCATCGCCGTCCCCCGCAGTCCGCCCACCCCGTAGTCCGCCCACCCCGTCGCCGCCGCAGGAGGACCCGTCGTGACGCCGCTCGACCCGACCGGCCGCCCCACCCGCCCCGTACCGGCCACCTTCCTGGCCGGGCCCGCGGCGCCCGTACCGACCGAGGAGCCCCAGGAGCCGGCGGCGGAACCCGCCCGTCCGGCCCCGCTGCGGCTGCCCGAGGCGCCGCTGCCGCCCTCCGAAGTGGACCGGCTGGTCGGCGGGCAGCACCACGACCCGCACTCCCTGCTCGGCGCGCACCCCGTGCACGGCGGCACCGCGATCCGGGTGCTGCGGCCCCTCGCCGAACGGGTGGTGGTCGAGACCGGCCAGGGCCCGGCCGAACTCACCCACCAGCAGGGCGGGTTGTTCACCGGCCTGCTGGCGGGCGGCGAACTCCCGCGCTACGAACTGCTGGTGACGTACCCGGACGGGGAGCCGCTGCGCCAGCAGGACGGCTACCGCACCCCGCCCACCCTCGGCGAGCTCGACCTGCACCTGATCTCCGAGGGCCGGCACGAGCAGCTGTGGCGGGTGCTCGGCTCGCACGTGCGCGCCGTCGACGGCGTGGCCGGCACCGCCTTCGCCGTCTGGGCGCCCAACGCCGCCGGCGTCCGCCTCATCGGCGACTTCAACCACTGGGACGGCACCGGGCACCCGATGCGCTCCCTCGGCTCCTCCGGGGTCTGGGAGCTGTTCGTCCCGGGCCTGGCCGAGGGCGCAGCCTACAAGTACGAGATCCACACCCGGCAGGGCTGGGTGCTCGACAAGGCCGACCCGCTGGCCCGCGCCGCCCAGTGCCCGCCCGGCACCGCCTCGGTGGTCACCTCCTCGGCGTACCGGTGGCAGGACGGCGAGTGGATGGAGCGCCGGGCCCGCGCCGCGCACCACCGCGCACCGATGTCGGTGTACGAGCTGCACCTCGCCTCCTGGCGGCCCGACCTCACCTCCTACCGCGCCATCGCCGAGGAACTGCCGCGCTACCTCAAGGAGTTGAACTTCACCCACGTGGAGTTCATGCCGGTGATGGAGCACCCCTTCGGCGGCTCCTGGGGGTACCAGGTCTCCGGCTACTACGCCCCCACCGCCCGCCTCGGCACCCCCGACGACTTCCGCCACCTCGTCGACACCCTGCACCGGCACGGCATCGGCGTGATCGTCGACTGGGTGCCCGCGCACTTCCCCAAGGACGACTTCGCCCTCGCCCGCTTCGACGGCGAGCCGCTGTACGAGCCCGCCGACCCGCTGCGCGCCGAGCACCCCGACTGGGGGACCCTGGAGTTCGACTACGGCCGCAAGGAGGTGCGCAACTTCCTCGTCGCCAACGCCGTGTACTGGTGCGAGGAGTTCCACGTCGACGGCCTGCGGGTCGACGCCGTCGCCTCGATGCTCTACCTCGACTACTCCCGCGACAGCGGCGCCTGGACGCCCAACCAGTTCGGCGGCCGGGAGAACCTGGACGCGGCCTCCTTCCTCCAGGAGATGAACGCCACCGTCTACCGGCGCTGCCCGGGCGCCGTCACCATCGCCGAGGAGTCCACCGCCTGGGACGGCGTCACCCGGCCCACCGACGCCGGGGGCCTGGGCTTCGGGCTCAAGTGGAACATGGGCTGGATGCACGACTCGCTGGTCTACATGTCCAAGGAGCCCGTCCACCGCCGGTACCACCACGACGAGATCACCTTCTCGATGGTGTACGCGTACTCGGAGAACTACGTCCTGCCGATCTCCCACGACGAGGTCGTGCACGGCAAGCAGTCGCTCGTCTCCAAGATGCCCGGCGACTGGTGGCAGCAGCGCGCCAACCACCGCGCCTACCTCGGCTTCATGTGGGCCCACCCCGGCAAGCAACTCCTCTTCATGGGGCAGGAGTTCGCCCAGGGCTCCGAGTGGGACCACGAGCAGGGCCCGCAGTGGTGGGTGCTGCGGCCCGACTGGCCCGCCCATCAGGACCACCTCGGCGTGCGCGACCTGGTCCGCGAGCTCAACGGGACGTACCTCGACACCCCCGCCCTCTGGGAGCTCGACACCACCCCGGACGGCTTCCGCTGGCTCGACGGCGGCTCCGCCGAGGACAACCTGCTCTCCTTCGTCCGCTACGCCGCCGACGGCACCCCGCTCGTCGCCGTCTGCAACTTCTCCCCCGTCGTCCGCCACGGCCACCGCGTCGGCCTGCCCGCCCTCGAAGGCCGCGACCAGCTGTGGGAGGAGGCCCTCAACACCGACGCCGAGCAGTACGGCGGCAGCGGCGTCGGCAACTCCCACCCCGTCAAGGCCGACCCCGTCCCCTGGAACGACCAACCCCGCTCCGCCGACCTCATCCTGCCGCCGCTCGCGACCGTCTGGCTCCGACCCGTGCGCTGAACCCCGTGCATTTGAACCCCGGGCGCTGAACCCCGTGCATTGAACCCCGGGCATTGAAGCCCGGGCGAAGGTCCCCGAACGCCCGGGGACCTTCGCCCCTTGCCCCTCCTCCACCCCTCTGCTCGCGGGCGGCCGTGACCGGTGCGAATGTATGGTCGATACGACCATCTGCCGAGGCAACGGGACGGAGACAGCCGGGTGGCGCGCAGCGTGTACGTGACCGGGATCGACCGGGGGGACGGCCGCCAGGCGGTCGAGCTCGGGGTCATGGAACTGCTCACCCGGCAGGTGGACCGGGTCGGGGTGTTCCGGCCGCTGGTGCACGCCGGCGCGCCCGGGGAGCCCGGGGCCGACCACGTGGTCGAGCTGCTGCGCGGGCGGTACCGGATCGACCTGCCCGGCACCGAGCTGTACGGGCTCACCTACGAGGAGGCCGCGGCCCTCCAGGCCGCCCAGGGCCAGGACGAGCTGGTCTCCGTCCTCATCGACCGCTTCCGCGCGGTGGAGCGCCGCTGCCAGGCGGTGCTGGTGCTCGGCACCGACTTCGCGGACACCAACATCCCCGACGAGCTGGCCTTCAACGCCCGCCTCGCCAACGAGTTCGGCGCCGCCGTGCTCCCGGTGGTCGGCGGGCACGGCGAGGACGCCGAGGCCGTGATCGCCGAGGTGCGCAACGCCCACCGCGCGTACACCGACCTCGGCTGCGAGACCCTGGCGATGATCGCCAACCGCGTCGCCCCCGGCGTCAAGCAGCGCGTCCAGCGCACCCTCACCGAGAAGCTGCCGATCCCCGCGTACGTCATCCCGGAGGAGCCGGCCCTCGCCGCGCCCACCGTCGGGCAGCTGGTCGAGGCCACCGGCGCCGAGGTCCTGCTCGGGGACGCCGCGGGCCTGGCCCGGGACGTGCGCGGCTACGTCTTCGGCGGCGCCATGCTCCCCACCTTCCTGGACGCCCTGACCGAAGGGGCCCTCGTCGTCACCCCCGGGGACCGCGCCGACCTGGTGATCGGCTCCCTGGCCGCGCACGCCGCCGGCGCCCCGCCGATCGCCGGGGTGCTGCTGACCCTCGGCCAGCACCCGGGCCCCAACGTCATGGCGCTGGCCGCCCGCCTCGCCCCCGGCACCCCGGTGGCCGTCGTCCCCGAGGGCAGCTGGCCCACCGCCGCGACCCTCACCCACCTCGAGGGCAAGCTCACCGCGGCCAGCCCCCGCAAGGCCGAGATCGCCCTGGGCCTGTTCGAACTGCACGTCGACACCGCCGAGCTGACCAACCGGATCGAGGTCGGCCGCTCCGAGCGCGTCACCCCGATGATGTTCGAGCACGAGCTGCTGGAGCGCGCCCGCGGCGAGCGCCGGCACGTCGTGCTGCCGGAGGGCACCGAGGAGCGGGTGCTGCGCGCCGCCGAGATCCTGCTGCGCCGCAACATCTGCGACCTCACCCTGCTCGGCGAGGTCGACGCCGTACGCCGCAAGGCCGCGAGCCTGGGCATCGAGCTGCCCCGGGAGACCTCGGGCGCCGACCGCGCCCAGGCCCGGATCGTCGACCCGACCACCAGCCCGCTGCGCCGCCAGTTCGCCGAGCTGTACGCCAAGCTGCGCGCCCACAAGGGCATGACCGTCGAGCTGGCGCTGGACCTCGTCACCGACGTCTCGTACTTCGGCACCCTGATGGTCCAGGAGGGCATCGCCGACGGCATGGTCTCCGGCGCGGTGCACTCCACCGCCGCCACCATCCGGCCCGCCTTCGAGGTCATCAAGACCTCGCCGGGCGCCGCGATCGTCTCCTCCGTCTTCTTCATGTGCCTGGCCGACAAGGTGCTGGTGTACGGCGACTGCGCGGTCAACCCCGACCCGGACGCCCAGCAGCTCGCCGACATCGCCATCCAGTCCGCCGCCACCGCCGCCCAGTTCGGGGTGGAGCCGAGGGTCGCGATGCTCTCGTACTCGACCGGCACCTCCGGCTCGGGCGCGGACGTGGACAAGGTCCGCAAGGCCACCGAGCTGGTGCGCGAACTGCGGCCGGACATCCTGGTCGAGGGCCCGATCCAGTACGACGCCGCAGTGGACCCGAACGTCGCGGCCACCAAGCTGCCGGGCTCGGAGGTGGCCGGGCGGGCGACGGTGCTGATCTTCCCGGACCTCAACACCGGCAACAACACCTACAAGGCCGTCCAGCGCTCGGCGGGAGCCGTGGCCGTCGGCCCGGTGCTCCAGGGGCTGCGCAAGCCCGTCAACGACCTCTCGCGCGGCGCGCTGGTGCAGGACATCGTCAACACCGTCGCGATCACCGCCATCCAGTCGCAGGAGAAGAAGGAGCCGCAGGCATGAGTGAAGGAACGCGCGTCCTGGTGCTCAACGCCGGCTCCTCCTCGGTCAAGTACCAGCTGATCGACATGCTGGACGGCGCCAGGCTCGCCTCCGGCCTGGTCGAGCGGATCGGCGAGCCCGGCGGCCGCCTGGTGCACACCTCACACGCGGGCGGGCCGCGCTCGGGCGAGGCGCGCGAGACGCTCCAGGTCTTCCCCGACCACACCGCCGCGCTGAAGGCCGTCGCCGAGGAGCTCACCGCGGACGGCCTCGGGCTGGACTCCCCCGAGCTCGCCGCGATCGGCCACCGGGTGGTGCACGGCGGCAAGCGGTTCACCGAACCGACCGTCATCACCGACGAGGTGCTCCAGGAGATCCGCCGCCTCATCCCCGTCGCGCCGCTGCACAACCCGGCGAACATCATCGGCGTCGAGGTCGCCCGCGCGCTGCGCCCCGACCTGCCGCAGGTGGCGGTGTTCGACACCGCCTTCCACGCCTCGATGCCCGAGTACGCCGCCCGGTACGCGATCGACAAGGCCGTGGCCGACGAGCACCGGGTGCGCCGCTACGGCTTCCACGGCACCTCGCACCAGTACGTCTCGCGGGCGACGGCCCGGCTGCTCGGCAAGGACCCGGCCGAGGTGAACGTCATCGTGCTGCACCTGGGCAACGGCGCCTCCGCCTCGGCCGTCGGCGGCGGCCGCTGCCTGGACACCTCCATGGGCCTCACCCCGCTCGAAGGCCTGGTCATGGGCACCCGTTCGGGCGACATCGACGCCGGTGTGGTGTTCCACCTGCACCGCGTCGGCGGGATGTCGGTCGACGAGATCGACGACCTGCTCAACCGCCGCAGCGGCCTGCTGGGCCTGAGCGGCGACAACGACATGCGCGAGATCATGCGCCGCGCGGACGCCGGGGACGCGGACGCGGAACTCGCCTTCGACGCGTACATCCACCGGCTGCGCAAGTACATCGGCGGCTACTACGCCGTCCTCGGCCGGGTGGACGCCATCGCGTTCACCGCGGGCGTCGGGGAGAACGCCGCGCCGGTGCGCGCCGCGGCCACCGCCGGGCTGGAGGAGCTGGGCATCGCCGTGGACCCCGAGCTGAACTCGGTGCGCTCGGGCGAGCCTCGGATCATCTCGCCCGCGTACGCCCGGGTCGCGGTGGCCGTGGTG
This sequence comes from Kitasatospora sp. NPDC051170, assembly GCF_044455705.1. NCBI lineage: Bacteria > Bacillati > Actinomycetota > Actinomycetes > Kitasatosporales > Streptomycetaceae > Kitasatospora > Kitasatospora sp. NPDC051170. Next base: position 19,340 of record NZ_JBITFA010000022.1, on the reverse strand, counting down.
CCCACCGACGAGGAGCTGGAGATCGCCCGCCAGACCTTCGCACTGGTCCACCGCGAAAGCGGCGAGTCCGAGGAGTGAGACGGTTCGGTCTCGTTCCCCGGGACGATTCGACGGCGATTCCTCCCTATTCCCGCCGAATGCGCCCTCAACTCGAACGGATAGACTGACGGATATGCGCCGAGCGAAAATTGTCTGCACCCTGGGTCCCGCGACGGACTCCTACGAACAGCTGAAGGCCATCGTCGAGGCGGGCATGAACGTCGCCCGACTGAACATGAGCCACGGCAACCACGCGGACCACGAGGAGCGGTACCGCAAGGTCCGCCAGGTCTCGGAGGACACCGGCAAGGCCATCGGCGTCCTGGCCGACCTCCAGGGTCCCAAGATCCGTCTGGCGACCTTCGCCAACGGCCCGGTGACCGTCGACAACGGCGACGAGTTCACCATCACCACCGAGGACGTCCCCGGTGACCAGCACATCTGCGGCACCACCTACAAGGGCCTGCCCGGCGACGTGAAGCCCGGCGACCCGATCCTGATCAACGACGGCGTCATCGCCCTGGAGGTCGTCAGCGTCGACGGCCCGCGGGTGAGGACCGTGGTGGTCGAGGGCGGCGTGCTCTCGAACAACAAGGGCATCAACCTGCCCGGCGCGGCCGTGAACGTGCCCGCGCTGTCCGAGAAGGACAAGGACGACCTGCGCTTCGCCCTGCGCCTGGGCGTCGACATGGTCGCGCTGTCCTTCGTCCGCAACGCGGCCGACATCAAGGACGTCCACGAGGTCATGGACGAGGTCGGCATCCGCGTGCCGGTCATCGCCAAGATCGAGAAGCCGCAGGCCGTCGAGGCCATGGAGGAGATCGTCCTCGCCTTCGACGCCATCATGGTCGCCCGCGGCGACCTGGCCGTCGAGTACCCGCTGGAGCGGGTGCCGCTGGTCCAGAAGCAGCTGATCACGCTGGCCCGCCGCAACGCCAAGCCCGTCATCGTCGCCACCCAGATGATGGAGTCGATGATCCACGCCTCGCGCCCGACCCGCGCCGAGGTCTCCGACGTCGCCAACGCCATCCTGGACGGCACCGACGCGGTGATGCTCTCCGCCGAGTCCAGCGTCGGCAAGTACCCGATCGAGACCGTGCGCACCATGAGCCGGATCTGCGAGAAGGCCGAGGAGGAGCTCGTCGCCCAGGGCCTCCAGCCGCTCAACCCGGGCCGCAAGCCGCGCACCCAGGGCGGCTCCGTCGCCCGCGCCGCGTGCGAGCTCGGCGACTTCCTGAACGGGCAGGCGCTGGTCGCGTTCACCAAGTCCGGTGACACCGCGCGCCGGCTGTCCCGCTACCGCTCGCCGATCCCGGTGATCGCGTTCACCCCGGACAGCGCCACCCGCAACCAGCTCTCGCTGAGCTGGGGCGTCGAGGCGTACGTGACCGAGCAGGTCGCCACCACCGACGCGATGGTCGCGCAGGTCGACCGCGAGTTGCTCAAGATGGGCCGCCTGGAGGAGGGCGCCACGGTGATCGTCACCGCCGGTGTCCCCGTCGGCATCCCCGGCACCACCAACATGGTGCAGGTCCACCACGTGGGCAACCGGGGGCAGTAACGCAGACGCGGTCGAGGCGGTCCTCCCGTCCCGGGAGGGCCGCCTCGACTGCTGTACGGGCCCTGCTGCTCGTCGCCGCTACTTGTCGCTGTAGGGCGCGTTGTCGTTGAACAGGTGCATCCCCGGGATGTGCAGGGTGCCGCCGAACTGGCCGGCCTGCTTGGCGGTGACGCCGGTGAACTCCAGATCCAGCGGGATCGGGATGGAGCCGATCAGGTCGTAGAGCCAGCGGGGCAGGGTGTCCGGGGTGAGGGTGATCTCGCCCAGGTCGATCGGGATCGGCAGGCCCAGCACCTTGGAGAGGTGGCCGGAGAGCCGCTCCACGTACATGGTGACCTGGCCCTCCCGGATGGTCGAGGTGGAGCCGGGGGCGCCCTGGACGTGGAAGGTGACGCCGTTGCCCTCCAGGGTCGACATGTCGAGGTTCTCGATGTCGACGCCGTTGACCACGAACTTGAGCACCCGCTTGGTGCCGCTCGGGGTCTTCACGTCGTAGACGCCGTGGAAGGCGGCGCCGTGCAGGCCCAGCCTGCTGCTCAGCAGCGTCCAGTTCTGCTCGGGGACGACCTGCTCGGCGGCCGCCTTGCCGGCCGTCAGGTTCCGGGCGTCCACCGCGCAGTTGGGGTCGGCGGTGGGCGAGGCGGTCGGCGAGGCCGCCGGGGTCGCGCTCGTGGACGGGGTCGCCTTCGGGGCGGCGGTCGGGGCCGCGGAGGGCGTCTTCTGCGGCGCGGCGGGCTTCCCGGCGGACGGAGCGGACGAAGCGGACGAAGCCGCCGGGGCCTGCTGGGCCTGCGGCTGTACGGGCTGCGCCGGGGTGCCCACGCGCGGGGCGGGTACGGCCGGGGCCGGGACGGCCGGAGCCTGGGTGGTCGGGGTCGCGGTCGGCGAGGGGGTCGAACCGCCCGGGTTCAGCAGGTGGCTGACGCCGCCGATGATGTCGTCGATCAGCCCGGCCTGGGCGACCGTTCCCGTCCCGGCGTCGGCACCCTGGTAGACGGCGCTGACGGTGTTCGCACCGCCGGTGGCCGCCGAGCGGGCGGCGGGCGTCTGCACCGGCGCGGTCGTCGGGGCCGTCGGGGTCTTGGCCGTCGGCGTCTGCGTCGGAGCGGGCACCGAACTCGGGCCGCCCGTCGGCAGGTTGGTGGGCGCGCCGGTGGGCGTGGCGGACGGGCCGGGCGGTGGCGCGGGCAGCTCGCTCTTCGGGACGGGCGTCTCGACCGGCGCTACGTCCGGCACGGCGGCGGGCGCGGTGCCGCACTTGCCCGCGGCGGACTCGGCGACGGCCGGGTTCGGCGTGTAGGCGGCGGCCATCAGCAGCGCGGTCGGCACCGCCGCCATCGCCAGCGCGCGGCCCCGCAGCCGGATCCGTACGGGCGTGCGCGGCGCGGCGTGCCGGCCCGCTCTGCGCTCGGGGACGGCCCCGCCGTCCGCTTGCTCGGCCCGCTCGCTCACCGCGTCTCCTCCCGCTCCTCCGCGGCCTGCTTGTCCATGGACACGGCCTGCTTCTCGGCAGCCTGCTTCTCGGCGGCCTGCTCCTCCGCGGCCTGCTCGGGCAGCTTCGCCTCGGCGGCGGGCTCGGCCGCTCCGCCCTTGGCGAGCGCCTTCGTGGACCACTTGGCGAGCGGCTCGGCGGACGACTGGGCGGGCAGCTTGGCGGTCGGTGCCTCGGGCGCCGACGTCTCGGCTGCCGGAGTCTCGGCAACCGGCGCCTCGGCGGGCTCGGTGGCGACGCTCTCGGCGACGGCCGCGCCCTTGCGGGCCCGGTGGCCGCGACGCCCCTCGGCCTTCGGCTCCGGCAGCGGCGCCCAGGAGACCATCAGCCCGCCGCCGATCAGCCCGGGCAGCAGCGCCATCCCGAAGCCGGCCAGGTTGGAGACCGGGATGGAGACCAGGGTCAGCAGGATGGTCGCGATGCCACCGAAGACCCGGACGGCGGGCTGGAACCAGGCGGTCAGGCCGAGGATGATCATCAGCACGCCGATGATCAGCGACCCGGCGCCCGCCGTGGTGGACATCGCGATGGTCACGCCACCGAGCGAGAGGTGCGCGTAAGGGAAGTAGAGGATCGGAACGCCGGCGATCATGGCCAGCAGGCCGCCCCAGAACGGCCTGGTGCGGCGGAATTCACGGAAGTGCCGCCAGAGCCACACGACGGGGTTCTGGGGGGTGGGCCGCGGTTCGACCGTTGCGCTGGACATGGTGCAGCTCCTCGATGTCGCTACGAGGGAAGGAACGAAAGGGGGTCGGCCGGGAACGGCGGTCGCCCGCCGCCCCCGGCCTCGCGAAGACCCTCGCCAGGCCCCGCCGTCCGCCGGAGCGTCAGCGCGGGGCCTCGGTGCGAGGGGTCAGACGGTGCTTAGTAGCACTCCTTGCCCGCACCGTCGCCGTTCTTGAGCGACAGGTTCAGGTTGCTGAGCTTGAACGACCCGGCGGAGGTGGCCCGCGCGGTCTGCTGGACGCCGTCCAGGCTGGCCGTCTTGGCCGACTGGGCGAAGCCGGTCAGGCCGGTCGGCAGGCCGGCGCCGCCGCCCGCCTTGGTCACGCCCGGGTGGGGGTGCCAGCCCTGGGTGGCCTCACCCGGGAGGGTGGAGGCGTCCTGGCCGATGTTGAGCTCCTTGAAGGTCGCGTCGGCCTTCAGCTCCTCCAGGTCGATCAGGAGCTTCTCGGCCTCGACCGGCTTGGCCGGGTCGGTGCCGGCCTCCAGGCGGAGGGTGATCTTGCCCAGGCCGAAGGCGGAGAGGTCGGTCACGACCGACTGGCACAGGTTGCTGAGGGTGGCCTTGTCGAAAGCGGACACGGCGACCGGGTGCGGCTTGCCGTTGGCCTCGATGTCGACGGTGCCGAACTGCGAGAAGTTGGTGCCCTCCAGGTGCGTGGTGGTCACCTTGAACTGCTGGCCGGAGATGCTGAACGAGGCGGCGAGCGCACTGTTCGCGATCGAGACACCGACCATCGCGGTGGCCGCGACGCTGGGCACCATCACCAGGGCGAAGCGCTTCCAGCGGGTCTTGCCGTAGGTCTGGGACATGCGAGTCCTCCTTCTAGGACGTACATCTCCGGCCCTCCGAGCGGCGCGTCCCGCACCGGTGGGGGCCTGGGATGGGAGAGAGCTACGTCCTCGGTAGCGGAGAGCGCCTTGGGCGTCGTCGGTCGCGGGAGCGGCCGGTGTACGGCGGCGCTCCCGTCCCTCCGCCGACCGTCCGGGTGGGACGGCGGGCTGGACCGGCGACAATTCGGCGATCACCCCCGAGCGACAACCAGCGACCGCGCAGGGGTGCGCGGCCGTGTCGAAGGACAGGAACCGCCGTGGGACCGCGGATACCCCCCTGCCCTCCCTACCGCCGACCGGAGCCGACGGAGCACCCGGTGGGGTTCCCCTCGCTCCTCGCGCCGACCGGCTGTCGGAGGGTGTGGAGTCTGGGGACCGGGCGTGGCCGATCGTGCTTGAATCCCCGGCGAAGCACAAGGGGTTGCTTACTGACGGGTAATGCAACATCCGGTGACGCCGCGCGCGGAATCGACGCCATCTGCACCCTGTGTGACATCCAATGGTCGGGCCGTGGACGAAATCCCCCGGAAACACCAGTGAAACACCCGTGGGTGGTCACCGAAAGTGACCACCCACGGGTGAAATCAAGATTTGGTAAACGTCTCGACGGCTGACCGGATTGTCGGCAAATCCCCTGGCGACACCGCAGGTCACCCGCCGTGCCGTCCGACCGGCGGGAAGAGCTGCTAGAACAGCACGCGCGCCAGCGCGGTCCGGGCCGCGACGACCCGCGGGTCCTCCGTGCCGATCACCTCGAACAGCTCCAGCAGCCGGACCCGGGCGGTGTCCCGGTCCTCCCCGGCCGTCCGGCCGACGGTGTCCACCAGGCGCCCGAAGGCGTCCTCGACGTGGCCGCCCACCAGGTCCAGATCCGCCGCCCGGAGCTGGGCCTGAACGTCCTTCGGGTCCGCCGCGGCCTCCGTACGGACGGCCTGCGGGTCCAACACCTCGACGCGGCTGAGCAGTTCGGCCTGCGCCAGACCCAGCTTCGCCTCGGTGTTGCCCGGCTGGTCGGTCAGCACGTTCTTGTACGCCTGGATGGCGCCGCCCAGGTCGCCCCGGTCCAGCGCGTCGTGCGCGGCGGACAGCGCCGGGTCCTCCGGGCGCAGCGGCGCGGCGTCCGGGCCCTCGCCCTCGGCGGCGGGCGCGCCGGCCCCGCCGACGATGCCGAAGCGCTGCTCGGCGACCAGCAGCAGCTGGTCCAGCACCTTGCGGACGTTGGCGGCGCTCTCCGCGCCCTGGAACAGCGGGACCAGCTGGCCCGCGACCACGGCCATCACGGCCGGGATGCCCTGGATGCCGAACTGCTGGGAGATCAGCGGGTTGGCGTCCACGTCGATCTTGGCGAGCACGAAGCGGCCGGCGTACTCCTCGGCCAGGCCCTCCAGCACCGGGCTGAGCTGCTTGCAGGGGCCGCACCACTCGGCCCAGAAGTCGATGACGACCGGCACCTCGGTGGAGCGCTGGACGACCTCGGTCTCGAAGGTGTCCTCGGTGACGTCGATGACGAGCTCGTACGGGGCCTGCGCGGGGGCGACCCCGGCCGCCTCCGCGGCGGCCGCCTGGCGGGCCCGATCGGCCCGGGCCTGCTCGGCCTTCTGGGCGGCCTCGCCGGCGGCCTTCACTGCGGCGAGGTCGACGGCGCCGCGCAGGGCGGAGCTGTTGAGACGCGAATTCCGTGGCTGCATGGCACTATCCTCCCCCGTCCGCACTGCTCGCGGGCACCAACCTCCGGAAGTTCGCCCCGCACGGGCTGTGCGGCGCGGATTCCGGGGTGCGGTGCCGTCCCCCCGGTAGCCTGAACCGTTCGGCGCGGGTCCCCACCCGCGCCTGCGCCGCTCCCGTCCCACGGGTCGCGGTGCTCTGGTTGTCGTCAGCTTTCGCTACGAGTCGTAGCGTAACTGGAGCCGGGGGCGTGACCGCAAGCCCCGCCGGTCGTTCGAGGACGTGACGTGCCCCACTTTCCCGTCCCGCGCGCCTCCCCGAATCGGCGAACAGTCGCTACCGTTACCAGCCCCACCCAAGTTACCCATGAGTAAAGCGCAAGGAGGCCCCGGTGCCGGCCGCCCAGCCCCCCGAGAGCCCGGACAACCGACACCCCGAGGCCGCCTCCCGCGCCAAGGGCCGCCCGCGCAGCGCCGCCGCCGACCGCGCGATCCTCGACGCCACCCGCGAGGCCCTGGCCGAACTCGGCTGGGGCGGGCTCACCATGGGCCACGTCGCGACCCGTGCCAAGGTCGCCAAGACCACCCTCTACCGCCGCTGGCCGTCCAAGAACGAACTGGTGGTCGACGCCGTCGCCAGCCTCTTCGACGAACTGGAGATGCCCGACCTCGGCAACCTGCGCGCCGACATCGAGGCCGTGGTCGGCCAGTTTGCCGACCTCCTCGCCCGCCCCGAGACCCAGGCCGCCCTGCTCGCCCTCTTCGCCGAGGGCACCCGGGACCCCCAACTGCGCCGCCGCATCCGCGAGTCCATCGTCGACCCCCAGAAGCGCCTCGTCCGCCAGGGCCGCGCCGCCGCCCAGGCCCGCGGCGAACTCGCCTCCGACGCCGACCACACGACCGCCTGCGAGGAGGTCGACATCATCTTCGACACCATCGCCGGCACCGTCGAACACCGCGTCCTCGTCAGCGGCGAACCCATCACCCCCGACTGGACCCGCCGCTTCACCGACCTCCTCCTGGGCCCCCTCACCCTCACCTGACCCCCGCCACCTTCGAGAGCCCTCACGGGCACGCGCAGATACTGCGGCCCGATCGCGCTCCTGGGTGGCCCACCCGTCCTCCTCTGAGCGGTGCGTGTTCGCCTCCTTTGCGCAGGAAGTCGGCTGGGCCGACTTCCTGCGCAAAGGCCGCTGCCCGCCCTGGTGGGGGCGGGCAGCGGCCTGGGGCCTTGTGACCGGGGTCCGGTTGGTCCGTGGTGGGCCGACGGGACTCCGCGGCTCAAGGGTCAGAACATCGCGTTCTCCTGGTAGGTGCCCCACTCGTCGCGGAGGGCGTGGCAGATCTCGCCGAGGGTGGCTTCGGCGCGGACGGCGTCGAGCATGGGGGGGATCATGGACTCGCCGGAGCGGGCGGCGGCGAGCATGGCGTCGAGGCCGGCGCGGACGGCGGCGTCGTCGCGGGTGGCCTTGCGCTCGCGCAGGACGCGAACCTGCTCGCGCTCGACCTCGTGGCTGACCCGCAGGATCTCCAGCTCCGGGGTGACGCTGCGCGGGTGGCAGTTGACGCCGACGACGCGCTTCTCGCCCTTCTCCAGGGCCGTCTGGTACTGGAAGGCCGCCTCGGCGATCTCCCCCGTGAACCAGCCCTCCTCGATGCCGCGCAGGATGCCGGAGGTGATCGGGCCGATCTCGTGGTCCTCCCGGCCCTTGTCGAGGATGCGCTGGAAGATCGCCTCGGCCTGCTGCTCGATCCGGTCGGTCAGCGCCTCGACGTACCAGGAGCCGCCCAGCGGGTCTGCCACGTTGGTGACGCCGGTCTCCTCCATCAGCACCTGCTGGGTGCGCAGCGCGATCTCCGCGGCCTGCTCGGAGGGCAGCGCCAGGGTCTCGTCCAGGGCGTTGGTGTGCAGCGAGTTGGTGCCGCCGAGGACGGCGCTGAGCGCCTCCACCGCGGTGCGCACCACGTTGTTGTACGGCTGCTGCGCGGTGAGCGAGACGCCGGCGGTCTGGGTGTGGAAGCGCAGCCACTGCGCCTTGTCGGTCTTGGCGCCGAAGCGGTCGCGCATCCAGCGGGCCCAGATCCGGCGGGCGGCGCGGAACTTGGCGATCTCCTCGAAGAAGTCGAGGTGCGCGTCGAAGAAGAAGGACAGGCCGGGCGCGAAGACGTCCACGTCCAGGCCCCGGGACAGGCCCAGTTCCACGTACGCGAAGCCGTCCGCGAGGGTGTACGCGAGCTCCTGCGCGGCCGTGGCCCCGGCCTCGCGGATGTGGTAACCGGAGACGGACAGCGGCTTGTACGCGGGGATGCCCTGGGCGCAGTGCTCCATCAGGTCGCCGATGAGGCGCAGGTGCGGCTCGGGGGAGAAGAGCCACTCCTTCTGCGCGATGTACTCCTTGAAGATGTCCGTCTGCAGGGTGCCGTTGAGCACGCCGGGGTCGACGCCCTGGCGCTCGGCGGCGACGAGGTACATGCAGAAGATCGGGACGGCCGGGCCGCTGATCGTCATCGAGGTGGTGACCTCGCCGAGCGGGATGCTGTCGAACAGCACCTCCATGTCGGCGGCGGAGTCGATGGCGACGCCGCAGTGGCCGACCTCGCCGAGCGAGCGGGCGTCGTCCGAGTCGTAGCCCATCAGGGTCGGCATGTCGAAGGCGACGGAGAGGCCGCCGCCGCCCGCCTCCAGGATCATCTTGTAGCGCTCGTTGGTCTGCCGCGCGTTCCCGAAGCCGGCGAACTGGCGGATGGTCCACGTCCGGCCGCGGTAGCCGGTCGGGTGCAGACCGCGGGTGTACGGGTACTCGCCCGGCCAGCCGATCCGCTCGAAACCCTCGTACGGCTGCCCGGCGGGCGGGCCGTACACCGGCTCGACGTCGTCGCCGGACAGGGTGGTGAAGTCCGCGTCACGCTTGCGGGCCTTGTCGTACCGCTCCTGCCAGCGCCGGCGTCCGCGCTCGATCTCCTCGGCGTCCATGCCAGAACTCCGCTCCGTGCGGCCGCCTCGGCACCGGGCGGCAAACAGTGATAGGACGTCCTACTAATTTACTCGGACGTCCTAGTAGTTGTCGACGGTCGTCTTGGAGGCGCGCCGGAGAACCCCTGGAAAACCCGGAAACCGGGGCCGCCGGAGGCCCGGGAACGCCGAGGGCCCCACTCCCGGGGGGAGTGGGGCCCTGGAAGCGGGGCGATCAGGCGGAGACGGGCTCCGGGGCGACGATCAGCGGCGCCACCTCGCGGGACACCCTGCGCTCGACGAAGAAGGCGGCGGTGGGGACGACCCCGGCCAGCAGCACCCACACGAGCTTGCCGATCGGCCACTTCGCCTTGCTGCCCAGGTCGAAGGCGAAGGCCAGGTAGACCACGTACAGCCAGCCGTGCGCGAAGCCCACCGCGGTGGTGAATCCGGACGCGCCGTCGATGCCGAGCACGTACTTGGCGATCACACCGGCGGTCAGCAGGACGAGGAGGACACCGGTGACATACGCCATGGCCCGGTAGCGGGTCAGCACACTCTGCTTCATGGCATCGAGGGTAGCCGCCTTCACGCGCGCTCCTCCTCAGCCCCCTCGTCCGGATCGGCGAAGTCCCCGGCGGCGACCCGCAGCGGCCTGAGCAGCTCGAACACCTGGCGGCACTGTTCGGGGCCGTACTCCTCCAGCCCGAACTCCATCCCCATCAGCTCCCGGGTCGCCTCCTCGACGACCTCGCGGCCGCGCTCGGTGATCGAGGCGAGCACGCCGCGGCCGTCCAGCGGGTTGGGGCGGCGGGCGACGAGGCCCGCGCGCTCGAGGCGGTCGACGGTGTTGGTGACGCTGGTGGGGTGGACCATCAGCCGCTCGCCGATCTTGGAGAGCGACAGTTCGCCGGTGCGGCTGAAGGTGAGCAGCACCAGCGCCTCGTACCGGGCGAAGGTCAGCCCGTACGGCTTGAGCACCGCGTCGACCCGGGACAGCAGGATCTGGTGGGCGCGCATGATCGAGGTGATCGCCGCCATCGAGGGGACTCCGCCCCATCGGCGGGTCCACAGTTCGTCGGCGCGGGCGATCGGGTCGAAGTCGAGTGCGAGGGGCTTGGCCACCCGCTTACCGTACCGGCGCACGGTACGTGGGCTACCAGCCGTCCTGATGGTGGACAAGCGCGACGCGTGGCGGGATCCCGCCAATAGGGCGGCCAGGTCCATACCAGGACATTGCACCGGTGTGAACGCCACGCAACCCGGCCACCGCGTAAGGGGGTTGTCGACCGGGGGCCCGAACTGACCTGTACCAGGGCGGGATTCGGCCGGTAACCCGCCGAACGACCGGGGTGGTTCGCCCCGTTTCGCCCCCCTGTTCACAAAGCGCGCGGCTGGCGGGCCTTGGCCAATCCATGAACAAGACCTGTCATTTGATTTGCTCGATTGTCATGCTTTCCGCCAACCCCGCCAGGCAGGCCACCACCCCCACCCACCGGTGGCCAGCCGTCCGGCCGCGCGGGGTCACTGCACGTCAGCGCCCGTCCCGCCCCTCAGGAGCCGAGCCCGGCCCCCGGGACGAGGTGCGACCGCGCCCGACCCGCGGTTTCCCGGAAGGACCCGTCAGTGAAGCGAAAGCTCGCAGCAGTCGCCGTACTCTCCGCCACCGCCCTGCTCACCGGCATCGTCCAGGCGGGTACCGCCCAGGCGGGCCCCATCGGCGCCCCCTCCGACGCCGGCCAGCTGGCCAAGGCGCTCAAGCTCGGCGGCCAGGAGAAGCTCGTCGCCAAGGACGCCGTCGTGGACCGGGACGGCACCCGGCACCTGCGCTTCGAGCGCACCTTCGCCGGACTCCCGGTACTCGGCGGCGACCTGGTCGTCCACCAGAGCGTCAACGGCTCCGTCGAGGCCGTCGACAAGGCGGTCGGCGCCCAGCTGAGCCTGCCGAGCCTCACCCCGAAGATCCCGGCCGACCAGGCCGCCGCGCAGGCCAACGGCGCCGTCCAGGCCACCGTGGGCGTCGCCGCCGACAAGGACGAGTCCCCGATCAAGGCCGTGCACCAGACCGGCCAGCCCGAGCTGGTCATCTGGGCGAGCGACGGCAACCCGCGCCTGGCGTACCGCACGACGGTCGAGGGCGAGCGCGCCGACGGCACCCCGAGCAGCCAGCTGCTCGTCACCGACGCCGCGACCGGCGCCGTCCTCTCCACCCACGAGCAGGTGCAGACCGCCACCGGCACCGGCAAGGGCGTCTTCGTCGGCACCGTACCGCTGACCACCACCCAGAGCGGCAGCTCCTTCCAGCTGAAGGACGCCACCCGTGGCGGCCAGGCCACCTACAACCTGGCCAACAAGACCTCCGGCAGTGGCACCCTCGTCGCCAACACCACCGACAGCTTCGGCAACGGCCTGGCCTCCAACAAGGAGTCCGCGGCCGTGGACGCCCAGTTCGGCGCGGCCGCCACCTGGGACTTCTACAAGAAGACCTTCAACCGCAACGGCATCAAGAACAACGGTGTCGGCGCGACCAGCCGCGTCCACTACGGCTCCAACTACGTCAACGCGTTCTGGAGCGACACCTGCTTCTGCATGTCGTACGGCGACGGCTCGGGCAACACCCACCCGCTCACCGAGATCGACGTGGCGGGCCACGAGATGACCCACGGCGTCACCTCCGCCACCGCGGGCCTCAACTACTCCGGCGAGTCCGGCGGCCTCAACGAGGCCACCTCCGACATCTTCGGCACCATGGTCGAGTTCTCCGCCAACCTGCCCACCAACCCGCCGAACTACTGGATCGGCGAGCTGATCAACCTCAACGGCGACGGCACCCCGCTGCGCTACATGGACAAGCCCAGCAAGGACGGCGGTTCGGCCGACTCCTGGTACTCGGGCGTCGGCAACCTGGACGTCCACTACTCGTCCGGCGTGGCGAACCACTTCTTCTACCTGCTCTCCGAGGGCAGCGGCGCGAAGACCGTCAACGGCTTCAGCTACAACAGCCCGACCTCCAACGGCTCCTCGGTCACCGGCATCGGCCGGGACAAGGCCGCGCAGATCTGGTACCGCGCGCTGACGGTCTACTTCACCTCCACCACCAACTACGCCGGGGCCCGCACCGGCACCCTCAAGGCCGCCTCCGACCTGTACGGCGCGGGCAGCGCCGAGTACGCGGCCGTGGCCGCGGCCTGGAGCGGCGTGAACGTCAACTGACGTACCGCTCAACGCAGTAGAACGGCAACAGAACGGCAGTGGCGACGCCCGGGGCCCCCGTGGAGGGGAGGCCCCGGGCGTCCGCCCGTCCCGCCGGCCTTTCGGCCGCGTTTCGACGATGTTCCGTTCCGTTTCGTGTCATGGCGATTCCTGGCCAATCCTGTTCGCGGTCTGTCCAATCCTGGCGTCGATTGTCATGCTTATGACCACGCCCCGTCCCGACCTCCGCCGCCCCACCCACCGGCGCCGCGTCAACAGCCGTACGGGAGCAGTACGTTCGCGCCCTACCGCCCCAACGGCGCCGACCGGCGCCCCGGTACGCGGCGCACCCGCGCCCCCGCGCGGGCTCATGGAAGGGAACCCCCCTACGTGAAGCGTCAGTTGACAGCCACCGCCGCCCTCACCGTCGCCGCCCTGCTGGCCGGTGTCGCCCAGGCCGCCGCCGTTCCCGCCGACCAGGCCCCGGCGCCCGCGGAGCAGCAGCAGTCCTCGCTGCTCTCGATCGCCGACGGGCAGAGCAGCCGGATCGCCGGCGCGATCGGGCTCGACGGCCGGGAGAGCCTGGTCGTCAAGGACGTGGTGGCCGACCGCGACGGCACGCGGCACCTGCGCTACGAGCGCACCTACGCGGGCCTGCCGGTGATCGGCGGCGACCTGGTCGTCCACCAGCGCCCGGACGGCTCGGTCGACTCCGTCGACCGCGCCTTCGCCGGCCGGCTGTCCCTGCCGACGCTCTCCCCCGGCCTGGCCGCCGACCACGCCTCCGAGCAGGCCCTCGCCGCCGTCCGCGCCACCATCGGCCTCTCCGACGACGAGGACGCGGCCGACCTCGTCCGCGTCGACGGCGTCGTCGCGGCCCAGCTGGTCGTCTGGGCCGCGGACGGCTCCCCCCGCCTGGCCCACCGCACCACCGTCACGGGCGAGCGGGCGGACGGCACCCCGAGCCGCCAGCAGATCGTCACCGACGCAGCCACCGGCGCCGTGCTCTCCACCCACGAGGAGATACAGGCGGCCGCCGGCACCGGCAAGGGCGTCAACGTCGGCACCGTCCCGCTCACCACCACGCAGAGCGGCTCCACGTACTCCCTCAAGGACGCCACCCGCGGCAACCAGTCCACCACCGACCTGAAGGGCGCCACCTCGGGCAGCGGCTCGCTCTTCACCTCGACCAGCAACAGCTGGGGCAACGGCCTGGCCTCCAACCGCCAGTCCGCCGCCGTGGACGCCCAGTACGGCGCCGGGGCCACCTGGGACTACTACAAGAAGACCTTCAACCGCACCGGCATCAAGAACAACGGCGTGGGCGCCGCGAGCCGCGTCCACTACGGCTCCAACTACGTCAACGCGTTCTGGGACGACTCCTGCTTCTGCATGACGTACGGGGACGGCTCCGGCAACACCCACCCGCTGACCGCCATCGACGTCTCCGGCCACGAGATGACCCACGGCGTCACCTCCGCCACCGCGGGCCTCAACTACTCCGGCGAGTCCGGCGGCCTCAACGAGGCCACCTCGGACATCTTCGGCACGATGGTCGAGTGGTACGCCAACCTGCCGGCCAACCCGCCGAACTACCTGATCGGCGAGAAGCTCAACCTGTTCGGCAACGGCAAGCCGCTGCGCTACCAGGACAAGCCCAGCAAGGACGGCAAGTCCGCGGACTCCTGGTACTCGGGCGTCGGCAACCTCGACGTCCACTACTCCTCGGGCGTCGCCAACCACTTCTTCTACCTGCTGTCCGAGGGCAGTGGTGCGAAGAGCATCAACGGGTACAACTACGACAGCCCGACCTCCAACGGCTCGAAGGTGACCGGCATCGGCCGGGACAAGGCCGCGGCGATCTGGTACCGCGCGCTGACCGTCTACTTCACCTCCACCACCAACTACAAGGCCGCCCGCACCGGCACCCTCAAGGCCGCGAGCGACCTGTACGGCGCCACCAGCGCCGAGTACAAGGCGGTCGCCGCCGCCTGGAGCGGCGTCAACGTCAACTGACCGCCCCCATGAGCCACTTCCGGTGAAAAACGGCGGCAGGCTGCCGCGGCCCTTTGGGAGAGGAGGCCGTGGCAGCCTGTCGACCGTGCGTTGCGGGGTCCAGAGGGGGCGCTCAGGCGGTGGCGGGCTCCAGCTCGCCGCGCTCCTCCTGGCCCAGGGTCTTCTCGGCGAAGAAGCCGCCGAAGGGCAGCACCGAGAGGACGAACAGCAGGATGCCGCGCTTGGGCTCCCACTTCTGCGTCTGCCACGCCTGGATCCAGAACACCACGTACAGGATGAACAGGATCCCGTGGACCGAGCCCATCACCGGCACGGCGTCGAAGGAGGTCGTCCGCTTCAGCACCGAGCAGGTGAGCAGCAGGATGAACGAGATCCCCTCGGGGACGGAGACCAGGCGCAGGCGGTGGACGGCGCTGCTGTTCACGATGGATACCTCACTGCGGGGGGGTCGGTGATCACTTGTGAACCGACTCACAAGCTCCGGGTCATTATCACCGAGCACATGTCCGAACCCCCGGCCGGGGTGGGCCCACGTGCCCGATGTCACAGCCCTGCGCCAGAAGCCCTGCTGGCGCAGCGCCCCGTCACCCGCAGCCCCTATCCTGCTGCCCGCGCGCCCACCGATCCGGGCGTCCACGAGGCATCGCACACGGGGGTAGCCACCAGATGTTCAAGAGGGACTGGGACCGCAGGACCTGCGCCAAGCGCGGCCACATCACGTACCGGCCCGCGGAGCCCGAACTCGCCGCCCGGCTGCACGCCGCCACGGCCGTCGGCGACGCCTGGCGCTGCCTGCGCTGCGGGGACTTCGCCCTCGGCGACCCGCACGGCTCCGGCCCCGCCGAGAACGCCCCGCTGGTGCCGCGCGGCAAGGCCCTGCGCGACCTGTTCATCCTGCGGTTCCTGGCGGTCGAGCGGGTGATCCGCGGCATCGTGATCATCCTGATCGCCTGGGGCGTGTGGAAGTTCTCCAACAGCCAGGACGCGGTGCACCGGGTCTTCGACGAGAACCTCACGGTCTTCAAGCCCGTCACCGAGCACTTCCACTGGGACCTCGACCACGCGCCGATCGTCGAGACGGTCCGCAAGACCTTCGACTACAAGAAGAGCACCCTGCTGATCGTCGCGGGAGCGCTGGTGGCGTACGCGGTGATCGAGATCGTCGAGGCGGTCGGCCTCTGGCTGAACAAGCGCTGGGCCGAGTACCTGACGGTCGTCGCCACCGCCGCCTTCCTGCCGCTGGAGGGCTACGAGCTGAGCCACCACGTCAGCCCGCTCAAGATCTGCACGCTGCTGCTGAACATCGCCGCCGTGCTCTGGATCATGCTCTCCAAGCGCCTGTTCGGCCTGCGCGGCGGCGTGGTGGCCTTCGAGGCCGAGCGCCACTCGGCCTCCCTGCTGGAGGTCGAGGAGGCGGCCGGCACCGTCCCGCGCCCCGGCCACGGCGCGCACGCCCGTACCTGAACCGCCTGAACCAGGTGAACCACCTGAACCCTTAGGGGGACGCCCCCTCCCCGTGCCACGGCCGCTGCCGCTAGATTGCGGCCGTGGCACAGTTCAGACTCCAGGGATCGCGGGTGCTCGCGGTCGAGTTGGCGGGCGACGCGGTCAAGGCCCGGCACGGCTCGATGGTCGCGTACACCGGGCAGATGACCTTCAAGAAGATGACCGGCGGCGGGGACGGCCTGCGCGGGGTCGTCACCCGTCGGCTGACCGGCGAGAAGATGACGGTCATGGAGGTGAAGGGGCAGGGCACCTGCTACTTCGCCGACCGGGCCACCGAGATCAACCTGGTGCGGCTGACGGGCGAGGCGCTGTACGTCGAGGCGGACAACCTGCTCTGCACGGAGGCCGGCCTGCACACCGGCACCAGCTTCACCGGGCTGAACGGCATGTCCTCGGGCAACGGCCTGTTCACCACCAAGGTCGAGGGCCACGGCTGGGCCGCCCTCACCTCCAACGGGCCCGCGATCATCCTGCGCGTCGGCCGGGACATGCCGCTGCGGGTCGACCCGGGCGCGTACGTCGCCCACACCGGCGACCTCCACCGCTCGCTGAAGTCCGGCGCGGGCTGGACGACGGTCATAGGCGAGGGCGGCGGCGAGGCCGTGCAGGTCGAGTTCACCGGCGAGGGCCTGGTGTACGTCCAGCCCTCGGAGAAGACCACCCTCGGGGGCGACGTCTGATGGCCTTCACCCGGATCAACGGCAAGATGATCGAGGCCGACGTCCAGCCCGGCCAGCGGCTGTTCAGCCAGCGCGGCGCGATGCTCGCGTACACCGGAGACGTCCGCTTCACGCCGAACATCACTGGCGGGCAGGGCGGGGTGATGTCGATGATCGGACGCCGGGTCGCCAACGAGGACACCCCGCTGATGACCGTCGAGGGCCAGGGCCGGGTGATGTTCGGCCACGGCGGCCACCACGTGCACGTCATCGACCTGGCGGGCGACACCCTGTTCGTCGAGGCCGATCGGCTGCTCGCCTTCGAGGGCACGCTGCGCCAGTCCACCGTGTTCCTGGGCTCCCAGGGCGGGGTGATGGGCATGGTGCGCGGCCAGGTGAGCGGGCAGGGCCTGTTCACCACCCGGCTGGAGGGCCACGGCTCGGCCGCGGTGCTGGCCCACGGCGGCGTCTTCGAACTGCCCATCCACCCGGGGCAGTCGGTGCACGTCGACCCCCAGGCGTACGTGGGCCACCGCGGCGACGTGCGCAACAAGCTGTCCACCGCGATCGGCTGGCGCGAGATGGTCGGCCGGGGGTCGGGCGAGGCGTTCCAGCTCGAACTGTCCGGCCAGGGAACGGTGTTCGTCCAGGCGAGCGAGGAGAAGCTCTGATGTCGTCCTACCCCCCGCCCCCGCCCCCGCCGTCGTCCCCGTACCACGACCAGCCGACGCAGCCCGGCTTCGTCGTCCCGCCCGTACCGCCGAAGCCCGCCGGGCAGCCGTACCCGCCCCAGTACGCGCCGCAGCACGCGCCCCAGTACGCGCCCCAGTACGCGCCCCAGGTCGAGGCGCCGCCGGTGCACGACGCGTACTCGCTGCCCGTCAACGACAACGTCAGCCCGTACGCCTTCTCGGTGGAGCTCGACGGCTCGTACTTCCTCCAGAAGGGCAAGATGATCGCCTACTACGGCGACATCACCTTCCGGGGCGTCGGCGCCGGGATGATCGACCGGATGCTCGGGATGCACTTCAACTCCCCGATGCACGCGGCCGACTGGGTGGTCGCCCAGGGGCGGGGCAAGCTGCTGCTCGCCGACCGCTCCTTCGACCTGAACTCCTACGACCTGGACGACGGCAACCTCACCGTCCGCTCCGGCAACCTGCTCGCCTTCGACCCGACGCTGCGGCTGAAGCAGTCGATCATCCCCGGCTTCCTGACCCTGCTGGGCACCGGCCGCTTCGTCGCCGCCTCCAACGGGCCGGTGCACTTCGTCGAGCCGCCCGTCCGGGTGGACCCGCAGGCGCTGGTCGGCTGGGCGGACTGCCCCGCGCCGTGCCACCACTACGACCACGCGTACCTCCACGGGGTGGTCGGGGGCCTGCGCCGGCTGACCGGCATCGGCGGGGCCTCCGGCGAGGAGCACCAGTTCGAGTTCATCGGCGCCGGCCAGGTGCTGCTGCAGTCCAGCGAGCAGCTGATGGCGGAGCGGGCGGTCGGCGCGGTCGAGCACGAGGCGGGCGTCCCGACGGGCTCGGCGCACGCGGGCTCCGTGCCCGCCCAGCCGGGGCTGGGTAACCTTGGCGAACTCGGGCGTCGTTTCGGCCTGTAAACTTGTACAATATTTAACTAAATCGGGTATGGTGGACCCCATGGATACGCACACGACCGACACCGCCGACACTCCTCCGGCCAGGCCCGAGGAGGAGGCCCCCTGGCTGACCGCCGGGGAGCAGCGGATGTGGCGCGCCCATCTGGAGGTCGCCAAGCTGCTGGAGTACCAGCTCAGCCGCGAGCTCCAGCCGCACAACCTGGCGATCAACGACTACGAGATCCTCGTCGTCCTCTCCGAGGCCCCCGACCACCGGATGCGGATGACCGACCTCGCGACCGCCACCCTGCAGTCCAAGAGCCGCCTCTCCCACCAGATCACCCGCATGGAGAACGCCGGCCTCGTCCTGCGCCAGGACTGCCCCGGCGACCGCCGCGGCCTCTACGCCCACCTCACCGAACAGGGCTGGGAGACCATGCAGCGCGTCGCCCCCGACCACGTCCGCAGCGTCCGCGCCCACTTCATCGACCGCTTCACCCCGGCCCAGCTCGAAGCCATGTACGAAGCCCTCGCCCCCATCGCCACCCACCTCCGCAACCTCCGCGGCCGCTCCTGACCTGCACAGGAAGTCGGCCCGGCCGACTTCCCACGCAGGCCCCGGGACGCCCCCGGCGCTGGCTGCCTTCCGCCCCGCCGCGATCACATCGCGGCGGGGCGGAACACATACCGGAGACCGACCCAGGAAACCTGGGAGACGAGCGGCCCGGCATCTGAAGACGCTGGGCCGCCCGAACACCAGATCTCCCCACCCACCCGCCCCAAGCACAACAACCTTCGGGTGGCCCGGCCAGGCCACCCGTAAGAGCTCCAACACCCTTGGCTAGCGATTCGGGCGGGCCCGAGTGCAAGCACTCGGGCCCGCCCGAACAAACGGGTGCCCCGCCCGCCCGCCCTTTCCCGAAACGCAAAGCAGGAGCGGCCCCGGCCAAAGCTAGCCGGGGCCGCCGATATCAGGGTCTCCCCTACAGTTCGGCGGGGCGGCGGGCCCCCCCCCCCCCCGCCGCCACCCCCCCCCCCCCCCGCAAACAACACCGGGGGGGGGCGGGGGCCCCGCCCCCGCCCCCCCCCCCCCCCGGAAGCACAAACAACGAC
>NZ_JBITFA010000021.1:20448-114553 GCF_044455705.1 Kitasatospora sp. NPDC051170 | reverse complement strand
CCACCCGCTATGACAAGACCCGCGAGTCCTACCAGGCCGCCGTCACCATCGCCTCGATCCTGCTCTGGATCTGATCTTTGAAGACGATCTCTAGTGCCGCGTCAGGCACGATCCGCCGCCAGGCGTAGGTCCCCTCCCCCGGATCCCCCGCCCGGGGGAGGCACCCGGCACCCCGGGGCGAGGCCCCGGGCCGGGCCCGCGCGCCAGCATGCGGGTATGAGGATCGACGAACGCGCCGTACGGGCCGGGGCGGCCTGGACCGCAGTCGCGGCCACCCTGCCCTACCTGACGCTCAAGACGCTGTGGCTGCTCGGGATCGCGGTGGGCGTCGACGACTCCGAGGCTCTGGACAAGCTCTTCGTCCCGAACGTGCTCAGCTTCGGGATGGACGCCGTCGCCTTCGCCCTGGCCCTCTCCTTCGTCCGGCCCTGGGGGCGGCGGGTGCCGGCCGGGCTGGTGGCGTTCCCGATGTGGGTGGCGACCGGGCTGCTCGGGGCGATCCTGGTCGCCGTGCCCTTCTCCCTCCTCGCCGACCTGCTGCTCGGTCCGGAGCACACCCCCGAGCGGACTCCGGGCGTGGCCGGGTTCAGCGCCTGGGTCGTCCCCCTGGTGTACGGCGGCTTCAGCGTCCAGGGCCTCGCGCTGATCACCGCCTTCCTGCTGTACGCCCGGCGGCGGTGGGCCTGGCTGCTGCGCGACCGCGTCGGCGACCTGCCCGGCTCCCCCACCCTCGCCGTGCAGCGCAGCCTCGCCTGCGCGGCCGTGCCGCTCGCCCTGGCCGTCGCCACCGCCCACGCCTACTGGGCGGCGGGCGGCAAGGCCGGGCTGCCGGACTCCTTCTCCGACTACGGCTCCCGGGGCCCGCAGACGATGTCCGCCGTGATGGCCCTGATGGCACTGGCCGCTCCCCCGGCCCTGCTGGCGATCGTCTTCCGCCTGCGCCCGCACGGCCGGCTGCTCCGGCCGACGCTCGCCGCCTGGACCGGCGCCGGGGCGCTGCTCGGCTGGGGCGCCTGGCAGCTGATCATGTTCGGCACCACCGGGACCACCGTCCAGGACCTGCGCCACGCCACCCCCGGGCTGCTGCCGCTGGTGGAGTGCGCACAGGTGGCCACCGGGCTGCTGATCCTGGCGGCGGGGGCGGTGGCGCTGACCGAGAGGGGTGCGTCCGAGCGAGGGCGTGCGATCGGGCAAGGGCGTGCGATCGGGCCGGAGCGTGCGGTCGGGCAAGGGCGTGCGATCGGGCCGGAGCGTGCGGTCGGGCAGCGGCGTGCGGTCGGGCAGGGCGGCGCCTTCGGGCAAGGGTGTGAACCGGCGCACGCCCCCGCCGAAGAGGCCGTAGAGTCGGCCGGGTGATCATGGGGGCGGACGGCCGGATTCGGCGCGTGGCGGGGGCGTTGGCCGGGCGCAGGGCCCGGCTGCGGTGGGTGCACCTGGTGCTCGGCGGCGCGCTGCTGATGCCGTACTGGCTGCTCTCCGTCACCTTCCTCGGGGTGCTCAGGCCGGACCGCCCGCCCGAGCAGAAGCTGCTCCTGCTGCTCGCCTCCCTGCTCACCTCGCTGCCGATGGCCGCCGTCACCGCGCTGGTGCCCGTGGTCCGGGGCCTGGAGGGCTCGGCCGCGCGGGCCCTGTGCACGGTGGCCCGGCCCGAGGACCTGGCCACCGGGCCCTCCCGCTCCTGGGCGGCCCGCCGGCGCACCGCGCTCTGGTTCGTGCTGCACGTCTTCCTCGGCGGCATCGTCTCCGGCATGACGCTCGGCGGGCTCCCGTTCGCGGTGGCACTGCTGCTCGAACTCGGCGGGACCTCCGAACTCGGCCGGTACTGGGAGGACCGCCTCCCCGGCTGGCTGCCCGTCGGCCCGGTGCTCGGCCTGCTCCTGCTGCTCCTGATCGTCGGTGTCAACGCCGGCTGCGGCGCCGTCCTGGCCCGGTCCGCGCCCGCCCTGCTCGGCCCGACCCCGGAGGAACGGGTCGCCGCCGCCGAGCGCCGGGCCACCGTGCTCGCCCAGCGCAACCGGCTGGCCCGCGAACTGCACGACTCGGTCGGGCACGCGCTCAGCGCCGTCGGCATCCAGGCGTCGGCCGCCGCCCGCGTCCTGCGCACCGACCCCGACTTCGCCGCCGAGGCGCTCCAGGCCATCGAGGAGACCGCGCGGGCCGCCGTCGCCGAACTCGACACCGTGCTCGGCCTGTTGCGCGAGGACGGCCCCGAAGGCACCGGCCCGGCCGGGCCGACCCTCGCCGGGCTGGACGACCTGCTGCGCCAACTCGCCCGCACCGGCGTGACGGTGAACGCCGACCTCGCCCCGGGCCTGGCCGCCCTGCCCACCGAGGTCTCGCGCGAGGCGTACCGGATCGTGCAGGAGGGGCTCACCAACGTGCTGCGGCACGCCGGGCCCGCGCCCGCCGGGCTGCGCGTGGCCCTCACCGGGGAACGGCTCGAGATCGAACTGACCAACCCGCTGGGCCCCTCCCGCCCCAGCCGACCCGGCGGCGGACGGGGACTGCGCGGGATCGGGGAACGCGCGACGGCCCTGCGCGGCGGCAGCACGGCGGGGCCCGGCGAGGACGGAACGACGTGGCGGCTGGCCGTCTGGCTGCCGGTGGGAGGGACAGCATGACCGAGAACCGCATGACCGAGAACCAGATGACCGAGCCGAACGGCAGGAGCGAGGCGAACGGCATGGACGGGCGGGACGAGGCGATCCGCGTCGTCATCGCGGACGACGAACGGCTGGTCCGGATGGGCCTGCGGGTGGTGATCGACGCCGAACCGGACCTCACCGTGGTCGGCGAGGCCTCCGACGGCGCCGAGGTCGTGCCGCTGGTGCGCCAACTGCGGCCCGACGTCGTCCTGATGGACGTCCGGATGCCCGGCATCGACGGCATCCGCGCCACCGAACAGCTCATCGGCGGCATGGACCGGCCGCCGCGCATCCTGGTCGTCACCACCTTCGAGCACGACGACCACGTGTACGACGCGCTGCGCGCCGGCGCCTCCGGGTTCCTGCTCAAGCGGGCCCGCGCGGAGGAGATGGTCCAGGCGGTGCGGCTGGTCGCGCGCGGGGACTCGCTGCTGTTCCCCGCCGCCGTACGGGACCTCGCGCTGCGGCACGGCGCGGCGGCCGGACGGCGGACGGCCGAGGCCCCGGACCGGGGGCCGGTCCGGCGGCTGACCGAGCGGGAGCAGCAGGTGCTGCGGCTGATGGCGACCGGGCTCAACAACGGCGAGATCGCCCGGGAGCTGGTGGTCAGCCAGGAGACGGTGAAGACCCATGTCGGCAGCGTGCTCGCCAAACTGGGCGCGCGGGACCGCACCCAGGCGGTGATCACGGCGTACGAGTCGGGGTTCGTCCTGCCGGGGTGAGTCCTGAGGCCCCGCCGTGCCCGTCCCGGGCTTCCACCCGCCGTCAAAACCGTTTGCTGTCGATCCCTCTCCCGGCGCAAAAACGCTGGGCTGAAAGTCGGGGGTCACCACCGCACATCGGAGGAGGCCCGGGCCGCGGGGCCGACCGTAGCGTCGGTTCCACGGCGGCGGAGGGGTTCCGCGGGGGAGGCCGGGACGGGGACGGGAGTCCGGCGACATGGCAAGGATCGGATGGGGCGCGGTGGCGGCGGCCACGGCGGTGGCACTGGCCTCCACACTCGCGGCGGCGCCACCGGGGGTGGCCGCGCCCGCGCAGGGACAGGCGCAGGGTCAGGCGCAGGAACAGGGACAGGCGCAGGAACAGGGCCGGGGCACCCTGGACGGGGTCTGGCGGATGGACGGCTACGGCATGGTCGTCGTGATCGCCGGCGACAGGCTGACCACCTACGACGTGACGACGCACAGCTGCGTGCCGGGCTGGATCACCGCCACCCGGGCGGGCGCCCCGGGGCCGGACGGCGCCACCCGCTTCACCATCGGCAACAACGCGCTGACCCTCACCCCGAGGGGCCGTGACCGGCTGATCGACCACGAGGAGGGCGGGGTCGGCGCCAAGACGCTGAACCGGCTGCCCGCGCTGCCGCCGCTGTGCACCGTGCCGGCGCCCAACGACCCGCTCTCGGTCTTCGACCGGTTCTGGGAGGACTTCGAGGAGAACTACCCCTTCTTCGCCGCCAAGGGCATCGACTGGCACACCGTCCGGGACGAGCAGCGCGCGAAGATCACCCCGGCGACGACCAGCGAGAAGCTGCAGGAGATCCTCATCGACACGATCCGGCCGCTGGGCGACGCGCACACGGGGCTCGCGCGGTACGTCGACGGGGAGCCGAAGGGCGTCTTCGGCGGCCGACGACCCGGCACGACCCGCCGTACCAAGGAGCTCGTCGACCGGGCCGGGCAGGCCGTCGCCGCCCAGCTCACCGGCCCCGAGCAGACCTTCGGCGACGGCAGGCTCGGGGTCGGCCGGCTCCCCGACGGCGTCCGCTACCTGCGGGTGAGCGCCTTCGACGGCTACACCGACGGCGACTACGCCGGCCGGGCCGCCCAGCTGGACCTCGCGCTCGACGCCGTGCTCGCCGACCCGGAGGAGATCACGGGCCTGGTGATCGACGTCCGGCTCAACGGCGGCGGCTCGGACGCGCTCGGGCTGCAGATCGCCTCCCGGCTCACCGACTGCCCGTACCTCGCCTACCGCAAGGTGGCGCGCAACGACCCGGCCGACCCGGCGAAGTTCACCCGGCCCGTGCCCGTCGCCGTGCAGCCCTCGGCCGGCGAGCACTTCACCGGGCCGGTGACGGTCCTCACCTCCTCGATCTCCGCCAGCGCGGCCGAGACCTTCACCCAGGCACTGATGGGCCGCTCCCCGCACGTGACCCGGATCGGCGAGAACACCCAGGGCGTCTACTCCGACATCCTGATCAAGAACCTCTCGCCGGACTTCGCCGTCGTCCTGCCCAACGAGAAGTACCTCACCCGGGACGGCTCCACCTTCGACGGCCCGGGCATCGCACCGGACGTCCCGACGCCGGTGTACAGCGCCGAGGAGCTGGCCGCGCTCAAGGACTCCGCCCTGAGCACGGCCCGCGGCGTCCTCGCCTCGGAAACCGAGGAAGCCCGGGGCGCCCGGAACGCCCGCGACGCCCACGACGCCCGGTAAGCCGGGAACAGGCGGTAGGGCCCGCTACATCGGCTCCACCGCCCTCAGCTCGCCGTCCATCTCCAGCCAGCGCGTCAGGCCCAGGCCCCGCAGGAACGGCACGTCGTGGCTGGCCACGACCAGCGCGCCCTGGTAGGAGGCCAGCGCCTGGGTGAGCTGGCGGACGCTGGCGAGGTCGAGGTTGTTGGTCGGCTCGTCGAGCAGCAGCAGCTGCGGCGGCGGGTCGGCCAGCAGCAGCGCCGCCAGGGTGGCCCGGAAGCGCTCGCCCCCGGAGAGCGTGCCGGCCGGCTGGTCGGCCCGCGCCCCGCGGAACAGGAAGCGGGCGAGCCGGGCGCGGATCGCGTTGTCCCCGGCGGCGGGGGCGAACAGCTTGACGTTCTCGGCGACGCTCAGCTTCTCGTCCAGCAGGTCGAGCCGCTGCGGCAGGTACCTGAGCGGCACCTGGGTGGTGACCATCCCGTCGACGGGCGCGAGCTCGCCCGCGATCGTGCGCAGCAGGGTGGTCTTGCCCGAGCCGTTGCCGCCGACCAGGGCGATCCGCTCGGGCCCGCGCAGGTCGAGCTCGGCGGTGGCGCCGTTGGACAGCCGCACCTTCTGCAGGGTGAGCACGGTGCGCCCGGCCGGGACGGCGGTGCGCGGCAGGTCGATGCGGATCTCCGCGTCGTCGCGCACCGCCTCCTCGGCGGAGGCCAGGCGCTGCTTGGCCTCCTCCAGGCGCTCGGTGTGCATGCCCTGGAGGCGGCCGGCCGTCTCCTGGCCCTTGCGCTTGAGCATCCCGGCGAAGATGTGCGGGTCGTTGCGGGTGACGGAGCGCTTCTTGCCGTAGCTCGCGCTGCGCTCCAGCCGGGTGCGGGCGTCGACCAAGTCCCGTTTCTGGCGCTGGACGTCGGCCTCGGCGTTGCGCAGCTGCCGCTCGGCCGTCTCCTGCTGGGCGGCGACGGTGTGCTCGTAGTCGCTGAAGTTGCCGCCGTACCAGGTGACTTCGCCATCCCTGAGATCGGCGATCTGGTCGACGTGCTCCAGCAGCTCGCGGTCGTGGCTGACGACCAGCAGGACGCCGTGCCAGCCGGCCACCGTCTCGTAGAGCCGCTCACGGGCGGCCCGGTCGAGGTTGTTGGTGGGCTCGTCCAGGAGCAGCACGTCGGGGCGACGCAGCAGCAGGGCGGCCAGGCGCAGCAACACGGCCTCGCCGCCGGAGAGTTCGCCGGTGGTGCGGTCGAGCCCGAGGCGGCGCAGGCCGAGCTTGTCGAGGGTGGCGCGGGCGCGCTCCTCGACGTCCCAGTCGTCGCCGACGGCGTCGAAGTGGCGCTGGTCGGTGTCCCCGGACTCGATGGCGTGCAGGGCTTCGCGGGCGGCCCGGACTCCGAGCGCCTCGTCGACCCTGAGGGTGGTGTCGAGCGTCAACCCCTGGGGCAGGTAGCCGAGTTCACCCGCGACGCGGATCGCTCCGCGGCTCGGGGTGAGGTCTCCGGCGACCAGCCGCAGCAGGGTGGACTTCCCGGCGCCGTTGAGCCCGATCAGGCCGGTGCGGCCCGGGCCGACCGCGAGGTTGAAGCCGTCGAGGACGGGCTTGCCGTCCGGCCATTCGAACGCGAGGTCGGTGCAGAGGACGGCGGTGGTGGGTTGTGCCATGGTGGCCTCCCGGAGTGGTTGCTGAGGGGTGAGGTGAGCAACACGGGAGACACCGCGGGTGTGGGACCGTACGGCCTGCGCAGCGAGGCGGGGGCGCGTCAGAACAGGACGCGCGCCGGGGGCCGGGACTGAGGTCGCACACCTCGCGCACCACGCGGCGGGAACGGCCTGCGCGGCGGGGCGGTGTCTCGGGACCTCAGTAGAGCAACGGCCTTCTCCTTGTCTGGCGGATGACATCGAGAACGCTAGGCGCCCCGGGAGGCGATCGCAACCGATTTACCGCCGGCAGAGCCGACGGTGACCCGGTGCCGATCCCGTGCCGATCCGGTGACAGCCGCGTACCAGTCCGGGCCCGCGGCGATCACCCGGGCGGCCGCATGGCAGACTCCTGACCTGCCATACGCCTGCGGCCGCCAGCCGCACCCGCGGAACGGGCCGTATGGCGGTAGTCAACAGGGGGATTTGAACTCATGTCACCGATAACCCGGTCGAGCCGCGCCGTCCTCGGCGCCTCCGTGGCCGCGCTGACGGTCCTGGCCGCCACCGCCTGCGGCCCGGACAACTCCGACCCGGCGATCGCGCAGACGACCGCGCCGAACGTCGCGGGCACCAAGGCGGGCGCGCCGCCGTTCAAGCTGCCGACCGTCGAAGAGCTGAAGACCTGGAAGTTCGACGACTGGGACAAGTGGGCCCAGGCGAACGTCGTCACCCCGGCGGTCAAGGGCTACTGGACCCTGCAGAAGCTGCTGGCCGCCAAGCCCAAGCCGCTGCCCCAGCCGGCCCCGGACCCGACGCAGGCGCCCGCGCAGCCGACCTCCGCCCCGGCCCAGCCCACCGCCACGCAGCCCCCGGCTGGTGGCGGCGGCTCGGACCAGCCGCCCGCAGCCGTCCCGGCGAAGCCCGCGGCACACCCGTACGCGAAGAACCTGCACGTCAACGGCAAGATCTTCTTCAAGGACGGCAACGAGGACTACGTCTGCTCCGGCACCGTCGTCTCCGACCCGGCCAACCCCGGCAAGAGCAACCTGGTGTGGACCGCCAGCCACTGCCTGCACGGCGGCAAGGGCAACAAGTACTACACCAACATCACCTTCGCCCCGGCCTACAACAGCAACGGTTCCCTGAGCGGCGGCAAGCAGGGCGACGAGGCCGCGGCCGAGCCGTACGGCGAGTGGGGCGCC
This sequence comes from Kitasatospora sp. NPDC051170, assembly GCF_044455705.1. Classification (NCBI taxonomy): domain Bacteria; kingdom Bacillati; phylum Actinomycetota; class Actinomycetes; order Kitasatosporales; family Streptomycetaceae; genus Kitasatospora; species Kitasatospora sp. NPDC051170. The sequence goes on along the minus strand of NZ_JBITFA010000021.1, from coordinate 106,656 downwards.
ACCGCCGGCATGGTCTCCCCGCAGTGGGCGGGCGAGGCCGACCCGGAGAAGGGCGGCCCGTGGAGCCAGTACGACTTCGGCATCATCAAGGTGGCCAACCCGGCCGGTGGCGGCAAGTCGCTGGAGGAGACGGTCGGCGGCTCGGTGCCGATCTGGTTCAACGCCCCGCGTGACCAGGTCTCGATCACCAGCTACGGCTACCCGGCCGGCAAGCCCTTCGACGGCGTCGAGCTGGAGCACTGCGACGGCGGCAAGCCGGCGCGGAAGACCGGCGACACGACCCGCCCGCCGATGCTGGTGATCGGCTGCACCATGACCGGCGGCAGCAGCGGCGGCGGCTGGTACGCGGCCAAGGACGGCAAGCCGGCCCTGGTCAGCGACACCTCCATCGGCAACAACGCCAACACCTACGAGGCGGGCCCGTACCTGGAGGACGTCGCGGCGCACATGTTCGACTACTTCTCGAAGAAGTCGAAGTGACCCGTCGGGCGAACCGCCGAGTGACCCACTGAACGACCGGCCCGGGGGCCGCGGCCGCGAGAGCCGCGGCCCCCGCGCTTTTCCGTCCCCGGCCCCGGTCCTCCTACAATCGGCCCCATCATGAGCGCCACACTCGTAGTCAAGGACCTCAGCGCCGGCCACGGCGAACGCACCCTCTTCGCCGGCCTGGACCTGGTGATCGCCCCCGGCGACGTGATCGGCCTGGTCGGGGTGAACGGCGCCGGCAAGTCCACCCTGCTGCGGCTGCTCGCCGGCCTGGACACCCCCGAGGCCGGATCGCTGCGGCTCAGCCCGGCCGGTGCCAACATCGGCCACCTGCCGCAGGAGCCCGAGCGCCGCGAGGGCGAGTCGGTGCGCGCCTTCCTGGCCCGCCGTACCGGCGTGGCCGCCGCCCAGGCCGAGCTGGACGAGGCCACCGAGGGCCTGGTCGAGGGCCGCCCCGGCGCCGACGACGCGTACGCGGCGAGTCTGGACCGCTGGCTCGACCTCGGCGGCGCCGACCTGGAGGAGCGCGCCGAGGAGGTCGCCGACTCCCTCGGCCTCAAGGTCTCCCTCGACCTGCCGATGACGGCCCTGTCCGGCGGCCAGGCCGCCCGCGCGGGCCTGGCCTCGCTGCTGCTCTCCCGCTACGACGTGTTCCTGCTCGACGAGCCCACCAACGACCTCGACCTGGACGGCCTGGAGCGCCTGGAGTCCTTCGTCAAGGGCCTGCGCGCCGGCACCGTGCTGATCAGCCACGACCGCGAGTTCCTGGCCCGCACCGTCACCAAGGTGCTGGAGCTGGACCTGCACCAGCAGCAGGTCAACCTGTACGGCGGCGGCTACGAGGCGTACCTGGAGGAGCGCGCCGTCGCCCGCCGGCACGCCCGCGAGGCGTACGAGGACTTCGCGGACACCAAGGCCGGGCTGGAGGCCCGGGCCCAGATGCAGCGCAACTGGATGGAGCACGGCGTCCGCAACGCCCGCCGCAAGAGCGGCGACAACGACAAGAACGCCAAGGCCAAGCGCACCGAGTCCACCGAGAAGCAGGCCTCCAAGGCCCGGCAGACCCAGCGGATGATCGAGCGCCTGGACGTGGTCGAGGAGCCCCGCAAGGAGTGGGAGCTGAAGATGGAGATCGCCACCGCGCCCCGCTCCGGCGCGGTGGTCGCCACCCTGCGCGGGGCGCTCGCCCGGCGCGGCGACTTCTCCTTCGGCCCGGTGGACCTGCAGATCGACTGGGCGGACCGGGTCGCCATCACCGGCGCCAACGGCGCGGGCAAGTCGACCCTGCTGGCCGCCCTGCTCGGCCGGCTCGAGCTCGACGGCGGCAGCGCCGTGCTGGGCTCGGGCGTGGTGGTCGGCGAGGTGGACCAGGCGCGCGGCCTCTTCCTGGGCGAGGAGAAGCTGATCGACGCCTTCGCCGCCGCCGTGCCGGACCTCAACCCGGAGGAGGTGCGCACCCTGCTGGCCAAGTTCGGCCTCAAGGCGGTGCACGTGCTGCGCCCGGCCGACACCCTCTCCCCCGGCGAGCGCACCCGGGCCGCGCTGGCGCTGCTCCAGGCCCGCGGGGTGAACCTGCTGGTCCTGGACGAGCCCACCAACCACCTGGACCTGCCCGCCATCGAGCAGCTGGAGTCCGCGCTCGGCTCGTACACCGGCACCCTGCTGCTGGTCACCCACGACCGGCGGATGCTGGACACCGTCTCGGTGAACCGCCGCATCGAGGTCCGCGACGGGCGGGTGCACGAGCTGTAGGGCCTTCACCGTCGGCCCGGATTGGTCTCAACCTCTTGGTCTCGACCTCTTCCCGGCGCGGTCGTCATGTGCTGTGCTGTCGGCCATGGTTGACAGCACAGCGGTGGCGGCCGCGTCGTACCCGACCGTCCCGCTCACCCCGATGACGGTGCCGGCCCACGAGGCCGAGGCCCGCGGCAAGACGTTCTTCGACGTGATGGCGCAGCGCCGGACCGTCCGCGACTACGACACCCGCCCGATCCCCGAGGGGGTGATCGAGTGGGCCGTGCGCACCGCGAGCACCGCGCCCAGCGGCGCGCACGTCCAGCCCTGGCGGTTCGTGGTGATCACCGACCCCGGCCGCAAGCGGCTGCTGCGGGAGGCGGCCGAGGCCGAGGAGCGCGAGTTCTACGGGCACCGGGCCTCGGAGGAGTGGCTGGCGGCGCTGGCGCCGATCGGCACCGACTGGCACAAGCCGTTCCTGGAGGACGCGCCGGCGGTGATCGTGGTGTTCGAGGTGCACAAGGGCCCGAGCACGCCGCGCCCGTACTACACCAAGGAGTCGGTGGGCATCGCGGTCGGGCTGCTGCTGGCCTCGCTGCACCAGGCGGGGCTGGCGACGCTGACGCACACGCCGAGCCCGATGCGCTTCCTCAACGAGGTGTGCGAGCGCCCGGCGGAGGAGCGCGCCGCGTACGTGATCCCGGTCGGGTACCCGGCCGAGGGGGCACGGGTGCCGGATCTGCGGCGCAAGGAGCTCGACGAGGTGATGGTCCGCCTCTGACGCTCGCTCCGGACCCACTCCGGGACGTGCTTCCGTGCGCGCCGCGTGCCCGGGTGAAATCGGATGGTGGCAGGTCCCGGCCAAGGACATAATCCGGGTCATGAGTCACCCTCAGCCACACTCCTGCGACGCGGGCCCGGCGGTGGCCCCGCCGCCCGTCACCGCCGGGCGGCCGCCCGAACTGCTGCGGCTGCCCGGCGGCCTGCGGCTGTGCCGCCGCCGGCCCGGCCACGCCCCGGCGCTGAACCGGGCGCTCGTCGCCAACCTGGACCACCTGCGGCCGTGGATGCCGTGGGCCACCGAGGCCCCGTCCATGGCCCGCACGGTCGAGCTGACGCGGGCGAGCACCGCCGCCTGGGAAGCCGGCACCGACTTCATGTACCTGGTCGGGCTGGCCGGGGAGCCCGGGCACGTGATCGGCGCGGCCGGGCTGCACGGGCGGATCGGCCCCGGCGCGATGGAGATCGGCTACTGGGTCTGCGAGCGGCACGTCGGGCGCGGCATCGCCACCGCCGCGGCCGGGGCGCTGACCGAGGCCGCGCTGGCCCTGCCCGGGATCACCCGGGTGGAGATCCACTGCGACGAGGCCAACGCGGCCAGCGCCGCCGTCCCCCGCAAGCTCGGCTACCGGCTCGACCGGGTGGCCGACACCGCCGTCCAGACGCCGGGGCAGACCGGGCGTCAACTAGTGTGGGTCATGGAACGCTGACCGAAGCTTCCGCGAACTCCCCACGGGCAGCGGGGAGTTCGCGGATCCCCTCATGACGGCCGGTCAGACCGCAACGGCCACCGGCGCGATCCAGTCGCGGAAACCGCCCTCCACCACCAGCTCCGCGAGGCGCGCGTAGCCGCCGGAGCCCGGGTGCGCTCCGTCGGAGGCCCTCGCCTCGGCCGTCCACACCGCGTCGGCGGCGAGCGCGGCGGTGACGTCCACGAACGGGACGCCGAACTCCTCGCAGATCCCGGCCATCGCGGGGGCCAGGGCCGTCACCCGCTCCAGGTGCTCCGCTCCCCCGGCCACCACCGGCGGCGGGCCGACCACCAGGGCGGCGACGCCGCGTTCGCGGGCGCCGCCGAGCATCGCGGTGAGGTTGGCGAGGGTGTCGTGGTGGGCGAGGCGCGGCGCCCCGTTCTCCGTCATCGCGTCGTTGGCGCCGATCGACACCACCAGCCGGTTGTCGGCACCGAGTACGGTGCGCGCCTCGACCTCCATCCAGCAGCGCCTGCGCACCTGTTGCGAGGTGTCGCGGCGCACCCCGAGGTTGAAGGCGGTGGCGTGCGGCGCGGCGGCCGCGACGGCCCGGCCGACCCAGCCGCGGAACTCCGGGTCGCCGAGGCCGAGTACGAAGGAGTCACCGAGAAAACTGATCCGCGGGCCGTCGAACGGAGCCGCGTGCGTTCGTATGGTCATCTGGCCACCGTAGGGGCCGATGCGGGGCGCTCGCCGAGGAATTCACCACCGGGCCCGGCCCCTCCCCGGTCGAACCCGCGGTCGAACCCGCGGTCGAGCGCGGCGCACGGAGCCCGTGCCGCACGGGGCCGCCGCCGCGCAAACCGGCGCGTGGGGGCGCGAAAATCGGTCGCGCCCGCGACCGGGCGCCGCCCTTCCGGTCTTGGCACGGGTTCCCGGGGCGGTCGACGCTCTGCATGCGGCCGATCCGGCCGCCGTGTCCGCCGGCGCTCCCGCCGGCCCATCGGGGAGGAACACCCATGTCGTTCACGCGCACCAACGCCGCCCGTACCCGCACCGCCCACGCCCGCCTCGCCCGTACCCGCACCGCCGCCGTCGCCGTCCTGCTCGCCGGCGCCACCACGCTGGCCACCGCCGCACTGGCCGCCCCGGCGCAGGCCGCGGGCGGGCAGCACCGCGCGGCCAGCCGCTTCGACGACGGCAGCTTCGAGACGCCCAAGGCGCCGGCCAACGGCTTCACCGAGTTCAACGCCGGTCAGAGCATCGGCCCGTGGAAGGTCACCGCCGGCAGCGTCGACCTGATCGGCGCCGGCTTCTGGCAGGCCGCCGAGGGCGACCAGTCCCTCGACCTCAACGGCGCCGACAGCGGCACCGTCGCGCAGACCTTCGCCACCGTCCCCGGCGCCACCTACTCGGTGACCTACGCCCTGGCTGGCAACTCCGCCGGCGGGCCCGCCGTCAAGACCGGGAAGGCCGAGATCGACGGCCAGGACTTCCAGGACTTCTCCTTCGACACCACCGGCAAGACCTTCGCCGCCATGGGTTACGTGGGCCGCCAGTTCAGCTTCGTCGCCCGCAACGCCACCACCACCCTGACCTTCGCCAGCACTGTGCGCGGAGCGTACGGACCGGTGCTCGACGACGTGCAGGTCAAGGAGTGCAAGCCCTGTTGCGGCAGCTGACCGGCCGTCGGCGCCCGGCGCCTTAACGTCGCCTAAAACCTGCCTCCGGTGAAGGTCCGGCCGTCGGGAGACGCTTGACGTGCACAGCTGGTCTAGTCCAGTTTGATGCACAGCACAGCACCGCGCTCCCCCACCGGTACAGCCCCAGAGCTGCCGCCCGCCCCGCGTTTCCCCCCGCGCGGCGCGGGCGGCCACCACCGTTTCCGAGAGGCACCCCCATGCCCAGCGCGCCCCAGCACGCCCCCACCCACCGGCGCCCCGCCGCCCGCACCAAGCTCCTCGGCCTGGCCGCCGCCACCGTCCTCGCCGCGGGCGGCCTGGCCACCGTCGCCGGGAACGCCGGCGCCGCGGACGCCAACCTGCTCGTCAACGGCGGCCTCGAGAGCGGCGCGCTCGGCCCCTGGAGCTGTTCCGGCGGAACCGGGAGTGTCGTCAACTCCGGTGCCCACGGCGGAACGTACGCCCTCAAGGGCGCCGCGAGCGTGAGCGACACCGCGCAGTGCGGGCAGAGCGTCAGCGTCCTGCCCAACACCACGTACAGCCTCAGCGCCTGGGTCCAGGGCCAGTACGTCTACCTCGGCGCCACCGGCAGCGGCATCACCGACCCGGCCGTCTGGACGCCCGGCGGCGCCTCCTGGCAGCAGCTGTCCACCAGCTTCACCACCGGCCCGTCCACCACCAGCGTCACCGTCTACCTGCACGGCTGGTACGGGCAGGGCGCCTACCTCGCCGACGACATCGCCCTCACCGGCCCCGGCGGCGGCACCCCTTCGGCCACGCCGACGGTCACCCCGACCGGCACGCCCACGGCCGCCCCCACCGGCGGCCCGAGCACCCCGCCGCCCACCACCCCGCCGCCCACCACCGCGCTGCCCGTCGCGCCGTACATCGACATGGGCGCCTGGCCCACCCCGTCCATGCCCGACATGGCCAGGGCCGGCGGCGCCAAGAGCTTCAGCATGGGCTTCGTCACCGGCGTCGGCTGCAAGGCCAGCTGGTTCAACGCCTACGACCCGCGCAGCGGCTGGGCCAAGGACCAGATCGACGCGCTGCGCGCGGGCGGCGGCGACGTCAAGCTCTCCTTCGGCGGCGCCGCCGGCACCGAACTCGCCGCCGCCTGCACCTCGGTGGACTCGCTGTACGCCGAGTACGACGCCGTGGTCAGCACCTACAACCTGCGCTACGTCGACTACGACATCGAGGGCGCGGCCATCGCCGACACCGTCTCCAACGACCGCCGCTCGGCCGCCCTCGCCAAGCTCCAGAAGGCCCACCCCGGCCTCAAGGTCTCGCTCACCCTGCCCGTCCTGCCCGAGGGCCTCACCTCGGAGGGCGTGGCGATCGTCAAGTCCGCCCGCGACGCCGGGGTGAACCTCGACCTGGTGAACATCATGGCCATGGACTACTACCGCGCCGGCAGCGACTACGGCAACGCCGCCGTCCAGGCCGCGCAGTCCACCTTCGGCCAGCTCAAGGCGCTCTACCCGGCCAGGAGCGACGCCCAGCTGTGGGCCATGGTCGGCGTCACCCCGATGCTCGGCGAGAACGACGACCACCAGATCTACAACCAGGCCGCCGCCCAGCAGCTGGTGACCTTCGCCAAGCAGAACCACCTCGGCCTGCTGGCCTTCTGGGACGCCACCCGCGACGCCAACGCCTGCACCGGCGGCTCGCTCGCCAAGTGCACCAACATCCCGCAGCAGCCCTACGAGTTCGCCAAGATCTTCTCGCAGTACACCGGCTGACCCGCTCCCCCGTGGGCGGAAATTGACATCTCATCGTCCCGGACCGTTGGTTACAGTCCCCCTCACCTGAACCACACGAGGGGGCGGACATGACGGTCCGGGACGACCATCACCAGCAACGACACCAGCAGCACCAGCAGCTGGCCACCATCGCGCCGACCACCATCGCGCCGACCGACGGCGCGGCCGACGCGAGCGGCCTCACCCCCGAGGAACTCGCCGCGTTCGGCCGCACCCTCGGCCGGCTGCGCGCCCTCCCCTCCCAGGACCGCACCCGCATCCACGCCGAGCGTCAGCTCAGCTCCTTCGTGATGGAGAGCCGCAAGCGCCGCCGCCAGGAGGCCAAGCAGGCCGTCCGCGAGGCCGACGCCGCCCTGCTCGCCGCCACCTCCACCGGCGCCCTCGGCCGCCGGGAGGACGCCCCGCTCCCGCCCGCCGCAGGCCCGGTGGGCGTGCTGCTCAAACCCCAGCGCTGCTATGTCTGCAAGCAGGCGTACCAGCAGGTCGACGCCTTCTACCACCGGCTCTGCCCGGCCTGCGCCGCCGACAACACCGCCCGCCGCGCCCTGAGCACCGACCTGCGCGGGCGGCGCGCCCTGCTCACCGGCGGCCGGGTGAAGATCGGCTTCCAGCTCGCCCTGATGATGCTGCGCGACGGCGCCGAGCTGATCGTCACCAGCCGCTTCCCGCAGGACACCGTCCGCCGCTTCCGCGCCGCCGAGGGCAGCGCGCAGTGGTTCGACCGCCTCACCGTCGTCGGCATCGACCTGCGCGACCCGCGCCAGGTCCTCGGGCTGACCGAGCAACTGCGCGCCGAGGCCCGCCCGTTGGACATCCTGGTCAACAACGCCGCCCAGACACTGCGGCGCCCGCCGGAGTCCTACGCCCTGCTCGCCGCCGGGGAGCAGGGCGCCCTGCCGGCCGCCGAGCGCCGGGCGATCGAGCACGCCCCCGGGTTCCGGCCGCTCACCGGGGCGGCCCCGCTGCCCTCGGGGGCCGGGCTGGACCTCCTCACGGACGAGGCCGGACTGCTGCCCGACCTCTCGTCCTCCAACTCCTGGTCCGCCACGCTCGGTTCGCTCGACCCGTCCGAGGTGCTGGAGGTCCAGCTCGTCAACGCCCTGGCCCCGGCGCTGCTCTGCGACCGCCTGCTGCCGCTGCTGCTCGCCTCCCCGCACCCCGCCCGGTACATCGTCAACGTGACGGCGGTGGAGGGCCGCTTCGCCGTCCGCAACAAGACGCCCCGGCACCCGCACACCAACATGGCCAAGGCCGCGCTCAACATGCTCACCCGCACCAGCGCCGCCGACCTCGCCCGCCGGGGCGTCCACATGTGCGCCGTCGACACCGGCTGGATCACCGACGAGAACCCGGCGCCCGTCAGGACCCGGATCGCCGACCGGGGGTTCCGCACCCCGCTGGACATCGTCGACGGGGCCGCCCGGGTCTACGACCCGATCGTGCGCGGCGAGGCGGGCGAGCCGCAGTCCGGGGTGTTCCTCAAGGACTACCGGGTGGCGGCCTGGTAACCACCGCTCCTGCGGTGGTAGTACGCGAAGGCCAGGGCCAGGGTGATCGGCCCCCAGAACACCGCCGGGCCGATGCAGAGCCGGGCCAGCAGCATCCACCAGCCGTTGCTGAACCCGACCTCGTCGAACAGGCCGAACCAGGCCAGCGGCATCGTGGTGAAGAGCCCCACCAGCACCAGCCCGCCCAGCACCGCCGGGACCACCGCCGCCAGCGGTGGCACCCGGCGGCCCCGCAGGAACGGCACCCAGCGCGGGAACACCTCGCCCCACCCACTGACCAGCCCCAGGGTGAGCAGGGCGACCGCCTCCGTGACCAGGCTCAGCCCGAACACGTACGGGGTCGCCCACCACGGCATCGGCGGGTGGCCCTGGTCGACCAAGCCCATCTCGAAACCGAAGGCGAACGGCAGCCGCCACAAACAGTGCGGCAGGACGACGAACGGCAGGGCCTTGGCCAGGCGCAGGGCCCACACGGGAACGGGGCGCTCGGTGTCGCCCACCGGGATGTTCAGCATGGTGACAGCCTCCCGCCCGGCCGTACGGCGGCGCCTCGCCCGTACGGCCGGACCCCCTCCCCCGGCGGTGCTACCTCAGCCCTCCGCCAGGAGGGCGACGTATCCCCCCGTGGGATGACCGGGCCGGGGCTGCTCCATCCTGCCGGCGACGGTGAACCCCGCCCCGGCGAGCAGCTCCGCCAGGTGGCCGGCCGGGACCAGGTGGGAGGCGTACGAGACCGGATTGCCGCCGTACGCCTCGGCGGGCCGGCGCACCCCCTCGCCGACGTGCCCGCCGAGCAGCAGGTGGCCGCCGGGGGCGAGGACGCGGCGGAACTCGGCGAAGAGGGCGGGCAGTTCGTCCGCCGGGGTGTGGTGGACGGAGTACCAGGCGAGGATGCCGCCGAGGGCGCCGTCCGGCAGGTCGAGGGCGCCCATCTCGCCCTGCACGAACCGCAGTTCCGGGTGCAGGCGGCGCGCCGTCGCGATCATCCCGCCCGAGACGTCCACGCCGTACGGGTGCCGGACGCCGAGGCGGGCCAGGTAGGCCGTCACCCTCCCGGGGCCGCACCCGAGATCGGCCACCGGGCGCTCCTGGCCCCGGACGCACTCGGCGAAGGCGGCGAGCATCGCCCGCGACAGGACGTCCATCTGCTCGGGCGCGGGGACGAGGCGCAGGTAGTCGGCGGCCACGGTGTCGTACGAGTCGCGGACGGCCGCCAGGTGTGGGGCGGTCACGAGGCTTCGAGGCGGCGGCAGGGGCAGTCGGGGGTGCAACTCTGCACCGGGCCACGCCAGTTCAGCTTCTCGGTGGCCTCGGCGCGCTGGGCGAAGACCTCTTCGCGGCGGTCCTCGACCTGGCGCAGCACGTCCTTGCGCTCGCGCCGGGCGAGGCGGTCGACGTAGAGACCGCCGTCGAGGTGGTCGGCCTCGTGCTGGAGGCAGCGGGCGAAGTAGCCGGTGCCCTCGACGGTGACGGGGTTGCCGTCCAGGTCCTGGCCGCGTACCACCACCCGGGCCGGGCGGGCGAGCACGGCGCTGCCGCCGGGGACGGAGAGGCAGCCCTCGGGTTCCTCGATCAGGCGGCGGCCGGGGGTCTGCGGCTCGACGACGGGGTTGAGGAGGTGGCCGGTGTGGCGGACGCCGTCGTCGTCGGGGCAGTCGTAGACGAACAGCCGCAGGTCGACGTCCACCTGGTTGGCGGCGAGCCCGGCGCCGTCGGCGACGTACATGGTGGCGAACATCGAGTCGATCAGGCGGGCCAACTCGGGGCTGCCGAAGTCCTGTTCGCCCGCCGGGCGGCAGGGACGGTGCAGGATCGGCTCACCGTGCTCGGTCACGCGGAGCACGGGCGGGCGGGCGGTCATCTTCTGTCCCCCTGGGAATACGACGGCTTGTCATCGACTTTGCAAAGTAGCAGACTTTGCAAAGTGACCGAAGACCTGACCTCCGCCGCCGCGCTCCCCGAGCACGCCGTGCGCACCGCGCTGCTGGAACTCCTCGCCGCGCGCGGCACCCTCACCTCCACCGAGGCGGCCGCGGCCCTCGGCCACAGCTCCGGCCTCTGCTCCTTCCACCTGCGGCAGTTGGCCCGGCACGGACTCATCGAGGAAGCCCCGCCGGTGGACGGCCGTGCCCGCCCGTGGCGCCTGCCGCAGCCCCGCCAACTCCCCTCGCCGACCGCCGAGTTCGACGCACTCGCCCGCGGCCTGGAGGACGAGAGCTACCGGCGCTGGCTCGCCCACCGCACCGAGGCCCCCGCCGAGTGGCAGCAGGACGAGGCGTTCAGCGCCGTCCTCCACCTCACCCCCGCCGAACTCACCGCCGTCGCCGAAGGCGTCCGCCGCCTCCTCGCCCCCTACCGCACCCGGGACACCGACCCCGCCGCCCGCCCCGCCGAGGCGCGCCCGGTCGCCGCCGTCACCCGCCTCTTCCCCCTCCTCCCGGAGGAGCGGTAACGCCCGCTACACGGTGCGGGCGCGGAGCGCCGGGCGGGCCGCGAGACCCGCGAGGGCACCCAGCGCCACGCCCTGGAGACCGTCCCAGACGTCCTGCACGTCACAGGGCCGCCCGATCACGGGCACCGCGTACCGCACGGCGGCCACCGCGAACGGCAGGGCGGCCGCTCCGGCCAGCACCACCAGGGCCCGGCGGCGGCTGCCGGCCAGCGCGGCCGCCAGGCCGACAGCGGCATAGGCCGCCAGCTTGATCCCGAGGTGCGGCGCCGCCAGCACCTCGTGCAATCCGCGGTGACGGCCACCCTCCACCGCGCAGTGCCGCACCCCGCCCTCCGACAACTGGAACGCCTCCGGCAACAGCGTCGCCGTGAGCACCCCGCCGACCCCGAGCAGCAGCACGAACCCCACCGCCCAGTGCGCCCGCAGCACCCGCCCGACGGGCCGGTTCAGCAGAGCCGCCGGCACCAGCGAGAGCAGCAGCCCGGGCCAGAACATCGGCATCCCGCCGAGCACACCTGAAATCACGCTTCAACGGACGCCCCGAACGCCCGTGCGGTTCTGCGACCAGCGGATTCCGGGCAACGGGGAGGCTCAGTGCGGGATGTTCGCGATCAGCTCCTGCGCGCCCTGCCGCTTGAGGGCGAGGGCCACCGAGGTGCCGAGGTCCTCCGGGTCGAGGGCGCCGGCCCACTCGTGGGCGTCGAGGACGCGCTTGCCGTCCGGGGAGAAGACGCGGCCGCGCAGGGAGAGGCGGCCGTCCGCCTCGGCCTTCGCGTAGCCGGCGATGGGGCTGTTGCAGTGGCCCTGAAGGACGTGGAGGAACATCCGCTCGGCCGCCGCCTCGCGCCAGGTGTCGTGGTGGCCGAGGCCCGTGACGGCGTCGATGGTGGCGGTGTCGCCCTCGCGGCACTGGAGGACGAGGATGCCGGCGCCGATCGGCGGGCACATCGCGTCCACGCCGAGGACGTCGGTGATCCTGGCCTCCTCGCCGATGCGCTCGAGGCCGGAGACGGCGAGCAGCAGGGCGTCGGCCTCGCCCGCGGCGAGCTTGGCGAGGCGGCTGTTGGCGTTGCCGCGCATGGGCACGCAGGTCAGGTGCGGGTGGGAGGCGGCGAGTTGGGCGATGCGGCGGACGGAGGAGGTGCCGATCCGGGTGCCGGCGGGGAGCTGGTCGAGGGTGAGCCCCTCGGGGTGGATCAGGGCGTCGCGGATGTCGTCGCGGCGCAGGTAGGCGGAGAAGACGGTGCCGGCGGGCAGGGGGCGGTCGGCGGGCACGTCCTTGAGGCAGTGCACGGCGACGTCGGCCTCCCCGGCGAGCAGCGCGGCGTCCACCTCCTTGGTGAACGCGCCCTTGCCGCCGAGCCGGGCGAGATCACCCATCCAGCGGTCGCCCGAGGTGGTGACGGGGACGACCTGGGTACGCAGTCCCGGGTGCAGGTCGGCGAGTTCGGCGCGGACCCGCTCGACCTGGGCGAGCGCCATGGGCGAGGAGCGGGAGACGATCCGGATCAGCTCAGCGGTGGCCATGGGGTGATGATAGGCGTCCCTACATCAAGCGCTGATCGAGCGTCAGCCGTACGGAAGCAGGGCGAAAGCCGGACGGTTCCCCGCCCGGCCTCCGCCGCCCCTGCCCCGGTCCCGGTCCCGGTCCCGGAGGCTCACTCGTTGTGCAGCACCTCCGCGATGGGCAGCCGCGCCGCCGAGCGGGCCGGGACGAGGGCGCCGAGGACGGCGATCACCACGCCCGCGCAGGCGAGGCCCGTAAGCAGGGGCGCGCCCCAGACGTCGATCATCGACTCGGGGAAGTTCATGATCCGGATGTTCTGGCACATGAGCCGGTGCGCCAGGATGCCGAGCGGGATCCCGATGATTCCGCTGACGGCGCCGAGCCAGGCCACCGAGGTGACGGTCATCGCGACGACCTGGCGGGGCGTCATCCCGATCGACTTCAGCATGCCGAGGTCGCGGCGGCGTTCGCGGATGCTGAGCAGCACGGTGTTGAAGACGCCGAGCGAGGCGACCACCGACAGCAGGATCGTGAAGACGGTGCTGAAGCTGATGATCGCGGTGACGGGCGCGGCCATGGTCACCGTGGACACCTCGGCGACGAGGCTCGGGTCGGCCTCGGTGACGGCCTTGGTGTAAGCCGCCGGGTCGGTACCCTCCGCGAGCCTGACCCAGTACTCGACGACGTGCCGGTCCTCGGTGAACAGGGCCCTGGTGGCGTCGTTGGTGGAGATCGCCCGGGCGTTGCCCTGGAGTTCCCCCCCGACGATGGTGACGCTCTGCTGCCGGCCCTCCACCTCGACGGTGATCCGGTCGCCGAGCTTGAGTCCGTGCTGGTCGAGGAAGGCGGGCCCCGCCTGGACCTCGCCGGGCCCGGTGGCGGCGCGGCCCTCGACGACGTGGAGCTTGACCTTCGCCTCGTCACCGCCGTAGATGTCCAGGAAGACGGGCTGGTTGAAGCCGACGACGCTCGCCTCGGTGAGCCCCCGGGAGGTGACCTTCTCCGCGCCGGGGGCGGTGCGCAGCGCGGCCTCGGTCTGCTCCGGGGTCAGTTTCGACACGACGTTCTTGTTGACGAAGTGGCCGGTCTGGACGTGGACGTACGTGCGGCCCGCGCTGTCGGTGTCCGGGCCGCCCATGGCCCGGGCCAGAGTGGCGCTGAGCCCGGTGGTCACGGTGACGGTGACGACGCCGAGGACGATCGCCGACATGGTGAGCGCGCTGCGCGCCGGGCGGGCGAAGGGCTGGCCCAGGCCGAGGCTGACGGCGCGCGGCAGCCGGGTGCCGCTGAGCCAGCGCTGGACCTTGAGCCCGCGCCCGGCCCGGGGCGCGCTGCCGGCGGAGATCGCCTCGGTGGCGGAGAGCCGGTGGGCGCGGGAGGCGGGGACGAAGGCGGCGAGGGCGACGAGCAGCGGTACGCCGAGCAGGGTGGCCACGGGCAGCCAGCCGGCGGGCTCGACGACGGCGGTGCCGGTCATGATGCCGGTGAAGGCCATCTTGACGATCGGCCCGGCGAGCGCCCAGCCGGCCGCCGTGCCGAGGATCGTGCCGGCGACGGCGGGTACGGAGACCATGGTCAGGTAGACGGTGACGACCTGGCGCGGGGTGAAGCCGATGGACTTGAGCACCCCGATGTGCCGGTAGCCGGAGACGACCGCGCCGCTGACCACGTTGCCGACGATCAGGACGGCGACGACCAGACCGAGCACGCCGAAGACGGTCATCACCGGCAGGTAGGCGTCGGCGCCGGCGGAGAACGCCTGCTTGAGCGTGAGGTAGGACTGCCCGCTGACGAGCGCGCCCTCGGGCAGGCCCTCGGTGGCGGCGGCGAGGGAGGCGGTGACCTGCCGTTCGCCGTCGGCGTCCGTGAAGCGGTAGAGCATCTGCAGGCCCGTGGGGTGCAGGGCCTCGGCCTGTTCGGGGGTGACCCAGCCGCCGGCGGAGGCGCTCATGCTGCTGGCGAAGCCGACGACGGTCAGTCCGGGCATGCCGGGGAGCGGTTTGCCGAGTTTGTCGTCCGGATAGCCGCTGAACGGCTGCTGGATGACCACCTCGCCGGGGGCGGTGGCCCAGCGGCCGGTGAGCAGTTCGGGCCGGTCCACGGCGCCGGAGGCCGGGGCGTTGCGGCCGACCAGGGTGAGCGGGCCGGGCGGGCGGCCGAACCAGTCCACGGGCATGCGGACGACGACCTGCTCGAACGGGCCCTCCGCCGCCGCGACGCCGGGCCGGTGCGCGGTCGCGGCGAGCTTGTCCGCCGGGGCCTTGGCCGGGTCGAAGGCGGCGACGACGTGCGCTCCGCGCTGGTCGTCGAAGGCCGCGTCGAAGGGGGCCCGGGCGGCGCTGATCACCGCGAGGGCGAGGACGACGGTGGTGGTGGAGCAGAGCACCACCAGCCCGATGACGAAGGTCTGGAGCCTGCGCCGCTTCACCGCCGCGCGCGAGGCCCGCCACACAGCACCGGTCATGACTGCGCCTCCAGGGCCCGCTCGCGGGCGACCTTGCCGTCCTCGACCTCGACCAGGCGGCTGGCGCAGCGGGTGGCCAGGTTGGGGTCGTGGGTGACGATCAGCAGGGTCTGCCCCATCTGGTTGAGGTCGATGAGCAGGTCCATCACCTGCTCGCCGGAGCGGCTGTCGAGCGCCCCGGTGGGTTCGTCGGCGAGCAGCAGGGCCGGGCGGTTCATCAGGGCCCGGGCGACGGCGACGCGCTGGCGTTCGCCGCCGCTGAGGGTGGCGGGGTAGACGTCCTTGCGGTGGGCGACGCCGAGTTCGTCGAGGAGTTCGAGGGCGCGGCGGCGGGCCTGGCGGGCGCTGGTGCCGGTGAGCTGCGCGGCCAGGGCGACGTTGTCGAGAGCCGGCAGGTCGTCGATCAGGTTGAAGAACTGGAAGATCATCCCGATGTTGCGGCGGCGGAACAGTGCGAGGCCCGTCTCGTTGAGGCCGCCGAGGTCCTGGCCCTGCACCCGGACGGTGCCGGCGGTGGGCCGGTCGAGGCCGGCCACCATGTTCAGCAGGGTGGACTTGCCGCAGCCGGAGGGGCCCATCACGGCGACCGCCTCTCCGGCGCGGATCCGCAGATCGACGCCGGCGAGTGCCTTGGCGTCGCCGAACTCCTTGTGGACGCCGGACAGCTCGACGACGACCTGCGCGTCGTCGGCCCGAATGGTCCCGTCGTGGTTGTTGCTCATGGTGAGGACGGTAGGCGGGGCGGCTGCGGCCGGGCGTCCCACCCTGGATGTAACCCCGGCGGGCCGTAGTACCGGGGATGTATCCGGGCGGCACCCCCGGATGATGTGGATCATGGCCTGACCTGCGAAGCTGTCCCACGTGTCGGGAACGGGGATGAGCTGGGCGGCCTTGACGGCCGCCGGGGTGGCGGGCGCGGTGGCGCTCTGGCTGGCGGTGGCACTGGTCCGCATGCGGCGGCGCCACCGGGCGGCGGCGGGTGAGCGCGGCTGGCTGCTGGAACGGGAGCGGGAGAGCGCAGCCCGTACCGCCGTGGACGCCGAACGGGCGCGGATCGCGGCCGAGTTGCACGACATCGTCAGCCACAACGTGAGCCTGATGGTGGTCCAGGCCGGGGCGGCGCGCGAGGTGCTGGCCACCATGCCCGAGGAGGCGGCGGCGGCGATGACCGCCGTCGAGGAGGCGGGCCGCACCACCATGACGGAGCTGCGCCACCTGCTCGGCCTGCTCGCCCCGGCGGCGGACGGCACGGAGGAGGCGGAGTCGGACGACTTCGCCCCGCAGCCGAGCCTGAGCCGGCTGAGCCCGCTGATCGACCGCTTCGCCTTCGCCGGACTGCCGGTGGAGGTGCGGATCTCGGGCGAGCCGCGGCCGCTGCCGGGCGGGGTGGACGTGACGGCGTACCGGATCGTCCAGGAGGCGCTGACCAACGCGCTCAAGCACGGGGACGGGGTGACGGCCCAGGTGACGGTGCGCTACGCGGAGCACTACCTGCGGGTGGAGGTGCTGAACAGCGGACCGAGCGTCCTGGCCGGCGACCCCGCCAGGGCGCCCAAGCCCCGGGCGGACGGCGCCGGGCGCGGGCTGATCGGCCTGCGCGAGCGCGTCGCCGTGTACGGAGGGGACCTGGACGCCCGGCGCCGGCTCGGCGGCGGCTACCGGGTGAGGGCACGCATCCCCCTGGAGGGGCCGTGACGGAGGACAGTGCGATGAACGAGCGTGCGATGAACGAGCGCGCGGTGGATGACGCCGAGCAGCCGCGCCGCCCCCGGGTGGTGATCGCCGACGACCAGGAGCTGGTCCGCACCGGTTTCCGGATGATCCTCACGGCGCGCGGCATCGACGTGGTCGCCGAGGCGGGCGACGGCGCCGAGGCGGTGGCCGCGGCCGTGGCCCACCGGCCGGACGTCGCCCTGCTGGACATCCGGATGCCCGTCATGGACGGGCTGGAGGCGGCCCGCCGCATCCTGGCCCGGGTGCCCGGCTGCCGGGTGATCATGCTGACCACCTTCGACCTCGACCAGTACGTCTACGCGGCGCTGTCCGCCGGGGCGAGCGCCTTCCTGCTCAAGGACGTCACCTCGGCGCACCTGGCCGCCGCCGTCCGCCTGGTCGACACGGGCGACGCGCTGCTCGCCCCCTCGATCACCCGGCGCCTGGTCGAGCGCTTCGCGGCGGGCGCCCCCGACCCGGCGGCCGAGGGCGCGGCGCCCCGCCTGCACCGCGACCTCGCGCCGCTCACCCCGCGCGAGGCGGAGGTACTGGCCCTGCTCGGGCGGGGCCTGTCCAACACCGAGCTGGCGGCCGAGCTGACCCTCAGCGAGTCGACGGTGAAGACCCATGTCGCCCGGATCTTCGCCAAGTTGAACCTGCGCGACCGGGCGCAGGCGGTGGTCCTGGCGTACGAGACGGGGCTGGTGTCGCCCGGCGCGTTCGATTGACGAATCGTCAACTTCGGTCTACATGACGCCGATTCGGCCGACAATCATCCATCTCACTCGTTGGGGGGAATGGTCCCACGGATTCACATTTCCGTCGGCTCCTGGGGGAACATCGGCATGTCCGTGCCCACACGACGAAGACCATTGGACTGGCCCGTGACCACCACCGCCCCCGTGTGGGACTGCCCCTTCCACCACACCGACGGCCTGGAGTTCGACCCCCTCCTCAAGCGGCTGCTCACCGAGGCCCCGGTCGCCAGGATCCGCCTGCCCCACGGCGAGGGCGAAGCCTGGCTCGCCACCCGCTACGAGGACGTCAGACTCGTCACCACCGACCGCCGGTTCAGCCGCGCCGCCGGCATCGGGCGCGACCTGCCGCGCATGACGCCCGCCGCCATCGCCCAGGCCGAGTCCATCAACCTGATGGACCCGCCCGCCCACAACCGGCTGCGCCGCCTCGTCGCCCAGGGCTTCACCAACCGCCAGGTCGAGCGGATGCGCCCCCGCACCCAGGCCGTCGTCGACGGCTACCTCGACGAGATGGAGGAGCACGGCGCCCCCGCCGACCTCAACCGCT
This sequence comes from Kitasatospora sp. NPDC051170, assembly GCF_044455705.1. NCBI lineage: Bacteria > Bacillati > Actinomycetota > Actinomycetes > Kitasatosporales > Streptomycetaceae > Kitasatospora > Kitasatospora sp. NPDC051170. The sequence continues at coordinate 88,567 of NZ_JBITFA010000021.1, read as the reverse complement.
TCCTCTCCTCCCGCCTGCCCCTGCACACCATCTGCGAGCTGCTGGAGATCCCCGAGGAGGACCGCGACCGGCTGCGCGCCTGGGCCGTCGCCATGATGCGGATGGGCCCGGGCAGCCGCGAGGGCCAGGAGCAGGCCAAGGCGGGCCTGCGCGCCTACTTCACGGAGCTCACCGCCGCCCGCCGCGCCGCCCCCGGCGAGGACCTGATCAGCGCCCTGGCCGGCGCCCGCGACGGCGGGGAACTGCTGGACGACGACGAACTGGCCGTCATGGCCATGGTCCTGCTGGTCACCGGCCACGACACCAGCACCTACCAGCTCGGCAACATCACCTACACCCTGCTCACCCACCCCGAGCAGCTCGCCAAGCTGCGCACCCGGCCCGAGACGCTGCCGCGGGCCCTGGAGGAACTGCTGCGCTTCATCCCCTTCCGGCAGGGCGTCGGCATCGCCCGGGTCGCCCTGGAGGACGTGGAGCTCGGCGGGGTGCGCATCCGCGCCGGCGAGGCCGTCCACGTCTCCTACCTCACCGCCAACCGGGACCCGTCCGTCTACGAGAACCCCGACGAACTGGACCTCGAACGCACCGAGGGGCCCGTCAACATGACCTTCGGCCACGGCCAGCACCGCTGCCCCGGCTCGCACCTGGCCCTGATGGAGCTCCAGGTCGCCATCGGCACCCTGCTGCGGCGCTTCCCCCGGCTGCGCCTGGCCGTCCCGCCGTCCGAGCTCGACTGGGAGTCCGGCTCGATCTGGCGCTTCCCGCAGACCCTGCCCCTCGCCTGGTAACCCCTCCCCCGCCACGCCGCCCGACCCTGGGGAGACCCACACCATGGCCACACTGTGCCGCCCGGCCGTCGCCGTACCCGAGCACGTCATCACCCTCGACGAGACCCTCGACCTGGCCCGCACCCTGCACGCCGGACACCCCCGGCTCGGCCTCGCCCTGCGGCTGATCGAGAACACCGGGGTGCGGACCCGCCACCTCGTCCAGCCGATCGGCAGGACCCTCACCCACCCGGGCTTCCAGGCCCGCAACGAGGTGTACGAGCGGGAGGCCAAGCGCCGCGTCCCCGAGGTCGTCGAACGCGCCCTCGGACACGCCGAGTTGACCGCCCGGGACATCGACCTGATCGTCTACGTCTCCTGCACCGGCTTCATGATGCCCTCCATGACGGCCTGGCTGATCAACACCATGGGCTTTCGCCCCGACACCCGCCAGGTGCCGATCGCCCAGCTCGGCTGCGCGGCCGGGGGCGCCGCCGTCGGCCGGGCGCACGACTTCTGCCGCGCCTACCCGGGCGCCAACGTCCTCATCGTGGCCTGCGAGTTCTGCTCCCTCTGCTACCAGCCCACCGACCTCGACGTCGGCTCGCTGCTCTCCAACGGCCTCTTCGGGGACGCCGTCGCGGCCGTCGTCGTGCGCGGACAGGGCGGCCACGGCGTCCGGATCGAGCGCAACGGCTCGCACCTCGTCCCCGGCACCGAGACCTGGATCTCGTACGGGGTCAAGGAGACCGGCTTCCACTTCCAGCTGGACAAGCGGGTGCCCGGCACCATGGAGATGCTCGCCCCCGCGCTGCGCGGCCTCGCCGACGAACACGGCTGGGACGTCTCCGGGCTGGGCTTCTACATCGTCCACGCGGGCGGGCCGCGCATCCTCGACGACCTGTGCCGCTTCCTCGGCCTCGAACCCGCCGCCTTCCGCCACAGCCGGGCCACCCTCACCGAGCGCGGCAACATCGCCAGCGCCGTCGTCTTCGACGCCCTCGCCCGCCTCTTCGCGGAGGGCGGCGTCGCGGACGGCACCCCCGGGCTCCTCGCCGGCTTCGGACCGGGCATCACCGCCGAGATCGCGCTCGGCAGTTGGACGGGCGTACCCGCCGAGCCGCAGCGCCGCCCGCGCATCGTCTCCGCCTCCGAGGTGACCATCGTCCATCCCAGCGCCCCCCGCCGTTTCCCGGCCGGCACTACGATCACCGAATGACCGACACCACGCATCGGGCCGACCCCGAGACCTCCGACGGAACAGACGCCGCAACCGCCGAACTCGCCGCGCTCTTCCCGGCGTTGCACGCGCCGCAGTACTGGGCCTGGGGGCGCTACGACGCGCTCTTCTCGACGGTGCTGCCGCCGGATGAACTGGTCACCAACATCCACGTGGTCGGCTTCCAGGACGGCGGCGTGGTGCTGTGCCGGGACGACCGCGACCACTGGTTCCTGCCCGGCGGCACCCGGGAGAAGGACGAGAGCGTGCTCTCCTGCCTGACGCGCGAGCTGCGCGAGGAGGCGGGCGCCCGGCTGACCGGCGAGCCCGCGTGGCTGGGCGCGCACCGCTGCCGCACCGAGGACCTCGTGCCCTACCGGCCGTGGCAGCCGCACCCCGAGAAGGCGTGGCTCTGGGGCTGGGCGGACGTCACGGTGGACTCCACGCCGACCAACCCGGCGGACGGCGAGCAGGTCGTCGAGGTCCGGACGGTGTCGGCGAAGGAGGCGCAGCGGCTCCTGCTGACCAGTCACGAGGAGTGGTGGGCCGAGCTGATCGGCCTCGCGGTGGAGCTGCGCCGGAGAGCCGGGCGGGACTGACCGGCTCTTACCGCAGCTCTTACCGACCGGCTCTTACCGACCGGCTATTCCGGCGAGGGCCCGGAATCACCCGGACGGCCGATCAGCGCGGGGCGGTGCCCGTTTTGGGGTGATATCTCTCGGCTATGGGCACCTATCACCTCGCTGCGGACTACCCGCTGCTGAACATCTTCTGGACGATGCTGGAGCTGTTCCTCTGGATCCTCTGGATCTTCCTGCTGTTCAAGATCATCACGGACGTCTTCCGCAGCCACGACCTGAGCGGCTGGGGCAAGGCCGGCTGGCTCATCCTGGTGATCCTCCTGCCACTCATCGGCGTGCTCGCGTACCTGATCGCCCGCGGTGACTCGATGCACAAGCGGGATCTGACGCAGGCCCAGCAGACCGAGGCCGCCGTACGGGCGTACATCAGGGACGCGGCGACCTCGGACGGCGGACCGGAGGGCGGGGGCACCGGCGGTGGCGGCGCCTCGCGGAGTCATGTGGACGACCTGGCGGCGCTGGCCGACCTCAAGAGCAGGGGCCTCATCTCGGACGAGGAGTACCAGCGAGCCAAGGACAAACTGCTGGTCTGAGCACCCGGGGTACGGAACTACGCCAGTAGTGACACTACTGGCGTAGTTGCGTTTCCGGCGCACGGCGGGACTACATCGGTAGTGCCACTACCGATGTCGTGGCACTACCGATGTCGTCGGACCTTCGCTCAGCGCCGTCCGGAGCGGCGGTCGTTGCCGCCGCCACCACCGCCGCCACCGTTGCCGCCACCGTTGCCGCCGCTGGTCAGGCCGGCGCGGCGCAGGGCGTCCGCCATGGCGCTGTTCGCGGGGGCGCCGCCGCCCTGACCGCCACCGTTGCCGCCACCCTGGCCACCACCCTGACCACCGCGGCCTCCGCCGCCCTGGCCGCTGCGGCGCTCCTGGCGCGGCGGGCGGGCCTGGCGCTCGCCCCGGTCGCCCCGGTCAGCGCCCCGGTCACCACCACGGTCCCCGCCCCGGTCGCGGCCGACCTCGTCGTCCAGCCGCAGGGTGAGCCCGATCCGCTTGCGCGGCACGTCCACCGTCAGCACCCGGACCTTGACGATGTCGCCGGGCTTGACCACCTCGCGCGGGTCCTTGACGAAGTTCCTCGACAGCGCCGAGACGTGCACCAGCCCGTCCTGGTGGACGCCCACGTCCACGAAGGCCCCGAAGGCGGCGACGTTGGTGACCACGCCCTCCAGCACCATGCCGACCTCCAGGTCGCCGATCTTGTCGACGCCCTCCTTGAAGGTCGCGGTGCGGAAGGCCGGGCGCGGGTCGCGGCCGGGCTTGTCCAGCTCGCCGAGGATGTCGGTGACGGTCGGCACACCGAAGGTGGCGTCGGCGAAGTCGGCCGGGCGCAGGGCGCGCAGCCGCTCGCCGTTGCCGATCAGCTCGCGCAGCTCCCCGCCGGTGGAGGCGAGGATGCGGCGCACCACCGGGTACGCCTCGGGGTGGACGCTGGAGGCGTCCAGCGGGTCCTCGCCGCCGGGGATGCGCAGGAAGCCGGCGCACTGCTCGAACGCCTTGGGGCCGAGCCGGGCGACGTCCTTGAGCTGCTTGCGGGTGCGGAACGGGCCGTTGGCGTCGCGGTGGGCCACGATGTTGTCGGCGAGCGTGCCGGTGATGCCGGAGACCCGGGTGAGCAGCGGCGCGGAGGCGGTGTTGACGTCCACGCCGACGGCGTTGACGCAGTCCTCGACCACGGCGTCCAGCGAGCGGGAGAGCTTCACCTCGCTGAGGTCGTGCTGGTACTGGCCGACGCCGATCGACTTGGGGTCGATCTTGACGAGTTCGGCCAGCGGGTCCTGGAGGCGGCGGGCGATGGAGACCGCGCCGCGGATCGACACGTCCAGCTCGGGCAGCTCCTGGGAGGCGAACGCGGAGGCCGAGTAGACGGAGGCGCCGGCCTCGCTGACCATCGCCTTGGTGAGCTTGAGCTCGGGGTGGCGCTTGATCAGGTCCTCGGCGAGCTTGTCGGTCTCGCGGGAGGCGGTGCCGTTGCCGATCGCGACGAGGTCCACGTCGTGCTTCTTCGCCAGCGCGGCGAGGGTCGCGATCGAGGCGTCCCACTTGTTGGCGGGCTGGTGCGGGTAGATCGTCTCGTAGGCGACGACCTTGCCGGTGGCGTCGACCACGGCGACCTTGACGCCGGTGCGGAAGCCCGGGTCCAGGCCCATCGTGGAGCGGGTGCCGGCGGGGGCGGCGAGCAGCAGGTCGCGCAGGTTGGCGGCGAAGACGCGCACCGCCTCCTCCTCGGCCTCGGCGCGCAGCCGGGAGCGCAGGTCGATGCCCAGGCGCACGAGGATGCGGGTGCGCCAGGCCCAACGGACGGTGTCGCCGAGCCACTTGTCGGCCGGGCGGCCGTGGTCGGCGACGCCGAAGCGGGCGGCGATGCGCTGCTCGTAGTCGCTCTCGCCGGGCAGGTCGCCCGCGGACTCGCCGTCGAACGGGGAGAGTTCGAGGTCGAGGACCTCCTCCTTCTCGCCGCGCAGCATCGCCAGGATGCGGTGCGAGGGGAGCTTGGTGTACGGCTCGGCGAAGTCGAAGTAGTCGGCGAACTTGGCGCCGTCGCCCTCCTTGCCGTCGCGGACGGTGGCGACAAGGCGTCCGCGCGTCCACATCCGCTCGCGCAGGGTGCCGACGAGGTCGGCGTCCTCGCCGAAGCGCTCGACCAGGATGGCGCGGGCGCCCTCCAGGGCCGCGGGGCCGTCGGCCACCGACTCGTTGAGGAACTGAGCGGCGAGCGCGGCCGGGTCCTGGGTCGGGTCGGCGAGCAGGGTGTCCGCCAGCGGCTCGAGGCCGGCCTCGCGGGCGATCTGCGCCTTGGTGCGGCGCTTGGGCTTGTACGGGAGGTAGATGTCCTCCAGGCGGGCCTTGGAGTCGGCGGCGAGCACCTGGGCGCGCAGCGCGTCGTCCAGCTTGCCCTGGGACTCGATGGACTCCAGGACGGCCGCCCGGCGCTCCTCCAGCTCGCGCAGGTAGCGCAGCCGCTCCTCGAGGGAGCGCAGCTGGGTGTCGTCCAGCGAGCCGGTGACCTCCTTGCGGTAGCGGGCCACGAAGGGGACGGTGGCGCCGCCGTCGAGCAGGTCGACGGCCGCCTTCACCTGCCCTTCGCGGACGCCCAGTTCCTCGGCGATCTTCCGCTCGATCGCCTGCTGGGCCCGCGGGGCCCCCTGTTCGGCTGGCGTGGTCACGAAGCCGGTCACCTTCTCCTTCAGTGCTTTCGCCGTACGCCCTGCATTCTGGCAGGTGCCGGTGACGGCTCCCGGCCGCGCCCGGGGCGACCGGGCGTGGCGCGGGCCGTCGGTGGACCGTCGGCGGGCTCCTCCCGGACCCAAACCTCCTGGGGGAGGGCCGGGTTGGCGGCCGTTGTGCGCGAGCTGCGCACGAGTGTGCACAGTTCGGGAAATCCGGCGGAACGGCCGCGGGCGCCGCCGTACACTGCCGGGCATGTGCGCTGCCGCCCGGATGCACTCCGCCGAACCGGCCCTCGACGCGGCACTGGTGCGGCGGTTGCTCTCCGCCCAGTTCCCCCAGTGGTCGGGCCTGCCGGTGACGCCCGTGACACCGGCGCCGCCCGCGCCCCGGGCGGGCGCCTCGGGTGCCTCCCGCGCCTCCGACGTCTCGGGCGTCCCGGCCCCGGTGAGCGGGGACAACGCGATGTTCCGGCTCGGGCCCGAACTCGCCGTCCGGCTGCCCCGGGTGGAGTGGGCGGCGGGGGACGTGCGCCGGGAACAGCAGTGGCTGCACCGGCTGGCGCCGCGGCTGCCGGTGCCGATACCCGTGCCGCTGGCGGTCGGCAAGCCCGCCGCCGGGTACCCGTGGGAGTGGTCGGTGCTGCGCTGGCTGAGCGGGTCCACCCCGACGGCCGGTGCGGTGGCCGCGCCCGCCGGGCTCGCCCGCGACCTGGCGGCGTTCGTCACGGCACTGCGCTCGGCCAATCCGTCCGGCGGCCCGGCCGGGCACCGCAGCGTGCCGCTCGCCTCCCGCGACGGGGCGACCCGGGCGGCCATCGCGCAGTTGGGCGGGGCGATCGACGGGGCGGCGGCAACGGCCCTGTGGGACAAGGCGCTTCGGCTGCCGGAGTACGCCGGTCCGCCGGTGTGGATGCACGGGGACCTCACGCCGGGGAATCTGCTGGTCAACCGGGCCGGGAGGCTGGCCGCGGCCGTCGACTTCGCCCTGATGGGTGTCGGGGACCCGACCTCGGACCTGATGGTGGCCTGGAACCTGCTGCCCGCCTCCGTCCGCCCGGCGTTCCGGTCCGCGCTGGCCGTGGACGACGCCACCTGGGCGCGGGGCCGGGCCTGGGCCTTCTCCATCGCGGCGGTCACCGTCCCGTACTACCGGCACACCGACCCGGTTCGCACCGCCAACGCCCGTCACGTCCTGCGCGAGGTGCTCGCCGACCGCAGCGCGTGAGCCCCGTACGTGACCGGGTCAGAAACCTGCCCGGGTCAAGTCACACTGCTAGCCTGGGGCCATGAGCGGACTGCGGGAACTCAAGAAGGAACGGACGCGGCGGGCGATCTCCGAGGCCGCGATCGCGCTGTTCCTGGAGCGCGGGTTCGACCAGGTGTCGGTGGCGGACGTGGCGGCGGCGGCCGAGGTGTCGAAGCCGACGCTGTTCAGCTACTTCCCCACCAAGGAGGACCTGGTCGTCCACCGCTACGCCGACCACCAGGAGCAGACGGCCGACGTCGTCCGGAACCGGCCCACTGGCGAGCCGGTGCTCGACGCCCTGTACCGGGACTTCGTGGACGGCCTCGCCCGGCGCGACCCGATCACCGGGCTCAACGACCACCCCGCCGTCCTCGCCTTCGGCGAGCTGGCCCGCAGCACCCCGGCCCTGACGGCGCGGGGCGCCGAGTACCTGGCCCGCGCCGAGCGCTCCCTCGCCGGGGCCCTGCTGGACGCCGTCGACGTCCCCGGGCCGCGCGCCCTGACCGCGCCGCTGCTCGCCGCCCAGGTCACCGCCACCCTGCGCGTCCTGGCCGAGCACAACTGGCACCGCATCCGCGACGACGGGCAGAGCGCCGACGAGCTGCACTTCGAGGCGGTCACCAACGCGACCCACGCCTTCGACCTGCTGGCCCAGGGGTACGCGGGCCAGGGCTGAGCAGCCTGAACGGCTTGACCGGCCCGACCGGCTTGAGCGGCCTGACCGTCTACGCGGCCGGGCAGTCCTCCAGCAGCGCGGCGAACGCCTCCTCGGCGGCGTCGCCGGGGAGGATCCGCAGGGCCGGCCCGCGCTCGGGCCCGGTGATCACGTAGCGCCGGGCGTGCTGGGACAGGTCGTCCCAGTCCTCCCAGTCGTGGGCGCGCAGCAGGACCCGGCCGCAGCGGGTGCAGCCGATCCACGGCGCCAGGACCAGGCCGGCGAGCTCCGGCTCCGGCCGGCCGGTCAGCACCTCGGCCTCGTCGGCGTCCCCGTCGAGCAGCTGCACGGGGGTCGGCCCGCCGTCGCCCAGGCAGCGCACCAGGCCCGGGGTGACCGCCTGCCGCAGGCCCCAGGTCTCGGCCAGGACGGAGATCCGCGCGCGGTCCTCGCCGCCGAGCGGCACCTGCCCGGCGAGCAGACGCTCGACCAGCACGACGATCCCGGCCTCCTGCTCGCCGATCAGCCGGGCGTCCTTGAACTCCCGCGCGGCGGCCGGGTCCGGGAGGAGGTCTCCGATCCGGTTCCAGCGGGCGGTCTCGGCGGCGTCTGCGTCTACGTGCATGTCTCGGACTCTAACCGTTCGCACCGACGGCCTCCGGGGCCAGGGCGTGTCTGACAATTGGCGTCGGGTGAGCGGGCGTCGTTGGGGTGCGTGCATCGGCGGTGCCGAGGAGGGAGCCACTGCGGAGCATTGGCGACTGACGAGAAGCCGGCGAGGTGCGTGCCCCGGCGGCGACCGCCCGGCGGGAATTGTCAGACACGCCCCAAGGACAGTGGCAGCGGGCGGGCATGCAGGACGTCGAGGCGGGAGACGGCGCGGGTGAGGACGACGTAGAGCCGGTGCAGGCCCCGCTCCTCGGCCTCGACGATCGCGGCGGGCTCGAGGACGATCACATGGTCGTACTCCAGGCCCTTGGCCAGTGCGGCGGGCAGCACCGTCACCCGGGCGCCCTCCTCCGGCTCGAGCGCGATCCCGGCGGCGCGCAGGGTCGCGGCCGTCGGCTCGGCGGCGGCGTCGGCGGTGATCACCGCGACGGACCCCTCCCGCTCCAGGGCGCGCCGCACCGCAGCCACCGGTGCGTCGCCCGAGCCGTCGATCGCCCGGATGCGCACCTCCCCGTCGCGCCGCAGCGAGACGGCCGGGGGCACGTCCACCGCGAGCGCCGCCAGCAGCCGGTTGGTCAGGTCCGTCACCGCCGCCGGGACGCGGAAACCGGTGCTGAGCGCCACCACGGAGGCGTCCGGCTTCCCGAGGTGGGCCAGTTGCTCGGGCCAGTTGCGGGCCGACCAGGGGGTGGTGGCCTGGGCGAGGTCGCCGAGGACGGTCAGCGAGCCGAAGCCGCTGCGGCGGGCGATCGCCCGGCACTGCATCGGTGAGAGGTCCTGCGCCTCGTCCACCACCACGTGCCCGAAACCGGGCGGCCGCTCGATCAGCCCGGCCACCTCGTCCAGCAGCATCAGGTCCCCGCGCGACCACCGGGCGCTCTTCCAGGAGCGCGGGGGCCTGGCCCACAGCAGCGCCGCCTGCTCCTGCCCGTCCAACAGGCCCCGCGCCGCCCGCGCCAGCACCGCCCCGTCGCCGAGCAGCTCGGCCACCACCTGGGCCGGGCGGACGGCGGGCCAGGCCGCGTCGAGGAACTCCCGCACCGGGCGGCTGCGGGCGATCCGGGCCTGCCACGCCCCGCTGGTCACGCCCGAGCGCCGCTCGGCCCGGTCGCGCAGGGCCGTCATCACCCGGGTGCGCAGGTTCTCCCGGCCGATGGCGTAGGGCGCGCCCTGGTCGCGGACCTCCTCGGTCAGGCGGTCCAGCAGGCCGCCAGGCAGTCGCCACTGGTAGGAGCCCTCCGGCACCACGACCGGCTCGGCGCCCTCCACCCGGACGCGGGCCAGCAGCGCGCGGCGCAGCACCTCGGCCATCCGGGCGTCCTGCTTGAGGGCGGCGGCCGCCTCGCCGTCCTCCGCGCGGACCTCGTGGCCCTCGTGGCCCTCGTGGCCCTCGACCAGTCCCTCGACCAGTTCCTCGACGGTGCACTGGGCGACGTTCGCCTCGCCGAGCGAGGGCAGGACCTCGGCGATGTGGTGCAGGAAGGTGCGGTTGGGGCCGATCACCAGCAGGCCCCCGCGGCGCAGGCGCTGGGGGTGGGTGTAGAGGAGGTAGGCGGCGCGGTGCAGGCCGACTGCCGTCTTGCCGCTGCCGGGGGCGCCCTGCACGCAGACGGACTCGGTGGGCTCGCCGCGCACCAGTTCGTCCTGCTCGGGCTGGATGGTGGCGACGATGTCGCGCATCGGGCCGGTGCGGGGGCGTTCGATCTCGGTGATCAGCAGGCCGCCGGGTGCCGCTCGGTGCGCGGGGCGGTCGAGGGGCTCGTCCTCCAGTCCGGTGAGCTCCTCCGGCATCCCGAGGGCGGCGGGCGCCCAGCCGAACCTGCGGCGGCGGGCGAGGCCGTACGGGTCCTTGGCGCTCGCCCGGTAGAAGGCGCGGGCGACCGGGGCGCGCCAGTCGACGACCAAGGGCGGGGCGGTCGGGTCCTCGGAGATGCGGCGCCGGCCCAGGTGGTACCGCTGGCCGCGGTGGTCGCCGGCCTCGGGGCCGTCGCCGAAGTCCAGCCGGCCGAAGAAGGCCGGGCTGTCCGGCAGCTCGGCCATCCGCCTGGCCCTGGTGCGCAGGTACCGGCCGAGGTCCTCGGCGCCGGCGCCGTCCCCGGAGACGTCCTCGCCCGCGATCACCTGGTACCCGGCGTCCTCGACCTGCGCCCGCAGCGCCTCCCGGCACCGGGCGACATGGGCCCGCTCCCGGGCCAGCTCGCCGTCGATGCCGTCGATGCCGTCGATGGCGCCGATGGCGCCGACGCCGCTGATGCTGCCGACGCGGTTCGCATGCTCGCTCATCGCTCCTACCTCCTCTCCCTCCAGCATAACTGAACCAGGTCAAGAGTTTTCATCGGTAAGAAATCTGCTCCGGTCACACGATCCGCGCCAACCGCTACCCTTTCTGCACATGACGACGCGTCACCACCGCTTCGAGACCCTGCACAACTTCCGCGACCTGGGCGGCTATCCGGCCGCCGACGGCCGGACGGTCCGCTGGGGCCGGCTCTACCGCTCCGACTCCCTCGGCAAGCTCGCCGCCTCCCCCGCCGACCTCGCCCGGCTGCGGGCCCTCGGCGTCGGCACGGTCATCGACCTGCGCTACCCCTGGGAGATCTCCGCCAAGGGCCGGGTGCCGGAGTTCGACGGGCTGGCCTACCACAACCTCTCCATCGAGCACCGCCCGTACGACCAGGCCGAGATCGACCCCGACCTCGACCCCTGGCGCTACCTCGCGGACCGCTTCGCCGAGGTCGCCGAGGACGGCGCCAAGGAGATCCGCCAGGCCCTGGACGTGATCGCCACCGCCGAGGGCCCCGTCGCCTTCCACTGCGCCTCGGGCAAGGACCGCACCGGCCTGATCGCCGCCCTGCTGCTCACCCTCCTCGGCGTCGGCGAGGACCACATCGCCGCCGACTTCGCCCTCACCGAACGCGCCACCCCCCGGCTGGTCGCCGACTGGCACGCCGCCCACCCCGGCCGCACCCTGCGCTGGCCCGCCTACGGCCGCGCCCCCGAGACCGTCATCCGCCTCACCCTCGCCGACCTCACCGCCCGCCACGGCTCCGTCGAGGCGTACCTCACCGGCCCCCTCGGCATCGACGAGTCCCAGGCCGCCACCCTGCGCGCCAACCTGCTCACCGCCGCATGAGCCACTGAGCCACTGAGCCACTGAGCCCCCGCGCACAGGAAGTCGGCGGGGCCGACTTCCTGTGCGCGGGGGCCCGGCCCCGGCTCAGCCCGCGAGCCGCGCCGTCTCCGCACCGAACGGCAGGTGCACGGTCCGGGAGGCCAGCAGCCAGGCGCCGTCGACCACCTCGAACACGTCCTCGTAGTGCCCCACCTGCGTCGGCGTTCGCGGCTCGACCATCCCGCCGGTGTACCCGTCCACCCGGTACGTCGACAGGTACGACACCGCCCGCGCCGCCACCGGGGACTCCACCGCCACCAGCAGGTTGGTCATCAGCCGCCGCGACAGCCGGTCCACCGGCCGCGCACCGAAGTACGCCCGCAGCGCCTCGCGCCCCTCCACCCGCCGCTCCCCGCCCGGCCAGCACCACACCCCACCGGGCGTGAACAGCTCCGCCACGGACCCGGGTTCGCCGAGGTCGAGCCGGTGGGCGAACTCGACGACGACCCGCTCGCAGGCCCGCTCCGCGAGCATCCGCTCGACCGGGCCGAGGGCACTCTCAGCACTCATGCCCCTTCCTACCAACCGCACTCGACGAACCGCCAACCCGTTTTCCCCACGAGCCGGAACCGGCTATCGGGCCGCCGCCTCCGCGGTCCAACTGGCCAACAGGGCCAGGCGTTCGGCGGTCGGCGTGCCCGGGGAGAAGGTGTAGGCGACGAGCAACTGGTCCGGGTCGCCCGGGAGGGCCAGGCTCTCGTAGCCGAACTCCAGCTCTCCGGCGAGGGCGTGGATCATGCGTTTCACGCCGTACGTCTTCTCCCTGACCTGGTGGTCGGCCCACAGGCGGCGGAAGTCCTCGCTCTTCACGGAGAGTTCGCCGACCAGGGCGGACAGCGCCGGGTCATCCGGGTGCCGGCCGGCGTCCAGGCGCAGGTAGGCGACCGTCTCGGCGGCGACGGCGGCCCAGTCCGGGTAGCAGGCGCGCGCGGTCGGGTCGAGGAACACCTGCCGGGCCTGGTTGCGTCCGTCGGGGGTCTTGGCGGAGAAGCCGGCGAGGGCGTCGGCGAGCGCGTTCCACGCCAGGACGTCCATCCGCCGGCCCAGCACGAACGCCGGGGTGCCGGTCATGGAGTCCAGCAGCAGCTGCAGCCCCGGGCGTACGGCCTGCCGGCCGTGGGACGCGCTGCGGCGGGCGGTGCGCGCCGGGCGGATCAGGTGCCGCAGATGGGCCTGCTCGGTGTCGTCGAGCCGCAGCACCCGGCCGATCGCCTCCAGGACCGCGTCCGACACGTTCTGCCCACGGCCCTGCTCCAGGCGGATGTAGTAGTCCACGCTGACCCCGGCGAGCTGCGCGACCTCCTCACGGCGCAGCCCCGGCACCCGGCGCCGCCCGTGGGAGGGCAGCCCGACGTCCTCGGGCCGGATGCGGGCGCGTCGCAACTGGAGGAAACCCCCGAGGTCGTTGTCCATGGCCCCGAGCCTAGATGGCCACCCCAAGGGCCGGGCACCCCCGAGCCTGGTACCGGCAGACCCAGGAAAAGCGCAGCCCTGGGTAGCCGCCCCGGCCGCCCGCACAGTGGAGCTCACCGGCCGGGACACGCACTGGCCGGCCATCCGTCCGCCAGTCCGTCACACGACCGGGAGCACCTTTCATGAGCTACGCCACCCTCGCCGACCGCGCCGCCGTCGTCACCGGAGCCGCCAGCGGCATGGGCGCGGCCACCGCCCGCCTGCTGGCCGCCAACGGGGCCCGGGTGGCGCTGCTGTCCCGCCGCGCCGACCGGCTGGACGCCCTCGCCGCCGAGATCGCCGCCGCGGGCGGCCGGGCGGTCGCCGTGCCCGTGGACGTCACCGACCAGGCGTCCGTGGACGCCGCGGTCAAGGCCGTCCACGCGGCCCACGGAGCCGCCGACCTGGTGGTCAACAACGCCGGGGTGATGCTGCCGAACCCCCTGGAGGACGGGCGGGTCGACGAGTGGACCCGGATGATCGACACGAACGTCACCGGCGCCCTGCGGATCATCCGCGCGTTCACCGCCGACCTCACCGCCGCGGCGGCGGCCGGCCGGCCCGCCGACCTGGTCAACATCTCCTCGATCGCCGCCCACGCCACGTTCCCCAACTACGCGGTCTACGGCGCCACCAAGGCCGCGCTCACCCATCTCTCGACCCTGCTGCGCACCGAGCTCGGCCCCCGTGACGTCCGTGTCACCAACATCGAACCCGGCCTGACCGAGACCGAGTTGGGTCAGCACGTGGACAACGCCGCCCTGTCGGAGCAGCTCCGGGGCATGTTCGAGGCCATCGGCGGGCTGTCCGCCGAGGAGATCGCGGACGTCGTCGGCTTCGTCGCCAGCCGCCCCGCGCACGTCAACCTGCGGCAGGTGGTCGTGCTGCCGACCCGGCAGGCCTGAGCCGGGCCGCCCACGGACCGGTCAGCGGCGGCGGGGGCGGCGCGTGGGGGCCTTCTTCGCCGCCGGGGCGGCGGCGGTGGCCTTGGCGGTGGAGGCGGCGGTGGCCGCGGTGGCCCAGTGGGCCGGGCGGGTGAGGGAGCCGGGCAGGAGGGTGGCGGTGTCGCCGCGGGCGGCGGTGAGCTGGGATTGGGTGAGGAACAGGGCCGTGCTCAGGTCGGCGCCGGCGAGGTTCGCGTCGCGCAGGTCCGCACCGGTGAGGTCGGCCAGGCGCAGGTCGGCGCCGCGCAGGTCGGCGGCGACGAGGAGGGCCCCGCGCAGACTCGCCCCGCGCAGGTCGGCGCCGCGCAGGCGGGCGCCGAAGAGGTCGGCGCCGCGGTGCTCGCGGCGGCGGGGCACCGAGGCGCGGGCCAGTTCACTGGCGCGCAGCAGGAGTTCGGCGATGCGGCCGCGCAGGGCCGGGACGTCGACGGCCCGGATCTCCTCGGGGGTGCCCCCGGCGAGGCGGTCGGTCTCCTCCAGGGCCGCGCGCAGTTCCCCGTGCAGGGGGCGGGCGGCGTCGAGGGTGAGGGCCTCGGTGAGGTGGCGGAGCAGCTCGTGGAGCTGGCGCACGATCGGGAAGACCTCGAACATGGGCGCCGCGCTCTCGGGCTCCTCGCGCCAGCTGCGTCCGCCGAAGGTGACCTGGGAGACGCGCTGCCCGGCGCCGAAGCACTCGTAGACGGTGCAGCCGGGGTAGCCCTCGCCGCGCAGGCGTTCGTGGATGCCGCAGCCGAAGTCGGCGTTCAGGTTGCGGCAGGGGCTGCCGGCCCGCTTGTCGGCCGCGAAGTCGGTGCCGGCGGCGAACGGCAGGGCGACGCAGCAGAGCCCGAAGCAGTTGCGGCAGTCGGAGTCGAGCGGGGTCGCCCCGCTCTCGGGCGCGGTCTCGGGCGCGGTCTCGGGCACGGTCCGGGGTCCTTCCACCTGCGAAGGCGCCGGCCCGGCGCCATGAACCCACAAATCCTACTGGGCAGGAGCACCTCCTTCCGGGTAAGGTCTGATCATCTTTAGCGACCATTACCTCACCGGGGGCGGCAGCATGCTGGAAGCGAACATCACCGAGCTGGTCCACGCCTGGATCTCGGGCTGGACGGTCTCGCGCGGGGCCTCCGACCCGGTGGCGCAGCCCTGGGGCTGGACGATCGACGTCGGCGCGCCGGACCGGGAGGTGGGCCGGCACGTGCTGCCGGAGCCCACCGAGGCCGAGGTCCGCAAGATCGCCGAGGAGACGACCGCCCCGACCACCTGGCTCAAGGTGTTCACCGAGGACGCCGTGGTCCGCCCCTGGCTGGACCCGCGCTGGAAGCTCGACCTGCCCGGCTTCCTGATGACCACCTCGCTCACCCCGGAACGCGCCCTCACCCCGGCCGGGTACACCGTGACCACCTGGGAACGCGGCGGAGTCCTGCGCGCGCTGGTGCGCACGACGGACGGCCACCAGGCCGCCCGGGGCCAGGTGGGCCTGGCCGGCCCGATCGCCGTCGCGGACCAGATCACGACCAACCCCGGGCACCGCCGCCGGGGCCTGGGCCGGCTGGTGATGCGCACCCTGCAGTCCGCCGCGTACGAGAGCGGCGCCCGCACGGGGGTGCTGGTCGGCACCCCGGAGGGCCAGGCGCTCTACCGCACGATGGGCTGGGCCACCCGCTCCCCGATGGCCAGCTTCGTCCTCACGGACGAGGGCTGAAACCCTCCCGCACAAGCCCACGCGAGCCCACACGAGCCCGCACAAGCCCGCGCGGAGGCGCACGACACGGGCACTACGGATGTCGTGCCACTACTGCGGTAGTGGCACGACATCCGTAGTACGACCGCCGGGCCTACGCGTACGGCAGCAGCTCCGCCCGCTTCGGCGGGCGGCCGTCGCCGGAGGAGCGGCCGGTGAGGCGGCGGCCGATCCACGGGCCGAGGTGGGTGCGCAGCCAGCGGGCGTCGGAGCGGAGCTTCTCGGTGCGGCCGGCGGGGGCGGCGGCCGGGAGCGGGGCGCGCCAGTCGAAGGCGGCGGGGCGGCCGAGGGCCTCCAGGACGCCGGCGGCGACGCGGCGGTGGCCTTCGGGCGAGAGGTGCAGGCGGTCCTCGTCCCAGAGGCGGCGGTCGTCGAAGCAGGGCGCGGAGAAGAGGTCGACGACGGCGATGCCGTCCTGCTGTCCGATCTCCTGCACGAAGGCCTTCATCCGCAGGATGGCGGGCAGCAGCCGGGCGCTGCCCGCGAGGCGGCGGGTGGGGTCGGTACTGGTGAACAGCACGACCGTGGCGCCGGTGGCACGCAGTTCGGTGGCGCAGTGGCCGAGGAGGCGTTCGACGCGGTCGAGGTCGCAGCCCGGGCGCAGCACGTCGTTGAGGCCGCCGGCGAGGGTGACGAGTTCGGCGCCCATGGCGGCGGCGGGGGCGAGCTGTTCGTCGTGGATCTGACCGATGAGCTTGCCGCGGACGGCGAGGTTGGCGTAGCGGAAGCCGGGGGTCTCGGCGGCGAGTTCGGTGGCGACGCGGTCGGCCCAGCCGCGGTACTGCCCGTCGTCGAGCAGGTCGTCGCACATGCCTTCGGTGAAGGAGTCGCCGACCGCGACGTAACTGGTGTAGCTGCGGTGCGTGGTGGGCACGGGCCGGCTCCGTTTCTTCCCGGAAGTACCGACGGGTATCGACGGTCCGACGATCGTACGGGGGCGCACGTGCCGGGGCGCGCGCGGGGCGGCGCACGCTCATTCGGCGTCGAGTGTCCGTTTATCGGCTCGCGCCATCCTGGACACACGGGGCGGCGGCCGGCGACGGGGGCCTTGCCGCCGCCCCTCTCAACCTCCCAGCCCAGCCCAGCCCAGCCGCCTGCCCGCCCCGGGTGATCGCCCCGGGTGATCGCACCCCGCGGCGCGCTCACCCGGCATTCACACCGCGACGGCCGCGCCCGGAGCCGTGACCCAGTGCTCGCGCACCGCGTCGGTGGGCCGCTGCTCACCCAGGGCGGGCAGGCCCCACTGCCCCAGCGCCTCGATCACGGGCCGCAGTTCGCGCCCTCGCCCGGTCAGCTCGTACACCGTGCCGCTGGCCGGGCGCTCCAGCTTGCGCCGGGTCGCGAGGCCGTCGCCCTCGAGCTGCTTGAGCCGGGTGGCGAGGATGTCGGTGGAGACGCCGGGCAGGTCGGCGTGCAGGTCGGTGTAGCGGCGCGGGCCGTCGAGGAGTTCACGGACGATCAGGAGGCTCCAGCGCTCCCCCACCGCGTCCAGGGCGCGGGCGACGGCGCAGTACTGGTCGTAGCTTCGGCGTGACATGAGGATCAGCATAGCCAAGAGGTTGGACTTTCCAAGTACTCACTTGGTAGAACAAAGCATCAGCAGCGAATCTGGCGGTTGACGACGGTCGGGAGGCCGCAGATGGAGTTTCGGCAGTCGAGCAAGCTGAACGACGTGTGTTACGAGATCCGGGGCCCGGTGGTCGACCAGGCCAACGCCCTGGAGGAAGCCGGGCACAGCGTGCTGCGCCTCAACACCGGCAACCCGGCGCCGTTCGGCTTCGACGCGCCGGAGGAGATCATCCAGGACATCATCCGCAACCTCCCGCGCGCCCACGGCTACAGCGACTCGCGCGGCATCCTGCCCGCCCGGCGCGCGGTCGTGCAGTACTACCAGCAGCGCGGTGTCCAGGGCGTCACCGTCAACGACGTCTACCTCGGCAACGGCGCCTCCGAGCTCATCCAGATGGCCGTCACCGCGCTGGTGGACGACGGCGACGAGGTGCTCGTGCCGATGCCCGACTACCCGCTGTGGACGGCGGCGGTGCGGCTGGCCGGCGGCAAGGCCGTGCACTACCTGTGCGACGAGGAGGCCGAGTGGTACCCGGCCCTCGACGACATCGCCGCCAAGATCACCGCCCGCACCAAGGCCATCGTCGTCATCAACCCCAACAACCCCACGGGCGCGGTCTACCCGAAGGAGCTGCTGGAGGGCATCCTCGACCTGGCCCGCCGTCACCACCTGATGGTCCTGGCCGACGAGATCTACGACAAGATCCTCTACGACGACGCCGAGCACCACTGCCTGGCCGCGCTCGCCGACGACGTGCTCACCCTCACCTTCAACGGACTCTCCAAGTCCTACCGGGTGGCGGGCTTCCGCAGCGGCTGGCTGGTCGTCTCCGGTCCCAAGCAGCACGCCTCCGACTACCTGGAGGGCCTCACCATGCTCTCCGGCATGCGGCTGTGCCCCAACGTGCCCGCCCAGTACGCCGTGCAGGCGGCGCTCGGCGGCCACCAGTCCATCAACGACCTGGTCCTGCCCGGCGGCCGGCTCACCGAGCAGCGCGACATCGCGGTGAAGGCGCTCAACGAGATCCCGGGCGTCAGCTGCGTCAAGCCCAAGGGCGCGCTGTACGCCTTCGCCAGGCTCGACCCGGCCGTGCACAGGATCGTGGACGACGAGCGGTTCGTCCTGGACCTGCTGCTGCGCGAGAAGATCCACGTCGTCCAGGGCACCGGCTTCAACTGGCCGCGCCCGGACCACTTCCGCTTCGTCACCCTGCCGCGCGCCGACGACCTGGAGACGGCGATCAACCGGATCGGGCGCTTCCTGGCGACGTACCGGCAGGTCTGAGCGCCTGGACAGGGCCTACGCTCGGCCGCATGACCGTCCTGCGCTCCGCCGCCCTGTTCGTCCTCGCCGCGCTCGCCGAGATCGGCGGCTGCTGGCTGGTCTGGCAGAGCGTGCGCGAGCAACGGCCGTGGTGGCTGGCCGGGTTGGGCGTGGTGGCGCTCGGCGCGTACGGCTTCGTCGCGGCGCTGCAGCCGAACGCGGACTTCGGCCGGGTGCTGGCCGCGTACGGCGGGGTGTTCGTGGCCGGGTCACTGCTGTGGGGCGTGGCCGTGGACGGCTTCCGGCCCAGCCGCTACGACGTGGTGGGCGCGCTGGTCTGCCTGGCCGGGGTCGCCGTGATCATGTACGGGCCCCGACGCTGAGGGGGGATCTCCTCGGCGCCGGGGCCCGTCGGACGTGCTCGGGCAGGGGACTTACCAGCCCCAGCCGCCGCCCTCGCCGTCGTCGTCGCGGCCGGAGTCCCAGCCCTCGCCGACCTTGCGCTGGATCGAGTAGTTGTCGATCTGCTTGCCGTCCTCGGTCAGCGCGGTGACCTTCATGACGGACTTCTGGCCCAGGTGCGCCGGGGTGACGTCGACCTTGATGAACGAGTAGCCGGTGTAGCGCACCCGCGACCACTGGATGGTCTCGGGGGTCTTCACGCGGCCCTTGCTCCAGAAGTAGGTCTTGACCTCGTCCTGGTGGTTCTCGTGGCCCTCGTAGGTGTCGGGCACGTCGAACTTGTACAGGCTGCGGCCGGCGGCGCCCGCGGTCACGTAGACCACGCCGTCCTTCTCGGGCTCGATGGTGGCGCCGCTGGGCACCTGCTTCGAGACCTTGTTGCCGAGGATGGCGTCGGTGCGCTCGTAGATGTGGTTGTGGCCGTTGATGACCAGGTCCACGCGGTACTTCTCGAACAGCGGCACCCACGCCTCGCGGACGCCGCCCTCGGAGGCGTGCGCCACCGTGGTGGAGAAGGCGCAGTGGTGGAAGAAGACCACGATGAAGTCGATGGTCTCGTCGCTGCGCAGGTCCTTGAGGGTGCGGTCCAGCCACTTGGTCTGCTTGCCCGCCGAGACGCCCAGGTTGGCCGGGATCTCGTAGGAGACGTCGTTGGCGTCGAGGGAGATGACGCCGACGTTCTTGTAGCGGAAGGTGTAGACGCCGGGGACGGCGCGCGGGTCCGGGCCGTTGTCCGGCAGGTAGAAGCGGGTGTTCTCGCCGCCGTAGCCGTTGGGCGAGTACCAGGCCTCGATGTCGTGGTTGCCGTAGGCGACCATCCACGGGATCTCGGCGGCGACCGTCTCGGTCTGGACCAGGAAGTCGTCCCAGGTCTTCGCGTTGAAGACGGACTTGTCCGGGTCGGTGCCGGAACCGGCCGGGTCGGCGTAGCAGATGTCGCCGGCGTGCAGGTGGAAGGCCGGCTTCTGGGCCTTGATGATGTGGTCGTTGCCGGCCGCGTGGGCGCTGACGCCCTGGTCGCCGAAGGCGGTGAAGGTGAACGGCTCGTACACCTTGCCCCAGCGGTGGTCGCGCGCGGGCGCGGTGCGGAAGGTGTGCAGCGTGGAGATCTGCTGCTGCGAGGCCGGGTCGAAGCCCTGGTGGCCGACGCCGTAGTAGTACGTGGTGTCGGGGTGGAGGTCCTCGAGCGCGACGTGCAGGTAGTACTGGTCCACCGGCTGGCCGGTGGGGGTCAGCGCCGGGGTGTGCAGGGCGCGGACCTCGGCCTCGACCTTGTGGCTGAGGTCCCACGGGTGCTTGCCGAAGCGCAGGAACGGCTTCTTGACCGGCGCCGGCACCTGCCAGGAGATGCGGAACTGGGTGTCCGGCTCGGGGCCGAACTGGAGGTGACGGCCCACCGGCGCGACCAGGGCGCCGTCGATGCCGGCCGTCGTACCGTCCGTCAGCAGCTGCGGGCTGGCGGGGGCGGCGAAGGCGTTGCCGGTGCCGAGCGCGCCGCCGATGGCGACGGCGCCCACGGTCACGGCGCCGGCGCGCAGCATCCGGCGGCGGGAGAAGCGGGCACGGAGGTACTCGTGCTGCTCGGCCATGCTCATGCGGTCGGCGAGCTTCGCCGGCACGCCCATGTTAGGGATATCCATGCGCGGGACTCTCTCAGTGGAGCGTTGACCGCACGCGGACGCGCGGTGAACGGGTTGCAGCGTACTGCCCCTTCGAACACCAACGTTCGACCATGAATAGGTAAAGAGCATGTACATACCGGCTCGATCGCACATCATGGCCCCCACCCGTGAGGCGAATTGATTCCGCGCCAGGAGGGGCCGAGAACCCCCCTTGCCGATCAGGCGCCGGCTTCGTCCCACTGGGTCGCGGCCCGGCTGCCGGTGCCGTCGCAGGTGCGGCAGATCTCGTCCCGGTACGCCTGCTTGGCGCCCCCCGCGTCCACCCGGTAGCGGACGTACACGCCGGTGCCGTCGCAGAGGAAGCAGTTGCCGCCCCCGCCGCCCATCTCGGTGGTACCGGTGCCCTGACACGTCCGGCAGCTGAGGCCGGCGGTCCGCCCGGTGCCCGCGCAGATGCGGCAGACCAGCGTCATCCTCGTCCTCCTGCCCCCGGAACCGCCCGATGCCTCCGGTCATGGTAGTGGTGCCGCCCGCAGGGGCGCCCGGGGGAAGCCGATCTGACGGACCGTCGCGGTAGGGTGCCCCCGGTCACTCCCGCCTCACCCCCGCGCCGCGCCCGCCTCACTCCGGCAGGGCCTCGCGGACCCGGCGCGAGACCGAGATCAGCTGGAGGTCCAGCAGCCCCGGCGGATCGGCCAGCCCCGGGCCGCCCGCGTGCACCCAGGCGGCTATCTCGTCGATCATGTCCTCCGCGATCACGAAGCCGAGCCAGACCGGACGGCCGCCGGCCGCGCGGCCCTCGCTGGAGGGGCCGACCACCACCACGTTGGACTGGGTGCAGACGTCCAGGCAGCCCACCGCCCGGACCCGGCCCGCCGAACCGACCGCCGTGCGCAGCCGCTCGTACTGGCCCTGGTGGTCCACGCCCGGGTGCTTCGCCTCGGTGCCGCAGCAGCAGCCCCGGCAGACGGTGACCGTCACCGGGGAGCCGGCACCGGCCCGGCGCTCGCGGCCGGCGCGGTCGTTACGGCTGTCGCGGCTGTCACGGCTGTCACGGTCCCGACGGCTCATCGGCTGGGCTCCCCTCCTGCTCCTGGTCGGTGCGTGTTCGGCACCCCGGCACTGTACCCGCCGGTCCGCGGCCCTTCCTCGGCGCTCCCCCACCCGAACGCTTAGGCTGCCGAAGATCGAACCGGGGGAGGTCGGTGGCAGTGCCGGTGACAGGGTCGGTGACAGGACCGGGGAACGGGTCGGGGAACGGACCGGGGAACGGGCCGGGGAACGGGCCGGGGAACGGGCCGGGGAACGGCACACGCGGACGGCGCGCGGCGGTGGTGCTCGCCGTGCTGGGCCTGGCCGGCACCGCGCTCGGGCTCGGCGTGATCCTCACCGGGGGCTACTCCGTCCACCGGATGACCGGCGAGGCCATGGCGCCCGGGCTGCACTCGGGCGACCGGATGCTCACCGACCGCGTCCGCCCCGAGGAGGTCCTGCGCGGGGAGGTCCACCTGGTCGACTCCCCCTGGAACCTCCACGGCCGGATCGCCTCCCGCGTCGTGGCCCTCGGCGGGGACCGCCTCGTCTGCGCCGGCGGACGCCTCTCCCTGGACGGGCGGGAGGCCGGCGCCTGCGGGGAGGCCTTCGAGGTCACCGTCCCCCTCGGGCGGGCCTTCCTGCTCGGCGACAGCCGCGCCGCCGCGATCGACTCCCGGACGTACCTCGGGGACGGGTGGCAGGGCACCGTCGAACTCGACCGGCTGCGCGAGCGGGTGGTCTACCACACCGGCCCGCAGCCGCCCGATCTGCCGGGCAAGCCGGCCGGCGCGCTCGTGCTGACGGGCCTGGGGCTGCTCCTGCTGATCGCCGCCGTCGTCACCGCCGCCACCGCCGCCAGGGCGCAGCGGCGCGCGGCGCCGGCGAACGAACCCCGGGTCGGGGAGGTCCTCCATGACCTCTGAGGCCGAGGCCGGGCCGCTGTGCCTCTACGAGGGCGGCGACATCGAGGAGTTCCGCGAGGTGGTCGGCGCACGCCTGTCCCCGCACCGGCTGACGGTCCTCGGCGGGCGGGACGGCCCGCGCGGCGCCAGCCGCCTGCGCGCCTTCCACGAGGGGCGGGTGGCGCTGTACGACCTCAGCTACGGCGCGCCCGTGCGCCTGCACACCGAGGAGCTGCCGGACTTCTACAACGTCATCCTCCCGTACTCCGGCCACGGCACCGTGGTCTTCAACGGCACCGCGCTGCCCTCGGCGCTGAGCGTCGCCGGGCCGGGGGACGTGGTGCTGATGGAGTGGGACCACCCGGCGCTCAACGGTGCGTTCGCGATAGCCCGCACGACGATCGAGGAGGCGCTGGCCGCGCGGACGGGCGACGTGCCCCGGGAGCCGCTGCGCTTTCGCCCGGTGCTGGAGCGGGCCGATCCCGCCGTCCGCTCCTGGCTCGAACTGGTCGGCCACTTCCGGGAGTTCGCGCTCTCCCCACTCGGCCGCCGCTCCCCGCTCGCGGTGCGGCACTTCGAACAGGCGCTGATCGAGGGGCTGCTGGACGTGCAGCCCCACTCGTGGAGCCGCGCGGTGGACGACCGCGGGCCGGCCATCCTGCCGAGCGCGCTGCGCCGGGCGACGGACTTCTGCGCGGAGCACGCCGACGAGGCCGTCTCCGTCGCCGACATCGCCCAGGCGGCGCGGGTAGGCGTGCGCACCCTGCGGGAGGGCTTCCGCCGCCACCTGGACACCACGCCGCTGGCCTACCTGCGGCGCGTACGGCTCGACCGGGCCCACCAGGACCTGCTCGCCGTCGCACAGGGCCGGGCGAGCGGCACCGTCACCGAGATCGCCTGCCGCTGGGGCTTCACCCACCTGGGCCGCTTCAGCACGGAGTACCGCCGGGCCTACGGCCGTACGCCCTCCGGGACGCTGCGCCGCGGCGAACAGGCCGTACCGGAGGAACAGGCCGTACCGGAGGAGCCGGCCGTACCGGACGAGCCGGACGAGCCGCGCCGACCGACTATCCGAAAAGTCAGGGACGGCGCGGACGGGAGTGGATAGTCCCCGGGGCTCCCGCCCGGGCACGCTTGATCCCTGCAACGGCCGGCGCGTCCCGCACGGGGGACGAGACGCGTCGGCCGCTGCCCCGTTCCGGCGCCCGAAGGAGCAGTGCCCGGGCGCCGGAACCCTCCACCCCCGTTCTCAAGCCGTGCCGCGGGCCGCTGCCCGGCCCGCGGCGCGGCCCGAGAACAGGCAGCCGCCGAGGAACGTGCCCTCCAGCGAGCGGTACCCGTGCACGCCTCCGCCGCCGAAGCCCGCCGCCTCGCCCGCGGCGTAGAGCCCGGGCAGGACCTCGCCGTCGGGGCGCAGCACGCGCGAGGACAGGTCCGTCTCCAGTCCTCCGAGGGACTTGCGGGTGAGGATGTTCAGCCGCACGGCGATCAGCGGGGCCGCGTCCGGGTCGAGGATGCGGTGCGGGGAGGCGGTGCGGATCAACTTGTCGCCGAGGTAGCGGCGGGCGCCGTGGATCGCGGTGACCTGGAGATCCTTGGCGAAGGGGTTGGCGACCTGCCGGTCGCGGTCCTCGACGGTGCGGCGCAGCTCGTACGGGTCGATGAGCGGCGTGGTGGTCCTGGCGTTCATGCCGCGGGCGAGGTCGGGGAGGTTGCCCGCGACGACGAAGTCGGCCCCGTGCCGCAGGAACGCCTGCACCGGGCCGGGGGCGCCGGGCAGGGCGCGGCCGAGGACGCCGCGCACGGACCTGCCGGTCAGGTCGGGGTTCTGTTCGGAGCCGGAGAGGGTGAACTCCTTCTCGATGATGCGCTGGTTGAGCACGAACCAGGTGTGCTCGTGGCCGCTCGCCATGATGTGTTCGAGGGTGCCGAGGGTGTCGAAGCCGGGGAAGAGGGGGACGGGCAGCCGGCGGCCGGTGGCGTCCAGCCAGAGCGAGGAGGGGCCGGGCAGGATGCGGATGCCGTGCCGGGCCCAGACCGGGTCCCAGTTCTCGATGCCCTCGGTGTAGTGCCACATCCGGTCGCCGTTGATCAGGCTGGCCCCGGCCTTGCCGGCGATCCCGAGCATCAGCCCGTCCACGTGCGCGGGCACGCCGGAGAGCAGGCGACCGGGCGGGGTGCCGAGGCGCTCCGGCCATGCCTCGCGGACGAGTTCGTGGTTGCCGCCGATGCCGCCGGAGGTGACGATCACGGCCTGGGCGCGCAGGTCGAAGTGCCCGGCGACGGCCCGTGAGCTGGCCCGGCCGCGCTCGGCGGAGCTGGGTTCCAGCACCTCGCCGGTGACGGTGTCGACGGCGCCGGCCGTGACGCCCAGCCCGGTGACCCGGTGGCGGAAGCGCAGGTCGACGAGCCCACGTTCGGCGGCGGCCCGCACCCGGCGGACGAAGGGCTCCAGCAGTCCCGGGCCGGTGCCCCAGGTGATGTGGAAGCGGGGCACCGAGTTGCCGGGCCCGTCCGCGAGGAGTCCGCCGCGCTCGGCCCAGCCGACCACGGGGAAGAACCGCACGCCCATCCCGCGCAGCCAGGAGCGCTTCTCGCCGGACGCGAAGTCGACGTACGCCTCGGCCCAGCGGCGCGGCCAGGCGTCCTCGGGGCGGTCGAAGCCGGCGGTGCCGAGCCAGTCCTGCCAGGCGAGGGCGTGGGAGTCGCGGATGCGCATCCGGCGCTGCTCGGGAGAGTCGACGAGGAAGAGGCCGCCGAAGGACCAGTGCGCCTGGCCGCCGAGGGAGGCGGCGGGCTCCTGGTCGAGCAGGATCACCTTCCGTCCGGCGTCGGCGAGTTCGGCGGTGGCGGCGAGGCCGGCGAGTCCCGCTCCGATGACGATGACGTCGGCGTCCAGGGCCATGCGCAGTCCTCCGTGGCGGCTCAGCGGCTCAGCGGCTCATCTGCGGCTCTTCAGCGGCTCAGATGTGCGCCCGATACTGCGGCCTGGGGCGAGCTCCGGTCAACCGCTCAGTAACAACTCGTCGCATGAATTCCGCTCCGACGCGTTTCGGAAATCACCGCGATACGCGGCGGAGCGGAATTCGAAATGCCATCGCCCGCCATCTGACGGAATTTCGGGAATTCGCGCCGAAAGCATGGACGCGCGCGTAACCTGGCGGTAACTTACCTGCGAGTAGCTGTGGCCACGGCTCCGCACGATCCCCACACCCCCGTTTCTCTCCCCCAGGAGGAACCGTGCTCAGCCCTGCCCGGAATTCCCGCGCGCCCCGGCGACCGCGCAATTCCACCGCCCTCGCGGCCGTCGCCCTCGGCGCGGCCCTCGCACTCACCTCCGCCTCCGCCCAGGCCGCCTCCGCCCAGGCCGCCCAGGCCGCCCCCGCCGCGCCGAAGCACTACGTGGCCCTCGGCGACTCCTACGCCGCCGGGGCGGGCGTGCCCGGCCAGTCGGCGGGCCTGTGCCTGCGCTCGGACCACAACTACGGCCACCTCGTCGCCGCCTCCCTCGGGGCGGGCGCGTACACCGACGTCACCTGCGCCGCCGCCAAGGTCAAGGCGATGACGCAGCCCCAGTACGACGCGTTCATCCGGGTCAACGACCCGCAGCTGGACGCGGTGACCGCCGACACCGACCTGATCACCCTCGGCATCGGCGGCAACGACCTGGGCGTCAGCGACCTCGGCGTGGGCGACGTCATCGCCACCTGCGTCGCCGGGGCCGTCGTCAACCCGCTCGGCACCCCCTGCCGGGACGTCTTCAACCACGGCCACTGGGACTGGAGCAGCATGTCCTGGCAGTACGGCCAGGACGACCTCGCCGACCGGATCGACGGCGCCCGGCCGCAGCTCGCCGACGCGCTTCGGCGCATCCACGCCAAGGCGCCCCGGGCCAAGGTGCTGCTGGTCGGCTACCCCTCGGTGCTCCCGGCGGACGGCGCCTCCTGCGTGCTGCGCCAGCCGATCGCCCCGCGCGACATCCCGTACCTGCACGACACGCTGCAGCGGCTCAACGCCATGCTCGCCTCCACGGCAGCGGCCAACGGCGCCGTCTACGTGGACACCCAGACGCCGACCGCCGGCCACGACGCCTGCTCGGACGACCGCTGGGTGGAGGGCGCGCTGCCCGGCTCGCCCGCCGTGCCGTTCCACCCCAACGCCACCGGCGAGAAGGCGATGGCCGGCGCGGTGCTCGCCGCCCTGCGGTAGCGGGAACCGGAACGGGAACGGGAACGGCGACCACAACGGGAGCAGGAACCAGAACGGGAACGCGAACCAGAACGTGACCCGGTCAGACATCTGACCGGGTCAACCCGCGCCCCGGGTCGACTCGTCAGGCTCCCCATGTCCTGCGGGCGGAGGGCTCCTCCCGTAGCGTCGAAAGGACCGACGCCCGGGACCCGGACCCGATGGGAGCGGCCATGCCGTCCTACCCCTTCCACACCACCCGCGAGGATCTGCGCATCCCGCTGCCCGACGGCACCCACCTGGCCGCCCGGGTCTGGCGGCCCGTCGGCGACCAGCCCGTCCCCGCCCTGCTGGAGTACTCCTCCGGCCGGCTCACCGACCGCACCGCCGCCGAGGACGCCCGCCGCCACCCCTGGTACGCCGGGCACGGCTACGCCGCCGTCCGCGTCGACACCCGCGGCCACGGCAACTCCGGGGGCCTGCCCGGCGAACCCGGCGACGAGACCCAGCTCGCCGACGGCGCCGCCGTGGTCGACTGGCTCGCCCGCCGCCCCTGGTGCACCGGCCGCCTCGGCCTGCTCGGCGTCGGCGCCGCCGGCACCACCGCCCTGCGCCTGGCCGCCCGCACCGCCGGCGCCGTCGCCGCCGTGGTCACCGCCTGCCCCGAGGGCGGCCACCGCCTCGGCGGCGCCGTCCTCGCCGACGACCTGCACACCCGCCTCACCGCCCTCGTCGCCGACGCCGCCCTGCCGCCCGACCCCCGGCACACGGGCGACGCCTGGCGCGCCGGCTGGCTGGCCCGCCTCGAATCCCTCGAACCGCCCGTCGACGAGTGGCTCGCCGAAGGCGACACCAGCGTGCCCGTGCCCGTCCCCACCTTCGCCGTCGCCGGCTGGGGGGACCCGTCCTGCTCCTTCGTCCTGCGCCTGCTCGCCGGCTCCCCCACCGCCCGCGCCGTCATCGGCACCTGGCCCCACGGCCTGCCCGAGGCCGCCCTGCCCGAGACCCTGCGCTGGTGGGACCACTGGCTGCGCGACCAGGACACCGGCGCCCTCAAGGAGCCCGCCCTGCGCAGCCGCCTGGGCACCCGCTGGACCGCCGAGGAGACCTGGCCCTCCCCCGACGTCCGCGAGATCCACTACGGCCTCGACGGCCCGCTGCGCACCGCCGGAACCGCCTCCGACGACCGCTACGTCCACGTCCGCTCCCCGCAGCACACGGGCCTCAACGCCGGCGCGTACGTCCCCCACGGCCGCCCCGCCGACCAGCCGCCGGACCAGCGCGAGGAGGACGGCCGCTCGGTCTGCTTCGACTCCCAGCCGCTGCCCGAGCCCGTCGAACTGCTCGGCACGCCGACCCTGCGGCTGCGCCTGCGGGTCGACGGCGGGGGGAGCCCCGCCCAGGTCACCGCCCGCCTCTGCGCCGTCGGCCCGGACGGCACCTCCCGGCTGCTCACCCGGGGCGTGCTCGTCGCCGCCGGCCCCGACGCCGAGGCCGAACTCGCCGCCTGCGCGGGCGCCGTCCCGGCCGGGCACCGGCTGCGGCTGGCGCTCTCCTCCGTCTACTGGCCCTGGCTGTGGCCGCCCGCCGACGGCGCCGGCTACGCCGTGGACCCCTCCCGCTCGGTGCTGAGCCTGCCCGTGCGCCACCTCGCCGCCGACGTCGGCGCCACGCCCGTCACGTTCGAGGAGCCGGCCCTGCCCGAGCCCCTGGCCGTCCACGTCACCGAGCCGCTCACCGCCCGGCCCGAACGCGTCACCGTCCACGACCTCGGCCGCCACGAGTGGCGCACCGACCTGTCCCCCGCCTCCGACGGCACCCGCACCCTGCCCGACGGGCTGGTGCGCGACGAGCACACCGTCACCGCCTACCGCGTCCTCACCGACGCCCCGCTCAGCGCCCAGGCCCGCACCGACCACACCGTCCGGCTGGAACGCCCCGAGCTCGGCTGGGACGTCACCATCCAGACCCGCACCCAACTGCGCTGCGACGCCGGGCACTTCCTCAGCGTCGTCCAGTTGCGGGCGCTGGAGGCCGGCTCGGTGGTGTTCACCCGCGAGTGGCGCCACCGCGTGCCCAGGTGACCTCAGTCCTCGGGCACCTCCACGATCAGCAGCGTCCCGGTGCTGCCCGCCCGCACCGCGTGCCAGGACCCGGCCGGCACCCGGCACAGCTCGCCCGCCCGCACCGTCGACTCCTCGCCGTCCAGCACCAGTTCGAGCCGCCCCTCGGCCACGAACAGCACCTCGGCCGTCCCGTGCACCTCCGGCGGCAGCTCCCGCCCGTCCATCCGCAGCAGCTTCACGGCCGCCGTCCCGACCTGCCCCAGCACCACCGACCGCCAGGCGTCCGGCAGTCGGGCCGCACGGGCGTTGACGTCGACGTTCTCGTTCTCCGAACCCATGCTCAGGGACGCTACCGGGGCCTCGGGGAGAGTTGGTCGACCGTTCGGTAAAACCTGTGATCGGCGAGCACCTCGCCGATCACGTACCGGGCGGTGTCCGCCATCACCGGGTTGGTCCTGCGGTAGTACAGCAGCTCGTTGAGCGCCACCGACAGCGCCCAGCCCCGGCCCCGGGCCCACGCCGCGTCGTCCGCGCCCACTGCCGTACGGAAGGCGGCGCGGGCCGAGGCGGGCAGGACGTACCAGGCGGGCAGCAGGTCCACCGCCGCGTCGCCCAGGCCCGCGCAGCCGAAGTCGATGACGCCGCGCAGCCGTCCCTCCGGGGACACCAGCAGGTTGCCCGGCTGGAGGTCCGCGTGGATCCACACCGGCGGGCCCTCGGCCTCGGGGGCGTTCAGGGCCTCCTCCCAGGCGTCCTCCGCCGCGCCGACGTCGATCACCCCGTACAGCTCGGCCAGCGTGGCCGCGATGCCCCCGGCGCGGTCCGCCAGCGTCTCGCTGCGGTACGACGGGGGCGCACCGGCCGGCTCCGCCCAGTGCAGCGCGGTGGTGAACTCCGCCAAGTCCCGTGCCAGCAGCTCGGGTTCGGCCGGTCGCCCGGGCTCGGGGGTCGCCCCCTCCAGCCAGACCAGGACGGACCACGGCAGCGGGTACCCGTCGCCCGGTACGCCCACGCCCAGCGGCTCGGGGACGGGGACGGTCAGGCGCGGCGCCAGGAACGGCAGCCAGCGCTGCTCCTTGGCGATGTCCCCCGCCGCCGAGGGGATCAGCGGCAGCCGCACCACCAGCTCCTCGCCGAGGCGGAACATCGCGTTGGTCGTCCCGTTCGAGGCCACCCGCTCGACGGGCAGGGCCGCCCACTCGGGGAACTGGTCGGCGACCAGCCTCCGCACCAGGGCCTCGTCGATGTCCACCTGGTCGGGGTGCATCCTGCGGTTCGTCGCCATGGGAGCCGACCATGCCCCGAACGCCCGGACCCGGCAAGCGGATTACGCCCGCGCCCTCACGCCCGCGCCATCACGCCCGCGCCCTCACACCCGCGCCATCACGCCCGCACCGTCATGTCCTGGCCGCCCACCACCCTGAGCAGCCGCAGCGCCGAGTGCGACGGGGTCCCGGGCGCGGCGGTGTAGAAGATCGTCCACTGGTCCCGGTGCGGGTCGTGCAACGCCTCGCAGTCGAGGTCGAGCGCGCCGACCACCGGGTGCAGGATGCGCTTGTGGGTCGAGCGGCGCACCCGCACGTCCTGGCGCGCCCACAGCTCGCGGAAGTCGGGGCTGACCGCGTGCAGCCGCTCGATCAGGCGCCGCACCCCGCTGTCGGCGGGGTAGCGGGCGGCGGTGGCCCGCAGGTCGGCGACGGCGTTGCAGGCGAACTGCGCCGCGTCGGGCTCCTCGTGGCGGGCGCGGGAGGCCGGGTCGGTGAAGTAGCGCCAGATCAGGTTGCGCTCGCCCGGCGCGAGGGCGGAGAAGTCGCCGAGCAGCGCGGCGGCCATGGCGTTCCAGGCGAGGACGTCGCGGGCGGCGCTGCACACCAGGGCCGGGGTGTCGTCCAGCCGGTCCAGCAGGTGCAGGATGCCCGGGCGCACGTCGCGCACCAGGCCGCTCGGCGGCAGCGGCGGCTCGCCGACCAGGTGGTGCAGGTGCGCCCGCTCGTCCTCGGACAGGCGCAGCGCCCGGCAGATCGCCCCGATCATCTGCCGGGACGGGCGCGGCCCCCGGCCCTGTTCCAGCCGGATGTAGTACTCCACGGACATGCCCGCGAGCTGGGCGACCTCCTGGCGGCGCAGGCCCGGGGTGCGGCGGCGCCCTCCGGCCGGCAGGCCGACGTCCGCGGGCTGGACGCGGGCCCGCCAGGCCCGCAGGAAGGCGGCGAGCTCCGCCCGGTCTACGTGTTCCACGCCCCCAAGTCTGGCCCGGGGCCCGCCCGTCCACCATGGGACCGCCGGTACCACCCTCGACGGTGCCCTCCCGCCGCCCGCCCGCCGCCGCCACCGTGGAGCCCATGACCGACAACCACCGCATCGTCCTGATCACCGGCGCCAACAAGGGCATCGGCCTGGCCACCGCCGGCGAACTCGCCCGCGCCGGGCACACCGTGCTGATCGGCGCCCGCGACCCCGAGCGGGGCCGGGAGGCCGCCGACGGGCTCGCCGCCCAGGGCCTGGGAGCCCGCTTCGTCCACCTGGACGTGACCGACCCGGCGACGGCCGCCGCCGCGGCCGAACTGATCGCCACCGAGTACGGCCGGCTCGACACCCTCGTCAACAACGCGGGCGTCGCCCGGGACTGGATGCGCCCCCCGCAGGAACTGCCCGTCGAGGCCGTCCGCGAGACGTACGAGACCAACGTGTTCGGCGTCGTCACCGTCACCAACGCGATGCTGCCGCTGCTGCGCCGCTCCCCGGCGGCGCTGATCGGCAACGTCTCCAGCGGGCTCGCCAGCTTCTCGTTCCTGTCCGACCCGGACTCCCCGGTGTGGGAGCACGCGACGCTGCTCGCCTACAACTCCTCCAAGGCCGCGCTCAACGCCCTCACCCTGGTCTACGCCCGGGCGCTGCGCGAGGAGGGCATCAAGGTCAGCGCGCTGGAACCGGGGTACTGCGCCACCGACCTGAACGGGCACTCCGGGCCCGCCAGCGCCGAGGAGGGCGGGCGCCGGATCGCCCGGCAGCTCGGCGAGGCCGAGGCCGGGGCGTCCGGGCTGTTCCTCCACTCCGAGGGCGGCACCTACGCCTGGTAGGCGGCGATCAGTTCGGGGAGCCGGCGCATGTCCTCGAAGACGACCGTGCCCGGCCCCTCGAGCCGCTCGGCCGCCGTGACGCCGCCCGCGTAGCCGAGCGAGCGCATCCCGGCGGCGCGGGCGGCCGTGACCCCGGCCGGGCTGTCCTCGACGACCAGGCAGGCGGCCGGGTCGACGCCCATCGAGCGGGCGGCGTGCAGGAAGATGTCGGGCGCGGGCTTTCCGCGCTCGACCTCGGTGGCGCTGAAGATCCGGCCCTCGAAGTGCCCGTACAGGCCCGTGCGGCCCAGGGTGTGGCGCATCTTCTCGTGGGTGCCGCTGGAGGCGACGCAGGTCGGCAGGGTGATCCGCGCCAGCGCCTCCGGCAGGCCGTCCACCGGCCGCAGCCCGGCGTCCACGGCCTCGGCGTGCAGTTCGACGAAGCGCTTGGTCCACACCTGCGCCGTCTCCTCCCCGAGCCGTTCGACGACCAGCGCGTGGTTGGCCGTCTGGGAGCGCCCGACGAACAGCTCGATCACCTCCGCCTCGGTGAGCGGCCAGCCGTACTCCCGCCCGAGCCGCACCAGGACGGGGACGGCGATGACCTCGCTGTCCACCAGGACGCCGTCGCAGTCGAATATCACCAGTTCTATCGGCGGTTCTATCGGCGGTTCCATCGGTAGTTCCATCGACTTGATCATCGGATCAGCATAGGACCGGCCCGGCTGGTTCAGTCGTTGGCCGCCGCGTTGACGATGGCCAGGCTGTCGGTGACGCCCGACTTCACGGCCTCCGAGGCGTTGGCGGACAGCGCCTCGACCTGCATCGGGTTCATCCCGCTGCCCTGGGCGCCGTTCACCACCGCGACCTTGGCCGCGTGACCGGCCGTCTCCTGGGCCGTCACCTGCGACTGCGTGGCCTTGTCCGCGTACTGCGGATCGATGTAGTAGGAGCGGGCCGTCTGGTCGATGAGGGACTTCACCTCCTCGCCGATACCGGACCCGGCGGCGATCGTGACGGCCATGCCCGCGGGGGTCAGCTTCCACGGACCGCCCGTCACGGCCCAGACCGACTTGAACCAGGTCGCGTTGCTGCTCATGCCCTCGTTGTAGGCCTTCGCGGCCTCCTTCCCGTCGCCCACGATCCCGAGAGTCCGGCCCGCGGCGATGGCGCCGGTCACCTCGCCGCCCGCCCTCGCCGCGTTGTGGACGGCCCCGTCGAACTCGGGGCCCAGTTCGGCCCGGTGGCGGAACAGGTCCTGGACGTGCGCCGTCGTATACGCCTGCTGCGCGTTGGCGACCGCCCCGAACGCGTCCGGGTCGCGGCCGATCGCGGCCAGCATCTTGAGCGTGGACGCCTTGTCCAGGGCCGCGGGCTCTCCGTAGCGCGGCAGCAGCAGGTTGTCCGGGCTCATCGCGCCCTGGACGTCGCCCATGTAGGCGGCCGCCATGTGCCCCAGGCTCGGCGCGGCGCCCGCGAGCGAGCCGCCGGGGTGCAGCGCGTGCGGGTGCTCCCCGTTGCCGAAGATCCTGACCGTCTCCGCCATCAGCTCCGCCTGCTCCCTGGTGTGTGGCAGGAGCGGGTCCTGGGACCCGTGGGCGCGGCCGGTGGTGGCGGCCTCCAGCGCGTGGCCGAGCGCGGTGGCCCCCGGCTTCTCGGCCGTGCCGCCGGGCTGGTCGTGGTCGTACCACACGTCCTGGAGCGGCGACTTGGGCCCGGCCTCGGTCAGCTGGTCGAGGTAGTGGTTCGGCTGGTGGACGGCCTTGACCGTGCCGTCGAAGTCGTAGCTGGTGGCCGGGCCCTTGAAGAACTCCAGCGACGCGTCGGGGTTGTGGGCCAGCGCCTCCAGCACGCCCGTCATCGGGTTGAAGCCGCCCTTGCCGTCCGGGGCGCCGAGGAGCTTCAGCTGGTCGAAGTCGGTGAAGTTCCACGCGTCCGAGGTCCACAGCGCCTTGCCCACGCTGAGCTGGGTGACGTGCTCGGCGACCGGGAGGAGGAAGTGCGGGTCGTAGGTGCCGGTGCGCAGGATGTTCGTCAGGATCTGGTAGCCGTACGGCTGGGGGTCGGAGCCCGGCTTGCCCGCCGGCCACACGTCCTGCCGGGTCGAGCCCGCCTTTCGCAGCCCCTGCTCCCACGCGTCGTCCAGGTGCGGGACGTTGTGGCTGTCGGTGGCGGTGGCCAGCGCCGTGCCCAGGTTCGCCTGGAGGTCGGCGACGGCCTTCGGGCGGCCGCCGCCCTTGTCGCCCGAGGCGACGGCCATCTGCCCGTACAGCTTGAGGAAGCCGTCCGGGCCGGCCTCCCGGTAGAAGGCGGTGGTGAAGCGCGGGTCGTTGCCGTGCTCCTTCAGCAGCCTGTTGAGCTCGTCCAGTTGGGCGTCGGTGATGTTCCCGGCGAGCTTGAGCAGGTCGGCCGCCCGGTGCGCCTTCTCCTCGGGGCCCGAGGAGGCGTGGAACGCGCCCTTGTCCGTGCCGGTGGCGCCGCCGAGCGCGGTGGCGGCCGCGGCGTCCGCCGCCTCCGCCCGCTTCACCGCCTTGCCGATGTCCTCGGCGACGGCCTTCGCCAGCAGCCGCTGCGTGTCCGCGTAGCCCGGATCGTGCTGGTCGGCCTTGGTGGTGGCCGCCCACCGCACGGCCGAGCCGTCCGCGTCCACCGTCAGGTCGTGGTCCGCGGCCCGCTTCAGCGCCGCGTCCAGGTCGGCCCGGGCGGCGGCGAGTTCGGTGTGCGCCTCGCGCAGGGCCCTGGCGATCGCACTGGCCTCCTCGAAGGCCGCGTCGAGTTCGTCGCGCACCTTGGTGATGGTCGTGGAGGCCGCTTCGGCCGTGTCGCCGACCCAGTTGGACGCCCGCAGCGGCGTGATCACGTCACCGGTGATCTCCTCGGAGAACTTCCAGGTGCGCACCAGCCCCTCGAAGGCCGTGGCCAGGGTCTCGATGCCCTGGAACGACTCCTGGCGCAGGTTGGAGAAGGTACTCATGTGTCGCCTTGCCTCGGGTCGCGTCAGGTCGTGTCAGGTCGTGCCAGGGGGTATCAGGTCGTGCCAGGTCGTGTCAGGGGGTCGGGAAGTTGCCGGCGTTCGCCCTGTCGATCTGCTCGTACTGATCGGCGCAGACGGTCATCGCGGAGGAGACCTGCCCGAGCATGCCCCCGGTGGCCTGGGCCTGCGCGGCCCACACGCCCTGCGCGGTGGCCAGCGCGGCGACGAGCCTCCAGTCCCTGGACATGGCCTGGGTGGCGCCCGGCTGGTCCTTCCAGACGTCCTTGCAGGCCTTGTCGAACTCGGTGTGCAGGGTGTTCGCGTTGCCCGACGCCTTGCGCAGCGCCGCCGGGCTCACCTTCACCGTCGCGCCGGGGGCCTGGTGCGCCTGCGCGGGCACCCACTTCGGCTCCGCGGTGCCGGCCTCGGCGGCGGCCAGGTCCGGGTGGTCCTTCTTCGCGGCGGCGGTGAGCTTCCCGCTGCCGTCGAAGAGCCAGGGATTGACCTTCCGCTCGAAATCCAGGTCAGTCACTCGTACCCCTCCAGACCCCGTGGTTTCACTCAGCGAGCTTAGCGTCAAGTCTTGGTACGCACGAGAGTTGGGGGATCTCCGGCCATCGGCTGACGGGCGTTCGGAACTCCGCGCCAACGCCGGTGGAACGCGGGGCGTACGGACGGGGAGGCCCGGCGGTGTCGACACCGCCGGGCCTCCCCCCACCTTCAGTCCTGACGTGGCATCAGCCGGTCTGGACGGCGGTGTCGTCGATGACGAAGCTGGTCTGGAGCGACCCGTCCTCGACGCCGTTGAACTTCAGGGTGACGCTCTGGCCCGCGTAGGACGAGAGGTCGAACGTGCGCTGCTGGTAGCCCGCGGCCGCGTCCACGTTGGAGTAAGTCTTCAGCGCGGTGCCGTTGACGGAGACCGTCAGCTTGTCGTACGCCGTCGAGCCCGTCTCGGCGGTGTCGATGTGCAGCCAGAAGCTCAGCGTCGCCTTGCAGCCGGCCGGGATGGTCACCGTCTGCGAGAGGCTGTCGGTGTGGGTGGTGCCGTAGCCGTTCATCCACGACTTCCAGGAACCGCTGTGCGCCGCCTGGGAGGAGCTGTTGTCGACGACGCCGGAGCTGGCCGTCCACGGCGAGGCCGTGCCCGTCTCGAAGCCCGCGTTGCCGAGCAGCTGCGCCGGGGTGCAGGTGCCGCCGCCCGGGTTGACCGTCCAGGAGAAGGCCGCAGAACCGGACTTGCCGGCCGCGTCGGTGACCGTGACCGTCACGTTGGAGCTGCCGGCGGTGGAGGCGGTGCCGGATATCAGGCCGGTCGAGGCGTTGATCGACAGGCCCGCGGGCAGGCCCGTCGCCGAGTAGGACAGCGGGGCGGTGCCGCCGGAGGCGTTGATCTGCAGGCTCACCGCGCCGCCGACCGAGGTGGACTGGCCGCCCGGGTTGCTCACCGAGACGGCGCCGGTGCCGGCCGGCTTGGTCAGCAGGCAGCCGGCGACGTTGAGGTCGATGGCGCGGTTGGCGCCCAGGCAGGTGGTGAACCAGTAGGTCTCCTCACCGTAGCTCTGGCCCTTGGTGACGGTGGTGGTGCCGTCGGCCGCCACCTCGCACGGGTTGTTGAGGGTGCACATGGCGCCGTCGTCGTTGCCGGTGTTGTTGATGCCGACGATCCGCCCGCTGGCGGAGTCGACGATCGGCGAACCCGAGGTGCCGTGCGTGGTGTTGCAGCCGGAGCTGTAGCGCAGCGAGTCGTGCCAGCTCCACTGGTCCTCGCGCAGGGTCGGCACGAAGCCGTTGATCGAGCAGTTCCAGGTCTGCTTCCAGTACGAGGACGGGATGTACATCGCCGCGCCGTCGACCGGGTGGGAGTCGTTGATCGTCAGCGCGGTGGCGCCGTACTTGGAGGTGATCGACCCGTAGGTGTCGGTGAGTTCGTACAGCGCGACGTCCGTGCCGGTCATCGTCCCGTACAGCACCTTGTCGGCCGTGACGGTGCCGAGGCTGTTGCCCGCGCCGTCGAGCAGGGTGCCGCTGCGGCTGGCGCTCTGGTTCTGGATGACCTGCCCGGCCGGGGGCATCGTCGGCAGACAGTGCCCGTTGGTGAGCATCAGCGCGCGGTCACCGGCCACCGAGGTGGGGTAACGGACCAGCGAGGCCGAGCAGTTGCTCAGGGCGATGGTGGAGGTCAGGTCTGCGGCCCGCACGGCGTGCGCGGGGGCGGCG
The DNA here is from genome assembly GCF_044455705.1 of Kitasatospora sp. NPDC051170. Classification (NCBI taxonomy): domain Bacteria; kingdom Bacillati; phylum Actinomycetota; class Actinomycetes; order Kitasatosporales; family Streptomycetaceae; genus Kitasatospora; species Kitasatospora sp. NPDC051170. The sequence goes on along the minus strand of NZ_JBITFA010000021.1, from coordinate 51,543 downwards.
ACGAAGGTCAGACCGCCCGCGACGACGACGCTCGCGGCGGCCGTCGCGGCAACTCTCTTGAACATGGCTCTCCTTGTGGGGGATCGCCGGCCCCTGCTGGTTGCCGAGGCCCGCGACGCACGAAAGTGCCATGCGCACTACAAGGAATCAACGGTTAGGACGGAAATCGGCTCAATCCCTCTCCGGCTCGATGTCGACCGTCCGGACCGTTCCACCACCCGGCGAGGTCTCCCCCGCCCAGCGGTCCGGCCCTTCCCGAGGGCCTCATGCCCCCACCCCGGAACGACAACGGTCCGCACACCCGGCGACGCATCCCGCCGATCATGCGATGACACGGTCGACCGATGACCACGTGATCCCCCGCCCAGGTGGTCAACTACGATCGGGGGCGTGCTCAGCCTCACCGGACTCCCCCTCCAGATCGTCGCCTCCGTGGTCGCGATCCTCGTCTTCGCCGCCACCATGTGGCTCTGGCCGCGGTTCGGCGGGAAGGGGTGGAAGTCCTGGGCGGGCCGGCTCGGCGCCTTCCTGGCCGCGCAGCTGTCCGTGCTGGCCGCGATGGGCCTGATCGCCAACAGCTACTTCGGCTTCTACAGCTCCTGGACCGACCTGCTCGGCACCAGCGGGGGCCTGGGCACCGTCGTCGACCACCAGCCGAACGCCTCCGGCGTGGCCGTCACGGGCGAGCAGAAGTTCTACTCGGCGCAGGGCTCGGAGCCCGACCGCTCCGGGCTGATCCAGAAGGTCGCCGTCAAAGGGGCCGGCAGCGGTCTGACCACCGAGGCGTACGTCTACCTGCCCCCGCAGTACTTCCAGCCGGAGTTCGCCAAGCAGCGCTTCCCGATGGCCCTGGTGCTCACCGGCTACCCGGGCATCCCCGAGAAGCTGATCTCGCTGATGCAGTACCCGGCCTCCGCCCTCGACGCGATCGAGAAGAAGAAGCTGCCGCCGACCGTCCTGGTGATGACCCGCCCCACCCTCGTCGACCGGGACACCGAGTGCGTCGACGTGCCGAACGGCCCCCAGGTGGAGTCCTTCTTCACCACCGACCTGCCCAAGGCCCTCGCCGCCACCTACCGGATCGGCACCGACCCGGCCAACCGGGCCGTCATCGGTAACTCCACCGGCGGCTACTGCGCGCTGAAGTTCGCGCTGCGCAAGCCCGACTCCTACAAGTCCGCCGTCGCGCTCTCCGGCTACTACAGCGCCGCCCACGACCCGACCACCGGGGACCTCTTCGGCGGCGACGCCAAGCTCAAGCAGGAGAACGACCTGCTGTGGCGGCTCAAGAACCAGCCGCCGGTGCCCGTCTCCCTGCTGCTGACCACGGCGAACGACGAGAACAACTACGAGGAGACCCAGGCGATGGTCGGCGCCTTCAAGGCCCCGACCGCGATGTCCACGATCACCCTGGACACCGCCGGCCACAACTTCCACACCTGGACCCGGGAGATCCCCCCGGCCCTGGAGTGGCTGGGCAAGCACCTCACGATGCCCGCCGCCGCCTGAGCCGCAGGCAACCCCGAGCGGGTGAATCCGTAGATCAAACCCGTCTCACAGCCCCGTCTCACGGTTCTCTCAGCCGCGCCACGCAGCGTATGGCGCATGACCACGAGCAGCTATTCCCCTCCGGCCGGCGAACCGTGGCCGGAGGCCGCGGACTACCCGCCGCCGCAGGTGCCGCAGCCGGAGGTTGACCGCCCGGCCCCGCTCTTCCCGGAGCAGCCCCTGCCGCCCGCCGGGCCCAAGGGGTTCGCCTCCTGGTCGGAGCGGCTGCGCACCCTGCCCGCCCGGGCCTGGCGGGGCCGCGAGGACGACCCGCGCTGGGTGCGCCCGGCCCTGCTGGGGCTGATGGCCGCCACCGCCTTCCTCTACCTGTGGGGCCTGGGCGCCTCCGGCTGGGCGAACGCCTTCTACTCGGCGGCCGTCCAGGCGGGCAGCCAGAGCTGGAAGGCGTTCTTCTTCGGCTCCTCGGACGCCGCGAACTTCATCACCGTCGACAAGCCCCCCATGTCGCTGTGGCCGATGGCCCTGTCGGTGCGGCTGTTCGGCCTCGATTCGTGGTCGATCCTCGCCCCGCAGGCCCTGATGGGCGCCGCCACCGCGGGCGTGCTGTACGCGACGGTGCGCCGCCGCTTCTCCCCGCTCGGCGGGCTGCTCGCCGGGGCCGCGTTCGCGCTCACCCCCGTCGCGGCGCTGATGTTCCGCTTCAACAACCCCGACGCGCTGCTGGTGCTGCTGCTCACCCTCTCCGCGTACGGGATGGTGCGGGCCGTCGAGACGGCGAGCACCCGGTGGCTGCTGTTCACCGGGGCCGTGTTCGGCTTCGCCTTCCTCACCAAGACCCTGGCGGCGTTCCTGATCCTGCCCGCCTTCGCCGTGGTCTACCTCGTGGTCGCGCCCACCGGCCTGTGGCGGCGGGTGCGCCAGACGCTGCTCGCGGGCGCGGCCCTGCTCGTCGCGGGCGGCTGGTGGGTGGCCGTGGTCGAACTGCTGCCCGCCTCGGCCCGCCCGTACGTCGGCGGCTCCCAGGACAACAGCTTCCTGTCGCTGACCTTCGGCTACAACGGCCTCGGCCGGGTGGACGGCAACGAGCGCGGCAGCGTCGGCGGCGGCGCCGCCCGCCTGCCCGCCGGACTGGACCTGCCCGGCGGCGCCGCCCGCGGCGGCAACCGCGGCTGGGGCCAGACCGGCATCACCCGGCTGTTCGGCGGCGACATCGGCGGGCAGATCGCCTGGCTGATGCCGGCCGCGCTGATCCTGCTGGTCGTCGGCCTCTGGGCGACCCGCCGCTACGCCCGCACCGACACCGCCCGCGCGGCGTTCCTGGTCTGGGGCGGCTGGCTGATCTCCACGGCGCTGGTGTTCAGCTTCATGTCCGGGATCTTCCACCAGTACTACACGGTGGCGCTGGCCCCCGCCGTCGCCGCGCTGGTCGGCATGGGCGTGGACGGGCTGTGGCGGGCGCGGCACCGGCTGCCCTGGGCGCTGGTGCTCTCCGGCACCCTCGCGGTGACGGCGGTCTGGGCGTTCGTCCTGCTCGGGCGCAGCTCGGACTTCCTGCCCTGGCTGCGCTGGGCGGTGCTGCTCGGCGGGCTGGCGGCGGCGGGCGCGCTGCTCTGGGGCCAGGCGGCCGGGCGGTCCTCGGGCCGGCTCGGGGCGCGGATCGCCTCGGTGGCGGGCCTGGTGGGCCTGGCGGCGGCGCTCGGCGGCCCGGCGGCGTACGCGGTGGACACCGTGGCGACGGCGCACAACGGCTCGATCGTGACGGCCGGACCGTCCGTCAAGGGCTCGTTCGGGCCGGGCGGCGGCGGGCGCAAGGGCGGCGCGGGCTTCCCGGGCGGGCAGGCCCCGCGCGGCCGGAACGGCGGCGGCTTCCCCGGCGGCGGTGCCTTCCCGGGCGGGCCGGGCTCGGGCGCCGGCTCGGGCGCCGGGAGCAACCAGGGCTCGGGTTCCGACAACGGTTCCAGCAACGGTTCCGGCAACGGCTCCGGCAAGGCGAACGGCCGCCACGAGCGCGGCACGACGGGCAACGGCAACGGCGCCACCACCGTCCCGGGCCTGCCCGGCGACCCCGAGGGCTTCCCCGGCGGCGCGGGCTTCCCAGGCGGCATGGGCGGCGCGGGTGGCGGCATGGGCGGCCTGCTCGGCGGCACCAAGGTGAGCGACGAGGCCGCGGCCCTGCTGAAGCAGGACGCCGACCGCTTCACCTGGGTTGCGGCGGCGGTCGGCTCGCAGACCTCCGCGAGCTACCAACTCGCCACCGGGGAACCGGTGATGGCCCTCGGCGGCTTCAACGGCACCGACCCGTCGCTGAGCCTGGCCGACTTCCAGAAGGACGTCCAGCAGGGCAAGGTCCACTGGTTCATCGACGGCGGCTCCCGCCGCGGCTTCGGCGGAGGCGGCACCGGCGGTGCGGGCGGTGCGAGCGGCGACGAGGGCGGCCAGCAGACCGAGAGCGCCCAGATCGAGGCGTGGGTGACGGCCCACTTCACCAAGCACACGGTCGGCACGGCCACCTTCTACGACCTGACGGCCCCGACCTCCTGAGCCGCCGTCCGGCAGACCGGCAGAGACCCGCAGGGGGCGCACCGCGAGCAGCGCGGCGCGCCCCCTGCGCACATGTCGGCTCGTCCTGTCAGTCCGAGGCGCAGCGCGTCCCCGGGGCCGGCATCCGCCCGTCCACCAGGTAGTCCGCGATCGCCGAGCGCACGCACCCGCTCTTGTCGTACGCGGTGTGCCCGTCCCCGTCCCGGGTGAGCAGCACGCCGTGCTCGAACCCGGCGGCCATCCGCTGCGCCCACGGGTACGGCGTGACCGGGTCGCCGGTGGAGCCGACGACGAGGATCGGCGCGCTGCCCGGCGCCTTCACGGTGTGCGGCTTCTCGGGCGAACGGTACGGCCAGGGGCGGCAGTCCGGGTCGAGCAGGGCGAGCCGGGTGTCGTGGCGGCTGGTGAGCGGGGCCTGGGCGGCGAGGTCGGCCAGGGCGGTGCGCAGGTCGGCGGGGCTGGGGGCGAGGGCGGCGTCGGCGCAGTGGATGGCGGCGTAGGCGTCCGCGGCGGTGTAGTAACGGCCGTCCTGGTCGCGGCCGTCGGCGTTGTCGGCCAGGCGCATCAGCTCGTCGGCGTCGCCGTGGGTGACCGCCGGGGCGAGGGCCTCGCGCAGCCGCTCGAAGGAGCGGCTGCCGTCGTTGAGGACGCCGATGACGCCGCCCCAGGCGAGGGCGGCGGTGAGGCTGCGCCCGTCCGCGGTGTTCAGGGGGCGGGCCCGCAGGCCGTCGAGGAAGTCGGCGAGGCGGCGCGGGGCGGCGGCCGGGTCGGTGCCGAAGGGGCAGGACTCGTCGTTGGTGGCGCAGTCGGTGGCGAAGGCGGTGAACTCGGCTTCGGTGGCGACGGCCTGTTCGCCGTTGAGGTGCATCAGGTCGGTGCTGCGCTCCACGGCGCCGTCGAGGACGAGGCGGCCGGTGCGCTCGGGGAACTCCTCGGCGTAGAGGGCGCCGAGGTAGGTGCCGTAGGACAGGCCGAGGAAGTCGAGCTTGCGCTCGCCGAGGGCGCTGCGCAGCACGTCCATGTCGCGGGCGGTGTCGCGGGTGCCGAGGTGCGGCAGGAGGGCGGCGTGCTTGGCCTGGCAGGCGTCGGCGAGGACGCGGCCGTGGTCGTAGCCGGGGTCGTCGGTGGAGGTCCACTCGTCGCGGGTGCGGTCGTCGAGGCAGTGCACCGGGGTGGTGCGGCCGGCGCCGCGCGGGTCGAACCCGACGAGGTCGTAGCGGTCGTGCAGCGGGCCCTGGTAGCTCTTCCAGCCCCACTGGATCATGCTCGTACCGGAGTTGCCGGGCCCGCCGGGGTTGAGCACCAGGGCGCCGAGGCGGTGCTTCGGGTCGGCGGCGGGCACCCGGGTGAGGGCGACGTCGATGGTCTCGCCGCCGGGCTTCGCGTAGTCCAGCGGCGCCTTGAGGGTGGCGCACTGGACGGTGGGCTCCTCGCCCTCGGCGGGCTCCCCGCAGGGCTGCCAGTCGATCCGCTGGTCGTAGAGCGCGCGCAGTTCGGGCGCGGCGGCGGCCGGGGCTCTGTCGGCCAGCGGCGGCCGCGCGGTCGGGGCGCTCGCGGTGGGCGTGCCGGTGCAGCCGGCGGCCGTCAGGGCGGCGGCGAGCGCGGTGGCGAGGGCGGGCAGCGCCCGTCGGGATGACCGTTGGATCTTCGAGTCCACTGCTCACGCATACCATTCATCCCCGGTCCGGGTCACATCCCGGCCCCGGACCGGGGCGACGGCCGAGCGGTTTCCGCCGGTCGGGGAGGGGTCGTTCAGCGGCCTGGATCAGCCGCCTCGATCAACCGCCTCGATCAGCCGCCTGGATCAGCCGCCGCACTGCTGGAGCATGGTCTTCTTGTCCGCTTCCGTGACGGGCAGCTTGTACTTCAGCGACACCTGCGCGAAGCGCACCGCGTAGGAGCAGCGCACCTCGGTGTTGGCGGGCAGCCAGGAGGCCGGGCCGGAGTCGCCCTTGGAGGCGTTCTGGGAGCCGTCCGCGGGGATCAGGTTGAGCGGGTCGTTGGCGATCTGGACGCGCTTGAGCTTGTCCCAGGCGGCCGCGCCCATCTGCCAGTCGTACGACAGGGGCATCACGTGGTCGATCTGGATCCTCGTGGGCTGCTGCTTGGTCCACTGCACGGTCTTGCCGGTGTACGGGTCGTAGATGGTCATCGCGGTGACCACGCAATCCGAGCCGTCCTTGTGCTCGACGCCGGTGCCGTCACGGGCGAGCAGGTCGTTGCGGGTGTCGCACTTGTTGCCGCCGAGGGGGACGCCCTCGACGTTGTCCGTCCAGGCCGGGCCGAACTCGTTGCGGTCGTAGCCGTCCTTGGGGCCGGGGGCGGCGGTGGCGACCTTGGCGATGAGATCGCGGCCGGCCTTGCGCTCCTCGGGGGTGCTCAGCGGGGCGAGGCCTGGCTTGGTCCCGTCCGGGTTCTGCAGCGGGCTGGTGCCCAGCGCCCCGGCCGGGGCGGTGCCGCCGGGGGCGGGCTTGTCGTGGTCGCGGCCGCCGACCAGCCAACCGGCCAGCGCGAGCGCGCATATGAGGAACACGGTGGCGGCGGAGAGCCGTGTACGGCGGGCGGGCACGGAGAACTCCCGAGGTCAGGGGCGGTGTGACGGACCAGCAGAGTGGATCAGCCGCCCCAAGAGCGGGTCAAGGCGACGCCACGCGGACCTCAAGGAGCATGTCGAAGCTCACACTCGCCCCGACCGGTTGTGCCTTCCTCCGATGCGCCGCGCCCTCCCCACCGGGCAGGCTGGGCGCATGCAGAACTCGCCAGGCCCCGACTCGGCAGGCCGCGTCGCGCCAGGTACCGACTCGCAGGGTCCCGGCTCGCAGGATCCCGGCTCGCAGGATCCCGACTCGCAAGGTCCCGTCGCCGCGCTCGTCCTGGCCGCCGGGGGCGGGCGGCGCCTGGGCGGGCGGCCCAAGGCGCTGATCCGCTACGGCGGCCGCCCGCTGGTCGAGCACGCGGTGGCCGTGGCCCGGGCGGGCGGCTGCCCCGAGGTGACGGTCGTCCTGGGCGCCGCCGCCGGGCGGGTACGGGCCACGGCGCACCTGCCGGGCTGCCGGCTGGCCGCCAACCCGGACTGGGCGAGCGGGATGGGCTCCTCGCTGCGCGCGGGCCTGGCCGCCCTGCCACCGGGCGTCTCGGCGGCGCTGGTGCTGCTGGTCGACACCCCGGGCGTCACCCCGGCCGCCGTCGCCCGGCTGCTGGCCGCGCACCGGGCCGGAGCCGAACTCGCGGCCGCCGCCTACGCGGGCCGGCGCGGGCACCCCGTCCTGATCGGCGCCCGCCACTTCGCCGAGGCGTCCGCCGGCGCGCTCGGCGACTCCGGCGCCAGGGCCCTGCTGGCGGCGCACGCGGCGGAGACCGTCCTCGTCGAATGCGCCGACGTGGCCGTCCCCGACGACCTGGACACCCCCGCCGACCTGGCCAGGTGGGGTGCCGTGTAACCACCGAGACGGAGCGCTGATCGCCCACGCTCCACCTGCCGGACGACCGTCCCTGATCCAACCCTGAGGATTGCCCCATTCCGCGCCAACCGCCCCCCGCATCAGGGAGCATGGGAAACGACCCACACCCGACCCCGAGGGACGGAGCCCGCGATGGCCGGACTGCCCGACGACTTCACCGGACACGACCCCGCGCGGCAGGGCCCCGGGGCGGGCGGTGGCGCCCGGGCGATCCGCTGCCCCGCCTGCCGCCGCGAGCACCTCTACGAGCCCCCGTCGCTGCCCTGCCCCTGCGGCGCCTCGCTGAAGGTGCCGCTGCTGCGCGGCGGCGTCCCCGTGCAGGTGCGGTTCCGCTCCTGGGAGGACTCCTGGCTGAGCATGCGCTGCCCCCACTGCGGCCGCTCCGACCAGTGGCCCCAGCCGGAGTTCACCTGCAACTGCGGCGCCACCGTCCGGCTCCCGGTGGACCGCGCGACCCGCCTGGGCACCGGCACCGCCGCCCCACTCGCCGCCCCCGGCCCGCAGACCTCCCGCCCCTACCCGGCCCACCCGCTGGGCGCCCCCGTGCCCGCCCCGCCCGCGGCCCCCGGCACCTCGGCCGGCCGGGCCCGCCCCTTCCGCCACCGCGCCCCGTTCCGCCCCCACCCCGTGCGCACCTCCCAGGATGCGGTGTTCACCGCCGCCCGCTACCTGGAGTGGCTCGGCTTCGACGACCTCGAACTGACGGAGGCCCAGGAGCGCGACGGCGTCACCCTGCTCGGCACCCGGATGGTCGCCCAGGTCGACACCTGGACGGAGCCCGCCGACGTGAAGTCCGTCGAGTGCCTGTGGATGCAGACCCTGCACGCCGAGGAGATGGCCGCCGCCATGTTCACCCTGGCCGGCTACTCCCACCAGGCCACCGTCCGCGGCGAACAACTGCTGGTCGCCCTGTTCAGCCTGGACCTCGCCGGCGTCCCCCAGCCCGCCAACGGCGCCGCCGAGGCCCTCATGGAGACCGGCTGGACCTCCTAGTCCCCGGTCGGCACCGCCTCGAGGCCCTCTAGATCATCCACCCCGCAAAATCAACAACCTCCGCTCGTGATCTGGTGCACAAGCTCACCCCCGTGTTGAATTGCCGCCACAGCGCGGGCCTTCGCGTCCGTGCCCTGCTGGATGGCGCACACAAGGAGGTGGCGTTGTCGGAGCACGGATGGAGCCCGAGCGGCCCGGACGGGCGGGGGCGGGCAGCGGAGGAACCGGGCGACACCGTGTGGCGGCTGCGGTCGCGCGGGTGCTGGCAGGAGGCCGCCGAACTGCTGCGCCCCTCCGCCGAACAGGACCCGGCGGCCGCCCTCGGCCGCGCCGAACTCCTCATCGAACAGTGCCTGTTCACCGCCGCGAACTGGACACAGGCCGAACAGGCGCTACGGCTGGCGGAGGCGCTCGCGGCCGGCACCGAGCAGCGCGCGGCCGCCGCCTGCGCCCGCGGGTTCCTGGCCTACCTGGCCAGCGTGCTCGGCCCGCGCGACCGGCTCGACGAGGCACAGGCGGCGCTCGGCCGCACCTCCGCGCTGCTGCCGCCGGACGCCCCCGGCCGTCCGCTGCTGGACTTCCGGCGCGGGCTGGTCGCCGAGAACCTGCTGCGCGACCGCAGCGCGGCCTGGATCGCCTACCGCCGGGCGCACGACGCCGCCGGAGAGCGCGGGGACGAACTCCTGCGCTCCTACACCTGGCGCCACCTGGCCGCCCTGGCCCTCTCCCGGGGGGACCACGCCCGCGCCCGGGAGGGCTTCGACGCCTCGCTGCGGCTGCGCGAGCAACTCGGCTTCACAGTGGGGGTGGCACCGGCGCTCGCGGCGCTCGCCGAGGTCTCCGAACCGGCGGAGGCCGCCCGCCTGCGCGCCGAGGCGACGCGCCTGGTGCACGCCCTGGGCGGCGTGCCGGTCTGGCTCGCGCGCCAACTGAGCGCCCCGCGCGCGCCGGCGCCTCCCCCGGACGGACGCATCGGGAGCGAGACTCCGGGCGCCATCAGCTAAGGTGAGCCTAACCTGGCCGGAGTGAGCAGTACTCCGGCCAGGTTCGCCTTGCCGTTCTCCGGGTACCGCCATGCCCCGGTCCGGCCGGGCCCGGTGCGGCTCGGTACGGCGCGGCGGGCACCACCGGGCCCCATGCGCGGCCCCGGTCGACCCGATGGGGCCCCGACCATGACCGCGAGCAGCATCCGGCCCGGCCCCGTGCCGTGCGCCCCCCGCACCACCCCGGCGCACACTCCCGCCCTCACGCCCGATCCCCCCGCCCCCGGCGCGTCCGCGTACCACCGGCTGGCCGCGCTCTCCCCCGTGGTGAGCGTGCGCCTGGCCGCACCCCGCTCGGGCGGCGGCTGGTTCACCGCCGCCGACCTCACCGAACGGCCCGAGGCGCTGCGCGAACTGATCGGTCACGACGCCCGCCAGGGCCTCGCCCGCTACGGACGGCCGCTGCGGCCGGACGTGGCGGCCGGGTTCGGCCTGCACCGGGCCGTCTGGCCGCTGTCGCTGGTGTTCACCCTGCCGTGGTTCCTGGAGCGCCGGGTGCCGCTGGCCGGGCCCGGGGACGTCGCGCTGCGGCGCGGCGCGGGCTCGGCGGAGCTGACGGTCCGTCCGGGCGCCTTCGTCTGCCTGCCCGACGATCCGGCCGCCGCCTGCGCCACCCGGACCGCCGCCGACGAGCAGGCGCTGGCGGCCGAACTGCGGTGCGCGCTGGAGGGGTTCCTCGCCCCGCTGCTGGCCGCCTTCCGGCCCGAGGTGCGGCGCGGGCCGCGGGTGCTGTGGGCGATGGCCACCGACGCGATGGTGGAGGGGCTCTGGTACGCGGGCGGGCTGCTCGGCGAGGCGGAGCGGGCGCGCGAGGAGCTCTCGGCGCTGCTGGCGCCCGGGCCCGCCTGTGGTGGGCTCGCCGCGCCCGCGCACGCGCCCGGCGCGTCGGGCGGGCCCGCTCCGGCGCCCTCCCCCTTCACCCCGGGCGCCGGTTTCGCGGCCCCGGCGCCCGGCTGCGGCGGCGCTCCCGCCGACTGCGCCCGCTCCCGGGCCAGCTGTTGCCTCGTCTACACCGTGGCCCCCCGGGACATGTGCGGCGGCTGCCCCCGCGTCATGCGCAGTTGACGAAAATACGTCCGAGCCGAAACCGAAAAAGCCCGGAATTCCGGGAATTCCTGCCACCGAATTCATATGACAATCCGCTCGACTCGAGGTCAGAAATCCCTCTACTCAGCGCATTGACGGTGAATCGGTCATTCGCCCCCCGAGCATCGGCCATGATGGTCCCCGCCATCACGGCGCACATCACGTTGTCACGATGTCAGGAAGCGCGACGCAGAAAGCGAGGCTGGTTCCGGCGATGAAACTGTCCGACATACCGCTCGGCTGGGCCGTCACCGCAGTGGCGGGGCTGCTGGTCAGCGCCCTCCTGGTGGCCCTGGCCCGGAGCCGGGGCTCCTCCCCCGCCGGTGGGGCGGATTCCTGGGAGCGTGCCGAGGAACGGCGCCGGCGCAAGGAATCCCTGTACGGCGGAGCCTCGTACACCCTGCTGTTCTGCTGCGCCGGTGTCGCGGCCGCCCTGTCCTTCCACGGGCTGGTGGGTTTCGGCGTCGAGAACCTGGGACTGTCGGGCGGCTGGGAGTACCTCGTCCCCTTCGGTCTCGACGGCGCCGCGATGTTCTGTTCCGTCCTCGCCGTGCGCGAGGCCAGCCACGGCGACGCCGCCCTCGGCTCCCGCCTGCTGGTCTGGGTGTTCGCCATCGCCTCGGCCTGGTTCAACTGGGTCCACGCCCCGCGCGGCTTCGGCCACGCCGGGGCCCCGCAGTTCTTCTCCGGCATGTCGATGTCCGCGGCGATCCTCTTCGACCGGGCGCTCAAGCAGACCCGCCGGGCGGCGCTGCGCGAACAGGGGCTCGTCCCCCGCCCACTGCCGCAGATCCGCATCGTGCGCTGGCTGCGCGCCCCCCGCGAGACGTACGCGGCCTGGTCGCTGATGCTACTCGAAGGCGTGCGCAGCCTGGACGAGGCGGTGGACGAGGTCCGCGACGACAAGCGGGAGCGGGCGCTGGAGAAGGAGCGGCGCAAGCTGGCGGGCCGCCGCGAGCGGGCCGAGATCCGGGCGATCAACCGCGGCAACGGCGCCTGGCGGGGGCGCGGGGCGGCCTCCGCCGCCCGGCAGCTGGAGTCCGGCTCGGAGCCGGCCATAGCCGGCGGTCCGGCCGCGCCCCTCGCCGTCGAGGCGGGCCAGCCCGGCCCCGCCGACGAGACTCCGGACGGAGCCGCCGAGGGCCCGGTCGTCCAGCCGGGGCTCCCGGCCCGCCCGGAGCGGCGCACCATCGACCTCACCGTCGACGAGGACACCGTCACGCTGCCCCGGCTGAACGAGCTGGAGCGCAAGCTCAAGGACCTCGAGCAGCAGTTCGGCTGACCGCGGATCCGACTACTTCCGTAGTGCCACTACGGAAGTAGTCGGGAGCGGTCCGGAGTAACCTCGGGCCGTCCCGGGCAGGTCCGAACTACGGATGTAGTGCCACTACGGAAGTAGTTCGGCCCCCGTTCGGCCTAAGCCGCCGTGGTCCCGCTCAGCTCGAACCACATCCGCTTGCCGGAGCCCCTCGGCTCCACGCCCCAGGCGTCCGCGAGCGCCTCGACCAGCATCAGCCCGCGCCCGGAGGACGCCTGCTCGCCGGGGGTGCGGCGGGTCGGCCACAGGTCCGACTCGTCCTCCACCTCGACCCGCAGCCGCGCCCGGCCGCCGTCCGAGACCGGCTCCCGGTAGAGCCGGGCGGTGAACATGGCATCCCGGTCGGTGTGCCGGATGGCGTTGGTGACCAGTTCGGAGGAGAGCAGTTCGGCGGTGTCGATGAACTCGGCGACGCCCCAGCGGCGCAGTGCGTCGCGCAGTTCGGCCCGGACCTCGGAGATCCGCGCCAGGTCCGCCTGGCCGACCCGGCGGCGCAGCTGCTGGGCGGCGAGCCCGCCCGAGGGGCCGTCCCAGCGCAGGAGCAGCAGCGCTATGTCGTCCTCGCGCTCGCTGGAGTCGGCGGCCTGGGAGGCGATCCGGTCGGCCAGTTCCTCCAGCGGGTCCCGGTGGGCCGTCCGCTGGTCCGGCAGGGGGCGGGCGAGGGCCCGGACGAGGCGGTCGATGCCCTCGTCCAGGTCCATGCCGCGCGCCTCGACCAGGCCGTCGGTACAGAGCAGCACCGTCTCGCCCGGGTCGAGGCTGAACCGGGTGACGCGGTACTCCTGGTCGGGGTCGATGCCCAGCGGCAGCCCGCCGGCGACCGGCACCACGGCGACGCTGCCGTCCGCGCGGCGCACCACCGGGTCGAGGTGGCCGGCGCGCACGGCGTAGACCACGCCGTAGTCGACGTTGACCTCGGCGTAGGTGCAGGTGGCGAAGTGGTCGGTGTCCAGGTCGGCGAGGAAGCGGGAGGCGCGGGCCATCACGGCCTCGGGCGGGTGGCCCTCGGCGGCGTAGGCGCGCAGCGCGATCCGCAGCTGGCCCATGATCCCGGCGGCGTGCACGTCGTGGCCCTGGACGTCGCCGATGACCAGGCCCACGTGCCCGCCGGGCAGCGGGACGACGTCGTACCAGTCGCCGCCGATCTGCAGGCCGGAGCCGGCCGCCAGGTAGCGCACGGCGGTGGTCACGCCGGGGACGGAGGGGACGGTGCGCGGCAGCATCACCCGCTGGAGGCCGGCCGCGAGCTCGTGCTCGGCGTCGTGCAGCCGGGCGCGGGCCAGGGACTGGGCGACGAGCCCGCCGAGGGTGGACAGGAGGGTGCGCTCGTCGGCGTCCAGCTCGCGCTCGTCGTCGAAGCTGACCACGCAGATGCCGATGGGCCGGCCGCTGGCCACCAGCGGCAGGTAGGCCCAGGAACCCTTGCCGTTGCGCTTGGTCGGCTCCCACACGTCGGGGTAGCCCTCGCGGAACTCCTCGCGGGTGGAGATGAACACCGGCGCGCGGTGGCGCAGCGCCTCGGAGGCGGGGTGGCCGTGCGGCAGCAGGGTGCGGTCCCAGATGGCGAGGCCCTCGGGGTGGTAGCCGGAGGCGCCGAGGATCTGGGCCCGTCCGGCTTCGAAGGAGGCGAGCACCAGCCCGTCCGGCGGCAGTCCGGGCAGCGGCAGCTCGGTGAACACCCGTGCGACGTCGCGCACGGTGACGGCCTCGGAGAGGGCGCGGGCCGCCTCCTTGATGAAGCGGGAGCGCTCCTCGCGCAGCTGGGCCATCCGGTCGGCGTGGTCGCGTTTGTGCAGCTCGACGGTGGCGTCCCAGACGAAGCCGACCATCCGGGAGGCGCGCCCGAAGGCGTCGGCGAGCACCCGGCCGCGGAAGCGGACGGCGCGCAGGCCCCCACCCGGGCCGATGGTGCGGTAGTACGCGCCGCACTGGCCCAGTTCCGCCACCGCTCGCTCGACGCGACGGCGCACCACGGGCGCGTCCTCGGGGTGCAGCAGGGAGAGGAAGGAGGCGGAGGTGCGGTCGAAGTGGCTCTTCTCGGTGTCCAGTCCGATGATCGTGCAGGCCCGCTGGTCGCCCTCCAGGACGTCGCGGCGGATGTCCCAGTCGAAGGAGCCGATGCCGTTGGCGGCCATCGCGGGCTCCAGCCAGTCCGGCATGGTGTCGGCGGAGGCGGGCGGCAGTCCGCCGGAGAGCACCGGGGCCATCCGGGCGGCGGCGAGGTTCGGGGGCATCCGCTGGGCGCCGCGGCGGGCGGTCTGCGCGGGCGGGCGGGCCCGGTCGGCGGACTGCGGCGTCGCGGTGCGGCCGACGGGCTGCGGCTCGGCGGACACGCCGGGCGGCAGCGCCGGCCCCGGCGACTCGGGCTCAGTGGGCATGCTGCTCCTGCCGCTGCCGTGACGGACCGCGCCGACCGTCCGGACGGGCCGCGTGGCGATGTGGTGGGTCGTGCTGGTTCGGGTGGGTTCGACGGGCGGTGGTCAGTCGAGGTTCGCTCTCCCCGCTGCTTCCCGACCGTGGACACACATTCCCACCATCCTGGCCAATGTTCGGCCGAGCGGCAATGGCAACGGTGCGGAAATCTTCCGTTCAGCCTTCTGTTCACGGGTTGCTTCGATGGCGAAGCAATGCGTGATCCGGGCCACTCCGAGCCTCGGACTTCCAGGACGTCAGGGGACCGGGCCCCCGGGCACCGAGGTTCTCGGGGCACCGGGCTCTCAGGGCATCGCGAGTTCGAACCAGGTGACCTTGCCCTCCCCGCGCAGCTGCACCCCCCAGGAGTCGGCGAGCGCCTCCACCAGCAGCAGGCCCCGCCCGGAGGTCGCGAACTCGGCGTCGGCCTCGCGCCGGCGGCCGGGCAGTCTGCTCGCACCGTCCTGCACCTCGATCCGCAGCCGGTTCTCCGTGCCGAGCACCGCGTCGAAGACGGCGCCCTTGCCCGTGTGCAGCAGCGCGTTGGTCACCAGCTCGGAGGAGAGCAGCTCGGCGGTGTCGGACAGCTCCGGCACCCCCCAGTGGCTCAGCGCCGAGCGCAGCCGGTGGCGCACCGAGCCGACCGCGACCAGATCCGCCGGCTCCAGCGTCAGGTGCAGGCGGCGGTGCAGGGCGCACCCGGGGGCGGAGACCCCCGGCAGGGCCGTCCCCGTACCGCCGGCCGTGCCCTGGACAGGGCCGGACCGGTAGGCGTCACCCGAGCCCGTCCGCTGCCGCGGGAATCGCGACTGACCGTCCATCACCACATGCCCCCGCCCTGGAAATCCGGCCCCCCGCCTCCGGAGTCCCCCGCCGGCCGGGTGGCCTGCTCGTTCTGGCCACCCATCCTCATGCCCAGTCGGCGGCGTTTGCAACAGTGTGCGTCCGATCACCTGGGGTGAAAGGGGCACGGGGAGGCCCGCGTGATCCAACTGCTCGCGCCGGACAGGTTTGCGAAGCACGGGGGCTGCATTCGAACCCCCTCCGTTCGATCCCGCGCACACCCGGCGCCCGTCCCGGCCGTACGCCCGCTTCCGCGCCCCTACCCTCGCGCCTGGCCACGCCCCCGACCGTGCCCCCGACCGTGCCCCCGACCGCGCCCCGGCCGCGCCCCGACAAGCCGAACGCCCGCGGAGCGGCAACGCTGGACAGGGCGCCCCCGGCCGGGTTCAATGACCCGAGATGTTTGAACGCCGTTCTAACATCCCCCGGAACCGTCCAGACTCCCGAGACCCCGAGGCTCTCCGAAACTCAGAAACTCAGAAACTCCGAGATTCCGAGCCCCCGAGGCCCCGAGCCGACCCCCTCCCCGGCGACCGCGAGCGAGGAACCGTGCGACTGACCCCCACCGAGCGGGACCGGCTGCTGATCTTCACGGCAGCCGAACTGGCCCGCGCCCGCCGCGCCCGGGGCCTACGCCTCAACATCCCCGAGGCCACCGCCCTGATCGCCGACACCGTCTGCGAGGCCGCCCGCGACGGCCGCCGCCTCGCCGAGGCCATCGAGGCCGGACGCTCCGCGCTGAGCGCCGAGGACGTGCTGCCCGGCGTGCCGGACGTCGTCACCGTCGTCCAGGTCGAGGCCGTCTTCGACGACGGCACCCGCCTCGCCGTCGTCACCGACCCCTTCCGCGGCGTCGGCTCCCTCGGCGAGAACGCCCCCGGCGGCGCCCTCCCCGGCGACGGTGCCGGCTACGACCCGGTCGAGGAGAGCCTGCTGCTCCCCGTCCACAACACCTCCGGGGTGCCGATCTCCGTCACCTCGCACTTCCACTTCTTCGAGGCCAACCCCCGCCTCGCCTTCGACCGCGCCGCCGCCTACGGCACCCACCTCGCCGTCCCCGCCGGCTCCTCCGTCCGCTTCGACCCGGGCGCCACCGTCGAGGTCGGCCTGGTGCCGATCGGCGGCGCCCGGGTCGCGATCGGCTTCGCCGGGCTCGTGGACGGCCCCCTGGACGCGCCCGGCGCGAAGGAGGCCGCCCTCGCCAAGGCCCGCGCGACCGGCTACCTGACCGGCTTCGACGACGCGGAGATGCCGTCATGAGCGCACTGACCCCGCACGACTACATCTCGGTGCACGGCCCGCGCACCGGCGACCGTATCCGCCTGGGCGACTCCGGCCTGATCGTCCGCGTCGAGTCCGACTCCCAGGCGCCCGGCGAGGAGTTCCTCGCCGGCTTCGGCAAGACCGCCCGCGACGGCCTGCACCTCAAGGCCGCCGCCGTCCGCGACACCTGCGACGTGGTGATCAGCAACGTGCTGGTCATCGACGCCGTCCAGGGCGTCCGCAAGACCTCCATCGGCCTGATCGGCGGCCGGATCGCCTCCATCGGCCGGGCCGGCAACCCCGACACCCTCGACGGCGTGGACGTGGTCGTCGGCACCGGCACCACCATCGTCTCCGGCGAGGGCCTGATCGCCACCGCCGGCGCCGTCGACACCCACGTCCACCTGCTGTCGCCCCGCATCATGGAGGCTTCGCTCGCCTCCGGCGTCACCACCGTCATCGGCCAGGAGTTCGGCCCCGTCTGGGGCGTCGGCGTCAACTCCCCCTGGGCGCTGCGCCACGCCTTCAACGCCTTCGACGCCTGGCCCGTCAACATCGGTTTCCTCGGCCGGGGCTCCTCCTCCGACCAGGCCCCACTGGTCGAGGCCCTCGCCGAGGGCGGCGCCTGCGGCTTCAAGGTGCACGAGGACATGGGCGCGCACACCCGCGCCCTGGACACCGCGCTGCGCGTCGCCGAGGAGTACGACGTCCAGGTCGCCCTGCACACGGACGGGCTGAACGAGTGCCTGTCGGTCGAGGACACCCTGCGCGTCCTCGACGGCCGGACCATCCACGCCTTCCACATCGAGGGCTGCGGCGGCGGACACGTCCCCGACGTGCTGAAGATGGCCGGGGTCCCGAACGTCATCGGCTCCTCCACCAACCCCACCCTGCCCTTCGGCCGGGACGCCCTGGGCGAGCACTTCGACATGATCGTCTCCGCCCACGACCTCAAGACCGACCTGCCCGGCGACGCCGCCATGGCCCGCGACCGCATCCGCGCCGGCACGATGGGCGCCGAGGACGTGCTGCACGACCTCGGGGTCATCGGCATCACCTCCTCCGACGCCCAGGGCATGGGCCGCGCCGGCGAGACCGTACGCCGCACCTTCGCCATGGCCGGCAAGATGAAGGCCGAACGCGGCCCCCTCGACGGAGGCTTCGGCACCGTCGCCGGCGGCGACGACAACGAACGGGTCCTGCGCTACATCGCCAAGCTCACCGTCAACCCGGCCATCGCGCACGGCCTTTCGCACGAGATCGGCTCGATCGAGGTCGGCAAGCTCGCCGACATCGTCCTGTGGCGCCCCGACCACTTCGGCGCCAAACCGCAGCTCGTCCTCAAGTCCGGCTTCCCCGCGTACGGCGTCACCGGCGACCCCAACGCCTCCACCGACCGCTGCGAACCCCTCGTCCTGGGCCCGCAGTTCGGCGCCCACGGCGCGACCGCCGCCGACCTCTCCGTCGCCTTCGTCGCCCGGGCCGCCGCGGACGCCGCCTCCCCGGACCGCCCCGCCGACGGCCTGCCCACCCGGCGCCGGCGCGTCGCCGTCCACGGCACCCGGGGCATCGGGCCCAAGGACATGGTGCGCAACGCCCGCACCGGGCGCGTCGACGTCACCGAGACGGGCCTCGTCTCCCTCGACGGCTCGCCGCTGCGCTCCGAACCCGCCGACAGCGTCTCCCTCAGCCGCCTCTACTTCCTCTGACCCCCTTCCTTTTCCCCTCGTTCCCCTAGGACCTGACGATGACCACCCCCACGCCCGCCTCCCTCGGCTACCGGATGCCCGCCGAATGGCACCCGCACGAGCGCACCTGGATGGCCTTCCCCACCCCCAACCCCACCTTCGAGACCCCCGAGCAGCTCCACGCCGCCCGCCAGGCGTGGGCCGCCGTCGCCGACACCATCGTCCGGTACGAGCCGGTGACGCTGATCGTCAACACCGGGGAGACGCAGGAGGCCCGCAAGTACGTCTCCGAGCAGGTCGAGATCGTCGAACGCCCGCTCAACGACGCCTGGATGCGCGACATCGGCCCCTCCTTCCTCATCGACGGCCAGGGCTCGGTGGCCGCCGCCGACTGGATCTTCAACGGCTGGGGCGCCCAGTCCTGGGCCCGCTGGGACAAGGACGAGCACATCGCCGAACACATCGGCGAGCTCACCGGCGTCCGGCGCTTCGCCTCCCGGCTCATCAACGAGGGCGGCGGCATCCACGTCGACGGCGAGGGCACGGTGCTCGTCACCGAGACCGTCCAGCTCGGCGAGGGCCGCAACGCCGACTGGACCAAGGAGGAGGTCGAGGCCGAACTCCACGCCCACCTCGGCACCACCAAGGCCATCTGGCTGCCGCGCGGACTCACCCGCGACTACGACGAGTTCGGCACCCGCGGACACATCGACATCGTCGCCTCCTTCGTGCGCCCCGGCGTCGTCCTCGCCCACGTCCAGCCCGACCCGGCCCACCCCGACCACGCCGTCTGCCGGGAACTCGTCGCCATCCTGCGCGCCTCCACCGACGCAAAGGGCCGGCAGCTGGAGGTCATCGAACTGCCCGCCCCCACCGTCCTGCTGGACGAGGACGGCGAACCCGTCGACTACTCCTACATCAACCACTACGTCGCCAACGGCGCCGTCGTCCTCTGCGCCTTCGACGACCCGCGCGACCAGCAGGCCGCCGCCGTCCTCGCCGAGGCCTACCCGGGGCGCACCGTCGAACTCGTCGACGCCCGCGAGATCTTCGCCAACGGCGGCGGCATCCACTGCATCACCCAGCAGCAGCCCCGGGCCTGACCCCTCCGAACGCCCCGGGCACCCCGGACGGGAGCACCCACCCCCGTCCGGGGTAGCCTTCCGCGCTCAGCACCACCGAGGAGAGAACCCCATGGCGGACGCCCGCCCGCGCCGCCCCGCGCGCCCCCGCGAAGAGGTCTACGCCACCGCCCGCGCCGCCATCGCCGAACACGGCCTCGCCAAACTCACCATGGCCGGACTCGGCAAACAACTCCAGATGAGCGCCGGCCACCTCCTCTACTACTTCGGCAGCAAGGACCAGCTCCTCCTCGAAACCCTCCGCTGGAGCGAGGACCAACTCGGCACCCGCCGCCGCGAAGCCCTCGCCGACCGCACCCGCGACCCCTGGGCCCGCCTCGACTCCTACCTGCGCCTCTACCTCCCCGAAGGCCCCGGCGACCCCCGCTGGATCCTCTGGGTCGAAGTCTGGGGCCGCTCCCCCGCCAGCGCCGAGATCCGCCAGGGCCAACAGGAGATCGAAGCCCCCTGGCAGGCCGACCTCGTGACCCTCATCGACGACGGCACCGCCACCGGCCACTTCACCCCCGGCCCCTCCGCCACCCGCGCCCTCCAACTCCGCGCCCTCCTCGACGGCCTCTCCGTCCCCCTGGCCATCGGCCTCCCCGACACCCACCACCCCACCACCCTCACCCACGCCACCACCGCCGCCACCGCCCTCCTCCGCAGCTGACCCCCGCGACGGGAAACACGGTGGCCACCGCCGCGGGCCACCCCCTGCCCTCACGACGAAACGTCCACCACCAGCACGAGCACCCGGCGACCGAGGCCCCCACCTCGGCCCCCTGGAACCGCCGGGCCCAGGCCACACCACCCACCCGATCACCCCGACCCGCGCAGGAAGTCGGCACGGCCGACTTCCTGCGCGCGATCCGCCACCCAACCGCTCCTCGCCCACCGACTTCCCGCCCCCGCCAAGTGCCGCCGTACGGCGCGACCTTCAACTGGCGGGCGCGGTCGGGCTGTGCGGTCGGCAACTCCTGCGCAGGAAGTCGGCGGAATCGACTTCCCACCCAGGGGCCGCCACCCGGCCGTTCCTCGCTGCCCCGTCGCTACCTCGCCCACCGAGTACGGAAAGTCGGCCACGCCGACTTCCCACGCACCGGGTGCCGACGGTGCAGCGAGATCTGCAACGGGCCGGCGGGACGGGCTCGACGGGGTTGTGCGGGCGGCGCACCGCGCAGGAAGTCGGGCTGGCCGGCTTGGCACGGATGCGCTTTGCGTGGGAAGTCGGCCACGCCGACTTCCCACGCGCCAGGTGCCGCTGCGGTGGGGTTATGCGGGCGATCGTTGGGGGCATCGCGGGGGTGGTTCGGCCGGGGTGTTGGGTGGTGTGTTGCGCAGGAAGTCGGGCTGGCCGACTTCCTGTGCTGAGGGGAGCGGGTGGCTATTCCGTCCAGATGGCGGCGGCGGTGCGGTCGTCGGCGTAGCCCTTGGCGCGGACTTGGACTTGGCGGAGGAAGTCGACGGTGCCCGGGGGGTGGGGGTGGGCCCAGTGGGAGGAGAGGAAGTGGGCGACGGCGGGTTCGTCGGCGAGGGGGCGGGCGAGGCCCGGGGTGCAGAGGAGGAGGATGTCGCCCGGGGTGGCGGGGACGAGGCGGAAGCGGAAGGGACGCGGGTCCGGGGTGGGGGCCTCGGGTGCGGGGGGCTGGCCATCCGGGTGGTGGAGGAGGCGGGCCGCGTAGGCGTCGATCCAGTGGCCGGAGCGCAGCAGGTACAGCCCACCGGGGCCGATGCCGAAGGCCGCCCGGTAACCGGCCTGCGGGTCCAGGGAGACCATCAGGCAGTGCAGTGAGGCCGCGCTCTCCCCTTCCGCGTCGGGCGCCAGGGCGCGCAGCGGGGCGACGGAGCTGGTGGCGAGGCGCTGGAGGCCGTAGCGGAGGCGGTCGCGGGCGCCGGCGCGGAGGTCGTCGGCCAGGCCGTCTCGGCTGCGCCCGACGGCGGCGGCGAGTTGGCGGGCGGCTTCGCCGGTGGCGGTGGCGACGTCCTGTGGGGCCCGCTCGTCGGCGGAGCCCGTCCGGCCGAAGCTGCCGAGGACGGCGAGGAGGAGGCCGTCGGGGCCGTCGCCGAACCTGGTGACGAGGAGGGTGTCGCGGCGCGGCTCGCCCCGGTAGCGCGCGGAGTCGCCGCGGACGGAGACGGCCCGCAGCACGGTCGGGCCGTACTGGGCGCCCTCGATCGCGGTGTCCGGGGCGAGCCGGCCGAGGGCGTACGGGTCGGCTTCGGGGACAGCGGTCGGCTCGGGCCCGTAGGTCGGGGGGCGCTCGCCGACGTGCGGGACGGCGGGCGGCTCCTCGGCGAGCGGGGAGCGGGTGGCGGCGGGGGGAAGCGGTTCAGGTGAAGGCGAAGGTGAAGGTGAAGACGAGGGCGCGGGCGCAGGCGCAGGTTCGGGTGCGGCGGGGCGGGCGTCCGGGATCGTGGCGGTGGGGGGAAGCGGTTCGGGCTCGGGTGCGGCGGGCGGCTCTTCGGTGTGCGCGGGGCGGGCGAGGGAGACGCGGGGGTCCGGGATGGTGGCGGTGGGAGGGACGGGGGCGGGCTCCGGTTCCACCACTGGCTCGGGTTCGGCCTCGGGCCCGGGGTCCGGCTCGGCGACGGCCTCGGGCTCGGGCTCGGGCTCGGGATTCGCCGGCTCCGGGGGTGGGGCCTTCTCCAGGGAGACGGGGTCCGGGGACGGTTCCGGTTTCGGGGGGTCGGTGGCGAAGGAGGGCGCCGGGAACTTGTGGGTGGCCTCGGGTGCGTACTCGGGGCCGATGACGTCGATCGCGCTCTCGAACCAGTCGTCGATGCTGTCCCGCACCTTCGCGACCGGCGCGGGCGCGGGCGCGGGTGCAGGCGCCGGCTCCGCTTCCGGTTCCGCTTCGGGTTCCGCTTCGGACTCGCCGGTGCGCTGGCGGCCGATGAGGCCGACGGCCGTGTCGAACCATTCGTCGACGGTGCCCGTGCCGGAGTCGGCGTCCGGGGTGTCGGGGAGGGTGCCCGCGGGGCCTTGGTAGACCGTTTCCCACCAGGCGTCGTCCGGCCGGTGCGGCTGTGCGGGTGCACCCTGCTTGCTCATCTGGCGGCTCCTGGTCGTCCTTCGGTCCCGCGCCGCCCCCGGCGGGCCGGGCTCGACGTCATTGTCTCCAAGTGCAACGACCGTGTCCGGGTTTCGGCGACAACCGGTCACCGACCGGAGCATCCCGGCCACGGCCTCGACCAGCCCTTTCGTCCCGGGCTTCTCCGCCCGTTCACCGGGGGCTCCGGCGCCGCCTGTGGCCCGTTCCGTCCGTGTTTGCCCGATGTACCCGGAGCAGGCCGTTTCCTGGCTGTTCCGGCTCGGGGACGACGGAAAATGGCAGCCTGGGAGGGGCATCGCTTCACTCGTTCGGCTGATTAAATGTCCGCATGACCGCGTCGGCCCCCAGCTCACCCCGACCGGGGAGGGCCGCGACGGCGGGCCGCCCGGCCGCTCTGTGGGTGTTGCTGCTGGTCGCGCTGCTGACGATGCTGCCCTGCGCGGGCCAGGCGAGGGCGCTGGACGCCATCGCCCACCCGGCCCCGGCCCACTCCTCCGCCGTCGCCCTGGTGACGGCCGCGAAGAGCGACCCGCAGCCGGGTGGCACCCCGGCGGGCGCCGCGCAGTCGGCGGACCAGCGGCGGTACGCCGAGGACCAGGGCCACTGGATCCTGTGCAGCGCCGACGGCGAGCAGCGCCCGGGCAACGGCTGCTCCAGCCACCCGTTCTGCCCGCAGGACGCCCAGCTGCCGAACCCGCCGCCCCAGCCGCAGCCCGCCGTGACGCTCCTCCCGGCGGTGCCCGAGGCGCCGTCACGCGTCCTGAGGGCCGGACTGCTGGACGGTCCGCGCCCCGCCCCCGATCTGCACGTGCTCCAGGTCCAACGGTCCTGAGCGGAACCCCGACCCGTCGGCGCCCCGCCGGCGGATTCGACCGCACCTCCTCCCACCTCAGACGACCGCCGCGCCCACCCCCGGTACGCGGCGATAGAGAAGGACGACCACCATGGGTTCCGCCTCGAAGCAGTCCAACAAGTCCGGCGGCAAGCAGGCCGGTCTCGACCGCCGCGCCCGCATAGCCGAGCTGCGCGCCGTCGAGCAGCGCCGCGACCGCCGCAACAAGATCATCGCCTCGGTGGCGGCCGGTGTGCTGGTGGTCGGCGCGATCGCGACCGGCACCTGGATCGTGATGGACCAGAACAAGAAGAAGGAGGACCGCCAGGCGGCCGCGAACGCGGACATCCCCGGCGTGAAGACCTTCGGCGACCTGAGCCGCAACCACGTCAAGGAGAAGGTCACCTACCCGATGACCCCTCCGGTCGGCGGTGACCACAACGCGGTCTGGCTGGACTGCATGGGCCACGTCTACGACAAGGCGGTGGAGAACGAGCGCGCCGTCCACTCGCTGGAGCACGGCGCGGTCTGGGTGACGTACAACGGCAAGGCCACCCCGGACGACATCAAGCTCCTGTCCGACAAGGTGAAGAAGACCCCGTACTCGCTGATGAGCCCGTACCCGGACGAGCAGGGCACCATCACCCTGAACGCCTGGAGCACCCAGCTCGTCGTCGACAAGGCCGACGACCCGCGCGTGGAGCAGTTCTTCACCAAGTACGTCCAGGGCAAGCAGACCCAGGAGCCCGGCGCCTCCTGCACCATGGGGCAGATGTGACCGCCCACGAGGAGGACGCGGCCGTCGAGGACGGCGCGGTCCAGAGGGAGAACGCCCCGAAGCGGCGCCTGTGGCTGCCGGCCGCCCTGGCCGCCGCAGTGGCGCTGGCGCTCGGTGTGCCGGCGCTGGTCGCGAGCGGGACCTCGGCCTCCGGCTCGTCCTCGCTGTCCGTCCCGGCGGACGACTCGGCCGAGGCCGGGTTCGCCCGCGACATGGCGACGCACCACCAGCAGGCGGTGGACCTGTCGTTCATCGTCCGGGACCGCACCTCGGACGAGCCGACCCGCACCCTCGCCTTCGACATCATCAACACCCAGGCCAACCAGCGCGGGATGATGATGGGCTGGCTCGACCAGTGGGGTCTGTCCCAGCACTCGGGCGCCGCGCCGATGGCGTGGATGAAAATGGGGCACCAGTACGCGCCCCACGACGGTTCGCTGATGCCCGGCATGGCCACCAACACCCAGCTGGCGAAGCTGCGTTCGCTCAGCGGGCGGGACGCGGAGGTGTTCTACCTCCAGCTGATGATCGAGCACCACAAGGGCGGCGTCGAGATGGCCCAGGGCTACGTCGACGCGGCGAAGAACGACATCGAGAAGCGGCTGGCCCAGTCGATGGTCGTCGCCCAGACCTCGGAGGTCGAGCTGATGACCGACATGCTCAAGGAGCGCGGCGCCGCCCCCGGCGTGCCCGCCTCCTGAGTCGAACCACCGCACGATCCCCGGCGGCCGGGGCGCGCGGGAACGGTCCCCGTCCGGGGGTCGTTCCCGGGTGCCCCGGCCGTCCGCCGTCCCTGCCCGTCCGCCTCTGTTCGTCCGCCTCTGCCCGTCCATCTCCGGCACGTCTCGTCCACCTCTGGAGCACCGCGCATGACCTCCGACGCCCCCTGGCTGATCACCGGCCTCGGCAACCCCGGCCCCTGGTTCCGGGGCACCCGGCACAACGCGGGCTTCCTGGCCGTGGACCGGCTGGCCGAGCGGCACGGCGCCCGGTTCCGCCGCAGCGGGATCGCCACGATGGTCGCCGAGATCGGGGTGGACGGCCGCCGGGTGCTGCTGGCGAAGCCGCTGTGGGTCATCAACTGGGCCGGCCGCCCGACCGCCGCCCTGATGCGCCGCCGGGGCGTCCCGGTGGAGCGGCTGGTGGTCGTGCAGGACGACCTGGACTTCGCGTTCGGCACCGGCAGGCTCAAGCGCGGCGGCGGCCCGGGCGGCCACAACGGCGTGCGGTCGGTGGGCGAGGTGCTCGGCACCCGGGACTTCGTGCGGCTGCGCTTCGGCATCGGCCGTCCGCCGAAGGGCGAGAGCGTCGGGGACTACGTGCTGGGGAGGTTCTCGGAGGAGGAACTGGCCGCGATGCCGGGGGTGTTGGACCGGTGCGCGGACGCCCTGGAGACGCTGGTGCGGCTCGGGCTGAACCGGGCGCAGGACGCGCTGAACGTCGCACCGGTCGCGCCGGTGGTGCCCGTCACGCCGGTCACGCCCGCGGGCGGTGAGCGGGACCAGCGGTGAGCGGCCCCGTCAGCAGGACCGCCGAGGCCGCGACGGCCGCGAGGGCGAGCAGGACCGTCCGCCCACCGGACTGCGCGCCCGCCAGGTGGACACCGAGGACGGGCAGCGCGGTGCCGAGCGCGGTGCCGAGGCTGCGCGCCATGTTGACCATGCCGCCGCCGACCGCCGAGCACTGGGCCGGTATCGCCCGCATCACCAGCGCGTTGTTGGCGGGCAGCAGCAGGCCCAGCCCGTACCCGGCGAGCAGCAGCGGGCCCGCCGTGGCCGGACCCGCGCCGTGGACGGGGAGCAGGGCGAAGAGCAGCAGTCCGAGCCCGGCGAGCCCGGCTCCGGCGCGGCAGCGCGTCACGTCCGACCAGCCGCGCGGCAGCAGCGCGCCGCCGACGGTCGCGGCGACGGCGAAGGCGGCGGGCAGCACGGTGATCACCAGTCCGGCGCGGGCCACGGGCACGCCCGCGCCGGTGAGCAGCACCGGCCCGAGCACCAGCGGGCAGAACAGCAGCAGGTAGCCGATCAGCGCGACCACCAGTCCGGAGCGCACCCCCGGGGTGTTGACCAGGCCCGGCGCGAGGATCGGCCGGGCGGCGCGCCGCTCCTGGCGCACCAGGGCGAGGGTGAGCGCGGCGGAGGCGAGCAGCAGGACGGCGGCGGCCCAGCCGGGCAGCGGCAGGCCGGAGGCGGTGGAGAGGGCGAGCAGCAGCGCGGTGGTGGCGCCGGTGAGCAGCAGGAGGCCGGGGAGGTCGAACGGGCCCTCGTCGCGCGGGCGTCGGGCTCGCGCCGCACCTGCGCCCCGGGGGCGCCGGGCCTCTGTCGTGCCCTCGGCCTTGGTGCACGGGAGCAGGAACCGGCCCGCGAAGATGCCGAGTACGCCGATCGGCACGTTGATCCAGAACACCCAGCGCCAGGACGCGTGTTCCACCAGCAGCCCGCCGAGGCTGGGCCCGAGGGCGAGGCCGAGCCCCTGGGCGGCCGCCTGGATGCCGAGCGCGCGGCGCATCGCGTGTCCGGGGACTCCGTGGGCGACGAGGGCGACGCTGTTGGCCTGCATCATCGCGCCGCCGACCGCCTGGACGGCCCGGAAGGCGACCAGCAGGCCGAGGCTCCCGGAAAGGCCCGCGCCGAGGGAGGCCAGGGCGAAGACGGCGAAGCCGCCCAGGTACATGCTCTTGCGGCCGACGATGTCGGAGAGCCAGCCGACCGGGGCGAGCAGGGCGACCAGCACCAGCAGGTAGGAGAGGGCGACCCACTCGACGGCGGCGAAGCCCGCGTCGAAGTGGCGCCCGAGCGCGGGGAAGACGAGCGCGGTGACGCTGGCGGTGAGCTGGCCGAGGAAGGCGCCGAGGCAGACGGTGCCGACGGCCAGCCAGTGGGCGTGGCGCCAGCCGGCGATGCCGCGGGGGCGGGGCCGCTCGGTGAGCAGTCGCGCGGCGAAGGCGGTGGCGTCCATGTCACGAATATATCGGATGCAGATATGTTCTTTCTACGAGTAGATCGAGGCCCGACGGAACTGTGTGCGCATGACGACGGACAGTGACCGAACGACGTGGGCAGGAAGGGCCCCTCCGAGGCGTGGGCGCGGCCTCAAAGGCGCCCGCACCAGGAGATACGCTGTCCGCCATGCCGTCGTCACCACAGGTTCCCGAACCCGTCGCCGAAGATCCCGAGGAACCCGTCGATACCGCCGACACCCCCGACACCCCCGACACCGTCGACACCCCCGACGCCGTCGGCCACGACCCGGCCTTCGAACACGCCCGGCGCCTCACCGACACGGTCACCCGGCTGCGCCGCGCCCTGCGCAGCAGCATCCGCACCGACTACCCGTGGGAGTCCCTGCCGATGGCGCAGGTCGAACTCCTCCAGACCCTCGCCGCCGCGCCGCTGCGCGTCGGCGAACTCGCCGCCCGGCAGCGGCTCGCCCCCAACACCGTCAGCGGGCTGATCGGCAAACTCCTCGACGCCGGGTTCGTCGACCGCCAGGCCGACCCCGGGGACCGCCGCACCGCCCGCATCGCCCTCACCCCGGCCGGGCGGCGCCAGCTCGACGACTGGCAGCACGCCCACGAACGCCGCATCGCCACCGCCCTCGGCTCCCTCGAACCGGGCGAGCGCGCGGCCGTCGTCCAGGCACTGCCCGCGCTGGAACAGCTCGCCAAGGCCCTCGCCCAGCCGGGCGGCGCGGCCTCCGACCAGGGCTGAGGCGGCTCGGGCTGTCGTAGGAAAACCCATGGTCACCGGGCCTGCGGCGGCGATACCGTCCAGGAGCATGACCCTCACGGACATCACGATCGAACCCTGGGCGGACTCCGACCTCGCCCTGCTGCGCCGCATCAACACCCCCGAGATGAAAGTGCACGTCGGCGGGCCCGAGACCGAGGAGCAGCTGCTCGTCCGGCACGCCCGGTACCTGGACTTCGTGCCCTCCGGCATCGGCTGCATGTACCGGATCGCGCTGCTGCCCGGCGGGGAGCCGGTCGGGTCGGTCGGCTACGGCACCCGGACGTGGCGGGGCGAGACGGTCCACGAGATGGGCTGGAACGTCCTGCCCGAGTACCAGGGGCTCGGCATCGCCGTGACCGCCACCCGCCTCGCCGTCGACGCCGCCCGCCGGGAGGCCCGCCACCGGTACCTGCACGCCTTCCCCTCGGTGGACAACCCCGCCTCCAACGCGGTCTGCGCGAAGGCCGGGTTCTCCCTCCTCGGCGAGACGGAGTTCGAGTTCCCGCCCGGGCGGTTCATGCTCAGCCACGACTGGCGGGTGGACCTGAGTCGCACCGACTAGAAGAGGGTGCCGCCCTCCAGTTCCAGCAGCCGGCGCTTGCGGTCGACCCCGGCCGCGAAGCCGGTCAGGGCGCCGTTGGCGCCGAGCACCCGGTGGCAGGGGCGCACGATCAGCAGTGGGTTGGCGCCCACCGCCCCGCCGACCGCCCGCACCATGCGCGGCTCCTGGCCGGCCAGTTCGGCGAGGCGGCCGTAGGTGACGGTCGTGCCGTACGGGATCTCGTCCAGCGCCGCCCAGATGCGGCGGCGGAACTCGGTGCCGACCGGTGCGAGCGGCAGGTCGAAGGTGGTGCGCTCGCCCGCGAAGTAGGCGGTCAGCTGGGCGACCGGCTCGGCGAGGGCCTCCGGGTCCAGCGCCCAGTCGTCGGCGGGCTCGGGCAGGGCGTACTTCTGGCCGGGCGCGGTGACGGTGGCCAGCGCGGCCGGGCCGCCGTCCTCGGGCAGCACACCGCTCAGCAGCAGCCGGCCGAAGGGGCTCTCCATGGTGGTGTAGACGGTGGTGCTCATGCTGCGTCGGTCTCCGATCCGGTGCTGGTGGTGCTGTCGTTGTTCGCGGGCCCGGCCCAGAGGCGGTGCACGGCGTAGGAGCGCCACGGGGCCCAGGACTCGGCCGCGAGGGCGGCGGACCTGGGGTCACCCGGGGCGCCGAGCCGGACGAGGCCGTGCTTGACGCCCACGTCGCTCGGCAGGAAGACGTCCGGGTCGCCGAGGGCCCGCATCCGGAGGTAGCCGACCGTCCACGGGCCGATGCCCGGCAGGGCCAGCAGCCGCTCGGACGCCTCCTCGCGGTCGACGCCGCTGTCCAGGCGGACGACGCCCTCGGCGAGGGCCGCGCACAGGCCCGTCAGGGCGCGGCGGCGGGCGGCGGGCATCGCGAAGTCCTCCGGGTCGGCGGCGGCCAGGGCGGCCGCGGTCGGGAAGAGCAGTCGCAGGCCCCCGCTGGGCTCGGGCAGCGCCGTGCCGTACTTCTCGGCGAGGCGGCCCGCCAGGGTGCGGGCGGCGCCCACGGTGATCTGCTGGCCGAGGACGGCGCGGACGGCGAGCTCGTGCGGGTCCACGTGCCCGGGCGAGCGCAGGCCGGGGCGTTCGCGCACCAGCGGGCCGAGGACGGGGTCGGCGCCGAGCTGCTCGTCGACGGTGTCCGGGTCGGCGTCCAGGTCGAAGAGGACGCGCAGCCGCTGGACGGCCGTCGGCAGGTCGCGCAGGTCGGTGAGCAGCAGGCGGCAGTCGAGCCAGCCGCGGGTGCGCGGCTCGCCCGGCGCCAGGCCGTCGACCTCGGCGATGCCGTGGCCGTACGGGAGCGCGAGGGTACGGCGGTAGGTGCGCACGCCCGACCGCGCGCCGGGGACGACCTCCTCCACGCCCGGGACTGCGCGCAGGGCGAGGAAGTCGATCAGGTGGTCGGAGTCCAGGGCGCCCCGGTAGGCGAGGCGCAGCTGCAGTCCGCCGGCCGGGGTGGAGGTGCGGCGGCCGGCCGCGACCTCGGCGCGCAGGCCGCTGGGCGTGCGGTCGTAGACCTCGCGGACGGTGTCGTTGAACTGCCGGACGGAGGCGAAGCCGGCGGCGAACGCCACGTCGGTGACGGGCAGTTCGGTGGTCTGCAGGAGCAGCCGGGCGGTCTGGGCGCGGCGGGCGCGGGCCAGGGCGATCGGGCCGGCGCCGAGCTCGGCGGTCAGCTGGCGCTGCAGCTGGCGGGCGCTGTAGCCGAGGCGGTCGGCCAGGCCGGCGACGCCCTCGCGGTCCACCAGGCCGTCGCCGATCAGCCGCATCGCGCGGCCGACCAGGTCGGCGCGGTGGTTCCACTCCGGCGAGCCGGGCACCGAATCGGGGCGGCAGCGGCGGCAGGCGCGGAAGCCCGCGCCCTGGGCGGCCGCGGAGCTCGGGTAGAAGCGGCAGTTGACCCGCTTGGGAGTCACGGCGGGGCAGCTCGGGCGGCAGTAGATGCCGGTGGTGGTCACGGCCGTGAAGAAGACCCCGTCGAAGCGGGAGTCCCTGCTGTCCACGGCCCGGTACCGGATGTCGTCGTCGATCACGTTGTCCAGTCTGCGGGATCGGAGCGGAGGTGACTGGCGGAAATCGGACACGGGCGTCGGGGGCGTCCGGAGGTCTGCGGGGTCACACCCGGGTGAGGACGCAGTCGCCGCACATCCCGGCGCCTGGGACGCGGTAGTACAGGCAGCAGTTGCGGCGGCGGTAGGTGATCGGGTCGGGGGTGAACTCGCCGGCCGTCGCGAGCGGGCCCGCCGTGAGCAGCGCGGTGACCGCGGGCAGGGGCGGGTACGGCGCGTCGGCGGCGCGGGTGTGCAGCATGCGGGCGGCGCCGACCAGGGCGGAGGCTGCGTTGCCCCGCAGGGTGTGGGCGGAGAGCCCGTACCGGGCGCGCATGGCGGCGCCGAGCGGGTCGAGGGCCGACCGGAGGACCGTTGCGGTGAGGGCCCGGGCGGGGTCCTCACCGGGCGGCCCTGGCACGGCGGTCGGCGCGGGCAGCCACGGCGGGAGCGGGCCGCTCTCCACCCGGCGCCAGTGCAGCCGCTCCGGGGCGAGGTCGGGCACCCGGCCGGTGAACGCCAGGACACCCAGGGCCACGGACCACAGGCGCGCTGCCACACCCAGGTGCAGCGTCGAGGCGGCGACGCGGCGCTGGGTGGTGCCCAGGAGGTGCCCGACCTCGTCCACGTACTCGTCCAGCACCTCGGGCAGCTGGTGGAGGTCGGCGAGCGGGCGGTAGGCAGTCGCGGGGGGGGGGGGGGCCCGCCCCCCCCCCCCCCAGCCGCGGCCCCCCCCCCCCCGGGGGGGGGGGGCGGGGGGGGCCCCCGGCGGGGCCGGGCCCCCCACCGCCCACCCCACCCCCGCCGGCCG
>NZ_JBITFA010000021.1:0-20438 GCF_044455705.1 Kitasatospora sp. NPDC051170 | reverse complement strand
TCCACGACCTCGCCCCCCCGGGGGGGTGGGGGGGGGGGGGGGGGGGGGGGGGGGTGGGGGGGGGGGGGGGGGGGGGCCCCCCCCGCGACCGCGAAGTACGGGCTAACGGCCTCGATGCGGGTGAGGGTTTCGGCGGTCAACAGGGGCGGTCCGGTCACCATGGCCTCAACCTACGCCCGGGCTTCCTTTCCCCCCTCCCCCTCCCCCCGCCCACCCCGCCCCCGCCTGGCGCCGCCCACCCGCCACCCACCCACCTCGCGCGACCCACCACCCACCCGGCGCCGCCCACCCACCACCCGGCCGTCTCGCTCGGCCCGTTCCCGGGGCTCCCCCCCGGGGGGTCCCCGGGGGGGGAGCCCTGAGGGAGCCCTGAGGGAGCCCTGAGGGAGCCCTGAGGGAGCCCAGGGTTTTCCCGGGTTCTCCCGGGTTCTCCCGGGTCCTGTGGCTCGGGGCCATGCCTACGGCCATGGCCCCGGCCCGGTACCCGACGCCCGATGCTCCCGCGGCGCCCGATGCCCCGTGCCCGAAATTCGGGGGCCGTTCGTCCACCCTGCGGCTACGCTCCCCGGCATGAGCGATCAGCCCTACATCGGCCCGGACGACCCGCGCGTCGTCGCCCTGACTCCTTGTGAGTTCGCGTTCCCCGGCCCGCTGCGCGACGAGTTGGTCGCTGCCGTGCTCAGCGGGGCCAAGACCAGCACCACGGGCCTGGTGGCCGACTACGAGCACGAGGGCGAGCCTCTGCCGCAGGTCGGTCGGCGGGCTTCCGTGCCCGATTCCGACGGCCGGACGGTCGCCGTGATCGAGACCGTCGAGGTCCGTGTCGTCCCGCTCGGGGAGGTGGACCTCCAGCACGCCATCGACGAGGGCGAGGACTACGACACCCTCGCCGGCTGGCGCGCGGCGCACGAACGGTTCTGGAGCAGCCCGGAGATGCTCGCCGCCCTCGATGACCCGGGATTCACCGTGGACGACGCCACCCTCGTGGTGCTGGAGCGGTTCCGGCTGGTGGCCGACCTCCGCTGAGCCCGCGCGCGGCCCGTCGGAGGGCGGCCGACCAGCGGCCGTCTCGTGTCAGCGCTTCACCGGACCTCCCGCGGCGCGCATCGACTTGTGGATCGTCTTCCACTTCTTGACCCGCTCGGAGGCCAGCCGGGCGTCCGAGCGCGAGGCGATCCATTCGTTCTCTCGCTGGAGCTTGAGGTAGCTGTCCATCCGGCGCTGCGGCAGCGTGCCGTCCGCCAGCGCCGCCTGGACGGCGCAGCCGGGCTCGGTGCGGTGCCCGCAGTCGTGGAAGCGGCAGTCCTCGCCCAGTTCGGCTATGTCGGCGAAGGCGAGGTCGACGCCTTCGCCACCGTAGAGGCCGACCTCGCGCAGCCCGGGGGTGTCGATGAGCACGCCGCCGCCGGGCAGCGGGATCAGCTCCCGGGTGGTCGTGGTGTGGCGGCCCTTCTGGTCGACCGCGCGGGCCTCCTGGACGGCCATCGCCACGGTGCCGGCGAGGGCGTTGGTGAGTGTGGACTTGCCGACGCCGGACTGGCCGATGACGGCCGTGGTGCCCGGGGTGCAGGCGCGCAGGACGTCGATGCCCTCGCCCGTCTCGGCGCTGACCACGAGCACCGTGACCCCGGGGGCCACCGCCTCGACGTCGGCGCGGATGAAGTCGGCGTCGTCGACGAGGTCGGCCTTGGTGAGGACGACCACCGGTTCGGCGCCGGACTCCCAGGCCAGGGCCAGGAAGCGTTCGATCCGGCCGAGGTCGGGGTCGGTGGCGAGCGAGGAGGCGATCAGGACGGTGTCGACGTTGGCCGCCAGCACCTGGCCGTCCGAGCGCTTGCCGGCGACCTTGCGGATGATCGCGGTGGAGCGCGGCAGCAGTGCGGAGACCGCCGCCATCGGCTGGGCGTACAGGTCGGCTGCGGCCCAGTCGCCCGTACACGGGCAGTTGATCATGTCGGCGTCGCCCACGGGCCGGGTGTCGAGGCGGACGGTGCGCACCTCGCCCGTTTCCGGGTCGGCGATGACGGCGTCGCACTGGCCTCGGTCGACCCGGACGATCCGGGCCGGGATGAGCCCGGCCTCGGCGAGCGGGGCGAATTCCTCGGCGAGTTCGGGCGTCCAGCCGTAGCCGGCCAGCGGCGACTCGTCGAGGGCCGAGGAGAAAGAGGAAGAGAGGGAGGAAGAAACGGAGGCAGCGTTGAACAACGCAGTGAGCCCTTCGGGAGGAGAACGACCCGGCGGGCTACGGCTGACGCGTGAAGGAAGAAGCGGTCAGCCGGCGGCCGGGACAAGGAGGTGAACGCGAGTACTGCCCAGGGCAGCTATCGGGGCGACAGCGACCAATGGACTCACCTCCTGCTCTCTACTCCTCGGGGCGACCCAAGCGGGCCCCGAACCGGACGGGAGAAACGCTAGCGGAATCGCAGGCTCGTGCCAATGGGTTTTTGACCTGCGGAAATGCCGCCCGAACGGGGTCCCGCCCTAGCCGTAGGAGGGGTCTACCCGCCGTACCGGTGCTTGAGGTTGGGGTCGTCCAGCCACCAGGGCCGCATCCCGGACTCCTCCTCTTCCGGCCGCCCCTCCTCCCGCGCCTGGGCCGCGGCGGCCTCGAAGCGGGCGTCCAGTTCGGCGTCCACCGCCTCGATCTCCTCCCGCCCCTGCACCACCATCCGCCGCACCAGCGCCGCCAGGAACGGCAGCCCGACCAGGTCCCCCAGCACCCAGAACGCGTTGCCGCCCCAGGTCTGGTCCTGCGCCAGGCTCGGCCCCCAGGGCCGCCCGAGCGTGACGTAGTGGTGCTCGGCGACGAGGTGTCCGCCGTAGATCAGCACCAGCCCGAGCCCGGCGTCGAAGATCACCTCGGCGAAGGTGATGAACAGCCCGACCAGGTGCGGGTACTCGTGCCCGACGGGGTCGATCTGCAGCCGCGGCCAGAAGTAGGCGAGCCCGAGCAGCACCAGCGACAGGTGCAGCACCACGTTGCCCAGCCCGCTGGAGACCGACCACTCGTACCAGGGCGTGAAGTACAGCAGCCAGGGCGGCGCCATCAGCAGCGCCGTCGACACGGCCGGGAACATCAGCACCTTGGACGGACGGCTGCGCAGCGCCCGCAGGATGCGCTCGCGCCGTCGCTCGGGCGAGGCGGCGACCAGCAGGGAGACGGGCGCGCCGAGCGCGAGCAGCAGCGGGACGACCATGAGCAGCAGCACGACCTGCACGGCCCGGTCGGTGAACAGCACGCGGTCGTACACCCCGAGCCCGGAGCAGGTGCACCAGATCCACAGCAGCAGCCCGCCGAGGAAGGCCGCCGTGCGGGTGGGCTGCCAGCGCTCCCCGGCGCCATGCGCCCCGGCACCGCGCGCGCTGGCCCCTCGCTCCTCGACCCCTCGCTCACCGGCCCCGCGCGCCCCGCCTCCCCGCCGGACGGTGCGCACCGCCGTGAGGTACCAGGCGCCGGCCAGCACCGAGAGGGTGAGCACCAGCGGCTCGAAGGTCCAGGAGGTCGCCAGGTCCGACCACTGCCATGCGGGCGGCCCGCTGTACGCCAGGTCGGAACGAGAGGCCGGGACAGCCCCCAGGCTCCCGGGGACGGCGAGAGCGCCGCCCGAAAAAGCGCCGTACATCCGTCCGCCCACCTCGTCCGCGCTCGCCGCCCGGCCGCTCCCGCCGCCGGCGCCGGGCGGGGGCCGCGGCGCCCGGCCATCCTCCCGGCCGCGACGGGCCCGTCCTCGCGCGGGGCCCGCCTCTATACCCCGCCCTGGAGAAGGCTTTACCGAACCCCGAAGGAAGCTTTGCCAAGGCAAAGTTCCGGCCTTCCGCACCCCAAGAACGCAACCGGCGGGAGGCCCCGTTCGTCTGGCAGGATGCACCGTCGGCGATATCGGCCACGTGGGTGAACGACCAAGGGGACGACAACAGGTGCGAAGCACTGCACGCGGCGAGGGCCGCCGGCTGGCCGGGCGCCACCGCAACATCGAGCTGGGCCTGCTGGCGCTCGCGGTGGCCGTCTGCCTGGCCGGGCACATCGACGCCGATCTGGCCCTGACCGGCAAGATGCCGCCCGGGCTGCTGGTGCACGGCCTCCTCCTGGGCGGCCTGGCCGGGGTGGCGCACCTGGTGGTGCGCCGGTTCGCCCCGTACGCGGATCCGCTGATCCTGCCGCTGGGCGTCTTCCTGACCGGCTTCGGCCTGATGCTGCTGGACCGGCTGGACATCTCCTACGCGGCGGTGCACGCCAAGAAGGGCGACTACCAGAAGATCCCGGCCGCGCCCTCCCAGATGATGTGGGTCTTCGTCTCGGTCGCCGTGGCACTGGCGCTGATCGTGCTGGTCAAGCACCACCGCTTCTTCCAGCGCTACGTCTACCTGCTGATGGCGGGCGCGCTGATCCTGCTGGCGGCGCCCGCGTTCTTCCCCGGCCGTCCGGAGGACTTCGGCGCCAAGCGCTGGATCCGCCTGTTCGGCCTCTCCTTCGAGCCGGACGAGTTCGTGAAGGTCGCGATCACGATCTTCTTCGCCGGCTATCTGATGGCCTCGCGCGACGCCCTGGCCCTGGCCGGGCGCAAGGTGTGGGGCCTGACCCTGCCGCGCGGGCGGCACGCCGGGCCGGTGCTGGCGATCTGGGTGGTCAGCCTGCTGGTGCTGATCTTCGAGCGCGACCTCGGCACCTCGCTCATCTTCTTCGGCGTCTTCATCGTCATGCTCTACGTGGCGACGGAGCGCACCAGCTGGGTGGTGCTCGGCCTGCTGATGGCGGTCGG
The DNA here is from genome assembly GCF_044455705.1 of Kitasatospora sp. NPDC051170. Taxonomy (NCBI): domain Bacteria; kingdom Bacillati; phylum Actinomycetota; class Actinomycetes; order Kitasatosporales; family Streptomycetaceae; genus Kitasatospora; species Kitasatospora sp. NPDC051170. The sequence goes on along the minus strand of NZ_JBITFA010000021.1, from coordinate 15,678 downwards.
CGGCGCGGCCGTGGTCGGTACGGCGGAGCCGCACGTGCACGGGCGCGTGCTGGCCTGGCTGCACCCGCTGGACTACTACAAGGAAGTCCACGACAAGGCGATCATCTCCGACCAGCCCGCCGAGGCGCTGTTCAGCCTGGGCACCGGCCACCTGACCGGTACGGGGCTGGGCTCGGGGCGTCCGTGGCTGATCGGCTTCGCCGGGCGCAGCGACTTCGTCTTCACCACCATCGGCGAGGAGCTGGGCCTGGCCGGGGTCACGGCCGTCCTGATGGTGTACCTGCTGCTGGTCCAGCGCGGGCTGCGCACGGCGATCGGCCTGACGGACCCGTTCGGCAAGCTGCTGGCGGCGGGCCTGTCCTCGGCGCTGGCGCTGCAGGTGTTCGTGGTGGTCGGCGGCGTGAGCGGCCTGGTGCCGCTGACGGGCAAGGCGCTGCCGTTCCTGGCGGCGGGCGGTTCCTCGCTGCTCGCCAACTGGCTGATCGTGGCGCTGCTGATCAAGCTGAGCGACTCCTCCGGCCGGGCCGCGCTGGAGCCGGCCCCGCCGCTGTCGGAGCCGCTGCCCGTCCAGGCGGCCGGCGCGCCCCGCGGGGAGCAGGCCCGGCCCGCCGAGCCGCAGCCCCAGCCGTTCCCCGCGCAGGAGCCGGCCTCGCCGAACGCCGATCCGGCGGCCCCCACCGAGGTGCGGCCCGCGCTCGGCGGCCGCACCCCGACGGACCCCCAGCAGCGCTCGTACGGCTACCCGCCCGCCTCGGACCACCCCGCCCAGGGGTACGGCGGCGAGAACCCGTCCTCGGCCTGAAGCAGCCTGACGACCCGACCGGCCGACGACCCGACCGGCCGACGACCCGACCGGCCGACGACCCGATCAGTCGACAATCCGACCGGCCAGACGACCCGACGACCAGACGACCAGACGACCCGAAGAACGACACAGGGCCTCCCCCGCACCCGCGGAGGAGGCCCTGCCCGTCACCCACCGAACCGTCAGTCCGTCAGACCGGCCCCGTCACCGCTGCTCCCAAGGCGGCCGCGGCGGGTACCCCGGCGGCGGCCCCGAGGGCGCCTGCTCCCCCGACGGCGGCCCCGGCGGCCCCGGCGGCCCCGCCGGCCGGTCGCTGTCCGGCGGGGGCGGCGCCGCCCGGTGGTGCGGCCCGCCCCGGGCCGTGAGCCGCCCGCGGACGTTGTCGGCGGCGAGCACGTCCGCCCACCGCTCCGGGTACTCGGAGGGCACGTCGACGTCGTCCCCCTCGTCCTCGCCCCACTCCTCCTCGTGGCCCTCCGCGAGCCCGAGTTCGCGCGCCCGCCGGGCCCGCTCCACGGCCCGCCGCGCCGCGACCTCGCGCACGACGGCCGCGGCCGCCGCCTCGTGCGCCCGCTCGTTCTCGGCCCGCGCGTCGGCAGTCTCCAGGGTGGGCCAGCGGCGGTCTATGGCGGCGTTCATGGCGGCGCCGATGAGCACCGCGAGCGCCACCACGAAGATCCACAGCAGCACGGCGACGGGCGCCGCCAGCGAGCCGTACACCGAGGGGCCCTCGACGGAGCTGACCAGGTACACGCGCAGGCCCACGCTGCAGAAGACCAGCACCACCAGGGCGACGAGCGCGCCGGGGATGTCCTCGCGCCAGGGCGTGGAGACGGGGACGGCCAGGTGGTAGAGCGTGGTGAGGGAGACGACGAGCAGCAGGATCGCCACCGGCCAGTACGCGGCGCCGACGAGCCCGGCGATGCCCGGTACGGCGTTCTCGATCAGCCCCGGACCGGCCATCAGCAGCGGCAGCACCAGGGAGCCGATGACCAGGGCGCCGAGGTAGAGGCCCAGCGACATCAGCCGGGTCTTGACGATGCCGCGCTTGCCGTCGAGCCCGTACATGACGGTGATGGTGTCGATGAAGATGTAGAGCGCCCGCGAGCCGGACCACAGGGACAGCAGGAAGCCGATCGAGACCAGGTCGGGCCGGGTGTGGTCGAAGACCTGGTTGAGCAGCGGCACGACGACCTCCCTGACGGAGGAGTCCGACAGGGCCTTCCCGGCGGCCGAGACGATGTCGTGCTTGAGGCGCTCGATGGTGCCGGCGCCGAGGAAGGAGTCGAGGTAGCCGAGGGTGGCGGCCAGGCCGAGGAGCAGCGGCGGGATGGACAGCAGGGTGAAGAACGCGGCCTCCGCGGCGAGTCCGGTGACCCGGTACTCGACGCAGGTGTTGGTGGTGTCCCTGACCAGGTCCCACGCGGTGCGGCGCCAGGTGACCGGTTTGGCCGCGCGCCGGGAGCCCTTGCCCCGGCGCCGGGAGGGCCGTTCGGGGTTCGGTCTGGGGGTTTCGCCTGCTGCTTGCACAGGGGTAACGGTATCGGGCCCGTCCCCTCCGCTTGATCTCCCCGGGGGTACCGGCGGGTGGCCGGGTGTCGAACCGGCGGTGCGGCGGGCGTTGGGACGGCCGTCGGCCCCGGGAGCGGCGGGAACCCGGCGGCGTCCCGGATAGTGAAACCAGAGCGTCCAGCATCCGGATGTTAGTGGACCGCGAGTCCCGCGCCGTGCGAATCTCTTGCCATGCCAAGCGCCGGAACCACCCTAGTAGGTCGACTCCACGTCGATCTCCTTCGCGTGTCCAGCGCCATCTGTCCGGTGACCTGAGCTCGACTCCGCCGCCCCACCGCACCCGGCGCCGTCCGCACCGCCATCCCCGTCGAAGCGGATGCGCAGGCGCCCGCCCGGCCGCCTCAGGCACTGCACCCTCCCGGCCCCTCCCGCCCTCGCGCACCCGCAGCATCCCGGGAAACCCGCAGGTCACAGCAGCACCACACGGCCGAGCACGCCCAGCGACCCACCCGGCGCCAGCGCCACCTGCCCCGAAGGACTCCAGCATGGCCACCACCCCCGAGACCGCCGAGCCCGCAGCCGAGCGTCCGGCCGCGAGCCGTCCCGCCGCGGCGCGCAAGGCGACCCGCCACCGCGGCGAGGGCCAGTGGGGCATGGGGCACTTCACCCCGCTGAACGCCAACGAGCAGTTCAAGAAGGACGACGACGGTCTCAATGTGCGGACACGTATTGAGACGATCTACGCGCACCGGGGCTTCGACTCCATCGACCCCGCCGACCTGCGCGGCCGGATGCGCTGGTGGGGTCTGTACACCCAGCGCAAGGAGGGCATCGACGGCGGCAAGACCGCGATCCTGGAGCCCCACGAGCTGGACGCCGAGTTCTTCATGCTCCGCGTGCGCATCGACGGCGGCCGTCTGACCGTCCCCCAGCTGCGCGCCGTCGCCGAGGTCTCCGAGCAGTACGCCCGGGGCACCGCCGACCTGACCGACCGGCAGAACATCCAGTACCACTGGATCCGCATCGAGGACGTCCCGGCGATCTGGCGGAAGCTGGAGGCCGTGGGCCTGTCCACCACCGAGGCCTGCGGCGACACCCCGCGCGTCATCCTCGGCTCACCGGTCGCCGGCATCGCCGAGGACGAGATCATCGACGGCACCCCCGCCATCGAGGAGATCCAGCGCCGCTTCATCGGCAACCCGGAGTTCTCCAACCTGCCGCGCAAGTTCAAGTCCGCGGTCTCCGGCTCCCCGCTGCTGGACGTGGCGCACGAGATCAACGACATCTCCTTCGTCGGCGTCGTCCACCCCGAGCACGGGCCCGGCTTCGACCTGTGGGTCGGCGGCGGCCTGTCCACCAACCCCAAGCTGGGCGTGCGCCTGGGCGCCTGGGTCCCGCTGGAGGAGGTCGCGGACGTCTACGGCGGCGTCATCGGCATCTTCCGCGACTACGGCTACCGGCGCCTGCGCAACCGTGCCCGCCTCAAGTTCCTGGTCGCCGACTGGGGTGTGGAGAAGTTCCGCCAGGTGCTCCAGGACGAGTACCTGAAGCGCGAACTGACGGACGGCCCCGCGCCCGCCGAGCCCGTCGCCCGCTGGCGCGACCACGTCGGCGTCCACCGCCAGAAGGACGGCCGCTTCTACGTCGGCTTCGCCCCGCGCGTCGGCCGCGTCGACGGCAAGCTGCTCGGCCGGATCGCCGACCTCGCCGCCGCCCACGGCAGCGACCGGGTGCGCACCACCGCCGAGCAGAAGATGCTGATCCTCGACATCGCCGAGGAGCACGTCGAGTCCGTCGTCGCCGGCCTGGAGGTGCTCGACCTGCGGGTCACCCCGTCGCCGTTCCGTCGCGGCACGATGGCCTGCACCGGCATCGAGTACTGCAAGCTCGCCATCGTCGAGACCAAGGAGCGCGGCCGCACGCTCATCGACGAGCTGGAGAAGCGCCTGCCGGACTTCCAGGAGCCGCTGACCATCAACATCAACGGCTGCCCCAACGCCTGCGCCCGCATCCAGGTCGCCGACATCGGCCTCAAGGGCCAGCTCGTCACCGACGAGCACGGCGACCAGGTCGAGGGCTACCAGGTGCACCTGGGCGGCGCGCTCGGGCTGGAGGCCGGCTTCGGCCGCAAGGTCCGCGGTCTCAAGGTCACCAGCGAGGGCCTGCCCGACTACATCGAGCGCGTGCTGACCCGCTACCGGGCCGACCGCACCGAGGGCGAGCGCTTCGCCCAGTGGACGGCCCGCGCCGACGAGGAGCAGCTGTCGTGAGCGAGAGAGCCGCACCGTTCTTCTGCCCGTACTGCGGGGACGAGGACCTGCGCCCGTCCGAGGCCGGACACGGCGCCTGGGAATGCCGCGGCTGCCGCCGCGCCTTCCAGTTGAAGTTTCTCGGATTGCTGTCGTCGACAAACGGGGCACCGGCCAACGGGGGTACGTCACATGAGCAGCACCGCGACTGACCACGCGGAGCTCGCGGAGCGCGCCGGCCGCGAGCTGGAGGAGGCCACGCCGCAGGAGATCCTGCGCTGGGCCGCCGACACCTTCGGAGCCCGCTTCTGCGTCACCTCCTCGATGGAGGACGCGGTGGTCGCCCACCTCGCCTCCTCGGTGTTCCCAGGGGTGGACGTCGTGTTCCTGGACACCGGCTACCACTTCCCCGAGACGATCGGCACCCGGGACGCGGTGGCCGCGACCATGCCGGTCAACGTCATCACGCTCACGCCGCTGAAGTCCGTCGCCGAGCAGGACGCCGAGCACGGGCCGAACCTGCACGACCGCGACCCCGACCTGTGCTGCTCGCTGCGCAAGGTCGAGCCGCTGAACCGGGGCCTCGGCGCGTACGACGCCTGGGCCACCGGGCTGCGCCGCGACGAGTCCCCGACCCGGGCGAACACCCCGGTCGTCGCCTGGGACGCAAGGCGCCGCAAGGTCAAGCTCGCCCCGATCGCCCGGTGGACGCAGGAGGACGTGGACGCCTACGTCGCCGCCAACGGCGTGCTGCTCAACCCGCTGCTGTGGGAGGGCTACACCTCGGTCGGCTGCTCGCCGCTGTCCTGCACCCGCAAGCCCGGCGAGGGCGAGGACGCCCGCTCCGGCCGCTGGTCCGGCTCGGGCAAGACCGAGTGCGGCATCCACCTCTGACCACCGATCGGCCACCGATCGACCACCGATCGACCGCCGATCGACCACGCTCAACCGACTACCGCTTAAGGACACCACCGTGACAGCTCACACCCTGGCCGCCGCCGGAGCCGCAGAGGCGGCCCCCGCGGCCGCCCCCTGCGATCGCGGCGCCACCGTGTGGCTGACCGGGCTGCCGAGCGCGGGCAAGACCACGCTGGCCTTCGCCCTGGCCGAGCGGCTGCGCGCCGAGGGCCACAAGGTGGAGGTCCTGGACGGCGACGAGATCCGCGAGTTCCTCTCCAAGGGCCTCGGCTTCTCCCGCGAGGACCGCCACACCAACGTGACCCGGATCGGCTTCGTCGCCGAGAAGCTCGCCGCCAACGGCGTCAAGGTGCTCGCCCCGGTGATCGCCCCGTTCGCCGACTCCCGCGCCGCCGTGCGCGAGCGGCACGCGGCCGCCGGCACCGAGTTCCTGGAGATCCACGTCGCCACCCCGGTCGAGCTGTGCGCCGAACGGGACGTCAAGGGCCTGTACGCCAAGCAGGCGGCCGGCGAGATCACCGGCCTGACCGGCGTGGACGACCCGTACGAGGCGCCGGAGCGCCCGGAGCTCCGTCTGCAGACCCAGGGCCGCGAGGTCACCGAGTCCGCCGCCGAACTGCACGCCTTCCTGACCGAACGGGGACTGGCATGACCACCGTGACCGACGCCTTGGTCCGCACGGACGACCCTGACCGGACTCCGGAGGGGCCCTTCGCGCTGTCCCACCTGGACGCGCTGGAGGCCGAGTCGGTGCACATCTTCCGCGAGGTCGCGGGGGAGTTCGAGCGCCCGGTGATCCTCTTCTCCGGCGGCAAGGACTCCATCGTCATGCTGCACCTGGCGCTCAAGGCGTTCGCGCCCTCGCCGGTGCCGTTCTCGCTGCTGCACGTCGACACCGGGCACAACTTCCCCGAGGTCATCGAGTACCGGGACCGCGTCGCGGCCGAGCACAACCTGCGCCTGCACGTGGCGCACGTGCAGGACTTCATCGACCGCGGCGTACTGCGCGAGCGCCCGGACGGCACCCGCAACCCGCTGCAGACCGTCCCGCTGCTCGACGCGATCGAGTCCAACCGCTTCGACGCCGTCTTCGGCGGCGGCCGCCGGGACGAGGAGAAGGCCCGCGCCAAGGAGCGCGTCTTCTCCCTGCGCGACGAGTTCGGCGCCTGGGACCCGCGCCGCCAGCGCCCCGAGCTGTGGTCGCTGTACAACGGCCGCCACGCGGTGGGCGAGCACGTGCGGGTGTTCCCGCTGTCCAACTGGACGGAGCTGGACGTCTGGCAGTACATCGAGCGCGAGGGCATCGAGCTGCCGGAGATCTACTACGCGCACGAGCGGGACGTCTTCGCCCGCTCCGGCATGTGGCTGACGGCCGGCGAGTGGGGCGGCCCCCGGGAGGACGAGCCCGTGGAGCGGCGCCTGGTGCGCTACCGCACCGTCGGCGACATGTCCTGCACCGGCGCCGTCGACTCGGACGCCACCACCATCGAGGCCGTGATCGCCGAGATCGCCGCCAGCCGCCTCACCGAGCGCGGCGCCACCCGCGCCGACGACAAGCTGTCCGAGGCCGCGATGGAAGACCGTAAGCGCGAAGGGTACTTCTAGACAATGAGCACTGCGACCGCCACTTCGCTGCTGCGTTTCGCCACCGCCGGTTCCGTCGACGACGGCAAGTCCACCCTGGTCGGGCGGCTGCTGCACGACTCCAAGTCCGTCCTCGCCGACCAGCTGGAGGCCGTCGAGCACGCCTCCCGCAGCCGCGGCAAGGAGGCGCCGGACCTGGCGCTGCTCACCGACGGCCTGCGGGCCGAGCGCGAGCAGGGCATCACCATCGACGTCGCCTACCGCTACTTCGCCACCCCCCGGCGGCGGTTCATCCTCGCCGACACCCCCGGGCACGTGCAGTACACCCGCAACATGGTGACCGGCGCCTCGACCGCCGAGCTCGCCGTCGTCCTGGTCGACGCCCGCAACGGGGTGGTCGAGCAGACCCGCCGGCACGCGGCCGTCGCCGCGCTGCTGCGGGTGCCGCACGTGGTCCTGGCCGTCAACAAGATGGACCTCGTCGAGTACGCGGAGCCCGTCTTCGCGCGGATCGCCGAGGAGTTCACCGCCTACGCCGCCTCCCTGGGCGTCAAGGACGTCCTGACGGTGCCGATCTCCGCGCTCGCCGGGGACAACGTCGTCGAGCCGTCCTCGCACATGGACTGGTACGGCGGCCCGACGCTGCTGGAGCACCTGGAGACGGTGCCGGTCGGCAGCGACCCGAGCGCCGAGAGCGCCCGCTTCCCCGTCCAGTACGTGATCCGCCCGCAGACCGAGGAACACCCCGACTACCGCGGCTACGCGGGCCAGTTGGCCTCGGGCGTGCTGCGGGTCGGCGACGCGGTCACCCTGCTGCCCTCCGGGCACACCACCACCGTCGCCGGGATCGACGCGCTCGGACGGGAGACGGACGTCGCGTGGGCGCCGCAGTCGGTGACCGTGCGCCTCGCCGACGACCTGGACGTCTCCCGCGGCGACCTCATCGCCGCCGGCGCGCTCCCGGTGCCCACCAAGGACATCGAGGCGACCGTCAGCCACCTGAGCGAGCGGCCGCTGCGCGCCGGGGACAAGGTGCTGCTCAAGCACACCACCCGCACCGTGCGGGCGCTGGTCAAGGAGATCGGCTACCGCATCGACATCACTGCGCCGATCGGGCAGGGGGGCCTCGAACAGCGCCCCGCCCCCGAGGGGTTGAACGTCAACGACATCGGCCACGTGGTGCTGCGCACCGCCGAGCCGCTGGCCCTCGACGCGTACGGCGACAACCGCCGCACCGGCTCGTTCCTCCTGATCGACCCGGCGGACGGCACCACCCTCACCGCCGGCATGGCGGGCGAGGCGTTCGACACCGTACGCGCCACGGACACCACAGAGGAGGACTGGGTCTGATGCCCAGCGAGGCGTTCTCGGGCATGGACAAGGAAGGCGGCCGCATCGGCAGCGGCGTCCTCGGCAGCGGCCAGGGCGGCCTGACGCGATGTGCGGGCCGGCAGGGCTGACACCGGCCCTGCCACCGGGCTGTCCCACCCCCCACAGCCGCCCGGCTTGCCCCGGCACCCCGCTGCCGCAGCGCCACCTTCCGACTTCCGCCCCGAGGCCGCCTCCTGACGGTCCGTCCGCGAACAGGACTCCACCATGGCACCGAACCCGTCGTCTTCGCACAGTGACGTCTCGCATAGCCGCATCCGCCCCAACGCCGGTCGCATCAGACGCACCGCCGCGGCCGCCGTCGCCGGCCTGAGCGTCGTCGCCCTGCTGTCCGCCTGCTCCTACGGCTCCAAGTCCGACGACAAGCCCGCCGCCGCCCCCGCGGCCGGTTCGGCCACCGGCGCCAAGCTCTCCGCCGACACGGTGAAGATCGGCTACTTCGCCAACCTCACCCACGGCACCCCGCTGGTCGGCCTCCAGGAGGGGCTGTTCCAGAAGGAGTTGGGCGCCACCCAGATCAAGACCCAGGTCTTCAACGCGGGCCCCGCCGAGATCGAGGCGCTCAACGCCGGCTCCATCGACATCGGCTGGATCGGCCCCTCCCCCGCGATCAACGGCTACACCAAGTCGGACGGCCAGTCGCTGAAGATCATCGGCGGTTCGGCCTCCGGCGGCGTCAAGCTGGTCGTCAACCCCGCGAAGGTCACCTCGCTGGACGACCTCAAGGGCAAGAAGATCGCCACCCCGCAGCTGGGCAACACCCAGGACGTGGCGCTGCTCAACTACCTGGCGGGCAAGGGCTTCAAGGTCGACGCGGCCTCCGGCGCGGGCGACGTCTCGGTGGTGCGCACCGACAACAAGGTCACCCCCGACGCCTACAAGCAGGGCTCCATAGACGGCGCCTGGGTGCCCGAGCCCACCGCGTCCAAGCTCGTCACCCTCGGCGCGAAGGTCCTCCTCAACGAGAAGGACGTCTGGCCGGACAAGAAGTTCGTCATCACCAACATCATCGTCTCCCAGAAGTTCCTCAAGGAGCACCCGGACGTGGTGGAGGCCGTGCTGCGCGGCTCGGTGAACACCAACGCCTTCATCAAGGCCAACCCGGACAAGGCCAAGGCCGACGCGAACGAGGCCATCAAGAAGGAGGCCGGCAACGCGCTGGAGCCGGCCGTCCTCGACCCGGCCTGGGCCGACATCGACTTCCTGGACGACCCGCTGGCGAGCACCCTGCAGTCCGAGGCCGACCACGCCGTCACCGCCGGACTCCTCAAGAAGCCCAGCCTGAACGGCATCTACGACCTCACCCTGCTGAACAAGGTCCTCGGCGCCAAGGGCCAGCCCGCCCTCGCGGACGCCGGGCTCGGCACCAAGTAACCCGAGGCGCCACGCGACTCCGAGGTCCGGACCCGCCCGCCCGGTCGATCCCCGATCGATGCCCACCGCCGCGGGCGGGCCCGGACCCCGGCTCCGACTCTCCCGCCAGCCCGACCACTGACGCAGGAGGTGCCCGGATGACCCCGGCACTGACCACCTCGGCCGACCCCACCGACGCAGCCGCCGCCGCGGCCGACGGCACGCCCGCCGTCCGCATCTCGCACGTGCACAAGTCCTTCGGCCGCGGGAGCGCGCGCACCCACGTCCTCGACGACATCACCCTCGACGTCGCCCCCGGAGAGTTCGTCACGCTGCTCGGAGCCTCCGGCTGCGGCAAGTCCACCCTGCTCAACCTCGTCGCCGGCCTCGACCGGCCGAGCGCCGGCGAGATCCAGGTGGCCGGCGGCCGCCCCGCCCTGATGTTCCAGGAGCACGCGCTCTTCCCCTGGCTCACCGCCGGCAAGAACATCGAACTCGCCCTCAAGCTCGCCGGCGTGCCCCGCCCCGAGCGCCGCGCCGAGGCCGAGCGCCTCCTCGAACTCGTCCGCCTCGGCGGCGCGTACGACAAGCGGGTGCACGAGCTCTCCGGCGGCATGCGCCAGCGCGTGGCCATGGCCCGCGCCCTCGCCCAGGGCAGCCGGGTGCTGCTCATGGACGAACCGTTCGCCGCGCTCGACGCCATCACCCGCGACGTGCTGCACGACGAGATCACCCGCATCTGGGCCGAACGCCGCCTCACCGTCCTGTTCGTCACCCACAACGTGCGCGAGGCCGTCCGGCTGGCCGAGCGGGTCGTGCTCCTGTCCTCCCGGCCCGGCCGGGTGGCCCGCGAGTGGCGGATCGACCTGCCGCAGCCGCGCCGCATCGAGTCCTCCGGCGTGGCCGACCTGTCCATCGAGATCACCGAAGAACTGCGTGGGGAGATCCGCCGCCATGTCCAGCACTGACACCAAGCCCGCGCCCGGCCACGGCGGCGCGCCGGTCGGCGACAGCGCCGAGGTCGGCGCCGGACTGGACGCCCTCGACACGGTCTCCGACCACCGCCGCCCGCTCGGCGAGGTGCTGCGCACCAAGGCCCTGCCGCCGCTGATCGGCGTCCTGGTGGTGCTCGCGCTGTGGCAGGGCGCGTACAGCCTGCACCTCACCTCCTCGTACAAGCTGCCCAGCCCGGCCGACGTGTGGGGCTCCCTCCAGGAACTCTGGTACAAGGGCACGCTGTTCGAGATCATCTGGACCAGCGTGTGGCGGGGCCTGTCCGGCTTCCTGCTGGCCGTCGTCATCGGCACCCCGATCGGCCTGGTCGTCGCCCGGATCCGGCCGGTGCGCACCGCGATCGGGCCGGTCCTGCAGGGCCTGCAGTCGCTGCCCTCCGTCGCCTGGGTGCCGGCGGCCGTCATCTGGCTCGGCATCAACGACTCGATGATGTACGCGGTGATCCTGCTCGGCGCCGTCCCGTCCATCGCCAACGGCCTGGTCGCCGGCATCGACCAGGTGCCGCCGCTGTTCCTGCGCGCCGGACGCACCATCGGCGCCACGGGCCTGGCCGGCGCCCGGCACGTGCTCCTCCCGGCCGCGCTGCCCGGCTACCTGGCCGGGCTCAAGCAGGGCTGGGCGTTCTCCTGGCGCTCGCTGATGGCCGCCGAACTCGTCGCCTCCTCCCCCGACCTCGGGCGGGGCCTGGGCCGGTTCCTGGAGGACTCGCGCGAGTTCTCCGACATGTCCGGGGTGCTGCTCGGCATCATCCTCATCCTGTTCGTCGGCATCGCCATCGAGCTGCTGGTGTTCACCCCGGTCGAGCGCCGGGTGCTGCGCAACCGCGGCCTGCTGGCCTCCTCGAAGTAAGGCGCCGCACGTGCCCGCCCTCCTCCTGATCGCCCACGGCAGCCGCGACCCGCGCCACGCCGCGACCGTCGCCGCGCTCGTCGAGGAGGTGCGGGCCCAGCGGCCCGGCCAGGACGTCGCCACCGCCTACCTGGACCACTGCGCGCCCCGGCTGCCCCAGCTCGTCCACCGCTACGGGCCCGGCGAGGCCGTCGCCGTCCCGCTGCTGCTCAACCGGGCCTACCACGCCAAGCACGACATCCCCGCCGCCCTGCGCTCGGCCGGCTCCGCGCTGCCGGTCGCGGACGTCCTCGGCCCCTCCCCGCTCCTGCTCGCCGCCCTGGAGCGGCGCCTCGCCGAGGCCGGGCTGGACGTCCGCTCCGCCGCCGTGCGCGCCCGCACCGGCGTGGTCCTGGCCGCGGCCGGCTCCTCCGACCCCGCCGCCGACGCCGCCACCCGCGCCCTGGCCGCCCACTGGCACCGCACCCGCGGCTGGGCCGCCGTCGAGGTCGCCTACGCCTCCGCCACCGGCCCCCGCGTCCCCGACGCCCTCGCCGCCCTCCGCACCGCCGGCGCCACCCGCACCGCCGTCTCCCCCTACCTCCTCGCCCCCGGACTCCTCCCCGACCGCATCGCCACCGCCGCCACCGCCACCGACCACCTGGCCCGGGTCCTCGGCCCCGCCCCCGAACTGGCCACCCTCATCCTCCACCGCCTCGACACGACGGCCCCCGCGGCCGGACTGCTCGCGGCCTGACACTCGCGGTCTAACTCTCGCGGAACCGCCCGCCGATACGGGCGGCACGATCGTGCCGATCCGCGAGGTCGCGCAGTGCGAGGTCGATGGCCTCCTTCGCCGTCCGCGCCCCCGTGAGCGCCATCACGCGCTCCAGCGCCTCCTCGTCGACGTCGGCCGGAGTCACCACCTCGTCCTCGGTCGGCTCGTGCGTCCCGCAGTGCTCCGCGGCCGCCTCGACGTCCGTGCTCTCGCCGTCCACGAGCAGCAGGGTGCCGCACGCAGGTGGGCAGCTCAAGGCGCCGTCACCCGGTCGGGTGACGGCGCTCGGGGCGTGCCGGGTGTCCGTAGCGCGCCCCCGCTGTCGGTCGGGGGCGAACGGTCCGGTAGCGTCGGCAAGTCCGGCCGGGCGGCCGGGAGTTGAGGGGGGAAGCGTGAGGGTCGGGCTGGTGGGCTGGGTGCCGAGGCTGGTCGTCGGCACGGGGGTGGTGCACCTGGTGTACGGCGGGGTGCAGGCGAACGCGTGGGGGGAGATCTGGCGCGACGGGGTGGTGGCCGCGGCGGCGGGGGCGGATCCGGGGCCGCGGGAGGCGTCGGTCTGGTACGCGGTGTGCGGGGTGGCCCTGGTGGGGATCGGGCTGCTGGCGCGGTGGGCGCTGCGGGAGACCGGGCGGCTGCCCGCGCCGCTGGGGTGGCTGCTGATCGCGCTGGGGGCGCCACTGTGCGTGCTGTACTTCCCCGGCTCCGGCGGCTGGCTGCTGCTGGCGGTGGGGGTGCTGGCGCTGGTGGCGGCGAGGCGGCGGACGTAGCGGAACGCGAAAGGGGGGCGGGTCCCGAGGACCCGCCCCCCTTTCGTCGCGGTGCGTCAGTCGACGGCGCGGCGCTGGCGGCCGGTGCCGTAGTTGGAGCCGGACTTGGAGCCGCTGCCGGGCTTGGCGCGGCCGCTGGAGCGGCCGATGAAGCCGGCGGCCTGGGGGCGGCCGCCGTTGCCGGCCTGCTGCTTGGGGCGGGGGCGGCGCGGGTTGCCGTTCATGTCGACGTCGGCGGGCAGCGCGGAGCGCTTGCCGGGGCGGCGGCGGGCGTTGGCGGGCTTGTCGCCCTTGGCCTCGGCGGCCGGGGTCACCGCGGCGACGGGCACCGCGACGGTGACCGGGACGCCGCTGGGGGTGCGGGCGCCGGTGATCTTGGAGAGGTCGGCGTCGCCGGGGCGGATCTTGGTGACGGTCGGCCGGATGCCGGCGACCGTCATCAGCCGGTTGACCTCGCGGCGCTGCTCGGGCAGGACGAGGGTGACGACCGTACCGGACTCGCCCGCGCGGGCGGTGCGGCCGCCGCGGTGCAGGTAGTCCTTGTGGTCGACGGGCGGGTCGACGTTGACGACGAGGTCGAGCCCGTCGATGTGGATGCCGCGGGCCGCGACGTTGGTGGCGATCAGCGCGGTGACGTGGCCGTCGCGGAACTGGTCGAGCACCCGGTTGCGCTGCGGCTGGGACTTGCCGCCGTGCAGGGCCGCGGCCTTGACGCCGTTGGCGAGCAGCTGCTTGGCGAGGCGGTCGGCGCCGTGCTTGGTGTGCACGAACATGATCACCCGGCCCTCGCGGGAGGCGATGTGCGCGGTGGTGGACGCCTTGTCCGCCGGGTCGAGCTGGAGGACGTGGTGGTCCATGGTGGTGACGGCGCCGGCCGAGGGGTCCACCGAGTGGGTGACCGGGTCGGTGAGGAAGCGCTTGACCAGGCGGTCGACGTTGCGGTCGAGGGTGGCGGAGAACAGCATCCGCTGGCCGCCCTCGGCGACCTGCTCCAGCAGCTTGCTGACCTGCGGCAGGAAGCCCATGTCGGCCATCTGGTCGGCCTCGTCCAGGACGGTGATGGCCACGTCGGAGAGGTTGACGTCCCCGCGCCCGATCAGGTCGTCGAGGCGGCCGGGGGTGGCGACGAGCACCTCGGTGCCGCGGCGCACCGCGTTGGCCTGCCGGTTGATCGACATGCCGCCGACGACGGTGGTGATCCGCAGGTTGACGGAGGTGGCGTACGGGGTGAGCGCCTCGGTGACCTGCTGGGCGAGCTCGCGGGTGGGCACCAGCACGAGCGCGAGCGGGTGCCGGGCGACGGCGCGGGCGCCGGCGGTGCGGGCGAGCAGCGACAGGCCGAAGGCGAGGGTCTTGCCGGAGCCGGTGCGGCCGCGGCCGAGGACGTCGCGCCCGGCGATGGAGTCGGGCAGTGTGGCGCCCTGGATCGGGAACGGCGCGGTGACGCCTTCGCGGGTGAGCGTGCTGAGGATCGCCTTGGGCAGGTCCAGCTCGGCGAAGGTCGCCGCCGGCGGGCGCGCGGGGGTGCCCTCGACGACGGTGAACTCGGCGGCCTCGGGGATGGCGGCGCGGGTGCCCTTGGGGGCACCGGAGCGGCCGCCCCGGGGCTTGCGCGGGCCGCCGGTGCGGGCCTCGCCCGAACCGGAGGTACGGGGGGCGCCGGAGGTGCGGCGGGGGCCGGCGGCGCGGTCGCGCGGCTGGCGGGCAGGGGTGGTCACAGGATCTCCGTCCATCGGTCCTCAGCCCCGTCGACGGGACTGGTCGGCCGTGGTCTGGAGTGCGCCGCCCCGGCCGTACGGCGGCATGAGCGGGGGCCCGCACCTGCTGGTGCGGGCCCCCACGTCACAAGATTCGCGAGCTCTGCGGTTCGCGAGTCAGCGTGACGGCTGAGGTCAGCCGATCACGCGGATGTTCTCGGCCTGCGGGCCCTTCTGGCCCTGGGTCACGTCGAACTCGACCTGCTGGCCCTCGAGCAGCTCACGGAAGCCCTGAGCGGTGATGTTCGAGTAGTGCGCGAACACGTCCGGGCCGCCCTCGGCCTGCTCGATGAAGCCGAAGCCCTTTTCGCTGTTGAACCACTTCACGGTGCCGGTAGCCATAACCGTCTCCTCTAACTGGGGCGTCAGGAATTCACACCTCGTGAATCCCCACGTAGCCGCGATCCCCATCCGGAGGCTGAAACACCGGACAAAACAAATGCGCCTGTTGGTTGGTACCAGCAGGCGCACACATACGTTCATGGGAACCAAAACTGCAACTGCTTCGACTGTAGCACGGCGGCACCCCGGTTGACCGGGGATTTAGGGCCCGAGAGATCACGTTTGCGGGCCCCGGGAACGGGGCAGGCGGGGGCCCCCCCCCCCCGGGGGGCCCCCCGGGGGGCCCCCCCCCGGCCCCCCCGGGGGGGGGCCCCCCCGCCCCCGCCCCCCCCCCCGGGGGGGCCCGGGGGGGGGGGGGGGCCGGGGCGGGGGGGGGGGCCGC
>NZ_JBITFA010000020.1:68911-135342 GCF_044455705.1 Kitasatospora sp. NPDC051170 | reverse complement strand
TTCCGAACCCGGAAGCTAAGCCTCATAGCGCCGATGGTACTGCAGGGGGGACCCTGTGGGAGAGTAGGACGCCGCCGAACAATTCTTCTGAAAAGACCCCCTCCCATTCGGGAGGGGGTCTTTTTGCGTTACCCTCTGCGAATGCAGAACCTGACCCTGACCTGGCAGTCCGCCGGGGGAGCCGCTGTGGTGCTCTACGGCGGTGCGTTTGCGGCGGCGAAGGTCCGGAAGCCCTGGCTGTCGGCGCTGCTGCGGGAGGCCGGCACGCTACTGGCGCTGTTCGCGCTGTGGCAGCTGGTGGGGCGCCTGTCGGTGATGGGGACGGATCACGCGCTGGACCGGGCGAGCTGGATCCACCGGACCGAGCTGGCGATCGGGTTGCCGGACGAAGCCTCCTGGCAGGCGGCGGTGACGCCGTACCCGGTGCTGGTGCGGCTGGCGAACTACTACTACGCGACCATGCACTTCGCCGTGATGCTGGGCGTGCTGCTCTGGGTGTTCCTGCGGCACCGCGAGCGGTACGCGTGGGTGCGGAACACGGTGGTGATCACCACGGCGGTCTGTCTGCTGGTGCAGTTCATCCCGGTGGCACCGCCCCGGATGCTGCCGCAGAACGGCTTCGTGGACGTGGCGGCGCAGTACGGGCAGTCGGTGTACGGCGGCGCGGTCGGTGGGGTGGTGGCCGACCAGCTGTCGGCGATGCCCTCGGTGCACGTGGCCTGGTGCGTGCTGGCGGCGGTCGCGGTGGTGCGGGTGTCGCCGAGCCGTCTGCGGTGGGTGATGGTGCTGCACGCGGTGCTGACGGTCGCGGTGGTCGTGGTGACGGCGAACCACTTCTGGGCGGACGGCATCGTCGCCGTCGCGATCCTGCTGTGCGCGTACGCGGCGCAGGCGCTCGCGGCACGCCTGTGGGGCAGGACCCCCGCGGTGGCGGAGGCCCTGCCCCGGTCGGGCGACGAGCCCGGGAGGACGGACGAGCGGACGGACGGGCGGGGGACCGGCGGCCGGAGGACGGACGACCGGTCGCGGCAGGTCACTTGACCGGCAGCGCGAGCTTTCCCCAGGCGCCGTTGCTCAGCGCGGACGTCGCCCAGTACCAGGCGGAGAGGCCGGAGAGGGCCGCGACCCAGCCGGCGAACTTCGCGAGCCCGCCGTAGCTGCCGAAGGTGGCGATGGCGGACAGGACCAGGGAGAGCGTCAGCAGCCCGTAGACGGCGCGGCTGAGCAGACCCGCGCCCCAACCGGCCGCGGTGAGGGTGAGGGCGAGTAGGGCCCACAGCAGCAGGAACAGACCGGCGGCGTTCTTGCTCGCCCCGCCGGCCATCGACCAGGTCGCCCAGAAGGCGCCGAGGCTGGTGAAGGCGGTTCCGGTGAAGCCCTCGCCGCCGCGGAGCTGCCAGAGGCCCGCGAGGAAGAGGGTGACGCCGCCGAGCAGATGGGCGAGGTGGGCCGCGTCCCCGACGCCGGTGCCCTTGAGGACACCTGTGGAGAGAAGGCCGTAGGCGAGCAGTGTCAGGCCGAGTGCGAGGTAGCCGAGGTTACCCGCGTCGGCTCCGGTGGAGCGGGCGTTCGTTGCCCCGGTAGCTTCGTTGCTCACCGGAGGCTCCTTTCACTCTGGGCGCGCGCAGGGCGCAGTGGGCCCTTGGCGGCTTGTCGATGAGTGGATGCGCGTGACCGCGCCGAGGGCGCACGACGGCGAGCGTGCGCGGGCTGCGGTCAGAAGTGAGGTCAGAAATGATGGGCCGGCGGAGAGCCGCCGGTCACGTCCCCTTCCGGGGGAATCCCCGGCGAGATCGGTTTACCCGGCCGAGGCCGCTTGTACCCTTGTGAAGATAACAATTCGTGACGGTGTCAGCTGTCGAACGGTCACGACTGGCGCTGAGTCGGAACCCGCAGGGTCAGGATCGCCATGTCGTCGGACGGCGGCTCGGGGGCGAAGCGCTCGACGGCGCGCTGGACCCGGGTGGCGACGGCTCCGGCGGTCAGGCCCGTGCAGCCGGTGAGCACCTCGGCGAGGCCGTCGTCGCCCAGCATCCGCAGGCCCTCGCGGCGTTCGGTGACGCCGTCCGTGACGCACAGCAGCACCTCGCCGGGGGCGAGGACCAGGTGTTCGGCGGTGAGGTCGAGATCCTCCAGGACGCCGAGCAGGGGCTGCGGGGTGGCGGCGCGGTCGACCCGGCCGTCGGTGCGCAGCCGCAGGGGGAGCGGGTGGCCGGCGCAGACCAGGGACAGCTCGGTGCTGCCGTCGGGCATGGGCGTCAGCTCGCCGTAGAGCAGGGTGAGGAAGCGGCTGCGCGAACCCTCGTCCAGGATCGCGGCGTTGAGGCGGGTCAGCACCTGGGGCGCGTCCAGGCCCTCGCGGGCGAGCAGGCGCAGGGAGTGGCGGGCCAGGCCCGTGACGGAGGCGGCCTCGGGGCCGGTGCCGCAGACGTCGCCGATGGCGAAGCCGTAGGTGCCCTCACGGATGGTGAAGAGGTCGTAGAAGTCTCCGCCGACCTCGTTGCCCTCTCCGGCGGCCTGGTAGAAGACGTCCACCTCGACGCCCGGGATCTCGGGCAACTCCGGGGGCAGCAGGCTGCGTTGGAGGGCCTGGCTGGTGGCGGTGCGCTCGGAGTAGAGGCGGGAGTTGTCGAGGGCGAGGGCGGCTCGGCGGGAGAGGTCCTCGGCGAGTTCGAGGATCTCCTGGCGGAAGCGGACCCCGGTGGGGACGCCGAGGGCGAGCAGGCCGATGACGCGGTTGCGGGCGGTCAGCGGCAGGACGACGGTCTCGCCGAGCACGCCGGAGAGACCGGGGCCGTCGCTGAGCCCGTGGGCGGCGGCGGTCTCGGCGGGGGCCGTCCAGAAGTCGACGCCGTGGGCGGGGCCGGCCTGCGGGGCGGGGGTCTTGTCGAGCAGGTCGCGCAGCGGGTCGATCCGGTCCTCGTCCTCGTGCAGGACGAAGGCGAGGTCGGCGGGGGAGCCCGGGTCCCCGTTGGTGTAGACGGCGCACCAGGAGGAGAGCGTGGGGACGGCCATCTGGGCCATCAGGGCGAGGGTCTGCTCGTGTTCGAGGGTGCCGGCCAGCAGGTCGGAGGCTTCGACGAGGAAGGAGAGCGAGCCGCGGCGCAGCCGCTCCAGTTCGGAGAGCCGGGTGCTCTCGACGGCGAGGGCGACGCGGTCGGCGGCGAACTGCAGGCGCAGCGCGTCCTCGTTGTCGTAGCGGCCGGGGACGGAGGTGGCGATGCCGAGGGAGCCGATGAGGCGGCCCTCGACCTTGAGCGGGACGGTGACCAGGGAGCGCATTCCGCTGCCGGTGAGCAGGGGCATGCCGGTGGGGCGCCCGGCGAGGTCCTCGTGGACGGAGGGCAGGCGCGCGGAGTCGTAGCGGTTGCCGGTCTCGACGGGGAAGCGGGCGTGGCGGCGGTGGCCGGTGGTGAGTCCGGTGGCGGCGCGGACCTCGAACTCGGTCTCGTCCTCGGTGGTGAGCAGCAGGTACGCGGCGTCGGCGTCAAGGAGGTCGCGGGCGCGTTCGACGGTGCGCTGGAGGAGGCTGTCGAGGTCGTCGGTGGCGACGGGGCCGGCCAGCAGGTCGAGCCGGGGGCCGCCGGGTTCGCCGCGGCCGTCGGGCAGGGTGCGGGCGGGGGAGCGCAGGACGGCGCGCTCGGGTTCGAGGACGAGCAGGCAGAGGGTGGAGGGGACGCCCTCGGTGTCGCGCACGCGCACCTGGAGGCCGTACACCTCGGTCTCGGTGCCGTCGGGCAGCCGCAGGCCGTAACAGCCCTCCCAGCGGGCCAGGCGCAGGGTGTCGGTGAGGCCGAGGCCCTGGCCGGACTGCGGCCAGACGGCGAGGTCGGCCCAGGGGCGGCCGAGGACGGCGGAGGCGGGGCGGTGGAAGAGGGCCTCGGCGTCGGGGTTCCAGGCGAGGACGCGGCCGTCCTCGTCGAGCTGGACGACGGCGACGTGGACGGGGCCCGGGCCGCTGGGCAGGTCGCTGCCGGGGGTGGCGGGAACGGCGTAGCGGGTGCCGACCACGTGTTCGGGCAGGGCGAGGCGGAACCAGACGGTCTTCTGCCCGGCCGTGAACTCGACGCCCCAGCGTTCGGCGAGGGCGGAGCACATCAGCAGTCCGCGGCCGCCCTCGCCGTCGGGGTCGGCGTAGCGGTCGGAGGTGGGACCGCCGCCGAGGGAGGGCAGTCCGCGCTCGGGGTGGTGGTCGGTCACCTCGATCCGGACGGACTCCTCCTCGCGCAGGCAGCAGACCTCGGCGGCCGTCCCGGCGTGCACGACGGCGTTGGTGACGAGTTCGCTGACCAGCACGACGGCGTCGTCGACGACCTCGGGCAGGCCCCAGCCGAGCAGCGCGTCCCGGACGAAACCGCGGGCGGCGGCGGCGGACCGGCCGTGCGGGTCGAAGGTGGCGGCTGCGCGCGCGGTGACCACGTTGCCACTTCTCCTCTACTGCTCTGGCCTGGCTGTCCGGGGGTGCGGCGCCGACTCCCCGTACGCGCCGGACCGGGTGAGCGGCGGCGCTGGGTCGGGTCGTGGCCCGGGTGCAGCGCTCCACCCTACTTTCCGCTTGGTTCCCCGTGGGGGCGGGGCGGTGAAACAGGCTCCTGAGGGTGATTCTGCCCACCTGTTCCGGACGGTGTGGTACCAACCGTGAGCAACCGGCCGTGCACGCGGCGCCGGTGCTGCCAGACTGGGGGGTCCGCGACGGCCGGTGAGAGCAGTACGGTCGGTCGGAAGGTTCACGACGTGGGAGGGGCCTCTTTTGAGCACGGCCACCAAGGACGCAACCGGTACGACGCCGCCCGCAGCGCGCGGCGGACGCTCCGGCGCCGCGCCGCGGAACGCGGCCGGTCGCCAGAGGAGTCACAACCGCGGGGCGGAGCCGGCGGAGCTGCGCAAGCTGCTGTCCGCGCTGACGGCGATGCGCGACGGCAACTTCCGGCGCCGGCTGACCGTGCCGGGCGACGGGCCGCTGGCGGAGATCGCGGCGGTCTTCAACGAGGTCGCCGAGCGCAACCAGCACCTGACGGGCGAGCTGGCCCGGGTGCGGCGGGCGGTGGGCCGCGAGGGCCGGCTGAACGAGCGGCTGGAGACGGGCGCGGGCGAGGGCGCCTGGATGGCGGCCGTCGACAACTGCAACGCGCTGATCGACGATCTGGCGCGGCCGATGGCCGAGGTGGGCCGGGTGCTGTCCTCGATCGCCGAGGGCGACCTGGACCAGAAGATGGAGCTGCGCTCGCTGCACAGCAACGGGGTGAGCCACCCGCTGCGCGGCGAGTACCTGAAGATCGGCCGTACGGTCAACGGACTGGTGGACCAGCTCTCGGAGTTCACCGAGCAGGTGACCCGGGTGGCGCGCGAGGTCGGCACCGAGGGCAAGCTCGGCGGCCAGGCCAAGGTCCGCAGCGTCTCCGGCAGTTGGAAGGACCTCGCGGACTCCGTCAACACCATGGCGGGCCGCCTCACCGCGCAGGTGCGCAACATCGCCCAGGTGACGACGGCGGTGGCCAAGGGCGACCTGTCCCGCAAGGTCACCGTGGACGTGGCCGGCGAGATGCTGGAGCTGAAGAACACCGTCAACACGATGGTGGACCAGCTGAACGGCTTCGCGGCCCAGGTCACCACGGTGGCCCGGGACGTGGGCACGGAGGGCCGCCTCGGCGGTCAGGCGCAGGTGCCGGGGGTGGCCGGGGTCTGGCGCGAACTGACCGACTCCGTCAACTTCATGGCCGACAACCTGACCGGCCAGGTCCGCAACATCGCCCAGGTGACGACGGCGGTGGCGCGCGGGGACCTCTCGCAGAAGATCGAGGTGGACGCGCGCGGCGAGATGCTGGAGCTGAAGAACACCATCAACACGATGGTGGACCAGCTCTCCGGCTTCGCCGAGCAGGTGACCCGGGTGGCCCGCCAGGTGGGCACCGAGGGGCGCCTGGGCGGCCAGGCGCAGGTGCCCTGGGCGGCCGGGGTGTGGCGGGACCTGACCGACAACGTCAACTTCATGGCGAACAACCTCACCGATCAGGTGCGCAACATCGCCCAGGTGACGACCGCCGTCGCCAAGGGCGACCTCTCGCAGAAGATCCAGGTGGACGCCCGCGGGGAGATCCTGGAGCTGAAGAACACCATCAACACGATGGTGGACCAGCTCTCCTCCTTCGCGGACGAGGTGACCAGGGTCGCCAGGGACGTCGGCACCGAGGGCATCCTCGGCGGCCAGGCGAGCGTGCCCGGGGTGTCCGGCACCTGGAAGGACCTGACCAACTCCGTCAACCTGATGGCCAACAACCTGACCATCCAGGTCCGCAGCATCGCCGAGGTGACCACGGCGGTGGCGCGCGGCGACGTGTCGAAGAAGATCACCGTCGACGCCCGGGGCGAGATCCTGGAGCTGGTGACCACCGTCAACACGATGGTCGACCAGCTGTCCGCCTTCGCCGACGAGGTCACCCGCGTCGCCCGCGAGGTGGGCACCGAGGGCATCCTGGGCGGTCAGGCCCGGGTGCGCGGGGTGTCGGGCATCTGGAAGGACCTGACCGACAACGTCAACTTCATGGCGTCGAACCTGACCGGACAGGTGCGCAACATCGCCGAGGTCGCCTCCGCGGTGGCCCGCGGGGACCTGTCCAAGAAGATCTCCATCGACGCGCAGGGCGAGGTCGCGGCGCTCGCCGGGACGCTCAACACGATGGTCGACCAGCTGTCCGCCTTCGCGGTCGAGGTGACCAGGGTGGCCCGCGAGGTCGGCACCGACGGGACGCTGGGCGGCCAGGCGAGCGTGCCGGGGGTCGCCGGCATCTGGAAGGACCTGACCGACAACGTCAACCAGATGGCCAACAACCTCACCGGCCAGGTCCGCAACATCGCGCTGGTGATCACGGCCGTCGCCCGCGGTGACCTCTCGAAGAAGATCGACGTCGACGCGAGCGGCGAGATCCTCGAGCTCAAGACCAACATCAACACGATGGTCGACCAGCTCTCCGCCTTCGCCGACGAGGTCACCCGCGTCGCCCGCGAGGTGGGCACCGACGGCCGCCTCGGCGGCCAGGCCCGGGTGCCCGGCGTGGACGGCACCTGGCAGGACCTCACCGAGTCGGTGAACGAGCTGGCCAACAACCTGACCCGGCAGGTGCGCGCGATCGCCCAGGTCGCCACCGCGGTGACCAGGGGCGACCTGAGCCTGCGGATCGACGTGGACGCCGCGGGGGAGCTCGACGAGCTCAAGGACAACATCAACCAGATGATCGCCAACCTGCGCGAGACCACCCGCACCAACCAGGAGCAGGACTGGCTCAAGACCAACCTCGCCCGGATCTCCGGCCTGCTCCAGGGCCGCCGGGACCTGGAGGCCGTCGCCTCGCTGATCATGACGGAGCTGACCCCGGTCGTCTCCGCCCAGCACGGCGCCTTCTTCCTCGCCCAGCCGGCCGGCCGCACCGCCGAGCTGATCACCGAGGACGACGACGAGAACGACACCGTGCTGCGCCTGATCGGCAGCTACGGCTACCAGCGCCGGGCGATGCCGACCACCTTCCGGCCCGGGGAGTCGCTGATCGGCCAGGCCGCGGTGGAGAAGCGGGCGATCATCGTCAAGGAGGCGCCGCCCGGCTACCTCAAGGTCGCCTCCGGCCTCGGCGAGGCCTCCCCGGCCCACATCGTGGTGCTGCCGGTGCAGTTCGAGGGCCGGCTGCTCGGTGTGATCGAGCTGGCCACGTTCAGCTCCTTCACGACCGTGGCGCTGGACTTCCTCAACCAGATCGCCGACCTCATCGGCGTCACCGTCAACACCATCAGCGTCAACACCAAGACCGAGGGCCTGCTGCTCGAGTCCCAGCGGCTCACCGCCGAACTCTCCATGCGGTCCGCCGAGTTGGAGGCGCGTCAGGAGGAACTGGAGCGCACCAACGAGGAGTTGCAGGAGAAGGCCGAGCAACTCGCCCAGCAGAACCGCGACATCGAGA
Organism: Kitasatospora sp. NPDC051170; assembly: GCF_044455705.1. Taxonomy (NCBI): domain Bacteria; kingdom Bacillati; phylum Actinomycetota; class Actinomycetes; order Kitasatosporales; family Streptomycetaceae; genus Kitasatospora; species Kitasatospora sp. NPDC051170. The sequence continues at coordinate 127,393 of NZ_JBITFA010000020.1, read as the reverse complement.
TCAAGAACGGCGAGATCGAGGAGGCCCGGCAGGTCCTGGAGGAGCGCGCCGAGCAGCTCGCCCTGGCCTCCCGCTACAAGAGCGAGTTCCTGGCCAACATGTCGCACGAGCTGCGCACCCCGCTCAACTCGCTGCTGATCCTGGCCAAGCTGCTCTCCGACAACAACGAGGGCAACCTCTCGCCCAAGCAGGTCGAGTTCGCCGACACCATCCACGGCGCCGGCTCCGACCTGCTCCAGCTGATCAACGACATCCTCGACCTGTCCAAGGTCGAGGCCGGGAAGATGGACGTCCGCCCGTCCCGGATCGCGATCGTCCAGCTGGTCGACTACGTCGAGGCCACCTTCCAGCCCGTCGCCCTCGACAAGAACCTGGACTTCGCGGTGCGGGTCTCGCCCGTCCTGCCCGTGACCCTGCACACCGACGAGCAGCGGCTCCAGCAGGTGCTGCGCAACCTGATCTCCAACGCGGTGAAGTTCACCGACGCGGGCGCCGTGGATTTCTCCATCACCCCCGCCGGCCGGGACGTCCCGCAGCACGTGCGTGAGCGGCTGCTGGAGTCCGGCTCGATCCAGGGGCCCGACGAGGAGCTGATCGCCTTCGCCGTCTCCGACACCGGCATCGGCATCCCCGGCAACAAGCTGCGGGAGATCTTCGAGGCGTTCAAGCAGGCCGACGGCACCATCAGCCGCAAGTACGCCGGCACCGGCCTCGGGCTGTCGATCAGCCGCGAGATCGCCCGGCTGCTCGGCGGCGAGATCCACGCCGAGAGCGAGCTCGGCAAGGGCTCGACCTTCACGCTCTACCTGCCGCTGCGCACCGAGGCCCCGGGCGACGGCCGCCCGGCCGGGTCGGGCATCTCGCTGCACCGCGCCTCGGTCGGCGTGACCCCGGTGGGTCTGCCGGTGCCGGTCGGGGAGAACCCGGCCGAGCACTGGGCCCAGGAGGTCCGCGAACTGGCCGAGGAGCGCCGCAGGGGCGCCCTGGAGCGCCGTCGCAGCGCCGCCCTGGAACCGGGCCCGGCCGGCCCCCGTACGGTCGAGCCCGTGGCCCCGCCGCGGCCCGGGCGCGAGGACACCCGCTTCGACGGCCAGCAGGTGCTGATCGTGGACGACGACGTGCGCAACGTGTTCGCCCTCACCAGCGTGCTGGAGCAGCACGGACTGACCGTCCTGTACGCGGAGAACGGCCGCGAGGGCATCGAGATGCTGGAGCAGCACGAGAACGTGGCGCTGGTCCTGATGGACATCATGATGCCGGAGATGGACGGCTACGCGACCACCGAGGCGATCCGCCGGATGCCCCAGTACGCGGGCCTGCCGATCATCGCGCTGACCGCCAAGGCGATGAAGGGCGACCGGGAGAAGTCCCTGGAGGCCGGCGCCACCGACCACATCACCAAGCCGGTGGAGACCGACCACCTGCTGTCCGTGATGTCCGAGTGGCTTCGCGCCGACCGGAGTTGACATGTCGGGGGCGTGAACTCCTGGCGGTGCTCCGGGGTTCACGCCCTCGGGTCGACCGGTTTGCTGGCGGCCGGGCCCGGGAACCGGGTAGGGTCACCGATCGTTGCGAACAGTGACCGGACGGCGACGCGCTGCTGAGCGCGCGCCGGAGCGCGCGCCGCGTGCCGCTCCGGAACGGGTCATGCCGGAGCGATGTGCCGGGCGAGGGGGTGCGGCTAGCATGACCGGGGTAGCGGTGGGCGGGACGCGAGTGCCTGCACCGGTTGGCAGGCAGGCGACAGGAGGGCGAGCCCGGATGCAGAAGGCGAAGATCCTCCTGGTCGACGACCGGCCGGAGAACCTGCTGGCGCTGGAGGCGATCCTCTCGGCCCTGGACCAGACGCTGGTCCGCGCGGCCTCCGGGGAGGAGGCGCTCAAGGCGCTGCTCACCGACGACTTCGCGGTGATCCTGCTGGACGTCCAGATGCCCGGCATGGACGGCTTCGAGACCGCCGCCCACATCAAGCGCCGCGAGCGCACCCGGGACATCCCGATCATCTTCCTCACCGCGATCAACCACGGCCCGCACCACACCTTCCGCGGTTACGCGGCCGGCGCGGTGGACTACATCTCCAAGCCCTTCGACCCGTGGGTGCTGCGGGCCAAGGTCTCCGTCTTCGTCGACCTGTACGCGAAGAACTGCCAGCTCCGGGAGCAGGCGGCGCTGCTGCGCCTGCAGCTGGAGACCGGCGACGGGGAGGCGGCCGCGCACGGCGCGCTGCTGGGCGAGCTGTCCGCGCGGCTGGCGGCGGTGGAGGAGCAGGCGGAGGCGCTGGGCAAGCAGCTCGACGGCGTCGAGGACGCCGGGGTGTCCGCCACCGCGGCGCACCTGGAGCGCAGGCTCGTGGCGCTGCGCCGGGCGCTGGACGCGATGCGGCCCGGCAGCCCTGGCAGCCCCGGCGCTCCTGGTGCTCCTGGTGGTCCTGGCCCTTCGTAGGAGCCCCCTTTTCCACCCTTCCGGGTGATTCCGTGCGGCGTCCGGGTGAATCCCGATCAGCGTGACGGTGTGTCTGCGACACGTCCGGGCGCCCGGGCTCGGGCGCATGTGCACCACCGACCCACCCCGGTAGGCTGCTGACCCATGGCCACTCGTACGCCCGGAAGCGCGGCACGCAAATCGAGCCCGGGACCGTCCAAGAAGGCCGCGGCGAAGGCCCCGGGCAAGCCGCCCGCCAAGAAGGCGGCCGCCGGCAAGGCCCCCGCGAAGAAGGCGGCGGCCAAGCAGGCCCCGCCGCCACCGCCGCGTCGGGGCGTGCTGATGGGCACCCTCAACGCCGTCGCGAGCCCCGTCGCCGCGATCTTCCGGGGCTTCAACAGCGGCGCCAGGAACCTCGACCCGGCCCACCGCAAGGACGGGGTCGGCCTGCTGCTGTTCGCGCTGGCGCTGGTCGTCGCCGCCGGCACCTGGTTCAGCTCGGAGGGCTGGCTCAACGAGGCAGCCACCGCCGTGGTGTCCGGCCTGTTCGGGCGGCTCGACGTGCTGGTGCCCTTCCTGCTGGCCGGGGTCGCGATCCGGCTCTGGCGCCACCCGGAGCTGCCGGAGGCCAACGGCCGGATCGTCATCGGGCTCAGCGCCCTGCTGGTGGGCGTCCTCGGCCTGGTGCACATCGGCTGCGGCGCGCCCACGATGGGCAGCGGGGCCTCCCGGATAAGGACCGCCGGCGGCATCATCGGCTGGGCCGTCTCCACCCCGGTGATGGCCGCCGCCGGGCCCGCCGTCGCCGTGCCGCTGCTCCTGCTGCTGGCCTTCTTCGGGCTGCTGGTGGTCACCGCCACCCCGGTGAACCGCATCCCCGAGCGGCTGCGGGCCGGCGGGATAAGGCTCGGTGTGATCGAGCCCGGCCCCGAGGACGAGTACGGGCGGGGGCGCACGCCGGAGCGCGAGCTCTCCACCGATCCGCCGGAGGACGCCGACCCGGACGCCCTGCCGTACTCCGTGGACTCCGGGCACTCCGCGGACGGGGACCCGCGCGACGAGATCGCCGCCCGCCGGCGCCGCCGCCGCAGGAAGCCCGAGGAGGGCGAGGAGCAGGCCGAGGCCGGCCGGATCTCCCTCGACAAGGAGCCGCTGGACCCGTACGCCACCCGCGACCTCGCCGCCGGCGCGGCCGCAGACCTGGACGGCGCGCTGGTCTACGGCGTGCCCGCCTCCTCCGCGGTGGCGGACATGATGCACCAGGTGCAGGACCGCACCGTCCCGCCCGAGGAGCCCGCCGTCCCGGCCGCCCGCAGCGGCGGCCCCGGCGCGCCGGAGGAGCACGGCCCGGCGCCCGTGCGCATGGAGCAGCTCCAGCTCTCCGAGGGCATCACCTACGCCCTGCCCTCCCTCGAACTGCTGGAGCGCGGCGGCCCGGCCAAGGCCCGCAGCGCCCTCAACGACGAGGTGGTGGCCCAGCTCACCGGCACCTTCGCCGAGTTCAAGGTGGATGCGAAGGTCACCGGCTTCACCCGGGGTCCGACGGTCACCCGCTACGAGGTCGAGCTCGGCCCGGCCGTCAAGGTGGAGCGGATCACCGCGCTCGCCAAGAACATCGCGTACGCGGTGGCCAGCGCCGACGTGCGGATCATCAGCCCCATCCCGGGCAAGTCCGCGGTCGGCATCGAGATCCCCAACCGGGACCGCGAGATGGTCAACCTCGGCGACATCCTGCGCTCGCGCACGGCCGCCGAGGACACCCACCCGATGGTCGTCGGCATGGGCAAGGACGTCGAGGGCCACACCGTGATGGCCAACCTCGCCAAGATGCCGCACATCCTGGTCGCCGGCGCGACCGGCGCGGGCAAGTCCTCCTGCATCAACTGCCTGATCACCTCGATCCTCGCCCGGGCCACCCCGGACGAGGTGCGGATGGTGCTCGTCGACCCCAAGCGCGTCGAGCTGACCGCGTACGAGGGCATCCCGCACCTGATCACCCCGATCATCACCAACCCGAAGAAGGCCGCCGAGGCCCTCCAGTGGGTGGTGCGCGAGATGGACCTGCGCTACGACGACCTCGCGGCGTTCGGCTTCCGGCACGTGGACGACTTCAACGCCGCCGTGAAGGCCGGGACCGTCACCGCGCCGCTGGGCAGCGAACGCGAGCTGCGCCCGTACCCGTACCTGCTGGTGATCGTCGACGAGCTGGCCGACCTGATGATGGTCGCCCCGCGCGACGTCGAGGACTCGGTGGTGCGCATCACCCAGCTGGCGCGCGCAGCCGGCATCCACCTGGTGCTCGCCACCCAGCGGCCCTCGGTGGACGTCGTCACCGGCCTGATCAAGGCCAACGTGCCCTCCCGGCTGGCCTTCGCCACCTCGGCGATGGCGGACTCCCGGGTCATCCTCGACCAGCCCGGCGCGGAGAAGCTGATCGGCAAGGGCGACGCGCTCTTCCTGCCGATGGGCGCGAGCAAGCCGATCCGCATGCAGGGCGCCTTCGTCACCGAGGCCGAGATCGCCAAGGTCGTGCAGCACTGCAAGGACCAGCTGAGCGCCGTCTACCGGGACGACGTGACGGTGGGCGGCGGGCCGAAGAAGGAGATCGACGAGGAGATCGGCGACGACCTCGACCTGCTGATCCAGGCCGCCGAGCTGGTGGTCTCCACGCAGTTCGGCTCGACCTCGATGCTCCAGCGCAAGCTCCGGGTCGGCTTCGCCAAGGCGGGCCGGCTGATGGACCTGATGGAGTCGCGCGGGATCGTCGGCCCCAGCGAGGGCTCCAAGGCCCGCGACGTCCTGGTGAAGCCGGACGAACTGGACGGGGTGCTCGTCACGTTGAGGGGATGACAGGGCCGACCGGCCGTGTCCCGGGGGTGTGTTCACTCGTTCGGAGGAGGGTGGGCGGAGCCCGGGGAACCGAACGTCCGTACACCGCGTCACACGGCGCGAGGCGGGGGCGCGCATTCGGGCCTGTTCCGCTTGAGAAACGATCCGCCCCCGCCCCTAGACTGTTCCCCAGCAGGTGGCCATCCGCTCGAAAGGCGTGCTCCCGTGACCATCGGCAAGTCCCCCGACCGCGAGAACGCACCGTCGTCCGTCTCGCCGACCGACGACGCGGTGCAGGCGGCCGATGCCCCGAGCATCGGCCGGGTCTTGTCCACCGCCCGGATCGAGGCGGGCCTCACGGTGGACCAGGTGAGTACGGCGACCCGCGTGCGGGTGCCGATCGTCCATGCCATCGAGGAGGACGACTTCGGCCGTTGCGGCGGGGACTTCTACGCCCGCGGCCACATCCGCGCGATCGCCTCGGCGGTCGGCGCGGACGGCGAGGCGCTGGTCGTCCGCTACGACGCGGCCCACGGCGGCTCGCCCGCCTCCAAGCGGCCCACCCAGCTCATCGAGAGCGGCCCGATCAAGGTGCCCGGCCGCGGCCGGCCGAACTGGGCCGCCGCCATGGTCGCCGCGATCGTCGCGGTGGTCGGGCTGATCGGCTTCAACCTGGTCAGCGGCAAGGGCGCCCACACCGGCACCGGCACGGCCAGCGCGCCGCTGCCCAGCGGCTCGGGCACCGGCTCCGTCGCCCCGGCGGCCCCCGCCGCCCAGCCGCCGGCGCCGCCGACCGCGGCCGCCATCGCCGCCGTCCCCGCCGACAAGGTCACCGTCAAGCTGGTCGCCGAGGGCACCAGCTGGATCTCGGCCACCGACGGCAGCGGCAAGTCGCTGTTCCAGAACAACATCAGCGAGGGCCAGGATCAGACCTTCACCGACGCCAAGCAGATCAAGCTGGTGCTCGGCAACGGCGGGGCCGTGCACGCGTACGTCAACGGCAAGGACCTCGGTCTCCTGGGCAAGGACGGCCAGGTGGTGCACGTCACCTACACCCCCGGAGACCCGCAGGCGGGCTGACCGCAGAGGCCCCGACGGGGCGGCGACGATCAGGTGAACCGAGGCGCGCGGCCTCCGGGGCGAACGGCACCGGATGCCGCGCGTTAATCTTGGGCCTATGCCTGAACGTCGTACTGTCGCCCTTGTCACGCTCGGATGCGCCCGCAACGAGGTGGACTCCGAGGAACTCGCCGGGCGACTGGAGGCCGACGGCTGGTTGCTCGTGGACGACGCCGCCGACGCCGACGTCGCCGTCGTCAACACCTGCGGCTTCGTCGAGGCCGCCAAGAAGGACTCCGTGGACGCCCTCCTGGAGGCCAACGACCTCAAGGGTCACGGCCGCACCCAGGCCGTCGTCGCCGTGGGCTGCATGGCCGAGCGGTACGGCAAGGAGCTCGCCGACGCCCTGCCCGAGGCCGACGGCGTGCTCGGCTTCGACGACTACACGAACATCTCCGACCGCCTCCAGACCATCCTCTCCGGCGGCCACCACGCCCCGCACCTGCCGCGCGACCGCCGCAAGCTGCTGCCGATCAGCCCCGCCGAGCGCCAGTCGGCCGCCGAGGGCGTCGCCCTGCCCGGCCACGGCGCCGAGGCCCCCGCCGAGCCGATCGCCGACCTGCCCGAGGGCCTCGCCCCCGCCTCCGGCCCGCGCACCCTGCGCAAGCGGCTGGACGACAACCCAGTGGCCTCCGTCAAGCTCGCCTCCGGCTGCGACCGGCGGTGCTCCTTCTGCGCCATCCCCGCCTTCCGCGGCTCCTTCATCTCCCGCCGCCCCTCCGACGTGCTGGGCGAGTCGAAGTGGCTGGCCGAGCAGGGCGTCCGCGAGATCGTCCTGGTCAGCGAGAACAACACCTCGTACGGCAAGGACCTCGGCGACATCCGGCTGCTGGAGACGCTGCTCGGCGAGATCGCCGCGCTGGAGGGCATCGAGCGGGTGCGGGTCTCCTACCTGCAGCCCGCCGAGATGCGCCCCGGCCTGATCGACGCCATGACCGGCACCGCCGACGCGGTGCCCTACTTCGACCTCTCGTTCCAGCACTCGGCGCCCGCCGTCCTGCGCCGGATGCGCCGCTTCGGCTCCACCGACCAGTTCCTGGAGCTGCTGAAGACCATCCGCGACAAGGCCCCGCAGGCCGGCGCCCGTTCCAACTTCATCGTCGGCTTCCCCGGTGAGACCGAGGAGGACTTCGCCGAGCTTGAACGCTTCGTCACCCACGCCGGGCTCGACGCGATCGGCGTCTTCGGCTACTCCGACGAGGACGGCACCGAGGCCGCGACCTTCGAGGGCAAGCTGCCCGAGGACGTCGTCGCCGAGCGCGTGGACCGGCTCAGCCGCCTCGCCGAGGAGATGACCGCCCAGCGGGCCGAGGCCCGGATCGGCACCGAGGTCGAGGTGCTGATCGAGTCGATCGAGGAGGGCGTGGTCGAGGGCCGCGCCGCCCACCAGGCACCCGAGACGGACGGCCTGACCACCCTGACCGGCGTCGAGGCGCCCGAGGTCGGCCAGTTCTGGCGGGCCAAGGTCGTCGCCAGCGAGGGTGTGGACCTGATCGCCGAGGCGCTGGAGCAGGTGCGCGTGCGCCGGGCCCCGGGAGCGGGGGAATGACCAAGGGGCCCGGCGCCACGGCCGCGGCCCACCCGGGCAGACCGGCGGCCGCGGCCCCGGCGACCCCGAGCATCTGGAACATCGCCAACGTGCTCACGATGGTCCGGGTGCTGCTCGTGCCCGTCTTCGTGGCGCTGCTCTTCGCCGGGGGCGGGCACGACCCCAAGTGGCGCTCCGTCGCCTGGGCCGCCTTCGCGATCGCGATGATCACCGACCTGTTCGACGGCGAGATCGCGCGCCGCAAGGGCCTGGTGACCGACTTCGGGAAGATCGCCGACCCGATCGCCGACAAGGCGATCATGGGCTCGGCCCTGATCGGTCTCTCGGTGCTGGGCGACCTCGCCTGGTGGGTCACCATCGTGATCCTCGCCCGCGAGCTGGGCATCACGCTGATGCGCTTCTGGGTGATCCGCTACGGCGTCATCCCGGCCAGCCGCGGCGGCAAGCTCAAGACGCTCACCCAGGGCACCGCCGTCGGCATGTACGTGCTGGCCCTGACCGGCTGGCTGGCCACCGGGCGGGCCGTGCTGATGGGGCTCGCGGTGCTGCTGACCGTGGGCACCGCGCTGGACTACATCGCGCAGGCGGTGCGCCTGCGCCGCGAGGGCATGGCCGCGGAGCACGCGGACCGGTGAACGGGGGGGAACGGGGTGGAGCACGGGGTGGACGGGGCCGTCGAGACCGGGAGCGCGGACTACGCGCTCGCCGAGCGGGCGCACGCGGCGCTGCGGGCCGAGGGGGCCACGGTGGCCGTCGCCGAGTCGCTGACCGGCGGGCTGCTGGCCGCCGCCCTGGTGGACGTCCCCGGGGCCTCCGCGACCTTCCGGGGCTCCGTCACCGCGTACGCGACCGCGCTGAAGGCGTCGGTGCTCGGCGTGGACGAGGGCCTGCTCGACGTGTACGGGCCGGTGCACCCGGTGGTGGCCGCGCAGATGGCCGAGGGCGTGCGCCGGCTGCTGGGGGCCACGTACGGGCTCGCGACGACCGGGGTGGCCGGGCCGGAGCCGCAGGACGGGCGGCCGGTGGGCACCGTACACCTCGCCGTCGCCGGTCCGGGGGGAAGTCTGGTCACTTCGCCCCGGCTGTCCGGGGCTCGTGCCACAATCCGTCACGGGGCGGTGACCGCCGCACTGGAACTGCTCGTCGCCGAGGTCGCGCGCTGACGGCCCCGTCCGACGGGATCTCCACCGAACCGAGACCTGCCGAACCGGCATGACGGAATGGCCCGGCTGGAGGATCGTGTTACATCCGATGGCCTGGTTGGGCAGAAACCAGGTGGCGAACGGATTGCGTGACGGTGGCCGGGTGGCCCGCGTCGGGTACCACGAGGGGCCCGCAAACCCGGGTGCGACACCGGAACAAGGAGGGGGACGGCCTTGCAGCCCAGAGTGAACACGGACAGGGTCCCCGCACGCGAAGCGGCCAAGGCGGTACGGTGGGGGCGTGACATCTCGATCCGCAGTCCGAGGAGGGAGGCACCGATGATCCTGCTCCGTCGCCTACTGGGCGATGTACTGCGTCGGCAGCGCCAGCGCCAGGGCCGCACACTCCGCGAGGTGTCGGCGGCCGCCAGGGTTTCGCTCGGATACCTCTCCGAGGTCGAGCGCGGACAGAAGGAAGCCTCCTCGGAGCTGCTCTCCGCCATCTGCGACGCACTCGACGTCCGGATGTCCGAGGTCATGCGCGAGGTCAGCGACGAACTGTCGCTCGCCGAACTTGCGGCGATGGCCACCCTCTCGGAAGGTGATCTGCTGAGGCCGGTACTCGAACCGGTTCCGCTGCCCGCCCCCGGCTCCGACCGGGCGACCATGTCGCCCAAGAACGCCGCGATGGACGTGGTCGCCGCCTGACTCCGGCCTCGTACTCCCGGGCCGTGAGGGCCAGGGGCGAGCGAAGGAGGCGGTCGTGCGGAGATCCGCGACGGTGCGCACGGTGGCCCGAATACGGCTGCGGGTGCGGCGGTTGCTCCCGTGGCGGGCGCGCTGGGTGCTGGTGGTTCTGGCCGCCGGGCTCGCCTGGTGGCTCGTGGCCGTCCGGGGCCAGCTGGTGGACGGTGCGGCCCTGGGGCTGCTCGCGGCCGGCGGTTGGGGGCTCGGGCTCATCCCGGTCCACGCCGACCGTACGGCGACCGGGCCGGTGCGCCGACGCCGAGGGGAGCCGGTGCCCGTACCGGCACAACCGCCGCCGACCGGGTGAAGGAACCTCGAACGAGTCGAACGAAGGGCCGCGGAGTCATCGGACTCCGCGGCCCTCGTGCGTCTCCCCGGTCTACGGGCGCAGGCGCAGGCCCCGCGGGGTGGGGTGGAAGCCGGCCTCCTCCAGGGCGCGGCCCAGGTCCGAGCCCAGGGCGGGCTCGCCGTTGGCCCGTTCGACGGTGACGCTGCCCAGGGCGCCCTCCTGGGCGGCGGTGGCCAGGGCGGAGGCGGCCACGGCCAGGGTGGCGTCGTCCTGGGGCCAGGCGAGCAGGGACTTGCCCCCGCGCTCGACGTAGAGCGCCAGCTCGCCGTCCACCAGAACCACCAGGGCGCCCGCCTTGCGGCCCGGCCGGTGGGCCTTGGCCTCGCCGCCGCCGGGGGCGGTGGGCGGCTCGGGCCAGGGCAGGGCGGCTCCGTAGGCGTTCGCCGGGTCGGCGGCGGCCAGCACCAGCGGCTGCGGGGGCTCGGCGGCCGGGGCGGCCGGCCACTCGGCGGCGCGGGTGCGCTCCAGGCGGCCGTTGACCGAGCGCAGGCGGTCGGCCGCGCCCTCCATCGCGAACTGGGCGCCGCCCAGGCCCTCGACGAAGTACCCGCGGCGGGCCCGGCCGCGCTCCTCCATCGCGGCCAGCACCCGGTAGACCCCGGCGAAGCCGCCGGGCACCCGTTCGGCGGCCACCGTGCCGCGGGTGAGCAGGCCGTGGCGGTCCAGCAGGCTCTGCGCCTGGGCGGTGGCCCGGACGGTCGGGTCGGCGGCGAGGGAGGGCAGCAGCGACCAGCGCCCGGCCACCGTGGGCGGGCCGGTGCGGCCCGAGGAGGCCCCCGGACGGTCAGAGGGGCGGCCGAAGGGGCGGCCCGCGCCGCCGTAGCGGCCGCGCGGGGTCGCCCGGGGCGCGCGGTGGGCGGTGGCGCCCGCCGTGCGGCCGGAGCCGAGCAGGGCGCGCAGCGGGGCGAGGGTGTCGTTGGTGACGTACCCGGCCCAGACGAGGTCCCAGAGGGCCTCGACGGCCTCCGGCTCGGGGGTGTCCTCGGGCAGCTGCTGGACGAGCTGGCGGAAGAAGAGGCCGTAGCCGCCGTCGAGGGCCCGCAGCAGGGCGGAGTGCAGCGGGGTGAGGGCGGGCGGGACGGGCTCGGGGCGCAGCAGGTGGGCGTTCTCGGCGAGGTGGAGGCTGAGCCAGCCGTCCTTGCCGGGCAGGGCGCCGGCGCCGCACCAGCCGATCTCGCCCGCGGCCGTCAGCTCGTCCAGCAGGCCCGGGGAGTAGTCGGCGAGGCGGGCCGGGAGGATCAGCTTCTCCAGGGCGGAGGCGGGCAGGGCGGTGCCCTGGAGCTGCTCGACCACCCGCAGCAGGCCGTCCGGGCCGCGCAGGCGGTGGCCGGACAGGTGCTGCCACTGGGGGAGGAAGGCGGCCAGGGCGCGCGGGGGGACGGGTTCGACCTCCTGGCGCAGGGCGGCCAGGGAGCGGCGGCGCAGGCGTCGCAGCACCTCGGCGTCGCACCACTCGTGGGCTGTGTGCCACTCGGGGTCGACAGGGCTTCCGGCGGGCCTGAACTGGCCCTGGACGAGGCGGCCGGCGGCGGTGAGGCGCTGCAGGGTGCCGGTGACGACGGCGGTGCCCAGGCCGTAGCGGGCGGCCGCCTCGCCGGCGGTGAAGGGGCCGTGGGTGCGGGCGTGGCGGGCCAGCAGGTCGCCCAGCGGGTCCTTGACCGGTTCGGTGAAGGCTTCGGGGACGCCGACGGGCAGCGGGGTGCCCAGGGCGTCGCGCAGGCGGCCGGCGTCCTCGATCGCGGCCCAGCGCTGCTCGCCGGCGATCCGGACGGCGATCACCCGGCGGGTGGCCTCCAGCTCCAGGGCCCAGAGCGGTTCGGCGCCGCGGGCCGTCAACTCGGCCTCGGTGAGCGGGCCGAGGAGGCGCAGGGCGTCGGCGACGCCCTCGGCGTCCCTGATGCGGCGCTCGGGGGTGAGGCGCTGGAGCTCGGCCTCCAGGTCGGCGAGGACCTGGGGGTCGAGCAGTTCGCTCAGCTCGGCCTGGCCGAGGAGTTCGGACAGCAGCCGGGAGTCGAGGGAGAGGGCGGCGGCGCGGCGTTCGGCGAGCGGGGAGTCGCCCTCGTAGAGGAACTGGGCGACGTAGCCGAAGAGGAGGGAGCGGGCGAAGGGGGAGGGCTCGGGGGTGGTGACCTCGACCAGGCGGACGGCGCGGGACTCGAGGTCGCCCATCAGCTCGACCAGGCCGGGGACGTCGAAGACGTCCTGGAGGCACTCGCGGACGGCTTCCAGGACGATCGGGAACGAGCCGTACTCGGAGGCCACCTCGAGGAGTTGGGCGGCGCGCTGGCGCTGCTGCCAGAGCGGGGTGCGGCGGCCGGGGCTGCGGCGGGGGAGCAGCAGGGCGCGGCCGGCGCACTCGCGGAAGCGGGAGGCGAACAGGGCGGAGCCGCCGACCTGGTCGGTGACGAGCTGTTCGATCTCGCCGGGGTCGAAGAGGGCGGCGTCGGCGCCGACGGGGGCTTCGTCCGTGGAGGCCGTCGGCTCGGCGGGGAAGTCGAGGAGGTCGGCGTCGGGCAGGCGCAGGACGATGCCGTCGTCGGCGTGCATGACCTGGGGGTCCAGGCCGTGCTTCTCGCGCAGGCGGGCGGCGAGGGCGAGGGCCCAGGGGGCGTGCACCTGGGCGCCGAAGGGGGAGTGGATGACGATGCGCCAGTCGCCGAGTTCGTCGCGGAAGCGCTCGACGACGATGGTGCGGTCGTCGGGGAGGTGGCCGCAGGCGGTGCGCTGTTCGGCGAGGTAGTCGAGGAGGTTGGCGGCGGCCCAGTCGTCGAGGCCCGCCCGCTTGAGGCGCTCGGTGGCCTGCTCGGGCTGGAGGGCGCCCAGTTCGCGGGTGAACGCGCCCAGGGCGCGGCCGAGTTCGAGGGGGCGGCCGAGGGTGTCGCCCTTCCAGAAGGGGAGGCGGCCGGGGATGCCGGGGGCGGGGGTGACCAGGACCTTGTCGTGGGTGATCTCCTCGATGCGCCAGGAGGTGGTGCCGAGGGTGAACACGTCGCCCACGCGGGACTCGTAGACCATCTCCTCGTCGAGCTCCCCGACGCGGCCGCCGCCCTTCTTCGGGTCCGAGCCGGCGATGAAGACGCCGAACAGGCCGCGGTCGGGGATGGTGCCGCCGGAGGTGACGGCCAGGCGCTGGGCGCCGGGGCGGCCGGTGACCGTGCCGGCCACGCGGTCCCAGACCACGCGGGGGCGCAGTTCGGCGAAGGCGTCCGAGGGGTAGCGGCCGGCGAGCATGTCGAGGACGGCGTCGAAGGCGGACCGGGGGAGGGTGGCGAAGGGCGCGGCGCGGCGGACCACGGCGAGCAGGTCGTCCACCGGCCAGGCGTCCAGGGCCGTCATCGCGACGATCTGCTGGGCGAGGACGTCCAGGGGGTTGCGGGGGATGCGCAGGGCCTCGATCCGGCCGGAGCGCATCCGCTCGGTGACCACGGCGGACTGGACGAGGTCGCCCCGGTACTTGGGGAAGAAGACGCCGGTGGAGACGGCGCCGACCTGGTGGCCCGCGCGGCCGACGCGTTGCAGGCCGGAGGCGACCGAGGGCGGGGACTCGACCTGGACGACCAGTTCGACGGCGCCCATGTCGATGCCCAGCTCCAGGCTGGAGGTGGCGACCACGGCGGGGAGCCGGCCGGCCTTCAGCTCCTCCTCGACGAGGGAGCGCTGCTCCTTGGAGACCGAGCCGTGGTGGGCGCGGGCGATCACCGCCGGGGCGCCCTTGGCCGCGCCCGAGCCGCCCATCAGCTGGGCCGGGGCGTGGGCCTCGGGGGCGACGGCGCCGGTGGCGCGTTCGTGGGCGATCTCGTTGAGGCGGTTGCAGAGGCGCTCGGCGAGGCGGCGGGAGTTGGCGAAGACGATGGTCGAGCGGTGGGCCTCGACGAGGTCGACGATGCGTTCCTCGACGTGGGGCCAGATCGAGGCTTGGCGCTGGGGGTCGCCGTCGGAGGCGCCGCCGGTGGCGGGGGCGGCGGGGAGGTCGTCCAGGTCGGGGACGGGGACGACGACGGAGAGGTCGAACTCCTTGGCGGCGGGCGGCTGGACGACGACGGCGCCGCGCCGGGGGCTCAGGAAGCGGGCCACCTCCTCGACGGGCCGGACGGTCGCGGAGAGGCCGATGCGACGGGCCGGGTGGTCCAGGAGCTCGTCGAGGCGTTCCAGGGTGAGGGCGAGGTGGGCGCCGCGCTTGGTGCCGGCGACGGCGTGCACCTCGTCCAGGATCACGGTGTCGATGCCGCGCAGGGCCTCCCGGGCGGCGGAGGTGAGGAGGAGGAAGAGGGATTCGGGGGTGGTGATCAGGATGTCAGGCGGGTGGGTGGCGAAGCGGCGTCGGTCGGCGGCGGGGGTGTCGCCGGAGCGGATGGCGACCTGGACCTCGGGCTCGGGCAGGCCCAGGCGGACGGCCGCCTGGCGCAGGCCCGTCAGGGGGGCCCGGAGGTTGCGTTCGACGTCCACCGCGAGGGCCTTCAGCGGGGAGACGTAGAGGACGCGGCAGCGGCGCTTGGGGTCGGCGGGGGGCGGGGTGCTGCTGAGGTGGTCGAGGGCGGAGAGGAAGGCCGCGAGGGTCTTGCCGGAGCCGGTGGGGGCGACGACGAGGACGTCGGTGTTCCGCTGGATGGCGCGCCAGGCTTCGGACTGGGCGGTGGTGGGGGCGGAGAAGGCGCCGGTGAACCAGGCGCGGGTGGCGGGGGCGAAGCCGGCCAGGGGGTCGTCCGGGGGCGGGGGAGGGGTGTGGGGCGCCATGCCCCCATGGTGCCGCGTGGGGCTGACACATGGGGGTGACTCATGGGGCTGCGCACCGGCCGGGTGTAGCCGGGGGAGCGGGTTGGATGATCTGCTCATATGGTGATGATTCGGACATGTGACCATTCCGTGACCGGGACCTCACTGGATCGACGAGCGGAGACCGTGCGATGCCGCAGGCGCACCCTTCCGGCAGGCGCGTACGCCGTCGTGTGAAGGGGCCCGCGCGGGCGTTGCTGGCGATGCTGCTCACCGCGCTGGTGCTGGGCGGCGCCGTTCCGTACGTGTCGGGGCCCGGGCGCGCGTACCTCAGCTACCTGGTCCTCGGGGAGCGGGCGGACGCGGCGGGGGCCGCCCTGGCGGGGGCCGGGAGCAAGGAGGCGGGCGGGCAGGTCGTCCAGGAGTATCCGCAGATCGGGGCGGTGCTGGCGTACGCGACCGGGGATTTCGCGCAGAAGCTGCGGGGGCGGCCGGGGATCGCGGCGGTCGGGGCCACGCGGACGGCGCCGGTGGTGGGGCCGCCGCGCGGGGTCGCGGGGGCGGGGGACTTCGCCGCGGGGGTCAGTGCCGATGCGCGGGACGAGGGGGTGACGCCGGTGGTGCCCGACCCCGCGCAGGGGGACGGGTGGAACCTGGCGATGGTGGGCGCCGTGAGCGTGTGGGGCGGCGGCGCGACGGGGCCGGCGGTGCGGGCCGGGGGCGCGTCGGTGGAGGCACTGCGGAAGGTGCTGGTGGCGGTGCTGGACTCGGGGGTGGACGACACCCATCCGGATCTGCGGGCGGCCGTCGACCCCAAGGCGTCGGTGTCCTGCGCGGACGGCCGGCCGGACGCCCGGACCGGGGCCTGGCGGCCCGACCCGGGCGTGGGGGAGAGCGGGCACGGGACGCACGTGGCGGGGATCGTCGGGGCCGCGGGGGACGGACGGGGCGTCAGCGGGGTGGCGCCGGGCGTGCGGATCGGGGCCGTACGGCTGCTGGGGCCGCTCGGGCAGTACTACGCCGAGAACATCGTCTGCGGGATGCTGTGGGCGGCCGACCACGGGGCCAGGGCCATCAACAACAGCTACTTCGCCGACCCGTGGAAGTACAACTGCCCGGAGGACGCCGACCAGGCGGCGATCACGGCGGCGGTCGGGCGGGCGGTCGACTACGCACGGCGCAAGGGGGCGGTGGTGGTCGCCTCGGCGGGGAACGACGGGCAGGACCTGGGGGCGGGGCGGACGGACGAGCGCAGCCCCAACGACCGGGTGTCGGGGGCGGCGCGGACGCGGTACCTGGGGACGGAGTGCGTCCGGCTGCCCGGGGAGCTGCCGGGGGTGGTGACGGTGACGGCCGTGAACCGGGACGGGCGGCCGTCGGGGTACTCCAACTTCGGGCGGGGGCACGTGTCGCTGGCGGCCCCGGGGGGCGACCCGGACGGGGGCCCCCGGGGGGCGATCGTCTCGGACTGGCCGGGCGGGCAGTACGCGGCGCTGGCGGGGACGTCGATGGCGGCCGCGCACGTGACCGGGGCGGTGGCGGTGGTGGCGGCCGGGCACCCGGAGTACGGGGCGGACCGGCTGGCGGGGGCGCTGGCGGAGGCGGCCTCGGCGGGATGCTCGGCCGGGCCGTACGGGTGCGGGGACCGGCGGTACTTCGGGGCGGGGCTGGTGGTCCTGCCCCGCTGAGGGCGGGTGGTGACGCAGCACTGGTGGGGGCGGGGTTCGGGATACTGGGGGGATGAGGCTGACGGAGTTCTGGCGACGGATGTACGCGCACTTCGGCGAGGGGTACGCGGAGTCGTTCGCGAGCGATCACGTGATGAGCGAGCTCGGGGGGCGGACGGTGCGGCAGGCGCTGGAGGCGGGGTGGGAGGCCAAGGACGTGTGGCGGGTGGTGTGCGAGACCCAGGGGGTTTCGGGGCCGCTGCGCTGATCGCGCCGAGGGGGGTGCGCCAGACTGTTCGGGTGACGAGTGGTACGGAAGAGCGGGAAGGGCCGGCCGAGGGTGCCGGCGAGGAGCGCCGTGGCGGCGCGGGGGCGCTGTGGGGCGGGGGGATGCCGCGATGGCTGCCCCGGGCGATGGTGCTGGCGCTGGTGCTGGTCGGGGTGTTCCAACTGGCCAGTTGGGCGTTCCTGCAGCTGACGGACCTGTTCGTGATGCTGCTGGTGGCCTTCTTCCTGTCGCTGGCGCTGGAGCCGGCGGTGGACCGGATGGCGGCGCGGGGGGTGCGGCGGGGCGTCGGGACGTGCCTGGTGTTCGTCGCGGTCGGGGTGGCGGTGGCCGGGTTCCTGGGGGCGCTGGGGACGCTGCTGGTCGATCAGGTGGCGAAGATCGCGGGGGACCTGCCGCACCTGGTCGACAACCTGATCGGGTGGATCAACACGACGTTCCATCAGGAGGTGTCGCTGGGCGAGCTGCAGAAGAAGCTGCTCAAGGACTCCGGGGCGATCGAGAACTACGCCCAGCAGGCGGCCGACAACGTGTGGGGGCTGTCCTCGACGCTGATCGGCGGGCTGTTCCAGGCGTTCACGGTCGGGCTGTTCACCTTCTACTTCACGGCCGACGGGCCGCGGGTGCGGCGGACGGTGTGTTCGATGCTGCCGCCGGCCAAGCAGGGGGAGGTGCTGCGGGCCTGGGAGATCGCGCTGGCGAAGACCGGCGGGTACCTGTACTCGCGGGCGGTGCTGGCGCTGGTGTCGGCGACCGGGCACTGGGTGATGTTCGCGCTGATCGACCTGCCCTACGCGGCGGCGCTGGCGATCTGGGTGGGCGTCATGTCGCAGTTCGTGCCGACGATCGGGACGTACCTGGCGGGAGCGCTGCCGGTGCTGGTGGCGCTCACGGTGGAACCGGTGGACGCGCTGTGGGTGCTGGTGTTCACGGTGGTGTACCAGCAGATCGAGAACTACCTGCTGCACCCGAGGATCACCGCCAGGACGATGGACGTGCACCCGGCGGTGGCGTTCGGGGCGGTGATCGCGGGGGCGGCGCTGCTGGGGGCGGTGGGGGCGCTGATCGCGATCCCGGCGGCGGCGACGCTGCAGGGCTTCGTGGGGACGTACGTGAAGCGGTACGAGGTGGCCAGCGACCCGCGGATCGACCGGGGCGAGCAGCGGCGGGCCCGACGGGCGCTGCGGCGCGAGGCGAGCCGGCGGCTGCGGCGGATGGTGGGCGGCGACGGGGAGCGGGGGGAGTAGCCGGGGGCGGGGCGTGTGGTCGGGGCGCCTGGTCGGGGTGCGTGGCGTTCGGGTGACGCTTGAATCGAACAGATGTTCTTTGTACTCTCCGGCCAGGAGTTTTCCACAGGCTGACGCGGGTGGGGCTCGTTTGTCAGTGGGACGCGCTAGCGTCGAGGACGATGAAGCGCACAGCACAGAACCCGAGGGAAAAAGTCATGGCAGGTACGGACAAGGAGAAGGCCCTAGAGGCCGCACTCGCCCAGATCGAACGGCAATTCGGCAAGGGCTCGGTGATGCGCCTCGGCGAGAAGGCGAACGAGCCGATCGAGGTGATCTCCACCGGGTCCACCGCGCTGGACGTCGCCCTCGGTGTGGGCGGCATCCCGCGCGGCCGCGTGGTCGAGATCTACGGCCCCGAGTCCTCCGGTAAGACCACCCTGACCCTGCACGTGGCCGCCAACGCCCAGAAGGCCGGCGGCACGGTCGCCTTCGTCGACGCGGAGCACGCGCTCGACCCCGAGTACGCCAAGAAGCTGGGCGTGGACACCGACGCCCTGCTGGTCAGCCAGCCGGACACGGGTGAGCAGGCCCTGGAGATCACCGACATGCTGATCCGCTCCGGCGCGGTCGACCTGGTGATCATCGACTCGGTCGCGGCGCTCGTGCCGCGCGCCGAGATCGAGGGTGAGATGGGTGACTCGCACGTCGGTCTGCAGGCCCGTCTGATGAGCCAGGCGCTGCGCAAGATCGCCGGTGCGCTGAACCAGTCGAACACCACCGCGATCTTCATCAACCAGCTGCGCGAGAAGATCGGCGTGATGTTCGGTTCGCCGGAGACCACGACGGGTGGCCGGGCGCTGAAGTTCTACGCCTCGGTCCGCCTGGACATCCGCCGCATCGAGACGCTGAAGGACGGCACCGACGCGGTCGGCAACCGCACCCGCGTCAAGGTGGTCAAGAACAAGGTCGCCGCGCCGTTCAAGCAGGCCGAGTTCGACATCCTCTACGGCGTGGGCATCAGCCGCGAGGGCGGCCTGATCGACATGGGCGTCGAGCACGGCTTCATCCGCAAGTCGGGCGCCTGGTACACGTACGAGGGCGACCAGCTGGGCCAGGGCAAGGAGAACGCCCGCAACTTCCTGCGGGACAACCCGCAGCTCGCCGACGAGATCGAGCGGAAGATCAAGGGCAAGCTCGGCATCGGCCCGAAGGTGGAGGAGCCGGCCGAGGCTGCCGCGCCGGAGGCGGCTGCCGCCGCTGCCGTCGACGGCGCCGCGAAGCCGATCACCGCGACCGCCACCAAGACGGCCGCGGCGAAGAAGACGGCGGCAGCCAAGGGCTGAGCCGTTGAGGAAGCACGACACGGCGGGCGCCGAGGACGAGTACGGGCCGCCGGACTGGTTCGCCGCAGTCGCGGAGGAGCCCGGTCCGGCGCCCGGCCCGGGCCCGGCGGAGGTGACGGTCGAGGAGCTCGGCCTGGTCACCGCCTCCGAGCTGCCCACCGGGCGGCGTCGGAGGCGCTCGGCGTTGGCGGCCGAGCAGACGGACGGCGCGGCCGGGGGGACGGTCGGGCGGGCGGCCGGTCACGGGGGTGCGGCCGCCCCGGGGGAGGGCCGGCGCGGGCGCTCGCGCTCGGGGGAGGAGCGCGGCGAGGGCCGCACGGCCCGGAAGCGGGCCGAGAAGCCGGAGGAGCCGGAGGACCCGGAGGACCCGGAGTCCCGGGCCAGGGACATCTGCCTGCGGCTGCTGACGGGCTCCGCCAAGAGCCGCAAGCAGCTCGCGGACGCCCTGCGCAAGAAGGAGATCCCGGAGAACGTCGCCGACGGGGTGCTGACCCGGCTGGAGGAGGTCGGGCTGATCGACGACGCGGCCTTCGCCACCGCGTGGGTCGAGTCCCGGCACGCCGTACGGGGGCTGTCCCGGCGGGCGCTGGCGCAGGAGCTGCGCACCAAGGGCGTGGACGCGGAGCTGGTCGAGCGGGCCGTGGCCCATCTGGACTACGACGACGAGACGGAGGCCGCCCGGGCGCTGGTCGAGCGCAGGCTGCGGAGCACCCGGGGGCTGGAGACGCAGGTCCGGATGCGGCGGCTGGTCGGGGTGCTGGCGCGGCGCGGCTACTCGGAGGGCCTCGCGTTCCGGGTGGTGCGGGAGGCCCTGGAGGACGAGGGGCGGGAGTAGGACGAAGGCCGGGCCCTCGGACCCGGTCTCGGTCCGTGTGACCCGGCTGTTCGACCGGCTATTCGACCGGCTGGGCGACGGGTTCGGGGACGGGTTCGGGGGCTGGTTCGGGAGCCGTGGTGAGCGGGGCCGGGCCGCCGCGGGCGCCGTCGGCGAGGGCCAGCAGGTCGTCGGCGGCGGCGCCCTGGGTGGCGCCGACCAGGTGGCCGTCGGGGCGGATCAGCAGGACGGTGTGCGGGCCCGCCTCCGGGTACTCCTCGGTGACCAGGACCTCGGCCGGTACGGGCAGTGCGGCGGCGACCTCGGCGAGGCGGGGCATCAGTCCGGCGCTCAGCCAGTGCTCGGAGGACCAGACGGCGGTGCCGGGGGCGACCAGCAGCAGCAGGAAGGTGGCGCCGAGCCGGGCGTGGAGGTGGTCCGGGGTGCCGTCCGCCGCGAGCACCGGCAGGTCCGGCACGAGGACCCCGGGGGCGGTGGCGGGCAGCAGCTCGCTGAGCGAGGTGGAGCCGCGCGCCCCGCGCTGCACCGGGACGCGGCTGGGCACGCCGGAGGGCGCCGCCGGGTAGGCGGGGGCGCCGCCGAAGCGGCCGGTGCCCAGCTGCCCGTCGGCCAGCAGCGGGGCGTGCTTGCGGAAGCCGCCGACGAGCAGAGAGCGGCGGGTCTGCGCCCAGCCGCGCAGGGGGCGCAGCAGCGGCATCGACTGGTCGACGGCGCGCAGCCGGGCGCCGACCGCGCCGCGGCGCTCGGCCTCGTACCCGTCCAGCAGGGAGCCGCCGGGCTGGGGGCCGCCGCTGTGCAGGTGCCAGGCGAGGGAGAGCCGCCAGGCGAGGTTGTCCGCGTCGCGCAGCCCGTCCGCGAGGTTCTGCATGCCGAGGGCGCCGTGCAGGTGGGCGGCGTCGCCGGCGAGGAAGCAGCGGCCGACCCGGAAGCGGGCGGCGAGGCGCTGCTGGGCGGTGTGGTCGGCGGCGGCGAGCAGCTCGTAGCGCGGGAGCTCGCCGCCGCACCAGCCGGTGAGGGTGGAGGTGACCCGGGTGAGCAGGGTGTCGCCGGTGACGATGCCGGGCCAGGTGGCGTGCGGGTCGACCTGCTCGGCGGGGTCGGGGCGGCCGGGGGGCAGGCGCCAGTCGAGGCGCCAGACGCCGTCGGGCAGGGGGCGGGCGGAGGCTTCGCGGTCGCCGCGCCACGGGGGTTCGCGGTGCAGCCGGGCGCCGTCGAAGGGCAGGTCGACGCGGACGGTGGCGACGGCGTTGCGGTCGACGGCCGGGCGGCCGGGGAAGCGGATCCTGAGCAGCTTGCGGACGGCGGATCTGGCGCCGTCGCAGCCCACCAGGTGGCTGCCGCGCCACCAGGTGCTCGCGCCGTCCCGGGTGCCGGTGGTGCGGACGCTGACGCCGTCGCGGTCCTGTTCGAGCTCGACGACCCGGTGCAGCGGGACGAGCCGGATCAGCGGGGTGGCGGTGAGGGCGTCGCGCAGGCCCCGCTGGAGGCGGTGCTGCGGCAGGTGGAAGGTGGGGGAGTCGGCGAGGTCGATCCGCAGCATCTCCTGGCGGCGGCGCCAGATGGAGAAGGAGTCCCACAGCGCGGAGTCGGAGACCGCCCGCGGGTAGCCGATGCGGGTCAGGAAGGCGGTGGAGTCGGCGCCGAGGACGACGCTGCGAGGGCCCTCGGGGCAGAGCCCGGAGCCCTCGTCGAGGATGACGGTCGGCACCTCGTGCCGGGCCAGGGCGAGGGCCAGGGCCAGACCGACCGGTCCGGCCCCGACCACGATCACCGGGTCCATGAGGGGACCTCCGGGGACGAACCGGCCGATCGGCCGGCGTCAGTTACCGCTGCCGCATATGCCGCGTGGATGCTCCCGGGAGGTGTCACGAAGAGCAATGCAACAGATCACCTGCGTGTCCGTCAAGCAGCAGTCGAAGTGCGCCGGTTCGCGCCGCGGCGCCCGCGGCCCTCGATCCAGTGGGCGAGCGCGGTCAGCAGCAGGCACATCGCGATGTAGATCGGGCCGATCACCAGGACCACGGGGATGTAGGGGAAGGCGGCGTACAGCGGCTGGCTGGCGATCGCCTTCCCCACGAACAGCAGCTCGTGGTACGTGATGATGAAGCCCAGCGAGGTGTCCTTGAGGGTGACGACCAGCTGGCCGATCATCGAGGGCAGCATCGAGCGGACGGCCTGCGGCACCAGGATGAAGGTCATGACCTGCGTCTTGCGCATGCCGAGGGCGTATGCCGCCTCACCCTGGCCGCGGGGCACGGCGTTGACGCCGCTGCGGATGATCTCGGCCTGGACCGACCCGTTGTAGAGGGTGAGGCCGAGCACCAGCGCCCACATCGGCTCCTTGGCGAAGAACGCGTAGTAGAGCGCGACGATCAGGATCAGCAGGGGCATCGCCCGGAAGAACTGGACGACGGTGGTGCAGGTCCAGCGGACCGGCTTGTGGTCGGAGAGCTGGCCGGCGGCCAGCAGGGCGCCCAGGGTGAGGGAGAACAGCGCGGCCAGGCCGAACGCCTTCAGGGTGGACAGCAGGCCGTCCACGATGCGCTGCTGGGTGTTGGTGTACTGGAAGACGTCCCAGAGGTCCGCGTCGAACTGGTTCTTGTCGGCCAGGGTGGAGACGGCGAACCAGATCAGCCCGGCGATGGCGAGCAGCGCGACGATCCCGAACGCCCGGTAGCGGGCGCGGGCCCGCGGGCCGGGGGCGTCGTAGAGGACGCTCGCGGTCGCGGAGCGGTTGAGGAGACTCATCGGGCCACCGCCAGTCGGGATTCCAGGAAGCGGAACAGCGAGGCGATCGTGAAGCTGATCAGCAGGTAGGCGCAGGCCACCCAGAAGAAGATCGCGAAGATCGAGTAGCCCTTCTCGGAGAACGCCTGCTGCGCGCTGTACAGCTCGCTGACGCTGAACGCGCCGGCGATCGCGGAGTTCCTCGGCAGGGCGATGAACACGCTGCTCATCGGGGCGAGGACGGTGCGGCCGGCCTGCGGCAGCACGATGTGGAGGAGGGTCTGGCCGAAGCCCATGCCCAGGCTCCGGGCGGCCTCGGCCTGGCCCAGCGGCACGGTGTTGATGCCCGAGCGGATGACCTCGCAGACGAACGAGGCGGTGTACCCGCCGAGCGCCAGCGTGGCGAGGGTCAGGTAGCTCAGGCTCGCGCCGAGCCGGGGCAGGCCGAAGACCGCGGCGAAGAACAGGATGGTCAGCGGGGTGTTGCGGAAGACCGTGACCCAGGCGGTCCCGAATCCGCGGAGGATCGGGACGGGTGAGACGCGGAAGGCCGCCAGCAGGGTGCCCAGCAGCAGGGCGAGCAGTGCGCTGAGCGCGCTCAGCTCGATCGTCTGCAGGAAGCCGTCGCGGAACAACGCGAAGTTGTCGTCCTCGAACAGGAAACCCATTCGGCGGCCCTCCTCTCAGGGGATTGTCGGAACGTGCGGTGGATCGACTGCGGTGGATCAGTAGCGGTCGATGGTCGGCAGGGTGGCCGGCGCCGGGGAGCCGGAGAGGCCGAGCGTCGCGTCGTACGCCTTCTTCCAGTCGCCGTTGTCCTGGTGGGCCTTGATGGCGTCGTTGATCGCGTCGCGCAGGTTCTTGTCGTCCTTGTTCAGGCCGACGCCGTACTTCTCCTCGGTGAACGGCTTGCCGACGACCTTGAGCTGGCCCTTGAACTTGGAGGCGTAGCCCTTGAGGATCGCGTCGTCCGTGGTGACGGCGTCGACCTCACCGGTCGTCAGCTTGTCCACGCACGCGGAGTAGGTGTCGAACTGGGTGACCTTGGCGTTGTACTTCTGGATGTTCTTGATCGAGGTCGAGCCGGTGGCGGTGCAGACGTTCTTGCCCGCGATGCTGTCCGGGCCGGTGATCGAGGTGTTGTCGGCCTTCACCAGCAGGTCCTGGCCGGCGATGTAGTACGGGCCCGCGAAGGAGACGGTCTTCTTGCGCTCGTCGTTGATGCTGTAGGTGCCGACGTAGAAGTCGATCTGGCCCTTGGAGATGGCCGGCTCGCGCTGCGAGGAGACCAGGGTCGACCACTTGATCTGCTGCGGGGTGAAGCCGAGGTCTGCGGCGATCATCTTGGCGATCTCGATGTCGAAGCCGCTGCGGTCGCCGCTGCCGGGCTCCTCGAAGCCGAGGAAGGGCTGGTCGGCCTTGGCGCCGATGATCAGCTGGCCGCGCTTCTTCGCCTCGGCGAGCGTCGGGGAGTCGATCTTGACGTCCGTCTTGACGGTGTAGCCCGGCGCCTTGGGGGCGTTGCTGGCCGAGGCCGGGTTGTCCGAGGCGCCGGGGGTGCCGTCCTTGCCGCAGGCGGCGGTGGCGGTGAGCGCGACGGCGCAGAGCGCGACGGCGAGGGTACGGGAAGCCTTCATGAGGGTCGTTCTCCTGGGGCCGGGCCACGGCGTCAACCGGGCTCTGACGTCTGGGGGTTGTGCGCGGGCGGGGCCGGCCGGCGTGGTTGCCGGGCCGGCTCCGCGAGGGCTCGAAGCGTCAGTGGTGGAGGATCTTCGAGAGGAAGTCCTTCGCGCGGTCGGAACGCGGCGCGGTGAAGAAGGCATCCGGGGTGTTCTGCTCGACGATCTTCCCGTCGGCCATGAACAGGACCCGGTTGGCGGCGGAGCGGGCGAAGCCCATCTCGTGCGTGACGACGACCATCGTCATGCCGTCGGCGGCCAGCTGGCGCATGACCTCCAGGACCTCGTTGACCATCTCCGGGTCGAGCGCCGAGGTCGGCTCGTCGAAGAGCATGACCTTGGGCTTCATGGCCAGCGCCCGGGCGATCGCCACGCGCTGCTGCTGGCCGCCGGAGAGCTGGGCCGGGTACTTGTCCGCCTGCGCGCCGACGCCGACGCGCTCCAGCAGCTCCCGCGCGGTCTTCACGGCCGCGGCCCTGGCGACCTTGCGCACCTTGACCTGGCCGATGACCACGTTCTCCAGCACGGTCTTGTGCGCGAAGAGGTTGAAGCCCTGGAACACCATGCCGACCTCGGTGCGCAGGCGGGCCAGTTCCCGGCCCTCCTCGGGCAGCGGGCGGCCGTCGATGCTGATCCGGCCGGAGTCGATCGTCTCCAGCCGGTTGATCGTCCGGCAGAGCGTGGACTTGCCCGACCCGGACGGGCCGATCAGCACCACGACCTCGCCCTGGACGATCTCCAGGTCGATGTCCTGGAGCACGTGCAGCGCGCCGTAGTGCTTGTTGACGTTGTTCAGCTCGACCAGGGGGCGGGCTGCGGGGGTGGAGTCCTCGATGGGGCTCTCGGTCATCGCGCCTGCTCCCTCAATGTCGGTCATGCCACCAGGAAAGCCTCAACTCCCTTGGGTGGCAATGGTGGTACGTGGATCGGGGGCCGCGACCGGCGGAGCCGCAGCCCCCGGTGGGCCGACCTTAGGAGGGTTGACGACGCCCAGTCAGCCGATCTGAGCGGAACTTGAGGATCACAAAACGGCCACATGGCCTGCGCGCCTCGTTCGTGAGGGCGCCGATCGGGCATGTCACAGCGGGCGGCCGCACCGGAGCTCACCGCTCCCCACGGGTCCGGAGCGCGGCCGTGCCTGGCGCCGGGCCGCCCTCTGGCTCATACTGCGCAGGACCGGGACCGACCGAACGGTCCGGTGATCACGGCGGGTCACAGCCGATCCCGGTGATCACATCTGATCGCGGATGATCGCGAACGATCTCGTGGGGAGAGGAGGAGAACGGCATGCGACTGCTGCTCGTCGAGGACGACGAACGCGTGGCCGCCGCACTGGTCGCGGTGCTCGGGCGGCACGGCTTCCAGGTCCGGCACGCGCGCAGCGGGCACGAGGCGCTCGACGCGCTGGTGCCCGACGGCAACGACCCGTACCGGGTGGTGCTGCTCGACCTCGGGCTGCCCGACCGGGACGGCTTCGAGGTGTGCAGCCGGATCAGGGCCGGCAGCGGCGTGCCCGTGATCATGGTCACCGCCCGCGCCGACATCCGCTCCCGCATCCACGGGCTCAACCTCGGCGCCGACGACTACGTCACCAAGCCGTACGACATGGGCGAGCTCCTCGCCCGCATCCACGCGGTCGCCCGCCGCGGAGCGGGCCCCTCCGCCGCCTCGGCGCCCGCGTCCGACGCCGTCCCGCAGCAGCGCGGCCCGCTGGAGTCGCGCGGCATCCGCATCGACCGGGAGCGCCGCCGGGTCAGCGTCGACGGCCGCGACGTGCCGCTCACCCGCAAGGAGTTCGACCTGCTGGCCCTGCTCGCGCAGAGCCCCGGCGTGGTCTACCGGCGCGAGCAGATCTTCAGCGAGGTCTGGCGCAGCGGCTGGGAGGGCAACGGGCGCACCCTGGAGGTGCACATCGGCTCGCTGCGCAACAAGCTGGCGCTGCCCGGGCTCGTCGAGGCCGTGCGCGGCGTCGGCTACCGGCTGATCCCCGAGTCCCCGGCCCCCGCCGGGCAGCAGCCCCCCGCGGAGCACTGACCGCACGTGCGCACCCGCCTGCTCGGCATCCTGATCGCCCTCATGCTGTGCGTGCTGGCCGCCCTGGGCCTGCCGCTCGCGGCGGCGGTGGCGGCGGCCGAGCAGTCCAGGGTGGTCGTCGACCGGCTCGACGACGCCGCCCGCTTCGCCCAGGACCTGCCCACCTCGGGCGCCGTCTCCGTGGACGCCGCCCGCAAGGGCGAGACCGAGGCCGCCCCCGGCGACCTCAGCCGCAGGCACGCGATCGACGCCGAGGTCCGCCGCTACTTCGACCTGTACGGCGTGCGCCTGGGCATCTTCCAGCGCGACGGGTCGCCGATCTCCGTCGCCCCCGACGACTGGCGGGTGCCCACGAGCGGCTGGGGCGCCCAGGCGTTCCAGGAGGCGCTGGACGGGCGGCGCAGCCACAACCCCCCGCAGGTCTGGCCGTGGACCCCGGATCGCACGATCACCGTGGCCACCCCGGTGGTGCGCGACGGCGACGTGGTCGCGGTGGTGCTCAGCGAGTCCCCGACCGGGGCGCTGCGCACCCGGGTCTTCCACCAGTGGCTGGTGATCGCCGGAGGCGAGGCGGCCGCGATGATCGTCGCCGTGCTGCTGGCCGTCCGGCTCACCGAGTGGGTGCTGCGCCCGGTGCGCACCCTGGACCGGGCGACCCACGACATCGCCACCGGCCGGATGAACGCCCGCGTCGCCCCCGGCGGAGGGCCGCCCGAACTCCAGCGGCTGGCACGGTCGTTCAACGAGATGGCGGACCACGTGGTGCTCGCCATGGACCAGCAGAAGGCGTTCGTCGCGGACGCCTCGCACCAGCTGCGCAACCCGCTGGCCGCCCTGCTGCTGCGGGTCGAGCTGCTCGGCCTGGAACTGCCCGAGGGCCACGAGGAGGAGCTCGGCGGCGTACGGGAGGAGGGCGTGCGGCTGGCCCGGGTGCTGGACGACCTGCTCGGCCTCGCCACCGCCGAGCACTCCCGGCCCGAGCCCGAGCAGACCGACCTCGCCCAGCTCGCCCTGGCCCGGGCGGACGCCTGGCGGCCGGTGGCCGAGCAGCGCGGCCTGGACCTGCGCTGGGACGGTCCGGCGCTGGCCATCGGCATGGCCGACCCGATCGGCTTCGGCTCCGCGCTGGACGCCGTCCTCGACAACGCGCTCAAGTTCAGCCCGCCCGGCAGCCAGGTGCGGCTGCGGGTCGCGGTGCGCCGCGGCGAGGTCGCGGTGACGGTCAGCGACGCCGGGCCGGGCCTCACCGAGGACGAACTGACCCGGGCCGGCGACCGGTTCTGGCGCAGCGCGCGCCACCAGAACGTGGACGGCTCGGGGCTGGGCCTGTCCATCGCCCGCACCCTGCTGACGGCGGGCGGCGGCTCGCTCTCCTTCGCCCCGGTGAAGCCGACCGGGCTTGCCGTGACGCTGACGGTGCCCAGGCCGGAGGCACGTTAGGGCGCCCAGGTCTCGCGGGGCTTCTAGGGCTTCACCGAGCGGTAGTAGCGGGACGCGCCCGTGTGCAGGGGCAGTGGGTCGGTGTAGACGGCGGTGCGCAGGTCGACGAGCTGGGCGGCGTGGACCTTGGAGCCGATCTGGTCGCGGCTGTCGATCACGGCCTTCGTCATGCCCTCGACCAGGTCGTCGGCGACGTCGGCCCTGGTGATCAGCAGGTTGGGCACGGCCACGGTGGCGACGGCGTCCGAGGGCTGGGCGTCCGGGTAGGTGCCCTTGGGCATGGTGGCCGCGCGGTAGGCGTCGGTGCCGCCGCCCTCGGCCCGGTGCAGGGCCTCGGCGAGGTCGCTCAGCGGCACCACCCTGATCGCCATCCGGGCGGAGAGGTCGGTGAGGGCGCTGGTCGGCAGGCCCCCGGACCAGAAGAACGCGTCCAGCTCGCCGTCGCGCAGCTTCTGCGCGGCCTCGACGATCCCGGTGGGCGCCGGCGTTATGTCGTGGTCCGGGTCCAGCCCGGCCGCCGCCAGCAGCCGCTTGGTCACCAGGTTCACCCCGGACTGGCGCAGGCCCACGCCGACCCGCTTGCCCTTGAGGTCGGCCGTGCGGTGCACGGTGGAGTCGGCCGGGACGATCAGCTGCAGGTAGTCGTCGTACAGCCGGGCGATGGCCCGCAGCTTGCCCTTCTCCGGGCCCTGGTAGTCGGCCACGGCGTCGGCGGTGGCGATCGCGAAGTCGTCCTTGCCGCTGATCACCCGCTCCAGGTTCTCGACCGAGCCCGCGGTGCCGTCCAGGGCCAGCCGCACCCCCGGCATCGCCCGGGTGACGTGCTCCTGGAGCATCTGCCCGTACCGGTCGTAGACGCCGCTGGGCACCCCGGTGGCGAAGCGGACCTCGCCGCGGGGGCCGCGCGGGGACCCGCCAGCCGACAGCCACCAGCCGCCCAGGCCCGCCAGCAGCAGGGCCATGACCAGCACCGTCCGCCACAGCCGGCTGCGCGCGGCCGTGCGGGTGGCGGCGCCGAGACGGGACGGGAGGGTGGGGGCCATGCAGGGATACTGCCAGGCACTCCCGCCGAACGGGAGGGGGAGCGCTTGTGCGGCGGGCCGGGAAAACCGCTTCGCGGGTGCCCGTACCCTGGTCTGGTGAGCGGTGAGAGCGGATTGAAGAGCTACAAGGTCGTCACGCACGGCTGCCAGATGAACGTCCACGACTCCGAGCGGCTGTCCGGCCTGCTGGAGGAGGCGGGCTACGTCAAGGCCGGCGCCGAGGGCGACCCGGACCTGGTGGTGTTCAACACCTGCGCGGTGCGGGAGAACGCCGACAACAAGCTGTACGGCAACCTCGGGCAGCTCGCGCCGGCCAAGACCCGCAACAAGGGCATGCAGATCGCCGTCGGCGGCTGCCTGGCGCAGAAGGACCGCGAGAGCATCGTCGCGCGGGCCCCCTGGGTCGACGTGGTGTTCGGCACCCACAACATCGGCCACCTGCCGGCCCTGCTGGAGCGGGCCGCGGTCGAGCGCAAGGCCCAGGTCGAGATCCTGGAGTCGCTGGAGACCTTCCCCTCCACCCTGCCGACCCGCCGCGAATCCGCCTACGCCGCCTGGGTCGCCATCTCGGTCGGCTGCAACAACACCTGCACCTTCTGCATCGTCCCCGCGCTGCGCGGCAAGGAGGAGGACCGCCGCCCCGGCGACGTCCTCGCCGAGGTCGAGGCGCTGGTCGCCGAGGGCGTCATCGAGGTGACCCTGCTCGGCCAGAACGTCAACGCGTACGGCTCCGACCTGGGCGACCGCGAGGCCTTCTCCAAGCTGCTGCGCGCCGCCGGGCAGATCGAGGGCCTGGAGCGCATCCGCTTCACCTCGCCGCACCCGCGCGACTTCACCGACGACGTGATCGCCGCGATGGCCGAGACCCCGAACGTGATGCACCAGCTGCACATGCCGCTGCAGTCCGGCTCCGACCGCGTGCTGAAGGCGATGCGCCGTTCGTACCGGCAGGACCGTTTCCTCGGGATCATCCGCAAGGTCCGCGAGGCGATGCCGGACGCCGCGATCTCCACCGACATCATCGTCGGCTTCCCCGGCGAGACCGAGGAGGACTTCGAGGAGACGATGCACGTCGTCCGCGAGGCCCGCTTCACCAACGCCTTCACCTTCCAGTACTCCAAGCGGCCCGGGACCCCGGCGGCCGAGATGGAGGACCAGGTGCCCAAGGAGGTCGTCCAGGCCCGCTACGACCGGCTGATCAAGCTCCAGGAGGAGATCTCCTGGGACGAGAACAAGAAGCAGGTCGGCCGGACGCTGGAGATCCTGGTCGCCGAGGGCGAGGGCAAGAAGGACGACCGGACGCAGCGGCTCTCCGGGCGCGCGCCCGACAACCGGCTGGTGCACTTCTCGAAGCCCGAGGAGCCGGTGCGGCCGGGCGACATCGTGACCGTCGAGATCACCTACGCCGCCCCGCACCACCTGCTCGCCGAGGGCCCGGCGCTCGGGGTGCGACGCACCCGGGCGGGCGACGCCTGGGAGAAGCGGCAGGCGCAGCCGGCGGCCAAGCCGGCCGGGGTGATGCTCGGGCTGCCGAAGATCGGCGTTCCGGCCGAGCTGCCGCTGGCCGCCCCGGCGGGCGGGGCCTGCTGCGGGGACTGATCGCTGTTCCGGGCGGCCCGGTTGGACCCGCGCCGAGCCGAAGGGGCGCGCCGATGCCGAAAGCGAGGAGCGACAAGCGAGGTACGAGCGCCGGAGCGACGAACGTCGGCATCGGGTCGGAGCGCCCCGGAGGCGAGCGCGCGAGTAGCAGCTCCCGCCGGGCCGTTCGGCTTCCCGGCTAGAGTGATCCACATGCTGGTAGCCGCCGCCGTGTGCCCCTGTCCGCCGCTGCTCGTCCCCGAGGTCGCCGTCGGTGCGGCGCCGGAGCTGGACGGGCTGCGCGCCGCCTGTGACGAGGCGCTGGCGGCGCTGGTCGCGGCGGGGCCCGAGCTGCTCGTGGTGGTCGGTACCGGGCCGGAGGCCGAGGTGTGGACCGAGGGCGGGGCCGGGTCGTTCCACCGGTACGGGGTGCCGATGGTCGCCAAGCTGCCCGGCGGGCGGGTCGAGGGGCCGGAGCTGGCGCCCTCGCTGACCGTGGGCGCGTGGCTGCTGGAACGCGCCGGGGTGGACGTGCCGACGCACGCCTGTGCGGTGCCCGCGGACGCCCCCGCCGACCGGATGCTGGGCCTCGGCCAGGGCCTGGCCGGGCTCGCGGACCGGGTGGGCCTGCTGGTGATGGGCGACGGCAGCGCCTGCCGCACGCTGAAGGCGCCCGGGTACCTGGACGAGCGGGCCGAGGGCTTCGACGCCTCACTGGCCGCCGCGCTGGGCTCGGCCGACGTCGCGGCCCTGGCCGCGCTGGACGCCGCCCTGGCCGCCGAGCTCAAGGCCGAGGGCCGCGCGCCCTGGCAGGTCCTGGCCGGCGCCGCGCAGGGCGCCGGCCTCACGGCCCGACTCGGCTACGAGGACGCGCCGTACGGCGTCGGGTACCTCGTGGCCTCCTGGTCCCAGCAGTCCTAAGGGGCCTGGCCGGTCAGGACTGCGGCGGCGTCGGGCCCCCGCCGCCCGGCTGCCCGGGCTCGGGCTTGTGGGCGAAGTCGTCCACCGCGCCCTTGGCCTTGCTGGCGCCGTGCTCGATCTTGTCGCTGTACTTGCCCTTGGTCGCCTTGTCGATCACGCCGCCGGCTTTGTCGACCACGCTGTCGATCTGCTCGTGGTGCTTGCCCGCGAGCTCGCTGGCCTTCTCCTTGAGCTCCTCGGCCTTGCCCTTGAGGTTGTCCATCAGACCCATGGCGATCTCACCCTTCCTCGGCTGTCTTCCCGCACAACGTCCGGGACGGGCAAAGAGTTCGCAAAGGAGTCCCGGCGGCGAAGCGGAGGAGACAGTCATATCGTCGCGCAGGTCGGGCCCGGCGGCAGCCCGGTCTCCGGTGCCGGGCCGGTTTTGGGAGACTGGAGCGGTGAGCAGCTCCCGTGTGATCAGCATCGTCGGCGCGACCGCCGCCGGAAAGTCCGACCTGGCCGTCGCCCTCGCCCGCAGCCTCGACGGCGAGGTGATCAACACCGACTCGATGCAGCTCTACCGGGGCATGGACATCGGCACCGCCAAGCTCACCACGGCCGAGCGCGGGGGAGTGCCGCACCACCTGATGGACGTCTGGGACGTCACCGAGGCCGCCAGCGTCGCCGAGTACCAGCGGCTGGCCCGCGCCGAGATCGACCGGCTGCTCGCCGCCGGGCGCACGCCCGTCCTGGTCGGCGGCTCCGGACTGTACGTACGGGCGGCGATCGACGAGATGGAGTTCCCCGGCACCGATCCGGCCGTGCGCGCCCGGCTGGAGGCCGAGCTGGAGCAGGTCGGCCCGTACGCGCTGCACCGGCGGCTGGCCGAGCTGGACCCGGCGGCCGGGGAGGCGATCCTGACGAGCAACGGGCGGCGGATCGTGCGGGCGCTGGAGGTCATGGAGATCACCGGGCAGCCGTTCACCGCCAACCTGCCGGGCAACACCGCCGTGTACGAGGCGGTGCAGATCGGCGTCGCCGTGCCGCGCCCCGAGCTGGACGAGCGGATCGCCCTGCGCGTGGACCGGATGTGGGAGGCCGGACTGCTGGACGAGGTGCGGGCGCTGGAGGGGGTCGGCCTGCGGGAGGGGAGGACGGCCTCCCGGGCGCTCGGCTACCAGCAGGTGCTGGCCCACTTCGCCGGGGAGTGCACCGAGGACGAGGCGAGGGCCGAAACCGTACGGGCCACCAAGCGGTTCGCCCGCCGCCAGGAGTCCTGGTTCCGCCGCGACGACCGGATCACCTGGCTCTCCCGCCCGGCGGGTACGGACCCCGTGGAGCTGCTGGAACGCTCCCTCGAACTGATCGGTCGTCAGGAGGTTCCGGCCCCCTGACACGGGTTTCGGCCAATTCGGCGGTGCACCTGCGCGCGCAGCCGACCGTGCAGGACGAACCGGGGGTCACGGCCCGATCACGTGATGGCCACGGATCACCCGACGACCCCGATACGGACCGGGCCGCACCTCTGGACATGCCATCATCGATGCCGTAGGGGTCGGCCCGGGCGGGCCGACCGGGCCAGGCCGCGAGTCCGCTCGTGTCGAACTGTCAGGGGAGGCCGTGTGTCGACGGGTACCGGCCCCGAACCCGGCCAGAGCGGGAGCGTCACCGCTGCGGCGGAGGAGTTCGACGAGTCGACCATGGGTGACCTCCCCGTGCTGACGGGCCTCGACGTGCCCACCTCGTACGCGGCCGCGGTGCCCGCGCTGGACACCCGCACCCCGCCGGACGCCGCCGTGCACGAGCGGGAGATCCGGCCGCGCCGCCGCCTGCGCTGGTGGCAGATCCTGCCGATCGCGCTGCTCGGCATCCTCGGCTCGCTGATGTTCGCCTTCCCGCTCGCCTTCGGCTCGGCCGGGTCGCGCGCCACGATGGTCGGGATGCTCGGGCTGCTGCTCACCGCCGCCTCGGTCGGCTGGGGCGCGATGGCCGCCCGGCACGCCGGCTACAAGTGGCCGGGCCTGCCGCGCCGCGGCTCGGGGCAGCGGGCGGGGTGGAAGGCGATCGTGGTCTACACCCTCATCGCGCTGGCCGCCTCGGTGCTCGCCGTCTGGCGGGTGGCCTACCTCCGGTAGGGCCGCTGCCGCGTCAGTACCATCGGGAGGGTGAGCGCATCCTCCCTCCCGCAGTCCGGCCCCTTCCCGCAGACCGGCTCCTTCCCGCAGTCCGGTCTCCCCTTCTTCAAGGGGCACGGCACCCAGAACGACTTCGTGATCGTCCCGGACCCGGACGGGCTGCTCGACATCGGCCCCCGGGCCGTCGCCGCGCTGTGCGACCGGCGGGCCGGGATCGGGGCGGACGGGCTGCTGCGGGTGGTGCGGGCGGCCAACGACCCGGCCGCGAAGGAGCAGGCCGACCGGGCCGAGTGGTTCATGGACTACCGCAACGCGGACGGCAGCATCGCCGAGATGTGCGGCAACGGCGTGCGGGTCTTCGCCCGGTTCCTGATCGAGGCGGGCCTGGCCGAGCCCGGGGAGCTGGCGATCGCCACCCGCGCCGGGGTGCGCACCGCCCGGATCGCCGAGGCCGGGCCGGACGGCACCCCCGGTGACGTCACCGTCGGCATGGGCCACGCCCGGCTGCCCGGCCCGGACGGCATCGAGGTGGCCGTGGGCGAGCGCCGCTGGCCGGCCCTGAACGTCAACATGGGCAACCCGCACGCCGTCGCCTTCGTCGAGAGCCTGGACCACGCCGGCAAGCTGTACGACGCGCCGCTCACCAGCCCCGAGGGTGCCTATCCCGAGGGCGTCAACGTCGAGTTCGTGGTGGACCGGGGCCCGCGTCAGGTCGCCATGCGGGTGCACGAGCGCGGCTCCGGCGAGACCCTCTCCTGCGGGACCGGCGCGTGCGCCGTCGCCGTGGCGGCCATCCGCCGGGACGGCGACGACCCGGCCGTCACCGGCGAGGCCGCCTCGTACACCGTGGACCTGCCCGGCGGCCGGCTGGTCATCACCGAGCACCCCGACGGTCTGGTGGAGATGACGGGCCCGGCCGTGATCGTGGCCGAGGGGCGGCTGGACGAGCGCTGGTGGGAGTCGGTCACCGAGGCAGACCAGGGCTGACGGCCCGTTTTGCCCACTTCGGCGGGTGACGAATCCCCCCGTTCGGGTGATACCGGTCGCGGAGGGGAAGCAAGGCGACGCGGAACGTGCTCTGCTCGGTAGCATGGACCACCGGGTGATCACCCCTCGGGGGAGGGGTAGCACGACCGGCCCCCACGAGGGGCACGCCCGGCGAGCTGCCGGAGGTGCCGATGACCATCGAAGCCGGGCAGTCCCTGACGGGGCAGCCGACGACCGCACGGCAAGCCGGGGCCCGACGGCCCCTAGGAGAGCTGGGCCTGGCCGCCCTGGGCAGGGCCGGCCGGGCCGCCCTGCTCGCCACCGGCCGTCAACCCGTGCCCGACGCGCTGGAACCGCTGGTGCGCGTGCACCGGGAGCACCACCCGCAGGCCGACCTCGCGCTGCTCGCCCGCGCCTACCGGCTGGCCGAGGCCAGCCACCGCGGCCAGAAGCGCAAGAGCGGCGAGCCGTACATCACCCACCCGCTGGCCGTCACCATGATCCTGGCCCAACTCGGCGCCGGGACGACCACCTTGGTCGCCTCGATCCTCCACGACACCGTCGAGGACACCGAGTTGACTCTGGACCAGGTGAGCGCCGGGTTCGGGCCCGAAGTCGCCTACCTGGTCGACGGGGTGACGAAGCTGGAGAAGGTCGACTTCGGCGCCGCCGCCGAGGCCGAGACCTTCCGCAAGATGCTCGTCGCCACCGGCGACGACGTCCGGGTGATGGTGATCAAGCTCGCCGACCGGCTGCACAACATGCGCACCATCCGGCACATGAAGCCGGCCAGCCAGGTGCGGATCGCCAAGGTCACCCGGGACGTGCTGATCCCGCTGGCCGAGCGGCTCGGCATCCAGGTGCTCAAGGCGGAGCTGGAGGACATCGTCTTCGCCACCCTGCACCCCGAGGAGCACGCCCGCACCCGCGCCCTGATGACCGGTCACGAGGAGGAGCCGGACACCCTGCTGGAGCCCTTCGCCCGGCGGCTCGCCCGCCAGCTCGCCGAGGCCGGCATCGCCTCCGAGGTCACCGTCCGGCCCCGGCACTGCGTCTCGCTGCACCGGATGCTGCTCAGGCGCTCCGCCGTCCCCGGCCGCGACGGTCGGCCGCAGGGCCCGCAGCCCGCGGACTTCGGGCGGCTGCTGGTCGTGGTCGAGGAGAACGCCGACTGCTACGCCGTGCTCGGCGAGCTGCACACCTGCTGGACGCCGCTGCCCGGGGAGTTCAAGGACTTCGTCGCCGCGCCCAAGTTCAACCTCTACCAGTCGCTGCACACCGCCGTGGCGCTGGAGCGCGGAGCCGTCGTCGAGGTGCTGGTGCGCACCCGGCGGATGCACGAGGTCGCCCAGACCGGGGTGGTCGCGCTCGGCGACCCGACGCCCGCCGAGGCGGTGGCCGCGGGCGCCGACGAGCTGGACCGCACCGACCCGGCCAGGCCCGGCTGGCTCAGCCGGCTGCTGGAGTGGCAGCAGGACACCCCCGACCCGGACGCCTTCTGGTCCGCGCTCACCGCCGACCTGGCCGGTGACCGCGAGATCACCGTGGTGACGGAGAGCGGCGAAACGCTTCAGCTGAGGGCCGGGGCCACCTGCGTGGACGCGGCCTACCTGCTCGGCGAGGAGACCGGCCACCGATGTATCGGCGCCCGCGTCAACGGCCGGCTCACCGCGCTGTCCACCGCGCTGCGCGACGGCGACGTGCTGGCCGTCCTCACCGAGGCCCCCACCACCGGGGGCGCCCAGCCCTCCGGGCCCTCCCCGCAGTGGCTGGAGTTCGCCCGCACCCCGGCCGCCCGGCTGGCCATCGCGCGCTGGATCGCCGACCACCCGGCGGGCCCGCCGGTGGTGCGCACCGGACCCTCCGGCGCGGCCTCCGCCGCCGTCGACCAGCCCGCCGCCGAGACCGCCGCCGGGCCCGCCGCCGGGCGCCGCTCCGCGCCCGTCACCGTCACCGGCCGCCCCGGAGCGCCCGTACGGCTGGCGCGCTGCTGCACGCCCGTACCGCCCGACGAGGTGACCGGCTACCCGATCCGCGGCGGCGCCGTCGCCGTGCACCGCACCGGCTGCCCGGCCGGGGAGCGGATGCGGGCGGACGGCCGGGCCGAGCTGGAGGTGCGCTGGAAACCGCAGGACGCCCCGGTGGCCGGCCACCGCGTCACCCTGGACGCCGAGGCGCTCAACCGGCCCCGGCTGCTCGCCGACCTCACGGCGGCGATCTCCGCCGAGGGCGTCGGCATCGTCTCGGCCGAGGTCGAGCCGCCGCAGCAGCTGCGGGTGCGCCACCGCTACACCGTGGAACTGCCCGAGCCGGGGGCCCTGCCCGGGCTGATGCGGGCGATGCTGAAGGTCTCCGGGGTGTACGACGTGAGCCGTCCGCAGGCCCTGGCGGGAGGCGGGACGGGCCGGGCCGGGACGAAAAAGGGGTGACCGGTCCGCTACCGACGTGCGACCATCATGGGGAATTCACGGCCGGTCCGCGGTGTTCTCAGGGCACAGGAGCCCGGGGGAACCCGCGGCCCCCAGGGGTAGCTCACCTCTCACCCGGACGGTAGCCGGGGCCACGGCTGGGCACACTCCCGTACGGGGCCGTACCGACGGCCCCCGGAAGGCCACCCGTACCAGCAGCCAAAGGACAGAATGACCTCCACGTTCGAAGCCCGCGACCACGCCGACGCCCCGCGCCGCCTGGACGGTCTGCGGGCGGAAGCCCTCATGGACGAGGACCTCGCGGCCATCGACGAGGACCTCGACCGCCACTACGACGGCGACCAGTACGACCGCAGCGAGCGTGCCGCCCTGCGCCGTGTCGCCGGCCTCTCCACCGAACTCGAAGACGTCACCGAGGTCGAGTACCGCCAGCTGCGCCTGGAGCGCGTGGTGCTCGTCGGCGTCTGGACGGACGGCACCCTGCAGGAGGCGGAGAACTCGATGGCCGAGCTCGCCGCCCTCGCCGAGACGGCGGGCTCCGAGGTGCTGGACGGCGTCATCCAGCGCCGTGACAAGCCCGACGCGGCCACCTACATCGGCTCCGGCAAGGCGCAGGAGCTGCGCGACATCGTCGCCTCCAGCGGTGCCGACACCGTGGTCTGCGACGGTGAGCTCACCCCCGGCCAGCTGATCCACCTGGAAGACGTGGTCAAGGTCAAGGTCGTCGACCGGACGGCCCTGATCCTGGACATCTTCGCCCAGCACGCCAAGTCCCGTGAGGGCAAGGCGCAGGTCTCGCTCGCGCAGATGCAGTACATGCTGCCGCGCCTGCGCGGCTGGGGTCAGTCGCTGTCCCGGCAGATGGGTGGTGGTGGCTCCGGCTCGTCCGGCGGCGGCATGGCCACCCGTGGTCCCGGTGAGACCAAGATCGAGACCGACCGGCGCCGCATCCGCGAGAAGATGGCGAAGCTCCGCCGGGAGATCGTCGACATGAAGAAGGGCCGCGACACCAAGCGCCAGGAGCGCAAGCGCCACCAGGTGCCGTCCGTGGCCATCGCCGGCTACACCAACGCCGGCAAGTCCTCCCTGCTCAACCGGCTCACCGGGGCCGGCGTGCTGGTGGAGAACGCCCTGTTCGCCACCCTGGACCCGACCGTGCGCCGGGCCCAGACGCCGAGCGGGCGGCTCTACACCCTGGCGGACACGGTCGGGTTCGTGCGGCACCTGCCGCACCACCTGGTCGAGGCCTTCCGCTCGACCATGGAGGAGGTCGCCGACGCGGACCTCATCCTGCACGTGGTCGACGGCTCGCACCCCGAGCCGGAGACGCAGCTGGCCGCCGTCCGCGAGGTCATCGTCTCGGTCGACGCGCAGAACGTGCCCGAGCTGGTGGTCATCAACAAGGCGGACGCCGCCGACCCGGAGGTCCTCCAGCGGCTGCTGCGCCGCGAGCCGCACGCCATCGTGGTGTCGGCCCGCACCGGCGCAGGCATGGAGGAGCTGCTCAAGCTCATCGACGACGAGCTGCCGCGCCCGGCCGTCGAGGTCAAGGCCCTCGTGCCCTACACCCAGGGCGCGCTGGTCTCGCGGGTGCACGCGGAGGGCGAGCTGATCGCCACCGAGCACACCGCCGAGGGCACCCTGGTGCACGCCAAGGTGCCGGCCGAGCTGGCCGCGGAGCTGGAGTACTTCACGGTGGCCCTGCAGGGCTGACCGCAGTACGAGAAAGGCCCCGGGCGGGATTCCTGGTTCCAGGGATCCCGCCCGGGGCCTTCCGGCTGTCAGCGCACGTTCTTGGTGAAGTAGTCGAACGCCTGCTTGGCCTGCTCCTGGAGGGAGGGCCCGGCCAGGTACGAGGACGGGTTGCGATTGCCCAGGGAGCCCACGCTGACCAGGTTGGGCTTGCCGTCCCGGGTGACGAACCAGCCGCCGCCGTCCGCCCCGCCCGTCATGGTGCAGCCGATCACGTACATCGGCGGGCGGGTGCGGTCGAAGGAGAGCCGGCCCGGGGCCGCGGCGGAGTCGCAGCGCTGGAGCTCCAGGCCGTCGAAGGGCCTCTCGACGGGGAAGCCGTACGCGACGGCGGAGGTGATCTGCTCGCGCGGGGCGTTGAACCAGACCGGCACCGAGCCGCCGACGGCCTCCTCCAGGGAGGCGCCGCCCTCGCCGCGGACGCGCAGGATCCCGTAGTCGTACTGGTCGTGCGCGCCGGCGCCGCCCTCCTGCAGCCAGGTCGGCGAGACCAGCGCGCGCACCGCCGTCCACCGGCCGTAGGGGGCCGCCTGCTGCTCGGTGTACGGCTTGCCGTGGGCGGCCTGGCCGTCCCGGTTGAAGGCGGGGACGAAGACCAGGTTCCTGAGCCAGCCGCCGCCCTTGCCCTCGTGCAGGCAGTGGGCGGCGGTGTAGACGAGGTTGCTGCGGCCCGGGTTGAGCGGGTCGGAGACCACGGTGGCGGAGCAGGCGGTGTCGCCCTTGGGCGTGGTCGCGAACAGCCGGCCGACCACGGCGGAGGCCGGGTCGTACGGGTGCGGCTGCGGCGCGGCCCGGACGGCGGCGGGCGGGGCGTCGCGCTGGACGTCCCCCTTGGCGGGGGCGGCGAGGGAGTACTCCTGCGCCAGGCGGGCCCTGGAGGCGTCCATCCGGGAGGTGGTCCAGAAGCCCGGCGCCACGTCGTTGCGGAAGGCGCTGTCGGCGGTGAACCGCGTCCAGTCCTCCAGCTTCCAGCCGCTCAGGTCGCCCAGGCTGGTCGGCGCCGTCCTCGGCAGCGCGCTGGGCGGCTCGGACACGCCGGGGGCGGCGTCCGGCCCGCAGGCCGTCGCGGTGAGCGCGAGCGCGCCGAGCAGCGCGGCCGCCGTCGCGGTCCGGCGCCGTCGGCCGGTGTTCCTGGGCATGCTGGATCGTCCCCCGTGGTGGTTCCTCACCGCTGTGCGGCGCTACTGCTTGTGGGAGATCCACTC
The DNA here is from genome assembly GCF_044455705.1 of Kitasatospora sp. NPDC051170. Lineage (NCBI taxonomy): Bacteria > Bacillati > Actinomycetota > Actinomycetes > Kitasatosporales > Streptomycetaceae > Kitasatospora > Kitasatospora sp. NPDC051170. The sequence continues at coordinate 87,252 of NZ_JBITFA010000020.1, read as the reverse complement.
CAACGCCTGCTCGGCGACGGCCTCCAGGTACGGCCCGCTGAGCGAGGTGTGCTCCAGGGTGCCGATGGAGGTGTTGCTGACCAGGGCCGTCCGGCCGTCCGGCATGGTGGCGAACCAGCCGCCGCCGCTGGCGCCCTGGGTCATGTCGCAGCCGATGGTGAGCATGGTGGGCCGCTTGGCGTCGAAGGAGAGCCGGGTCGGCTTGCCGCCGTCGCAGCGGTACAGCTCCTGGCCGTCGAAGGGCTTGACCAGCGGGTACCCGGTCGCCGCGACCTTCAGCCGGTCGCGGGGGGCGTTGAACCAGACCGGGACGGCCGAACCGACCGTCTCCTCCAGGGACTTGCCGGTGTCGCTCTGGTTGTGCACCCGCATGACCGCGAAGTCGTACTGGTTGGCCGCGTCGCCGCCCCCGCCGCCCTCGACCATCCACTGCGGCGAGGTGGTGACCTGGTCGGCCCACCAGGTGCCCAGTGGCGCCAGCTCGGACAGCGGGGCGCGCTTTCCGCCGCTGGAGGCGCCTGAGTTGTTGTAGGCGGGCACGAAGACGAGGTCCTTGAAGTAGCCGCCGCCCTTGCCCTCGTGCACGCAGTGCCCGGCCGTCCAGACCAGGTTGCTCTTGCCGGGGTGCTGCGGGTCGGTGATCACCGTCGCCGAGCAGTTGCCGCGGCCGCCCTTGGCGCTGAAGAACACCTTGCCGGAGGGCTGCCGCATGTACGGGCGGGGCACCGGCACGGCCTTGACCACCGGCGGCTCCGGGTCCGTCACGCCGTCGTCGGTGGCCGGCTTGGGGGTGGCGGGGGCGGGCTTGTCGGCGGGCGGGGCCGGCTCGGCGGGCTTGGAGTCGCCCATCTTGTCCGGGTCCCAGAAGTCCTTCACCACCGGGTTGTCGAACACGTGCTTGGACGCCCACCTGTCCCAGTCCTCGAGCTTCCACTTCTTGAGGTCGTCCCAGGTCCTGGGCAGGCCCTCCAGCAGACTGGTCGGCAGACCGGACGGCAGGGTGATCACGGCCGGAGCGGCGCTCCCGGAGGCGGGCGGAGGGGCGGCCGCCGTGGAAGGGTCGTCGCCGGCCGGGCCGTCCGGCCCGCAGGCGCTCGCGGCGAGCAGCGTTCCCGCGACCAGGGCGGCGGCCAGGGCTGACCGGTGGATCGTAGGCATCTGTGCACTTCCCCCTGTGCGCTCGATCGGGCGGTGGTACGGCGGTTCGCCGCCCTGGAGTCTTCCATCGCCGTACACGACGGCGGGCGCCGCCCCCCGGGTTGCGGACCCGGTCGGGGGTCACCGATCCGTGACGCGGACGCGCCCGCTCCGTTGTCGCAGCAGGGTTCGCGGGGCTGTCGGCCGACTATCACCGATCTTCACCCGTACGAGTGAGGCGTCCTTGTGATCACCCGTCATGGATAGGTAACCCTTACCTGACGCGACGGATACGCGTGTCGCAGGCCCACGCACCGCCACCCGCGCGTCAGCACCCCACGCGCACCAAGGAGCAGCCTTGAGCACCGCCGCCCTCACCGGAGCCCCGCCCGTACCGCCGGCCGCCGCGGACGAGCCTCCCGGGCCCGACCCGCTGCTGCACTCCGACCCCGCCGTCGCCGCCGAACAGGCCGCCCTGGAAGCCCTGTTGCGCTGCTGGACCCGGGAGACCGGCGCCCGCCCCGGGCCGGACGGACGGCTGCGGATCGACGTCCTCGGCGGCGCCGCCCGGCTCACCGCGCCCGTCCGCCACTGGTCGCCCGCCGGCTGGCACCGCTTCGGCCCCGCCACCCTCGGCGCCGGGCCGGGCGGCGCCGACGCCCCCGTCGACGCCGTCACCACCGCCGCGCTGCTCGCCGCCGCGGCCGCCGACCGCCCCGACCCCGGGCAGGTCGCCGACCTCGCCGCCCGCGTCGCCGACTCCGTCGTGCGCACCGCCGAGATCCTCGCCCACCACCGCGGCGCCGTCGAACCCGGCGGCCCCGAACGCTCCCGCTTCCTCGCCGCCGAACAGGCCCTGCTCCTCGGCCACCCCCTGCACCCCACCCCCAAGAGCCGCGACGGCCTCGGCCCCGCCCAGAGCGCCGCCTACTCGCCCGAACTGCACGGCTCCTTCCAGGTCCACTGGTACGCCGTCGACCGCAGCCTCCTCGCCTCCGGCTCCGCCGCCTCCGAGAGCGCCGAGAGCCTCACCGCCGCCCTGCTCGGAGACGCCCTCACCCTGCCGCCCGGCACCGCCGCCCTGCCCCTGCACCCCTGGCAGGCCCGCGAACTCGCCCACCGCCCCGCCGTCGCCGCGCTGCTCGCCGACGGGACGCTGCGCGACCTCGGCCCCGCCGGCGAACCCTGGCACCCCACCTCCTCGGTGCGCACCGTCTACCGGCCCGGCACCCCCTGGATGCTCAAGCTCTCCCTCGGCCTGCGGATCACCAACTCCCGCCGGGAGAACCTGCGCAAGGAACTCCTGCGCGGCCTGGAGATGCACCGGCTGCTGGAGAGCGGCCTCGCCGCCGAGTGGCGGGCCGCCCACCCCGGCTTCGACATCGTCCGCGACCCGGCCTGGATCGGCGTGGACCACCCCGGCCTCGGCGACCCCGGGGGCCTGGACACCGTGCTGCGCGCCCAGCCCTTCGCCCCCACCGACCGGGTGCTGTGCGTCGCCGGGCTCGTCGCCGAACAGCCGCGCGGCACCGGGGACACCGTGCCCTCCCGCCTCGGCGACACCCTGCGCGCCCTCGCCGCCCGCACCGGACGGCCGCTGCGCACCGTCTCCGCCGAATGGTTCCTGCGCTACCTGGACGCCGTCGTGCTGCCCGTCCTGTGGCTCGACGGACGCGGCGGCATCGCGCTGGAGGCCCACCAGCAGAACAGCCTCGTCCTGCTCGACGCCGAAGGCTGGCCCCTCGGCGGCCGCTACCGCGACAACCAGGGCTACTACTACCGCGAGAGCGCCGCCGACCGGCTCACCGCCCGGCTGCCCGGGCTCGGCGCCGAGAGCGACACCTTCCTGCCCGACCCGGTCATCGACCACCACTTCGCCTACTACCTCGGCATCAACCACGTGCTCGGCCTGATCGGCGCCCTCGGCAGCCAGGGCCTCGCCGACGAGGGCGTCCTGCTCGCCGGGCTGCGCCGCTTCCTGGCCGGCCCGCGCGCCACCGCCACCGGCTCGGCGCTGCCCGCGCTGATGCTGGACTCGCCCACCCTGCCCTGCAAGGCCAATCTGCTCACCCGGATCAACGGCCTGGACGAACTGGTCGGGCCCGTCGCCACCCAGTCCGTGTACGTGGACATCCCCAACCCGCTGGCGGACGCCCGATGACGGGCGAGCCGTCCGGGTGGGGCGCGGTTCCCACCGAGGCGGGCGAGTTCGCGCTGAGCCCCGTACGGCTGCCCCGGGACACCGGGCTGATCGCGGGCTGGATGAACGACCCCGAGGTGGACGAGTTCTGGAAGCTCGCCGGGCCGCCCTCCCGCACCGAGGCGCACCTGCGCGCCCAACTCGACGGCGACGGCGGCAGCGTGCCCAGCCACAGCGTGCCCTGCCTCGGGCTGCTGGACGGCGAGCCGATGAGCTACTGGGAGGTCTACCGCGCCGACCTCGACCCGCTCGCCCGGCACTACCCCGCCCGGCCGTACGACACCGGGGTGCACCTGCTCCTCGGCCCCGCCACCGCCCGGGGACGGGGGCTCGGCGCGGTGCTGCTCGCCGCGCTCTCCTCGCTGATCCTGCGCCAAGTCGACGCCTGCGAACGGGTGGTGGCCGAACCGGACCTGCGCAACCGCCGCTCGATCCGCGCCTTCGAACGGGCGGGCTTCACGGCCACCGCCGAACTCGACCTGCCCGACAAGCGCGCGGCCCTCATGGTCCGCGCCCGATCCGCCCAGCTCTCTTAGGACGCCTCCCGTGGACACACCGGCACCCGCCCAGCCGCCGTACGACCTGCTCGGCGTCGGCCTCGGCCCGTTCAACCTCTCGCTCGCCGCGCTCGCCGACCCCGTGCCCGGCCTGCGCACGCTCTTCTGCGACCGGCGCCCGGACTTCCGCTGGCACCACGGCATGCTGGTGGACGGCGCCCGGATGCAGGTGCCCTTCCTCGCCGACCTCGTCTCCCTCGTCGACCCGACCAGCCGCTGGTCCTTCCTCAACTACCTGCGCGAGCAGGACCGGCTGTTCCCGTTCTACTTCTCCGAGCGCTTCCAGCTGCCCCGCCGCGAGTACGACCAGTACTGCCGCTGGGCCGCCGAAGGGCTGCCCACCTGCCGCTTCGGCACCGAGGTCACCGCCCTGCGCTGGGAGGATCCCCACTACCGCGCCGAGCTGACCGAGACCGCCACCGGCCGCCGCTCCACCGTCCGCGCCCGCCACCTCGCCCTCGGCGTGGGCACCGAACCCGTCGTACCCGACGCCTTCGCCGAACTGGCCGGCCACCCCGGCGCCTTCCACTCCGCCCAGTACCTCGACCGCCGCGCCGACCTCGACGGCGCCCGGGACATCACCGTCGTCGGCAGCGGCCAGTCCGGCGCCGAGGTCTTCCTCGACCTGCTGCGCCGCCACCAGGGCGACGGCGTCCGGCTGCGCTGGCTCACCCGGACCAGGGCGCTCGCCCCCATGGAGTACTCCAAGCTCGGCCTGGAGCACTTCACCCCCGACTACACCCGCTACTTCCACGGCCTGCCCGCGCCCGTGCGCGACGGCCTCGTCACCGCCCAGTGGCAGCTCCACAAGGCCGCCAGCGCCGAGACCCTCGCCGAGATCCACGACCACCTCTACGAGCGCACCATCGGCCGCCCGATCGACTCCGCGCCCGTCGAGATCACCCCCGGCACCGCCGTCACCACCGCCCGCCCCGGCCCCTGCGGGGGCCTCGAACTGCACTGCCGGCACACCGACTCCGGCACCGAGCACCTGCTGCGCACCGACGCCGTGGTGCTCGCCACCGGCTACCGGGCCGTCCGGCCCGCCGCGCTCGAACCGCTCGCCCACCTGATCGACTGGGACGAGACCGGGCGCTACCGGGTGGACCTCGACCACCGCGTCGCCACCCGACCCGAACTCACCGGCGGCCTCTACGTCCAGAACGCCGAGCTGCACACCCACGGCGTCGGCACCCCCGACCTCGGGCTCGGCGCCCACCGGGCCGCCGTCATCCTCAACGCCCTCACCGGGCGCACCGTCCACCGCCTGCCCACCCGCACCGCCTGGACGGGCTTCGCGCCACCCGCGCCCACCCCGCAAGCCTCCATCCCTCGCCCCCAGGAGCTGACCCGTGCCGCAACCGCCGGCCGCTGACACCCCGCTCTACCTGCCACCGCACCTCACCGCCGGACACTGGCGCCGGGCCGCGCGCGACCTCCTGGCCAAGATGATCGGCGAGTTCGCCTACGAGGAGCTGCTCACCCCCGCGCCCGGCCGGGCCGAGGGTGAGTACCGTCTCGAACTACCCGACGTCGCCTACGAGTTCACCGCCCGCCGGGGCGCGTACGGCAGCTGGCAGGTCGACCCGGCCTCCGTGCGCTGCACCCGCCCGGAAGGGCTGGACCCGCTGCGCTTCCTCCCGTACGCCCGCACCACCCTGGGCGTCGGCGGCGAGACCGCGGGCCATCTCGTGCGCGAGCTCGCCGCCACCCTCACCGCCGACGCCCGCCAGCTCGCCACCGCCCTCAGCGCCGCCGAACTCGCCGAGCTCGACCACCCCGCCATCGAGGGCCGCCAGGGCGGCCACCCCTGGATCGTCCCCAACAAGGGGCGCATCGGCTTCTCCGGCAGCGACGCCGCCCGCTGGACCCCCGAGGCCCGCAGCCCCCGCCCGCTGCCCTGGATCGCCGTGCACCGCCGGCTCGCCGAGTACCGCGGCGTGCCCGGCCTGGAGCGGCCCGAGCAGCTGTACGCCCGCGAGCTCGACGACGTGGACGCGCTGCGCGCCGTGCTCGGCCCCGACGCGGAGGACTACCTGCTGCTGCCCGTCCACCCCTGGCAGTGGGAGCAGACCGTCCTGCCGCTGTTCGCCCCCTGGATCGCCTCCGGCGAGATCGTCCCGCTGCCCACGGACGGCGACCCACGGCTGCCGCAGCAGTCCATCCGCTCCTTCTTCAACACCGCCCACCCCGAGCGCTGCACCGTCAAGCTGCCCCTGTCCATCCTCAACACCCTGGTCTGGCGGGGCCTGCCCACCGAGCGCACCCTCGCCGCGCCCGCCGTCACCGCCTGGCTGCACGGGCTGCGCGACAAGGACCCGTACCTGCGCGACGAGTGCCGGGTGATCCTCCTCGGCGAGATCGCCTCCGTCACCGTCGACCACCCCGTCTACCGGGAGCTGCCCGAGGCGCCCTACCAGTACAAGGAGCTGCTCGGCGCGATCTGGCGCGAACCGCTCGGCCCCTTCCTCGAGCCCGGCGAGCGCGCCCGCACCCTGGCCGCCCTGCTGCAGACCGGCTCCGACGGGCGGGCGCTCGCCGCCGAGCTGATCGACCGCTCCGGGCTCACCCCCGCCGAGTGGACGGGCCGGCTCTTCGCCGCGATGCTGCCGCCGCTGCTGCACTTCCTCTACCGCTACGGGCTGGTCTTCTCCCCGCACGGGGAGAACGCGATCGTGGTCTTCGACGAGCGGGACGTGCCCGCCAGGCTCGCGGTCAAGGACTTCGTGGACGACGTCAACCTCAGCGACCAGGACCTGCCCGAACTGCGCGACCTGCCCGCCGAGGTCGCCGAGGTGCTGCTGCGGGAGAACCCCCAGGGCCTGTGCCAGTTCATCCACTCCGGGCTCCTCATCGGCGTCTTCCGCTACCTCGCCCCGCTGCTGGAGGCGCAGACGGGCCTGCCCGAGACGGAGTTCTGGGCGCTGCTGCGCGCCGGGATCCGCGGCCACCAGGCGCGCTTCCCCGAGCTGGGCGAGCGCTTCGAGCTCTTCGACCTGTTCCGGCCCGAGATCGACCGGCTCTGCCTCAACCGCAACCGGCTGCTCCTGGACGGTTACCACGACCGCCCCGCCCGCCCGCACGCCGCGCGGCACGGGACGGTGCCCAACGCGCTGGTCGGGGTGGACGTGCGTCTTCCGGCGCCGAGTCCTTCGCGGAGCCCCTCCGGGCAGCGTCTTCCCGCGCAGCAGGATCGGATTGTCGCCCCTGCCCCGTAGGGTGGGAGTGTCATGACGAACGACTCCGAATCCCAGCTCGCGGCACCGCTCGACGACGAGGCTGCCGAGGCCGCCGAGGTCGAAGAGCCCGTGGCCGTCCCGCGCTCGCGCATCCCCGATCTGCTGCACGCCGCGGTGGCGGCCGTGGGCGGCGTGGAACGCCCCGGCCAGCTCCGGATGGCCGAGGCCGTCGCCGACGCCGTCGACCACGGCGAGCACCTGCTCGTCCAGGCCGGCACCGGCACCGGGAAGTCCCTCGCCTACCTGGTGCCGGCGCTGGCCCATGGCGACCGCGTGGTCGTCGCCACCGCCACCCTGGCGCTCCAACGCCAGCTCGTGGAACGGGACTTGCCGCGCACTGTCGAGGCGCTGCACCCGGTGCTGCGGCGGCGCCCGCTGTTCGCGATGCTCAAGGGCCGGTCCAACTACGTGTGCCTGCACCGCGTCAACGAGGGCACCCCGAGCGAGGAGGGCGAGGGCCTGTTCGACGCGGTGGACGCGCTCGGCGGCCCCACCGGCAAGCTCGGGAAGGACGTCCTGCGGCTGCGCGACTGGGCCGAGGAGACGGAGACCGGCGACCGCGACGACATGAGCCCCGGCGTCTCCGACAAGGCGTGGGCGCAGCTGGCCGTCACCTCCAAGGAGTGCCTGGGCGCCACCCGCTGCGCGTACGGGCAGGAGTGCTTCGCCGAGAAGGCCCGCGAGCGCGCCAAGCTGGCAGACGTCGTGGTCACCAACCACGCGATGCTGGCGATCGACGCGATCGAGGGCGCGCCGGTGCTGCCCGAGCACGGGCTGCTGATCGTGGACGAGGCGCACGAGCTGGTCAACCGCGTCACCGGCGCGGCCACCGCCGAGCTGACCGTGGGCGCCGTCAACCGGGCCGTGAAGCGGGCGGCGCGCCTGGCCAACGAGAAGGCCGTGGACGCGCTGCAGGCCGCCGCCGAGAACTACCACGGCCTGATGGAGACCGCCCAGCCCGGCCGGGTGGAGGAGCTGCCCGAATACCTGGCGTACGCCGTCACCGCGATCCGGGACGCCTCCCGGCAGGTGATCACCTCGCTCGGGGAGACCAGGGACAAGGGGCTCAGCGACGAGGACGCCGTGCGCAAGCAGGCGATGGCCTCGGCGGAGACGCTGCACGAGACGGCGGACCGGCTGCTGGAGGGCTCCGAGTACGACGTGGTCTGGATCGAGCGCAGCGACCGCTACGGGCTGGGCACGGCCTCGCTGAGGGTCGCGCCGCTGAGCGTGTCCGGGCTGCTGCGCGAGGGCCTGTACAAGGAGCGCTCGGTGGTGCTCACCTCGGCCACCCTCAAGCTCGGCGGGGACTTCAACGGCGTGGCCGGATCGGTGGGCCTGCCCAAGGAGGCCCGGCTGCCGGACGAGCGCACGCCGGGGGACAACCCGGAGCCGGGCCTGTCCTTCGAGGAGGACGCCGTCCCGTACTGGCGGGGCATCGACGTCGGCTCGCCGTTCAAGTACCCCAAGCAGGGCATCCTGTACGTCGCCAAGCACCTCGCCGACCCCGGGCGCGATCCCGAACGGCCGGACATGCTCGACGAGTTGGAGGAGCTGATCGGCGCGGCGGGCGGGCGCACGCTGGGCCTGTTCTCCTCCATGCGCGGCGCCCAGGCGGCCGCCGAGGCGATGCGGGAGCGGCTGGACCACCGGGTCCTGCTCCAGGGCGAGGACACCCTCGGCGAGCTGATCCGGGAGTTCGCCTCGGACGCGACCACCTGCCTGTTCGGCACGCTGTCGCTCTGGCAGGGCGTGGACGTGCCCGGCTCGGCCTGCCAGCTGGTCGTCATGGACCGCATCCCGTTCCCGCGGCCGGACGACCCGCTGATGAGCGCCCGGCAGAAGGACGTCGAGCAGCACGGCGGGAACGGCTTCATGGCCGTGGCGGCCACCCATGCGGCGCTGCTGATGGCGCAGGGCGCGGGCCGGCTGGTGCGCGCCTCGGAGGACCGGGGCGTGGTGGCGGTGCTCGACCCGCGGGTGGAGACCAAGCGGTACGGGGGCTTCTTCCGCTCCTCGATGCCCGAGTTCTGGTACACCACGGACCGCAACCAGGTGCGGCGCTCGCTGGCGGCCATCGACGCCTCGGCGGAGCCGGTGCGGCCGGTGGCGAAGCGGGGCTGAGGGCCCCGCGAGCTTCCTGGGGAACGACGGAGGGGCTCCCCGCGGATTCTCCGCGGTGGAGCCCCTTCCCGTGGTCGGTGGTGCGGTGCGCGGCCCGTCGGGGAGCGGCGCGGTGCGCGGCCCGTCAGAGGCGGCGCAGGACGGCGACGACCTTGCCCAGGATGGTCGCGTTGTCGCCGTTGATCGGCTCGTACGCCGGGTTGTGCGGCATCAGCCAGATCCGGCCGTCCTCGCGCTTGAGGCGCTTGACGGTGGCCTCGCCGTCGATCATGGCGGCCACGATGTCGCCGTTCTCGGCGACGGGCTGGCGGCGCACGGTGACCCAGTCGCCGTCGCAGATGGCGGCCTCGATCATCGAGTCCCCGCGGACGGTGAGCGCGAACAGCTCGCCCTCGCCGACGAGCTGGCGCGGCAGCGGGAAGACGTCCTCGACCGTCTGCTCGGCGAGGATGGGCCCGCCGGCGGCGATCCGGCCGACCAGCGGCACGTACGAGGTGGAGGGGCGCCCGGCCGTCTCGGCGGTGTTGGGGCGGGCCACCTCGACGCCGCGGACCTCGTAGGCGCGGGGCCGGTGCGGGTCCCTGCGCAGGAAGCCCTTGCGCTCCAGCGCCATCAGCTGGTGGGCGACGGAGGACGTGCTGGACAGGCCCACGGCCTGGCCGATCTCACGCATGGACGGCGGGTACCCCCGGCGCTGGACGGAGTCCCGGATGACCTCGATCACGCGCCGCTGGCGCTCGGTGAGGCCCGCTTCGTCCGTGCGGATTCCGGGGGGGCGCCCGGGCAGGGCGCGGGCGGGGGAGTGGTGGGTGTCGTCCATGGCGGGGGAGTGCTCGATCGGCTGGTCGGGGACGCGGCCCGCGCCGGAGAGGGCCGCTCCGGAGAGGCGGTGTTCTTCGCTACGGTCCATATTGATGTCCACACCCTGCGGATTCGTGGTGCGCTGCCCCACCTTGAACTGGGAGTGTTCCTGCACCGGGATGGTGTTGCTCTCGATCGTGTTCACGGCGGCCCCTCTCGACGGCTGTCCTCTCCCTTTTCCAGCCCAACGCGCCTCCTATCGAAAGGTTGCGCCAAACACACGTTCGAGTGAATTATTCGGGAGTTGACTGACTCGATCAAGGCTTTGTTGTACATCGATTAAATGTTCGACCGGAAGTTGACTTCGGAAGTCTAATCTCCCCTCGACACGCCAGGGGTGCCGCCTCCCCCGAAGACCTAGATGTAGTGGCTACAGTCCTCTCCGTGCCCAGTGGTAGTGGTCACGGCGCATGATCAGCTTGCCGAGGCCCCGGGCACATCGCATAGACTCAACCGGTCCGCACGTCCTGCCAGGGAGGGATCTCTCAGGTGCACTGCCCCTTCTGCCGGCACTCCGACAGCCGCGTTGTCGACAGCCGGACCACCGAGGACGGCAGCTCCATCCGACGCCGCCGACAGTGCCCGGACTGCGGCCGCCGCTTCACCACGGTGGAGACGGCCGCACTGATGGTCATCAAGCGCAGCGGCGTGACGGAACCGTTCTCGCGGCAGAAGGTGATCACCGGCGTCCGCAAGGCGTGCCAGGGCCGCCCGGTCACCGAGGACGCGCTCGCACAGCTCGGCCAGCGGGTCGAGGAGTGCCTGCGCGGCAGCGGCAGCGCGGAGCTGACCACCCACGACGTCGGGCTGGCCATACTCGGCCCGCTCAAGGAACTCGACGTGGTCGCCTACCTGCGCTTCGCCAGCGTGTACCAGGCGTACGACGGACTGGAAGACTTCGAGGCCGCCATCGCGGAACTCCGCGCCGAGCGGTCGACCCCGGAAGGGGAGGACGCCTGCGTGTCCGTCCCCGTCCCCGCGCCCTAACCGGCGCGCCCCCGGCCCCCTCGCGGGCCACCCCGCACCACGACGGCCCCCCGGGGCCCCGCGCGCCCGAAACCGGGGCGCAGAACATCACAAACCGTGCGCAAGCAGGCGAGGCTCCGCCTGCCCGCACACCGGAAGAACGAACCAGCGGTGCCCGGACTTTTCAGGGCGCTTCGGGCGTTTGCCCAGGAGGAGGAGAAGTGACAGACACCACGAGCGGTTCCGCACGAGGGTCGAAGTCCGACAAGACCGCGGCCAAGGGCGCCGGCAAGGCCCCCAAGGGCGGCCTCAAGATCGGGCGCATCTACACCACTCCTGGCGTGCACCCGTACGACGAGGTCCGCTGGGAGCGGCGCGACGTCGTCATGACCAACTGGCGCGACGGCTCGATCAACTTCGAGCAGCGCGGCGTGGAGTTCCCCGACTTCTGGTCGGTCAACGCCGTCAACATCGTCACGTCCAAGTACTTCCGCGGCGCGGTCGGCACCCCGCAGCGCGAGTGGAGCCTCAAGCAGATCATCGACCGCGTGGTGCTCACCTACCGCGCCGCCGGCGAGAAGCACGGCTACTTCGCCACCAAGGACGACGCCGAGGTCTTCGAGCACGAGCTGACCCACGCCCTCCTCCACCAGGTGTTCAGCTTCAACTCGCCGGTCTGGTTCAACGTCGGCACCAAGCAGCCCCAGCAGGTCAGCGCCTGCTTCATCCTGTCCGTCGACGACTCCATGGAGTCGATCCTCGACTGGTACAAGGAAGAGGGCATGATCTTCAAGGGCGGCTCCGGCGCCGGCCTCAACCTCTCCCGCATCCGCTCCAGCAAGGAACTGCTCTCCTCCGGCGGCAACGCCTCCGGCCCGGTCTCCTTCATGCGCGGCGCCGACGCCTCCGCCGGCACCATCAAGTCCGGCGGCGCCACCCGCCGCGCGGCCAAGATGGTCGTCCTCGACGTCGACCACCCGGACGTCGAAGCCTTCATCGAGACCAAGGTGAAGGAGGAGGAGAAGATCCGCGCCCTGCGCGACGCGGGCTTCGACATGGACCTGGGCGGCGACGACATCACGTCCGTCCAGTACCAGAACGCCAACAACTCCGTCCGCGTCAACGACGAATTCATGACCGCCGTCGAGAACGGCACCGAATTCGGCCTGCGCGCCCGGATGACCGGCGAGGTCATCGAGACCGTCGACGCCAAGAAGCTGTTCCGCAAGATGGCCGAGGCCGCCTGGGCCTGCGCCGACCCCGGAATCCAGTACGACTCCACCATCAACCACTGGCACACCTGCCCGGAGTCGGGCCGCATCAACGCGTCCAACCCGTGCTCGGAGTACATGCACCTGGACAACTCCAGCTGCAACCTCGCCTCGCTCAACCTGATGAAGTTCCTGCGGGACGACGACTCGTTCGACGCCGAGCGCTTCGCCAAGGTCGTCGAGCTGGTCATCACCGCGATGGACATCTCCATCTGCTTCGCCGACTTCCCCACCGAGAAGATCGGCGAGACCACCCGCGCCTACCGCCAGCTCGGCATCGGCTACGCCAACCTCGGCGCCCTGCTGATGGCCACCGGCCACGCCTACGACAGCGAGGGCGGCCGCGCCCTGGCCGGCGCCATCACCTCCCTGATGACCGGCACCGCCTACCGCCGCGGCGCCGAACTCGCCGGCGTCGTCGGCCCGTACGACGGCTACGCCCGCAACGCGACCGCGCACCAGCGCGTCATGAAGCAGCACGCCGACGCCTCCCTGGACGCCGTCTCCTACGACGAGCTCGACGCCCCGGTCCGGCTCGCGGCCAACAAGTCCTGGCAGGACGTGCTGCGCGTCGGCGCGCAGAACGGTTTCCGCAACGCCCAGGCGTCGGTGCTCGCCCCCACCGGCACCATCGGCCTGATGATGGACTGCGACACCACCGGCGTCGAGCCCGACCTGGCCCTGGTCAAGTTCAAGAAGCTCGTCGGCGGCGGCTCGATGCAGATCGTCAACGGCACCGTGCCGCGGGCGCTCAAGCGCCTCGGCTACCAGGACGAGCGGATCGAGGCGATCGTCGCCCACATCGCCGAGCACGGCAACGTCGTGGACGCGCCGGGCCTCAAGTCCGAGCACTACGAGGTGTTCGACTGCGCGATGGGCGAGCGCACCATCTCGCCGATGGGCCACGTGCGGATGATGGCGGCGATCCAGCCCTGGATCTCCGGCGCCATCTCCAAGACGGTCAACATGCCCGGCAGCGCGACCGTCGAGGACGTCGAGGAGATCTACTTCGAGGCGTGGAAGATGGGCGTCAAGGCGCTCGCCATCTACCGCGAAAACTCGAAGGTCGGCCAGCCGCTCTCCGCCAAGAAGAAGGAGACCGAGGCCAAGGCCGAGGAGGCCCCGGCCCCCGCGGTCGAGAAGGTCGTCGAGTACCGCCCGGTCCGCAAGCGCCTGCCCAAGGGCCGTCCCGGCATCACCACCTCCTTCACGGTCGGTGGCGCCGAGGGCTACATGACCGCCAACTCCTACCCGGACGACGGCCTCGGCGAGGTCTTCCTGAAGATGTCCAAGCAGGGCTCGACCCTCGCGGGCATGATGGACGCCTTCTCCATCGCCGTCTCGGTCGGCCTCCAGTACGGTGTGCCGCTGGAGACGTACGTCTCGAAGTTCACCAACATGCGCTTCGAGCCGGCCGGTCTGACCGACGACCCGGACGTGCGGATGGCGCAGTCGATCGTCGACTACATCTTCCGCCGCCTGGCGCTGGACTTCCTGCCGTTCGAGACCCGCTCGGCGCTGGGCATCCACTCCGTCGAGGAGCGCACGCGCCACCTGGAGACGGGCTCCTACGAGCCGCTGGAGGCCGAGGAGCTCGACACCGAGTCCCTCGCCCAGTCCGCCCCGGTCGCCGCCAAGCCCGCCGCCCCGACCCCGGCCCCGGCCGCCGTCGAGGCCCCCAAGGCGGCCCCCCGGCAGGCCCACAACTCCACGGAGCTGATGGAGATCCAGCTCGGCCTCAACGCCGATGCTCCTCTCTGCCTCTCCTGCGGCACCAAGATGCGCCGCGCCGGCTCCTGCTACCTCTGCGAGGGCTGCGGCTCCACCAGCGGCTGCAGCTGATCACCGGCTTGACGCACCGCTGAGGCGGGGCGGGGACTTCGGTCCCCGCCCCGCCTCTTCATCGTTGGGGCCGGGCTGCCGCTGCGCGTCTCGGCGCGGTGCGGCGGGCGCCGGGATCTGTCAACCGGGGTTGACGCCAGGGGTGGTGTCAACCATAGTTGACAGCATGAGCGACAGCGGAGAACTCGCGGCCGCGGCGAGCAGCCGTGACCCCGCCGTGGGGCTCCGGGCGGTCCGCGCCCTTCGGGATCTCGCGGACCGGCTGGAGGGCTTGCAGGTGGGCAGCGCCCGTGCGCAGGGCTGGTCCTGGCAGGACATCGCGGTCTGCCTCGGGGTGACCAGGCAGGCGGTGCACAAGAAGTACGCCCGACGTGGAGCCGGTAAGGACGAGGACGGAGGCTGAGCGATGTTCGAGCGTTTCACGGAGGCGGCCCGGGAGACGGTGGTCGCCGCGACGGACGAGGCGCGGGAGCTGCATCACTCCTCCGTGGGGACGGAGCACCTGCTGCTGGCGGCCCTGCGGCAGACCGGCGACCCGTCCGCCGCGGTGCTGATCGACGCCGGGCTGGACCTGGAGACGGCGCGGGCGGCCGTGCGCCGACTGCTCGGGGAGGGCGACCGGGCGCAGGCGCTGGCCTCGATCGGGGTGGACCTGGACGCGGTGCGGGAGGCCGTGGAGTCCGTGTTCGGGGAGGGCGCGCTGGACGCTCCGGCGGTGCAGGAGCCCAGGCGCCGGGGGTGGTTCCGCTCCGGCTCGGTCTCGTTCGGGCGCGCGCCCTTCACGCCCCGGGCGAGGAAGGCCCTGGAGCTGTCCCTGCGCGAGTCGCTGCAGCTCAGGTCGGGCCGTATCGGCGTGGGCCACCTGCTGCTCGGGGTGATCCGGGAGGGCGAGGGGCTGGGTGTGAAGGTGATCGCCGACCACGGGCTGGACCTCGCCGCCGTCCGGAGCGCGATCGAGGGGGCGCTGGCGACGGGGTCCGGGTGAGCCGGGGGTCGTACGTGTGCGGTGCTCGCGGGGCCGGACGTCACGTCAGCCGTCCGGTTGAGTCGGCGAACTGAATGACTATGATCGGCCGGATCGCGTGAACCGAACAGCCGCCCGGAGACGTCTCCCGACGTCGCCGGGCGGTCTGGTGTGCGCGCCCGACTCGAAGGAGACCGCCGATGACCGCCGCCGCCCAGGCCCCGATCGCCCTCGACCCGCTGGCCCGTGACAGCGCCGCCGAAGGCGCCCTGCTGCGGGCGGCCGGACCGGTGGTGCCGGTGGTCCTGCCCGGCGGGGTCGCCGCCTGGGCGGTGGCGCAGCACGCGGCCGCGCGGGACCTGCTCACCGACGCCCGCATGGTCAAGGACGCCCGGCACTGGGCCGCCTACCAGCGCGGCGAGGTGCCCGCGAACTGGCCGCTGATCGGCCTCGCGGTGCCCGGCCCGAGCATGGTCACCACGGACGGCGCCGAGCACCGCCGGCTGCGCGCGATCGTCGCCCAGGCGTTCACCCCGCGCCGGGTCGAGCTGATGCGTCCGCGCGTGGAGGAGATCACCCGCGCCCTGCTGGACGGCCTCGAGGCGGGTCTTCGAACGGGTGAGCGGGTGGTGGACCTCAAGGCGGCCTTCGCCTTCCCGCTGCCGATGACGGTGATCTGCTCCCTGCTGGGTGTGCCGGAGCGCGACCACGCCGTCCTGCGCGACCTGTACGAGCGGTTCTTCGGCATCAAGCCGGACCCGGAGGGCATCCGGGCGACGGTCGCCGCCCTGAACGCCTTCGTCAACGACCTGGTGGCGCAGCGCCGTTCGGCCCCCGGCGAGGACCTGGCCAGCGCCCTGCTGGCGGCCGACGCCGAGGGCGGGGCGCTGACCGACGCGGAGGCGGCGGCCACCCTGCGGGTGATCATCGCGGCCGGGCACGAGACGACGGTGAACCTGATCGGCAACGCCGTCCGGGCGCTGCTGGCGCACCCGGAGCAGCTGGCGCTGGTGCGTGCGGGGGAGGTGTCCTGGGACGCGGTGGTGGAGGAGTCGCTGCGCTGGACGCCGCCGACCAGCAACTTCCTGTTCCGCTTCGCCGCGGAGGAGATCGAGGTCGGGGATCTGGTGATCCCGGCGGGGGAGCCGGTGTTGGTCTCGTACAACGCGATCGGCCGGGACCCGCTGCAGCACGGGGTGACGGCGGAGCTGTTCGACGTCACCCGTGACCAGAGCCGCCACCTGTCCTTCGGCCACGGCCCGCACGTCTGCCCGGGGTCGCCGCTGGCGCGGCTGGAGGCGGGGGTCGCGCTGCCGGCGCTGTTCGAGCGCTTCCCGGATCTCGCCCTCGCGGTGCCGGACGGCGAACTGCGGATGAGCCCGTCGCTGGTGGTCAACAGCCTGCTGGAGCTGCCGGTCCGGCTCCGCTGAGGGCAGGGCCGGTGGGAGGGCCGGTGCGAAGGCCAGTGCGAAGGCCGGACGCGGATCTCGACGGCGGCGGGTGGCTGCGTTAACGTCTACGGATCGGTTCGGCCGCCCGGTCGTTCGCTCACCCTGCGATCCCCGTACGCCAACTCCCGTACAGCGCGATGTCGTTCAGCTCACAGTCGGCAGCACGCCCTGGCGAGGAGAACCGCATTGACCCTCAACCCGCCCGCGCCGTCCACGGGTTCACGCCACAGATTCGCCGCCGTACCCGCCCTGCTGGCGGTACTGGCCCTGACGGCGGCCTGCTCCAACAGTTCGAGTGGTTCCGGTGGCGGCGGCGCAGCGTCGTCGCTGACCGGTGACTGCGCCAAGTACCAGGAGTACGCGGGGCACTCGGGGACCAAGGTGACGATGTTCGCCTCGATCCTGAGCCCGGAGTCGGACAACCTGGAGAAGTCCTGGGCCGAGTTCAGCCGGTGCACCGGGATCAGGATCAGCTACGAGGGGTCCAACGACTTCGAGTCCCAGCTGCCCGTGCGGGTGGCCGGCGGCAACACCCCGGACCTCGCGATCATCCCCCAACCGGGCCTGCTGGCGCAGATGGTGAAGAGCGGCAAGGTCGTCAAGCCGCCCGCGAAGACCGTGGAGAACCAGAACAGGTGGAGCCCGGTCTGGAAGACGTACGGTTCGGTCAACGGCACCTTCTACGCGGCGCCGATGAGCGCCAACATGAAGTCGCTGGTCTGGTACTCGCCGAAGACGTTCAAGGCGGCCGGGTACGAGGTGCCGAAGACCTGGGCGGACCTGATGGCGCTCAGCGACCGGATCGCCAAGGCGGGCGGGCCGAAGCCCTGGTGCGGCGGCATCGCCTCCGGCACGGCGACGGGCTGGCCGGCCACCGACTGGTTGGAGGAGGTGGTGCTGGGCACGTACGGCGGTGAGGTGTACGACCAGTGGGTGGGCCACCAGGTCAAGTTCTCCGACGAGAAGATCCGGACGGCGATGAGGACCGTGGCCGACTGGTTGCAGAACCCGGCCTGGGTCAACGGCGGTTACGGCGACGTCAAGTCGATCGCGACCACCACCTTCCAGGACGCGGGCGCGCCGGTCCTCACCGGCAAGTGCGCGATGCTCCAGCAGGCGTCCTTCTACGAGGCGCAGTGGCCCAAGGGCACCAAGGTCGGCCCGGACGGGGACGTCTTCGCCTTCCACCTGCCCGCGGTGAACCCGTCGATCCCCAGCCCGGTCGAGGGCGGCGGCGAGTTCCTGGCCGCGTTCTCCGACAAGCCCGAGGTGCAGGCGGTGCAGAACTACCTGTCCAGTTCGGAGTGGGCGAGCAGCCGGGTGAGGACGGCGACCGGCTGGGTCTCGGCCAACCAGGGCGTGGACAAGAGCCTGTACACCGATCCGATCGACCAGCTGTCGGCCGCGGCGCTGACCGACCCGGCCGCCACCTTCCGCTTCGACGCCTCCGACCTGATGCCGGCCGCGGTGGGCGCGGGGCAGGAGTGGAAGTCGCTGACGGCCTGGTTCGCGGAGGGCCAGTCGATCCAGAAGACCGCCGCCGACATCGACGCCGCCTGGCCGCAGTAGCCGGCCCGCGCCGGGACGGTCGGCCGGGCTCACCGGGACCATCTGCCGAGGGCGGTGCGGGGCCACCCCCCCCCCCCCCCCCCCCCCCCCCCCCCCCCCCCCCCACCCCCCCCCCCCCCCCCCCCCCCAAAACCCCCCCCCCAGCCCCAAATAAAGGCCC
>NZ_JBITFA010000020.1:0-68901 GCF_044455705.1 Kitasatospora sp. NPDC051170 | reverse complement strand
TAACCCCCCCCCCCCACAGCGCCGCCGCGGGGCCGCTGTAGCGGGCCGGCGGGGGGCGGGGGGGCGGGGCGCCGGGGCCCCGGGGCCGGGGGGGGGGGGGGGCCCCCCCCCCCCCCCCCCCCGCCCCTCTCTCCCCGCCCCTCTCTCCCTGGCCCGCTCTCCCCGGCCCTCTCTTCCCGGCTCCCTCGCACGCCCGCTCGAACACTCGCTTGCACCGGAAGGTGATCGGACCCGAAGGGAAGCACCCCCCATGCCCGTACCCGGTTCACCGCCGCCCGTCGCGCTCGCCGCCGGCGCCTGGGGCGACGCGGCGCTCAAGTTCGGCAACACCCTCGGCGCCGTCGCCGGCTTCCTCGGCATCCTGCTGGTGGTCTTCTTCGTCGCCGGCCGCGCCCGGGGTCGGCTCGCCCGCCCGCTGGCCGTCCTGGTGTTCCTCGGCCCGGCCGTGCTGCTCCTGCTCGTCGGCCTGGTGGTGCCGCTGGTGCGCACCGTCTTCCTGAGCCTGCACAACGACGACGGCAGCCGGTTCGTCGGCGGCGACAACTTCCGGTGGGCGTTCACCTCGGACGACGTGCGGCACGTGCTGGTCAACACCCTGCTGTGGCTGGCGGTCGTCCCGCTGGTGGCGACGGGCCTGGGCCTGCTGCTGGCGCTGATGGTGGACCGGATGCGCGGCCAGTCGGTCTACAAGTCGCTGATCTTCATGCCGATGGCGATCTCGCTGGTCGGCGCGTCGATCATCTTCAAGTTCGTCTACGAGTCGCGCGGCCCCGGGCAGCGGCAGATCGGCCTGCTCAGCCAGGTCGCCGTGAGTCTGGGCTGGGACGATCCGCCGAACTGGATGCTCTCCCAGCCGCTGAACACCTTCCTGCTGATGGCCGTGATGGTCTGGGTGCAGACGGGCTTCGCGATGGTGGTCCTGTCCGCGGCGATCAAGGCGATCCCCTCCGAGGTGGTGGAGGCGGCCCGGCTGGACGGCGCGAGCGGGGCGCGGCTGTTCTGGTACGTCACCGTGCCGATGATCCGCACCACGGTGATGGTCGTCCTGACCACCGTCATGATCATCACCCTGAAGTGCTTCGACATCGTCCGCACCATGACCGGCGGCAACTTCGGCACCCAGGTGCTGGCCAACGAGATGTACTCGCAGTCCTTCTCGCAGTTCAACGACGGGCGGGGCAGCGCCCTGGCGGTGCTGCTCTTCCTGGCCGTGCTGCCCCTGGTGGCCTACAACATCGTCCAGTTGCGGAAGGAGCGTGAGGTGCGGTGAGCGCGCTGATCAGGGCGGAGGGGCGGGAGGGTCCGGCACGGTCGGTGCGCAGGGCCTTCGGCTCCCCGCTGGCCTCGGTGTTCGTGATCGCGATGACGGTGCTGTGGACGATCCCGACGCTCGGCCTGCTGGTCACCTCCCTGCGCCCCAAGCAGGACGTGACGGCCGACGGCTGGTGGAACGCCCTCCTGCACCCGGACTTCGGCCTCGGCAACTACCACTCGGTGCTCTTCGAGGGCGGCTCCGGCGTCTCCACCGGGCTGATGCCGTACCTGGTGAACTCGCTGGCGATCAGCATCCCGGCGACGGTGTTCCCGCTGGTGCTGGCGGCGATGGCCGCGTACGTGCTGGCCTGGGTGCGGTTCCGGGGCAGCGACGCGGTGTTCCTGACCGTCTTCGGGCTCCAGGTGGTGCCGCTGCAGATGGCGCTGATCCCGCTGTTGCGGCTGTTCTCCGGCGGTGCGCACCTGGGCGCGCTGACGCTGATCCCGGCGGTGGACCTCAAGGGCAGCTACGCGCCGGTCTGGCTGGCCCACACCATGTTCGCGCTGCCGCTGGCGGTGTTCCTGCTGCACAACTTCATCGCCCAGCTGCCGCGGGACCTGATGGAGGCGGCGGTGGTGGACGGCGCCTCGCACTTCCGGATCTTCCGCTCGATCGTGCTGCCGCTGTGCACCCCGGCGCTGGCCTCGTTCGCGATCTTCCAGTTCCTGTGGGTCTGGAACGACCTGCTAGTCGCGCTGACCTTCGCCGGGGGCACCCCGGAGGTGGCGCCGATGACGGTGCGGCTGGCGCAGCTGTCCGGGTCGTTCGGCGGGCGCTGGGAGCTGCTGACGGCGGGGGCGTTCCTGTCGATCATCGTGCCGCTGGGGGTGTTCTTCGGCCTGCAGCGGTACTTCGTGCGGGGGCTGCTGGCGGGGTCGGTGAAGGGCTGAGCGCGTGCCGCGCGAAGCGCAACGCGTACGGCCGGCCGGGAGAGTCCCGGCCGGCCGTACGCGTGTGTCGTCGGTCGTCAGCGCATCGCGCCGTCAGTGCACCGCGTCGTCAGTGCATCGCGCCGTCAGTGCATCGCGCCGTCAGTGCATCGCGACGCCGGCGGCGGAGCCCTGCAGGTCGCTGGCCTTGGCCTTGATCGCGAAGACCGCGACCAGGAAGGCGACGCCGGCGAGGGCGGCGCCCACGATGAAGCCGTGCGAGATGCCCTGGGTCAGCACCATGTTGGCGGCCTCGGTGCCCTGCGGGAAGTTGTGGTTCTCCTTGAAGTAGGCGAGCTGTTCCGGCGTCGCCGTCTTCAGGAACTTCGGCACCTGAACAGCGGCCTCGTCCTTGGCGTAGGTGGCGAAGACCGTGGTCAGGATCGACAGGCCGAGCGAACCACCGATCTGCTGCATGGAGTTGAGCAGGCCGGAGGCGGCGCCGGTCTCCTCGCCGGCCACGCCCGAGACGGTGATCAGCATGACCGGGACGAAGATCATTCCCATGCCGAGGCCGAAGACGACCGTGGGGCCGAAGACGCCGTCCAGGTAGCCGCTGTCCTTGTTCATCTGCGTCAGCCAGGCGAGACCGACGGTGACGAGGAACGCGCCGCCCGCCATGAAGGGCTTCGGGCCGTACTTGGCCTGGAGCTGGGAGGCGAGCTGGGCGGTGATGATGATCGCGACGCTGATCGGCAGGAAGGAGACGCCGGCCTTCAACGGGCTGTAGCCGAGCGGTCCCTGTACGAACAGCACGACGTAGAAGAAGATGCCGAACATGGCCGCGGCGATGCAGAGCATCATCACCAGGCTGCCGGTGCGGTTGCGGTCGGCGAACAGGTGCAGCGGGGTGATCGGCTGGGCCGTGCGCCTCTCGATCACGATGAACGCGGCGACCAGGATCGCGCCTCCCACGAAGGAGCCGATCGTGACCGGGTCCGACCAGCCGTCCGAGGCGGCGCGGATGAACCCGTAGACGAGGCCCACCAGGCCGAGCGTCGAGGTCATCGCGCCGGGCAGGTCGAACTTGCCGGCGATGCGCGGCGATTCGGTGATGTAGCGCGGCGCGGCGACGGCGATCAGGATCGCGATCGGCACGTTGACGAAGAACACCCAGCGCCAGTTCAGGTACTCGGTGAGCAGACCGCCGGCGAGCAGGCCGATCGCCGCGCCCGAGCCGGCCACCGCGGAGAAGACGCCGAACGCCTTGTTGCGTTCCGGCCCCTCCTCGAAGTTGGTGGCGATCAGGGCGAAGGCCGTCGGCGAGCAGATCGCGCCGCCGATGCCCTGCAGGGCGCGGGCCGCCAGCAGCAGGCCGCTGTCCTGCGCGAAGCCGCCGAGCAGGGAGGCCAGGCCGAAGAGCAGGGTGCCGAAGATGAACACCCGGCGGCGGCCGAGGATGTCGCCCGCGCGGCCGCCGAGCAGCAGCAGCCCGCCGAAGGTCAGCGTGTAGGCGTTGATGACCCAGGACAGGTCGGTGGTCGAGAACTTGAGCGCGTCCTGGATGTGCGGCAGCGCGATGTTCACGATGGTGGCGTCGAGCACCACCATCAGCTGTGTGGCCGCGATGACCGTCAGGGTGAGGTTCTTGCCGCGGCCCTGCTGCGGCTGCGACTGCTTGTGGAGAGTGTCGGAGATAGCCACGAAATGTGCCCCCTGCTGGCTATGTGTTGTGGTGCTGCGGTACTCGGTGCCCCGGTAGCCAAGGAACGGGATCGTTCACTAATCGGGACGATATCCTGGCCCTGATTGTGAACGCAAGCGTTCCTTAAAGGAGTGGGTGGATGACGGCGGTGGATCGCTTGGTGCGGCGGCGGGGGAAGGAGCTGGAGAACGCGATCTTCGAAGCGACGCTCGACCAGCTCACCTCCGGCGGGTTCGCACGCCTGACGATGGAAGGGGTCGCCGCTGCGGCGCGGACCGGGAAGGCGGCGCTGTACCGGCGGTGGGGGTCCAAGGTCGAACTCGTCATCGACTCCCTGGACGCCACTCTCCCACGCCCTCGCGCGGTGCCCGACCTCGGGTCCACCCGGGCCGAATTGCTGCAGCTCATCGAGCTGTTCGCGGCCGCCTCGGGCTCGCGGGTGGGCGCCGCCATCCACGCGCTCATGGGGGAGGTCTCCCAGCAACAGGCCGAGATGTTCAAGGACTTCCTCATGGGCCGGGTGATCGATCCGACCACCGAGACCGTCCTCGACATCCTGCGCCGCGGCGTCGAACGCGGCGACGTCCGGCCCGGGGCGGACACCCCGATGGTCGCCGACGTCGTACCGGCGATGCTCTTCTACCACGTCAAGGCGACCGGCGCGGAGCCGATGCCGGACGACTACGCGAGCCGGCTGGTGGACGAGGTGCTGATGCCGATGGTCGGGCGGTAGCCGGCCGGAGTGGCCGGGGCGTGAACGGGCTTAGGCTGGAGACCGCCTCAGTCGAACGGAAGCCGCCATGCCCATCGTCCCCCCGACACACTCCGTCGAGCGCTCGCTCCGCCGGGCCGGCGCCAAGGTCGTGGTCGGGCTGGACGAAGTCGGGCGCGGCGCCTGGGCCGGGCCGGTCACGGTGGGCGCCGCCGTCACCGGTCTGCACCGGGCGCCGGAGGGGCTGACCGACTCCAAGCTGCTCACCGAACTGCGCCGCCAGGCGCTCGCCCCCGTCCTCGCGGACTGGGTCACCGCCTACGCGCTCGGGTCCGCCTCCCCGCAGGAGTGCGACGAACTCGGCATGACGGCGGCGCTGCGGCTGGCCGCCGTCCGCGCGCTGGAGGCCCTGCCCGTCGAGCCGGACGCGGTCATCCTGGACGGCAAGCACGACTACCTGGGCGGCCCCTGGCGGGTGCGCACGGTGATCAAGGGCGACCAGTCCTGCATCTGCGTGGCCGCCGCCTCCGTCCTCGCCAAGGTCCACCGCGACGGACTGATGGCCGAACTCGGCGAGACGCACCCCGAATTCGCCTTCGCCGACAACGCCGGCTACCCGTCCCCGGTGCACCGCGCCGCGCTGGAGGAGTACGGCCCCACCGAACACCACCGGCTCTCCTGGGCGTACCTGGACGCGCTCCCGAAGTGGCGCCACCTCAAGCGCGTTCGGGACGTCGACGGCGCCGCGCAGGGGTGCGCCGACGAACAGTTGACGCTCGGTTTCTGACGTTCCGTCGGGAATCGCCTGGGTGTGGAGTCGAACCGTGCGGCGTTCAATGGGTGGGGCGCCCGTGCGCGTTCGACCGGCATTTGATAGATATCCGGGTATGCCTGTCTTCCCCGAGGAGCCGGAGATTCACGAGAGCCTCCCGGGCCCCGGCGTTCCCTTCCCCCGCGAGTCGGACGCACAAGCCCCCAACACGCCTGCCATCGGCGGCGCTCCTGCCACCGCACCCTCCACTGTTGCCGCCCCCGTGCCCGGCCCCCGCCAGGCACCGCGCCCGGTACCGCCGGGGGCCGCCGAGCCCGGCCCGCCGCGCCCGATCCCCAAGCCCGGGCCGCGCCTCCCGGCACCCGCCGCACCGCAGGTCGAGGTCCGGCGCATCGCCGCCGGCCCGGCCCAGGCGCTGGACCTCGCCGACGAGGCGGTCGACCAGTTGCTGGACTCGGGCCGTGACCCGGGCCAGATCCTGGTGCTGACGGTCGGCGAGGCGCACCCCTGGCAGCAGCACGAGGTCTCCTTCGGTGAGGAGCGCTACTGGGCGCAGCTCGCCGAAGGCGGCGACGTGTTCTACGCGGACGCCAAGTTCGGCCGCCAGGTCCGCCGCGAGGTGGTCGTCCTGGTGGTCAACGGCGGACCGGCCGCCCGGGCCGTCGAGGCGTACGCCGAGGCGCTGGGGCGCGCGACCGCGCTGCTCGTGGTCTGCGGCGACGCGGGCCCCGCGGCCGGCGCCGCGCGGGGGCGGCGGGGTGCCGGGGCGCGGTCCGACCGGCTGAAGGTCTGACCGGGCGGGCGCTCGACCGGTTTCCTGCCTTAGTGCCTTAGCGCCTGCCTGCCTGAGTACCTGAGTGCCTGACCGGCCGACCGCCTGATCGGTGGTCGGCCGTCCGGCTGTTCGCTGCGGCGCCGGGCCCGGAGCCGTGCGGCGCCGGGCCCGCTGTCCGTCCGTTACGGGATCAGCGGGTGCCGGTGCGCCGGGTCGGTTCCACGGCCGAGATCCGCGCCGGGGTCCACGGGCCCTCGGTCGGGAGGGCGAGCGGTCCGCCCTCGCCGCGGCGGGCCTGGTCGATCGTCTGCCTGGTCCGGCGGCCACGCGCCGCTTCGTCCAGCGCCGACCGGGGCGGCAGCTCCGTCACGGTGTGCACCGGCCCGTCCGCCCACGAACCCGCGTGCGGATTGCGCCCGCCGCGTCCGTCCCCGAGGATCTGCCAGCCCGCCGGGGTGAGCCCGATGTACGAGCCGGAGCGCAGCCCGTGCAGCACGGAGGCGTCGCGCAGCGCCCACATCCAGGCGCCGTCCTGCTCCGTCCAGCCGGGTGCGCCCTCGCGGCAGCGCAGCAGCACGGCCGTCCGGGTCGGCTGGGCGAGCCGCAGGTCGTGCGGGGTGATCCGGCGCAGCTGGGTGAGCAGTGTGTTGCGGTGCTGCCAGCCGTCGGAGTCGTGCGGCCAGGGGGTGAAGGAGGCCGAGGCGGTGAGGTGGTGGAGCGCGTCCAGGACGGCGACCACGACCGTGCCCGGCTGGGGCAGGTGCCGTTGGTGCAGCTCCAGCACGAAGTCGCGCGGATCTCGCAGCAGCGGAATCCCCCCGGCCCTCCAGCCCTCCATGTCGAGCAGTCTTCTGCCCTCGGAACCCCTGGTGAGGGGATTCTGACCGGGGTCGCTGCCGCTGATCACGATCCTCCTTCCTGGCCCGAGGGAAGGCCGATGCCTGGGTACGCCGAAGGGCGGGTCCGACGGACCTGATTTCGGGTACCCTCCGATTCTCGCGGAATCCGGGGTGAAGCGGCAATGACGAAATGATGAACGCCACCGGATGGCTCTGTGTCGGGAGGGTGTGCTCCGGTGTCCGTCGAGTCGCGGCCGACCAGCTGATGACCTTGATCCGAGCGGTATGCGGCGAGCAGTGAACCGTTCGGTGCATGGTGACCGGTCCATTCCGTCCGGATGCCCTGTGTGATCGAAGTCGCTCGGTTGTGATCCTTTCCGTTAGGCCATTCGAGTGATGGCGGGATGGAACCGGTGGCTGCGTCCCGGTTCGATCAACTCCCCCCACTCACCCCTGCACCGCCAGCACCAGCGGCAGCACCGCGCTCGCCCCGGCCCGGCGCAGCAGCCGGGCGGCCACGGTGACCGTCCACCCCGAGTCGACCAGGTCGTCCACCAGCAGCACCGGCCCGCCGGCCGCCGCCACCGCCTGCTCCACCTCCGGAGACAGCATCAGCGCCCCGGCCAGGGCGTTCAGCCGCTGGGCGCTGTTGCTGCGCGCCCCGTGCGGCGGCTGCCCGCCCGCGTACTCGATCCGGCCGAGCAGCGGCAGCCGCCCGATCTCGGCGATCCGCGCGCCGAGGCTGCCGACCAGCTGCGGGCGTGAGGAGGAGGCCATGGTGACCACGCCGACCGGCCGCTCCAGCCGGGCACCCTCCGAGGTGGCCGGTCCGGCCCAGCCGCCCGGCCCGCGCGCCCAGTCCGCCAGCACCGTCACCAGCGCGTCCACCGCCTCGCCGGGTACGGGGACGTCCGGCGCCTGCTCGGCCAGCAGGGTGCGCAGCCGGTTGCCCCAGCCGATGTCGGAGAGCCGGCCCAGCGCCCGGCCGCTCTCGGCCTGCTCGCCCGCCGGGATGCGGCCCTTGAGCGGCACGCCGAGCGCGTCCATCCCGGTCGGCCACAGCCGGCGCGGCTCGAAGGGCACACCGGGGCGTCCGAGCGCGGCCCGGGCGGCGGCGAGGGT
This sequence comes from Kitasatospora sp. NPDC051170, assembly GCF_044455705.1. Classification (NCBI taxonomy): domain Bacteria; kingdom Bacillati; phylum Actinomycetota; class Actinomycetes; order Kitasatosporales; family Streptomycetaceae; genus Kitasatospora; species Kitasatospora sp. NPDC051170. The sequence goes on along the minus strand of NZ_JBITFA010000020.1, from coordinate 60,792 downwards.
CTCCTCGGAGACGTCGGGGGTGTGGCGCGGCCCCGCGCAGGTGTCGCACCGCCCGCAGGGCGCGGCCTGCTCGTCGTCCAGCTGCCGGCGCAGGAACTCCATCCGGCAGCCGGTGGTCGCCGCGTACTCGCGCATCGCCCGCTGCTCGGCCTCCCGGGAGGCGGCGACCTTGGCGTAGCGGGCGGCGTCGTACGCCCAGCTCTCGCCGGTGGCCGTCCAGCCGCCCTTGACCCGGCGGACGGCGCCGTCCACGTCGAGCACCTTGAGCATGGTCTCCAGCCGGGCGCGGCGCAGGTCCACCCGGGGCTCCAGGGCGGCGGTGGAGAGCGGGCGGCCGGCCTCGGCCAGGGCGTCGATGGTGCGGCGCACCTGCTCCTCGGGCGGGAAGGCGAGCGAGGCGAAGTAGCGCCAGATCGCCTCGTCCTCGCGGCCGGGCAGCAGCAGCACCTCGGCCCGGTCGACGCCGCGCCCGGCCCGGCCGACCTGCTGGTAGTAGGCGATGGGCGAACTGGGCGAGCCCAGGTGGACGACGAAGCCGAGGTCGGGCTTGTCGAAGCCCATGCCCAGGGCGGAGGTGGCGACCAGGGCCTTGACCCGGTTGGCCAGCAGGTCGGCCTCGGCGGTGCGGCGTTCGGCGTCCTCGGTGCGGCCCGAGTAGGAGGCGACCGCGAAGCCGCGCTCGCGCAGGAAGGCCGTGACCTCCTCGGCGGCGGCCACCGTCAGGGTGTAGACGATGCCCGAGCCCGGCAGCCGGTCGAGGTGGTCGGCCAGCCAGGCGAGCCGGTGCGCCGGGTCGGACAGCGACAGCACGCCCAGGGTGAGGCTCTCCCGGTCGAGCGGGCCGCGCAGCACCAGCGCGTCGGTGTCCGTGGCGCCGGTGCCCAGCTGCTCGGCGACGTCGGCGGTGACCCGGGCGTTGGCGGTGGCGGTGGTGGCCAGCACGGGCACGCCGGGCGGCAGATCGGCGAGCATGGTGCGCAGCCGCCGGTAGTCGGGGCGGAAGTCGTGACCCCAGTCGGAGATGCAGTGGGCCTCGTCGACCACCAGCAGGCCCGTGGAGGCGGCCAGCTTGGGCAGCACCTGGTCCCGGAAGTCGGGGTTGTTCAGCCGCTCCGGGCTGACGAGCAGGATGTCGACCTCGCCGGCGGCGACCTCGGCCTGGATCCCGTCCCACTCGTCGGCGTTGGCGGAGTTGATGGTGCGGGCGTGGATGCCGGCCCTGGCCGCCGACTCGACCTGGTTGCGCATCAGGGCGAGCAGCGGGGAGACGATCACCGTCGGCCCGGAGCCCCGGGCGCGGAGCAGGGCGGTGGCGACGAAGTAGACCGCGGACTTGCCCCAGCCGGTGCGCTGGACGACCAGGGCGCGGCGGTGGTCGACCACGAGGGCCTCGATGGCCGTCCACTGGTCCTCGCGCAGGGCGGCGCCCGCCCCGGCGAGCTCGCGCAGGACGGCCTCGGCCCGCGCCCTGACCTCGGCGCGGTCGGCGGTGGTGGCGGTGGTGTGCATCTCGGGCTGCTGCATGGCCCCGATGTAACCCCATGCCGGTGACAAGGGGCGAATGCCGGCGGGGGAGGGGGTGGCGAAGGTGAGGTGTCTTTCATCCGCTCATCAGTTGAACGCGCGGTTTTCTTCGCCCGGGGGAGTGACGCGGATATCCGCCGAACGAGGGAAGAGGCATTTCCCCCCGGGGTTATCCACAGGAATCGGAAAGATTCGTCGGCCTCGGCGGATCACACTCCACTCTTGCGGCCATGAACGCGATGAACAACGAACCCGTCACCCTGTCCCTCGGCCCGGCCTCCGGCCACCGGCCGGTCGTCATGCGGGGGCCGGCCGACATGGCCGAGCTCCTGCCCTACCTCCTGGGGTTCCACCCCGACGACAGCATCGTCGCGGTCGGACTCCAGGGCCCCGACCTGCACCAGGGCGGCGTGATCCGGGCGGACATCCCGGCCTCGCCCGCCCAGTGGTCCGCCGCGGCGGACGAGACGGCGGCCCTGCTGGTGGCGCTCTCCGAGCGGCACGGCGGTCCGCCGGTCCAGGTGCTCCTCTATCTCTGCCAGGACTCCACCTCGCCGCACGGCCCGCCGGTCGCGGAGGGGCTGCGGCCCCTGGCGGAGGACCTGCGCGCCGCCTTCGCACGCCGGGGAGTGGCGGTCAAGGAGTCGCTGTGCGTCTCCGACGGCCGCTGGCGGTCCTTCCTCTGCCGGGGCGAGGGCTGCTGCGACCCGGCGGGCACGCCGGTGCGCAGCGGTCCGGCCCCGGGCCCGGCGGCGGCCGCGGCGACGGTCGCCGGCCTGGTCCCGCGCGGCAGCCGCAAGGCGATCGTCGGCGCCCTGGCCCCGATCGGCCCGCCGGGGGCCGAGGCCCAGCGGGCGGCGCTGGAGCGGGCCCTGGCCGGGACCGTCTCCCTCGGCCAGGGCGCCGCCCTGCTGGACCAGGCGTTCGCCGAGTTCGCGGCCGGTGGCCGGGAGCTCGACGAGGAGCGGGCGGCCCGGCTGCTGGTCGCCCTGCGGGACCGCCTCACCCGGGACCGTGGCGTCGAGTACGCCCGCCCCGCCGAGCTGGCCCCGGCCGAGCGGCTCTGGCGCTTCCTAGCCCGGCGCGCCGTGCCGCCGTACGAGGACTGCGCGGTGGCCCCGCTCACCCTGCTCGCCTGGGCCTCCTGGGTCGCGGGGGACACGGCGACGGCCCGGGTCGTGCTCGGCCACGTCCTGCGGCTCGCCCCGGGCTACCTGCTCGCCGAGCTGCTGTACGAGTCGCTCAACGACGGTATGGCCCCCCAGGCGTTGATGACGGCCGTCGAGGCCCAGCGGCGCCGCCGCGAGGCACGCGAGGCACGCGAGGCAAGGGAGGAAAAGGAGGCCTGTGCGGCGGCTCCCGTCGATCCCCCGGAGGAGGCACCCGGCCCGGGCCCGGCCGCGGGTGCCCCGGCGGGGCGCCGCCGTCGCCGGGGCGGCCGCCGCAGGGGCGGGGCACCGCTCACCGCGGCGGGCGGGAGCGCCGCCGAGGGTGGCAGCGGGCCCGCTCCGGGCGGTGCGTCGGTGGGTGAGCCGGACTCGGGGCCGGTCGCGCTGCTCCCCTCGCCCCGGTGCGCTCCCGAGGCGGACCACTCCGGGCAGCGGCCCGCCCGGGGCGTGCGCCTGGGCCGGCAGTCGGCCTGCGCCTCGGCCGAGGCGCGCCGTGCCGAGGCCGACCACTGCCGGGGCGCCCGGCGGGCGGGGAGAGGAGGCCGCCATGCGCGCTGACCTCTTCGCCGCCCCGCCGGGCCGGTGGGGGCTACGAGGACAGGGGAGGCCGGGGAGGCTACGCCTCTCCGTGGGCCATCTTGATCAGGCGGTCGAGCACCTTGCCGCCGCTGGCCCGCAGACCGTCGTGCTCCCACTCGTTGGTGACCCACGCCCGCAGACCGCGCACCGTGCGGGCGGTGGCCAGCGAGTCGGCGGCCGCCACGTACATGTCGTCGTGGTAGACGGCCGCCGTGACGGGCACGGTGTTCTCGGCCAGGCGCGCCGGGTCGTACAGGTCGGGCCAGTCGGTGCGGGCGGCGAGCAGCTCGGCCGCCTCCTTCAGCGGGCGCAGCGCCGGGTCGGTGTCGAACATCCAGGGGTAGATCATCTCCCCGGTGAACAGCACCGGGGCGTCGGTCTCCAGCGCGGCCCGGGCGTCGAACGGCGGGAACTCCCGGCGGACGCGCTCGGCGGCCCAGGCGGTGGCGCCGCCGCCGTCCACGGACCGCTGGCCGTAGATCGACTCGTGCAGCACGGCGTACAGCGGGCCGCCCGCGAAGGAGAGCTGGGCCTGGGCGCCGGCGAGGAAGGTGTCGGAGAGCTCGGGCCCGGCGGCGCCCTCCACCCACGCCTCCTCCAGCAGGTGGTGCAGGGCGCCGGAGCCGCTGCCGCCGCCCAGCATCAGTCCGAGCGCCTGGAACGCTTCCACGGTGAGCAGCCCGCCGCCCGGGAGGGCGGCGGGGGCCTCGGCGAGGTGCGCGGCGATCCGGCGCACCGCCTCGACGTCCCCGGGGAAGCGGGCGTAGTGGTCCTCGTTCTTGCGGAGCACCTGGCGGTAGGTGGCCCGGTAGACGTCGTCCGCCCCGGTCCGCAGGCCCGCGAGGCCGCCGGTCACGAACGCCTCGGTCAGGCCCTCGGGGAAGTAGGAGAGGTAGGTGAGGGTGCAGAAGCCGCCGAAGCTCTGGCCGAGCAGGCTCCAGCGGCGGTCGGCGCCGAGCAGCCGGTGCCGGATGAATTCGGCGTCGCGCACGATCGAGTCCGCGCGGAAGTGGGCCAGGTAGTCGGCCTGCTCCTTGGCGCCGCCGCGCCGCGCGAGCGTCTGCCGGGTCGCGGGGGTGGAGCGCCCGGTGCCGCGCTGGTCGAGCAGGAGGACGCGGTAGTCGTCCAGGGCGCGGTCGAGCCAGGCGTCCCGGCCGAGCGGGCGGGGGGACTTCCCGCCGGGCCCGCCCTGGAGGAAGAGCAGCCAGGGCAGGTCGTCCTTCTCGCGGCCGGCGGCGACCACCTCGCGGGCGTACACCTCGATCCGCTCGCCCTCCGGGGCGGCGTGGTCGAGGGGCACCTGGAAGACGTGATCGGTCGTGACAATCCCGGGCAGCCGGCTGACGGTGGACATGCAACTCCTCGGTCTCTGCTGGTCACAGCGGTCGCGCCACCGATCACGGGGTCACCGGGCGGGGGCGCCGCGACCCCCGCACCGTATCCTGACCGCGGCCGGGCGGTGGTTCGGCCTCCACCCACCGGTACGGGCACCGGGCGCGGTGCGGAGACCGGCCGCGGCGCCCCGGGGGGAGGGGCGCGGGCGTGACCTGGAGGCGGCCCGCGGCGTTCACCCCTGGGGCCCGCACCCGTGGACGGTGGGAGCGGCGCCCGTGCGTCGGAGGTGTGACGGCGAGGTGACGGCCCCGTGTGCCAGAGGATCGCGCCGGGCCTTAAGGTCGGCGCGGCGCGTCACCACCGGACCGGACCGGTGCGGCGCACCGCATGGCAGGGCCCGGCACCGGGTACGGCCAGGCACGGCAATCCGTCGGCGGGACAGCCCGCCGGCCCGGCACCATCAGCACGCGATCGAGCACGCTCGCGGCCCACCGGCCAGACCCGGCCACCGGACCGCCGAGGGAGGAGAGTCCGGTGACCGCCTTGAGGCCACCACAGGCCCTGCCGGCCGAGACCGTGGTCGGCGCGCCGCGACCGGCCCCGCCGGCCGTACCCGGTGGCGCGCCCGTGGGCCCGGGCCGTCCCCCGGCCCCGCCGCGCCCGCAGCCTCCCGCCGTCCACCACGCGGTGCTCTGCGTCAACGCCCCCGGCATGGCCGCCTCCGGCCCGGACGGCCAGCTGCGCGGCCACGGCCTGCACGGCTTCTACCAGCACGGCGTCCGGGTGCTCGCCCGGATGGAGCTGCGGCTCGGCGGGATGGAGCCGCTGCCGCTCCAGGGCACCCTGACCAGCGCCGCCCGGGCCCGCTTCCTCGGCGCCGTCCGCCTCCCCGGCGACCTCGACCCGGATCCGGCGCTCACCGTCGAGCGCCTGCGGCACGCGGACGGGGTGGAGACCGTCACGGTCCGCAACACCGGGGCCCGGCCCGCCCGGCTGCCGCTGGAGATCGCCCTGGGCACCGACCTCGGCCCGGTCGCCGAGATCGCCGCCGGCCACCGCCAGCCCGACCTGCCCGGCCAGGTGCAGTCCTCCGGCCTGCGCTGGACGGGCCCGGCGCACAGCGCCGTCGTCAGCGCCAAGCCCTCCCCGCACGCCGTGCTGGCCGGGGCCGGGGTGCTCCGCTGGGACTTGGAGGTGCAGCCCGGCGCCCGCTGGTCGGTCGAACTGCACGTCCAGATCGAGGCCACCGCCCCCGGCCTCCGGCCGCCCGGCGGGCGCGGCACCGGAGTCCCGCTGCCCTGGGCCGAGCCGGAGGTCCGCAGCGACGACCCCCGCGCCGCGTCGCTGGTCACCCGCTCCCTGGACGCCCTCGGTGGGCTGCTGTTCGCCGACCCCGACCGCCCGACCGACCTCTACCCCGCCTCCGGCGCACCCTGGCGCTTCGGCCTCGCCCCGGCCGACGCGCTGTGGGCGGCCCGGCTGACCCTGCCCCTCGGCACCCGGCTCGCCGCCGGCACCCTGCGGGCGCTGGCCCGCCGTCAGCAGCTGGCCCCCGCCCCCGGCCGGGTGGAGGGCCTGCTGCCCGGCGCCCTGCGCCACGGCGGCCCCGAGCTGCCGCCCACCTGCACCGCCACCGAGGCCACCCTGCTGTTCGTCACCGTGCTGGCCGAGGCATGGCGCTGGGGCCTGCCCCCGGCGGAGACGGCCGAACTGCTGCCCGCCGCCGAGCGGGCCCTGGCCGCCCTGAGCGAGGGCCTGGTCGACGGTTTCGTCACCGACCTGAGCCGCCCGGTGGAGGACCGCTCGGCGCACCCCGTGCCCGCCCGCGCCGAGGTCCAGGCGCAGGCCCACCGCGCCGCCCTGCACGGCGCCGAACTGCTGGAGGCGTTCGGCCGCCCGGGAGCCGCGCAGTGGCGCGACTGGGCCGCCGAGCTGCGCGGGCGCTTCCGCGAGCGGTTCTGGGTCGACGACCTGTCCGGCGGCCGTCCCGCCGCCGCGCTCGCCCCCGGAGACCGGCCGCTGCCCGCCCTCGCCTCCTCCCTGGTGCACCTGCTCGACACCGGGCTCGCCGCGGACGGCGGCCGGCACGAGAGCCTGCTGGACCGCGAACAGACCCGGCTGTTCGCCCAGCGCCTGCTCACGCCCGAGCTGGACAGCGGCTGGGGTCTGCGCACCCTCAGCGCCAAGTCCCCCCGGTTCAACCCGCTCGGCCACCGCGGCGGTGCGGTGCGGGTCCACGAGACGGCGCTGGCCGTGGCCGGGCTCGCCGAGGCCGGCCACGAGAACGAGGCGGGCACCCTGCTGGAGGGCCTGCTCGCCGCGGCCGCCCACTTCGAGGGGCGACTGCCCGAGATGTACGCGGGCGAGCAGCGCACCCCGGGCAGCCCGCCGGTGCCCCACCCCGCCGCCTGCCGCCCGGCGGCCGTCTCGGCGGCCGGCGCCGCGCACGCGGTGTTCGCCCTCGCCGGGGTGAGGCCCGACGTCCCCGGCGGTCGCGTCCTGGTGCGCCCCGCCAGCACCGCGCCCCTCGGCGAGCTCGAGCTGACCGGGCTGCGGGTGGCCGGGGAACCGTTCTCGGTCCGGGTGAGCCGGATCGGGGTGGCGATGGTCGAGGAGGCCCCCGAGGAGCTGCAGCTGGTCGCCCGCTGACATCTGACCGACCGGCAGACGGGCGGGCGGCCGGTGCCCGCCCCGTCCGCGCCCCGCCCCTGCTCCGTCCCTGCTCCGTCCCTGCTGGGGCCTGTGCTTATCGTCAGAGAGACGACTATGATCGTGGCCATGTCGCGCTACGATCCGTCGGCCTTCCCCCCGTTCGCAGTCACCGTCGACCTGGTGGTGCTGACGGTGCGCGACCACTCGCTCTGCGCCCTGCTGGTCAGACGCGGCGAGCCGCCGTACCAGGGGTACTGGGCCCTGCCCGGCGGCTTCGTCCGCCCCGACGAGGGCCTGGCCGAGGCCGCCTCGCGCGAGCTGGCCGAGGAGACGGGCCTGCGCGCCCACTCCGCGCCCGGCCACGACGTGGTGAGCCCCGTCACCGCCGGCGCCCACCTCGAACAGCTCGCCACCTACGGCCACCCGCAGCGCGACCCCCGGATGCGCGTGGTCAGCGTCGCCTACCTGGTGCTCGCCCCCGACCTGCCGACCCCCCGCGCCGGCGGCGACGCCAGCGGCGCCCGCTGGGCCCCGGTCGGCGAACTCCTCGGCCAGACGCCCGCCGACGGCGTCCCGCTCGCCTTCGACCACGGACTCATCCTCGCGGACGGCGTGGAGCGCGCCCGCTCCAAGATCGAGTACTCCTCCCTCGCCACCGCCTTCTGCCCGACCGAGTTCACCGTCGGCGAGCTGCGCCGGGTCTACGAGGCCGTCTGGGGCGTGGTGCTGGACCCGCGCAACTTCCACCGCAAGGTCACCGGCACCCCCGGCTTCCTGCTGCCCTCCGGCGGCACGACGACCCGTCAGGGGGGCCGCCCGGCCCAGCTGTTCACCGCGGGCGGCGCTACGGTGCTCAACCCGCCCATGCTGCGCCCGGAGTCCTGAGCCGCCGGGGAATCGCAGGATCGGATTGTCCCCTGATCGGGTGAGGTGGGTGGCCCAGGGCCCCGCGCCGCCGTCGTAATGCCCGAAATCGCCCCCGCCGACCCCTAATGTGCTGGCGCGAGGCCGTGCGGGCAGCCGCCGGCCCACCAGGGGGCACCGCGTCCAGCGGGACCGGCCGAGGGCAATGGGAGCGACCAGCGATGATCCAGAGCACCGGACTGACCAAGGTCTACCGCAAGGGCGCCCCACCCGCCGTGCTCGATCTGACCTTCGACGTCCGGCCCGGCCTGGTCACCGCGCTGCTCGGCGCCGAGGAATCGGGCAAGACCACCGCGCTGCGACTGATGCTCGAACTCGAACGGGGACAGGGCGTCACCCTCTTCGGCGACCGCACCTACCGCAGGCTGCGCCGCCCGGAGCGCGAGGTCGGCGTCCTGCTGCCGGGCCCCGGGGAGGGCCTCGCGGCCGTCGCCGGACACCCGGGCCGCACCGCCCGCGGTCACCTGCGGATGCTCGCGGCGGCGGTCGGCGTCCCGGCCCGGCGGGCCGACGAACTGCTGGAGCAGACCCGGCTCGCGGCCGTCGCCGGGCAGCGGCTGCGCAGCTTCTCGCCCGGCATGCACCGTCGGCTGGCCCTGGCCGCCGCCCTGCTCGGCGACCCCGCCGCCCTGCTGTTGGACGGCCCGGCCGAGGGCCTGTCCCCGCGCAACGTCGAGTGGTTCCACTCCTTCCTGCGTTCCTTCGCGGTCGCCGGAGGCACCGTCCTGGTGACCACCCGCTCCCCGCAGGAGGCCGCCCAGCTCGCCGACCGGGTGATCACCCTGGACCAGGGCCGGCTGGTGGCCGACCAGCCCGTGACGGAGTTCCGCCGGACCAGGCTCAGCCCCGAGGTCGCCGTCCGGGGGCCGCAGATGGCCCGGCTGGCCGACCTGCTGGTGAGCCAGGGCGCGGAGGTCCGCCGGGACGGCAGCGTGGGCCTCGCGGTGGCGGGCCTGGACCGCACCGAGATCGGCGAACTCGCCTACCGCAACGGCATCCTGCTGCACGAGCTCGCCGACCGGGTGGTGGAGCAGCCGGCGCCCCGGGCCACCCTGCCCGTCCCCTCGGGCCGCTCCGGGCACCTCCAGGGCCGGCCCACCGCCGAGGAGCCCGCACCCGAACCCGCCCGGCAGCCCGGCGAGTCGGCATCGGAAGGAACGGACCGGGCTGAGGGAGCGGAAGCAGTGGGCGGAACGGGCGAGCCCGAGCCGTCCCTGCTCGCCCCCGCCCCCGCCCTGCCCGTCACCCCGGCCCCCGCCACCAACGGCTCCCGGCGCCCCCGCAGCGCCCTGACCGCCCTGGCAGCCCTCGGAGCGGCCCCCCGCCGGGAGGAGCAGCACACCCGGACGCCCGCCGTCGCCGTGGACCGCCTCTTCCGGGAGGGCCCCGCCGACTCCTTCACGCCCACCGGCCGCACGGACACCGCGGACCGCGTCCCCCGGGAGGCCCCCGTCGGGCCGCCGCACCCCGTGCGACCTGCCGCGCCCGTCCGGCGGGCGGGGGCAGCCGATCTGCTCGCCGACGACACCGTCCGGCTGGCCCGGGCCACCCGCCTCGCCTCCGACGGCGGGCGCCTGACCGACACCTCCGTCCCCGACGACCACCGGAGCGAGTGAACCGTGCGAGTCCTGGCCTACGAGCTGCGCCGGCTGCGCGGCCTGCGTTCCACCTGGCTGCTGCTGGCCGCCGTCCTGCTGGTCGACGCCGTGGTGGCCGCCGTTCTGGCGAGCCAGGCCCCGGCGGGGCCGCTCGGGGCCCCGGCCGGGGTGCGGCTGCTGACCGCCGCCGTCCCGCTGATCCCGCTGCCCTTCGCGGCGCTCGGGGCGGGGGCGCTGGGCGCCCTCTCGTACGGGCACGAGGTGCGCCACCCGGGGCTGCCCGCCTCGCTGGTGTCCTATCCGCGCCGGGTGCGGCTGCTGCTGGCCAAGCTGCTGGTGATCGGCCCGGTGGCCGCGCTGCTGGCGCTGGCCACGCTGCTGCTGGACACGGTGGCCGTGCACCTGGCCCTGCCGGGTTCTGTGACGGTGGCGGCCTGGTCGGAGCCCGCCGCGCTGTCGGCCCGGGTCTCCGAGGTGCTGACCGGCGCCGGGCTGTCCGGGCTGGACGACCTGCCGGGCGGCTTCGCCCCGCTGGGCCTGGTGGCGGGCCACGGGGTCCCGGCCGCGCTGCTGGCCTTCGTCCTGCTGACCGTGGTGGCCGCCTGGACGGGCGTGCTGACCGCCTCGCTGACCCGCAGCGCCGTCGTCGGCGTCCTGCTGCTGTGCGCGCTGCCGCCGCTGCTGGAGACGGGCGTGGCCGTGCTGCTGCGCCGGACGGGCCGTCCGTGGCCGGAGCGGGCGGCCGAGCTGCTGCCCTTCCAGTCCGGCGTCGAGTGGGCGTACGGCTGGGTGTACGGCGGCAGCGGCGAGGCGGCGGCCGGGGGAGCGGCGCTGACGGACCCGGCGCTGCTCACGGCCGTCGCGGCCCCGGCGGGCCTGCTGCTGCTCGCCGTCCTGGTGCTCCAGGCCCGCCGCCGGGCGCTCTGAGCCCTCGCCTGACGTCCGAGCGCCCCCCGACGGCACCGGCGGTGCCCCGAACCACCAAGATCGACCAGCCCCGACCGTAATGCGCGGTTCTTCCTGATAAGAAGTCAATTATCCAGTCACGGTCGATCACCCTTTCGTGTGCTTTTCACGAGAATTCTCAAGCTGCGCCCGCCGATCGCCGACAAAGGAGGCGTGAACACCCTTGCGCACCCCACCATGACTCCCGCCCGTTCGACCGAAGGGCCCATCGTCCCCGGCGAGCTGGACCGCTTCACCTACGCCGACCGGCCGACCCCGCCGGCGCCCCGCTGGGAGGGCGCCGAGTCCGAGCTCTCCCGGGTCGGCCGCAAGACCACCAGCAGCCGCGGCCGGGGCCTGCACGGCCAGCTGGTCCAGCAGCTCGGCCAGATGATCGTCTCCGGCGACCTCGGCGCCGACCGCCCGCTGGTCCCCGAGGAGATCGGCCAGCGCTTCGAGGTCTCCCGCACCGTCGTCCGGGAGTCGCTGCGCGTGCTGGAGGCCAAGGGCCTGGTCAGCGCCCGGCCGAACGTCGGCACCCGGGTCCGCCCGGTCGGCGACTGGAACCTGCTGGACCCGGACATCATCGAGTGGCGCGCCTTCGGCCCGCAGCGGGACGAGCAGCGCCGCGAGCTGTTCGAGCTGCGCTGGGCGATCGAGCCGCTGGCCGCCCGGCTCGCCGCCGGCCACGGCCGCGAGGACGTCCAGCAGCGGCTGGCCGAGCTCGTCGAGATCATGGGCCACGCCGCCGCCCAGGCCGACCTGGCCACCTACACCCGGGCGGACGCCGAGCTGCACGTGCTGATCCTCCAGCTGGCCGGCAACCGGATGCTGGAGCACCTCTCCGGGATCGTCTGCTGCGCGCTCCAGGTCTCGGGCGGTCCGACGATCTCCTGCGAGCGGCCCTCCGAGTCCTCGGTCGGCCTGCACGCCCGGCTGGTCGACGCGCTGGGCGCGGGCGACGGCACCGCGGGCGAGGCCGCGATGCGGGCGCTGCTCACCGTCCACCCCGAGATCGAGCCGTCCGTCCCCGCCCCCCGGGAGCACTGAGCGGGCCGTTCCGGTGCGCGGTCGACCCCCGCCCGCCCGTCACCCCGTCCCCCAGGGCCCTCCGGCCGCACCGAGCGGCGCCGCCGGAGGGCCCTCGTACGTTCCGCGGCGAGTGAGCGATGATGGACTCCGGCCCCGTGGCCGCGGCCGCCGAGTGGTGTGACCCGCGACACGAAGGCCATGCGTAACACTTGACGAGTGGCAGCGATGTGTCCTGAGCGGAAGCAGCTCCGGAATACTCCAACACGTCAGAACGCTGTGTTGGTCCGCGGCGCTGCTGCCGTCCCGTTGACCCCAGTCCTCAAGCCCGAGTCGGTCGGAATCGACAGCGCATGCCCAGGCACGCGATCTCCTTCCCCGCCCGCTCGGGCGGCCGGTCCGGGTTCGAGTCCACTCATCGTCCGAGAGGTTGTTCGTGTCGGCCAGCACATCCCGTTCGCTTCCCCCCGAGATCGCCGAGTCCGCGGCTCTGCTGGCGCTCATCGAGCGGGGCAAGGCCCAGGGGCAGATCGCCGGTGACGACGTGCGCCAGGCGTTCGAGGCGGACCAGATCCCGGTCACCAAGTGGAAGAACGTCATGCGCAGCCTCAATCAGGTGCTGATCGAGGAGGGGGTGGAGCTCATGGTGAGCGCGGCCGAGCCGGCCGGCGCCAAGCGCAAGAGCGTTGCCGCCAAGAGCCCCGCCAAGCGCACCGCCACCAAGGCTGTCACCACCCGGACCCCGGCCGCCCCGTCGGCCCCGACCAAGCCGCCCGTGCGCATCGCCCCCGGTGCGCCCGTCGCCGCTCCGGCCGTCGCCGCCGCCGCGGCGCCGGCCCCCACGGTGTCCGCCGAGATCACCTCGGAGACGACCTCGGTCGCCGCCGAGGCCAAGGCGCCCGCCGCCAAGAAGGCCGTGGCGGCCAAGAAGGCCGTCGCCAAGAAGGCCGCCGCGCCGGCCAAGAAGGCCGCCGCCAAGAAGACCACCGCCGGCAAGGCCGGCAAGGGTGACGAGGCCGAGGCCGGCGGCGAGGAGGAGCTCCTCGAGGAGGTCGCCCTGCCGGGCGACAAGGCCGAGGGCGAGAGCGGCCCGGAGGAGGAGTCGGAGGGCTTCGTCCTCTCCGACGACGACGAGGACGACGCGCCGGCCCAGCAGGTCGCCGTCGCCGGTGCCACCGCCGACCCGGTCAAGGACTACCTGAAGCAGATCGGCAAGGTCCCGCTGCTCAACGCCGAGCAGGAGGTCGAGCTCGCCAAGCGCATCGAGGCCGGCCTGTTCGCCGAGGACAAGCTCTCGGCCGCCGACAAGCTCGCCCCCAAGCTCAAGCGCGAGCTGGAGATCATCGCCGAGGACGGCCGCCGGGCCAAGAACCACCTGCTGGAGGCCAACCTCCGCCTCGTGGTCTCGCTGGCCAAGCGCTACACCGGCCGCGGCATGCTCTTCCTGGACCTGATCCAGGAGGGCAACCTCGGTCTGATCCGTGCGGTCGAGAAGTTCGACTACACCAAGGGCTACAAGTTCTCGACCTACGCCACCTGGTGGATCCGCCAGGCGATCACCCGCGCCATGGCCGACCAGGCCCGCACCATCCGCATCCCGGTGCACATGGTCGAGGTCATCAACAAGCTGGCCCGCGTCCAGCGCCAGATGCTCCAGGACCTGGGCCGCGAGCCCACCCCGGAGGAGCTGGCCAAGGAACTCGACATGACCCCCGAGAAGGTCATCGAGGTCCAGAAGTACGGCCGCGAGCCGATCTCGCTGCACACCCCGCTCGGCGAGGACGGCGACAGCGAGTTCGGTGACCTGATCGAGGACTCCGAGGCGGTCGTCCCGGCCGACGCGGTCTCCTTCACCCTGCTCCAGGAGCAGCTGCACTCGGTGCTGGACACCCTGTCCGAGCGCGAGGCCGGCGTGGTCTCGATGCGCTTCGGCCTGACCGACGGTCAGCCGAAGACGCTCGACGAGATCGGCAAGGTGTACGGGGTCACCCGTGAGCGCATCCGCCAGATCGAGTCGAAGACCATGTCCAAGCTGCGCCACCCGTCGCGTTCCCAGGTGCTGCGCGACTACCTGGACTGATCGACGGACCTCCGCGACGGACGACGAGGGACGAGCGTCGCGCGACGAGGGCCCGGCAGCGAACCGCTGCCGGGCCCTCGGGCGTTTCCGGAGCGTGGGATCGGCCGCTCCCGTCAGCGTCCGGGTGGTGCTTGTCGCCCGTCCGGGTGGAGGCGCGCCGGGAAGGGGTCGCACAGTGTAGCCGGTCCCCTACGCTGTGGCGGTTGACCCTCTACCGAGCCGACTGGAGTCACGGTGCTGCCCGACGTGGACCGCGCTGACCTGGACCGAGCCGATCTGTCGAACCCCGCCCAGACCACCGCCCAGACCATCGCTCCGAACCCCACCTCGACCCCCGCCGGCCCGCGCCGACGCCGCCGGGCCGCCGTCCTGGCGCTGCTGGCCGCCGTGCCCGTCCCGCTGGTCGCGCTCGGCGCGGCGGGCCCCGCCGAGGCCCAGCGCCGGGTGGTCGGCGGGGACGCGGTGAGCACGGCCGATCACCCGTGGATGGTCGCCCTGGCCAGCCGCCAGCAGTTCGGCAGCGGCCGCTCCGGCCAGTTCTGCGGGGGAGCGCTGATCTCCCCGACCAAGGTGATCACCGCCGCCCACTGCTTCTACGACGAGCCCAAGGGCACCCGCGTCGAGCGGCCAGGGCTCAGGGTCATCCTCGACCGGGACGACCTGCGCGGCTCGGCCGGACGGGAGGTGGTGGTCAAGGCGGTGTGGGTCCACCCCGACTACTCCTTCGCCGCCAACATGAACGACGTCGCGGTGCTCACCCTCGCCGAGTCGCAGGGCGACCGGCCCGTGATCGACTTCGTCGGCCAGGGCGAGAGCGGGCCCTACGCGGCCGGGACGCGGGCGACGGTGTTCGGCTGGGGCGACACCACCGGGCGGGGCGACTACTCGCCCGGGCTGCGCGGCGTGGACGTGCCGGTCATCTCCGACCAGACCTGCGCGCACGCCTATCCGGGCGGGCAGGACGGGAAGTTCGACGCCCGCGGCATGGTGTGCGCGGGCGAGGAGAAGGGCGGCAAGGACGCCTGCCAGGGCGACAGCGGCGGCCCGCTGGTGGTCGCGGGCCGGCTGGTCGGCCTGGTGTCCTGGGGGACGGGCTGCGCCGAGGCGGCCCACCCGGGCGTCTACACCCGGGTCTCCTCCGTCGCCGACGCGGTGCGCTCCCGGCTGTGACGGTCTGCGCCGGGTGACCGGCCGGTCACGTTCTGACGCGGCGTCGGGTGTCCGTCGGTGCGCCCGACGGCGAGGTCGCGGCGAACGGGGGAGAACCGTTCGGGAAACGACGAAGCCGGGCGGCCGGCCCCCGAGGGGGTCGGCCGCCCGGCTCACCGGTCGCGCACCGCACGCGACCGGTAACAGCTCGACGTTGCTGTCGGATGCGGCGCCGGATCAGCGCTCGCTGTCGGAGGCCGTCGCCGTCGTGGTGGTGCTCAGACGGCCGCTCTCGTCCTGTATCTCCACGGCGATCTTCTTGAGCTCGGGCTCGAACTTCCGGCCGTGGTGGGCGCAGAAGAGCAGCTCTCCACCGCTGGCGAGTACGACGCGCAGGTAAGCCTGGGCGCCGCATCGGTCGCAGCGGTCAGCCGCGGTGAGCGGGCTCGCAGGGGTCAGAACAGTAGTCACGTCGCCTCTTCTCTAGCTCGACGAGCTGTCGTACCAGGGTCAACATCCAACCAGGTCGAAAACGTTCCCGCTCGTGGCTTTTCTTCTCTGAGGATTCTGCTTGTGTTGATGAGGACGTGCCCCGGGGACCGGTGGTTCATGCGTACCGAAATCCCGGGAACGGCCCTGTTCTCGAACGCCCGATCGGGACGGGGTGCGAGGTCCGCGTAGCATAATCCTCTGCCGGGTTGGAGCATAAGCCCCGCCCCGGGCGCCGGTAGCCTGCATAACGGCAGTTCCGGAGCCTGCGCCGGGCCCCACGGTCCGCCAGGACCGGTGCCAGCGGGCGGAGATGGGGCCCGCGGGGTCCACGCCCGGACGCGGTCCTTGTTCGCGCAGCGCGTACAAGCCGCACGGGGCCGGCCCGCCGTGCCGAACACCCCGTGCGGGGGCTCGGGCACGCTGGGCGACGACTGTCGGTGCGGTGTGCTGCACTGGCGGACGGTCCGGACACGTCCGGATGTGACCGACGAGACAGAACTTGACCGAGGAGAGTGCCGCCGTGAGTGCCGAAACGACCGTGCCGTCCGCGCTGCTGGCCGGCGACGACGGTTCCAACTACAGCGCTCGGCACCTGCTCGTCCTGGAGGGCCTCGAAGCCGTCCGCAAGCGGCCCGGCATGTACATCGGCTCGACCGACAGCCGTGGCCTGATGCACTGCCTCTGGGAGATCATCGACAACTCCGTCGACGAGGCGCTGGGCGGGTACTGCGACCGCATCGAGGTGCTGCTGCACGCCGACTCCTCGGTGGAGGTCCGCGACAACGGGCGCGGCATCCCCGTGGACGTCGAGCCCAAGACCGGGCTCTCCGGCGTCGAGGTCGTCATGACCAAGCTGCACGCGGGCGGCAAGTTCGGCGGCGGCTCGTACGCGGCCTCCGGTGGTCTGCACGGTGTGGGCGCCTCCGTGGTCAACGCCCTCTCCGCCCGCCTGGACATCGAGGTCGACCGGGGCGGGCACACCCACGCGATCAGCTTCCGCCGGGGCACCCCCGGCCGGTACGCGGAAGACGGCCCGGACGCGGCCTTCGAGCCCGCCAACGGCCTCGCCAGGGTCCGCAAGGTGCCCAAGGCCCGCACCGGCACCCGCACCCGTTACTGGGCGGACCGGCAGATCTTCCTCAAGGACGCCAGGCTCTCCGTCGAGAACCTCCACAACCGCGCCCGCCAGACCGCCTTCCTCGTCCCCGGCCTGACCATCGTCGTGCGCGACGAGCGGCTCACCGAGAGCGACCAGGTCGAGGAGACGGTCTTCCACTACGACGGCGGCATCGCCGAGTTCTGCGAGTTCCTCGCGCCCGACAAGCCGGTCTGCGACGTGCTGCGGCTGCACGGCGAGGGCACCTTCAAGGAGACCGTGCCCGTCCTGGACGAGCTGGGGCACATGACCCCCACCGAGGTCACCCGCCACCTCGGGGTGGACATCGCGCTGCGCTGGGGCACGGGTTACGACACCACCCTGCGCTCCTTCGTCAACATCATCGCCACCCCCAAGGGCGGCACCCACGTCACCGGCTTCGAGCGCTCGCTGGCCAAGACGGTCAACGAGGTGCTGCGCGCGGCCAAGCTGCTGCGCGTCGCCGAGGACGACATCACCAAGGACGACGCCACCGAGGGCCTCACCGCCGTCGTGACCGTCCGGCTCGCCGAGCCGCAGTTCGAGGGCCAGACCAAGGAGGTGCTCGGCACCTCGGCGGCCAACCGGATCGTCGCGGCCGTCGTCGCCAAGGAGCTCAAGGCGTTCCTCACCTCGGCGAAGAAGGACGAGAAGCTCCAGGCGCGGTCCGTCATGGAGAAGGTCGTCGCCGCCGCCCGCACCCGGGTCGCGGCCCGCCAGCACAAGGAGGCCCAGCGCCGCAAGACCGCGCTGGAGACCAGCTCCCTGCCCGCCAAGCTGGCCGACTGCCGCAGCGACGACGTGGACCGCAGCGAACTGTTCATCGTCGAGGGGGACTCGGCGCTCGGCACCGCCAAGCTCGCCCGCAACTCCGAGTTCCAGGCGCTGCTGCCGATCCGCGGCAAGATCCTCAACGTGCAGAAGGCCTCCGTGAGCGACATGCTCAAGAACGCCGAGTGCGCCGCGATCATCCAGGTGATAGGGGCGGGCTCGGGCCGCACCTTCGACATCGACCAGGCCCGCTACGGCCGCGTCATCTTCATGGCCGACGCCGACGTCGACGGCTCGCACATCCGCACCCTGCTGCTCACCCTCTTCCACCGCTACATGCGGCCGATGGTCGAGCAGGGCCGGGTCTTCGCCGCCGTGCCGCCGCTGCACCGCATCGAGCTGACCAGCCCCAAGCGCGGCCAGGACAAGTACCACTACACCTACTCCGACGCCGAACTGCGCTCCACACTGCTGGAGTTCCAGCGCAAGGGCAAGCGCTGGAAGGAGCCGGTGCAGCGGTACAAGGGTCTGGGCGAGATGGACGCCGACCAGCTGGCCGAGACCACCATGGACCCGCGCCACCGCACCCTGCGCCGGATCAACCTCGGCGACCTGGAGCAGGCGGAGCGGATCTTCGACCTGCTGATGGGCAACGACGTGGCCCCGCGCAAGGAGTTCATCGTCGACTCGGCGGCCACCCTGGACCGCTCCCGCATCGACGCGTAGCCGAGGCCCGGTCCGCGCCCGGTCCGCGCGCTTCAGGAGGGCCCTCCACCCACGGGTGGAGGGCCCTCTCGCGTGCGGTTCCACCCGCCGTCCACCCCGACGCCGATCAGCCGGGGGCGCCGAATCCGTAGCGTCGGAGAGGTCGGAAGAAGGCACCTCGGGACGGAGGGTCCCCCCATGAACACGCTGTTCGACGTCGTGGTGGCGCTGGGGGTGGTGGCCCTGGTGGTCACCCGCCAGATGCGCCCCCAGAAGGTGGACTCGGACCGCCGCTTCTGGGTCCTGCCGCTCATCCTCGGCGGGCTCGGACTGCGCGACCCACAGCTCGTCGACCACGCGCACACCGCCCTGTCGGTCACCCTGCTCGTCGCCTCCCTGGTCGCGGTGCTCGCCATGGGCACGGTCTGGGGCTGGACGGTGCGGATCTGGCGCACGCCCGAGGGGGAGACCTGGGTGCGCGGCACCAAGGCCACCGTGGCCGCCTGGGCGGGGATGATCGGCATCCGGATCGGCATCTACGCGACGGGCAGCGCCCTGGGCGTGCACCAGTCCGGGAGCTCGCTGATGCTCGGCATCGCCGTCCTGCTGCTGGTCCGCTCGCTCGTGGTGAACTGGAGGGTCCGGACGCTTCCGGTGGCGCCGCAGGAGGCCGTGCTCCACTGAGAAGTGGCCGATGGGAAGTGGCCGGTGGGAAGCGGCCGGTGGGAAGCGGCCGATGGTAAGCGGCCCGGCGGCGAGAACGAACGCCGGACCCGAGAAGCGAGGAGACGCCCGTGGCCGGGTGGAAAGCAACCCGCTGGCCCTCCCGCGAGGGCCTCGAGCGCGAGGCGGAGAGCCGGCCGCGGCGCATCCTCACCCTGCTCGGCCGGATCGTCCTGCTGACCTTCGTCGGCTGGGGCACCTTCTCCGACGGCCGGTACACCGGCTGGGCGGCGGTGGCCGTGGGGGCGGGGCTGGTCGCCGCGGCCGGGCTCTGCTGGGCGTACCTGAAGGTCAGTCGGGAGCAACGCCCCACCGCCACCTACCTGTTGTCGGCCGCCGTGATCGGGGCGGCCTGGCTGGCCGAGTGGGGCAAGGCGTACACGCTCGCGGACCTGCTGTGGATCGGACTGACCGTGACGGCGATCGTCCGGCTGCCGCTCGGGGCGGCGGCGCTCGTCGGGGCGGCCGCGATGACCTCGTACGCGGCGGCCAGCTGGGCGAGCTGGCTCGCCGTCGGCGGCACCCTCCTCGGGATCTCCCTGCTCGGCTACCTGATGCGCCTCGACGCCGAGGCGCGCGGCACCGCCCGGCGGCTGCTCGCCCAGGAGCGCGCCGCCCGGGCCGCCGAGGCGGAGAGCGCGGCGCTCGCGGAACGGGCGAGGATCGCCCGGGAGATCCACGACGTGCTCGCCCACAGCCTCTCCGCGCAGCTCGTCCACCTGGAGGCCGCCCGGCTGATGCTGGACGCCGGGACGGACCGGGAGCAGATCCGCGAACGGGTCGTCGCCGCCCGGCGGATGGCGCAGGACGGGCTGGCCGAGACGCGGCAGGCGCTGTCCGCGCTGCGCGGGGAGTTCACGCCGGTCGGGGAGTTCCTCGTCGAACTGGCCGGGCGGGAGCGGGCCGTGCTCACCGTCACCGGCACGCCCCGCCCGCTCGCCGCCGAGGCGGGCCTGGCCGTGCGGCGCACCGCGCAGGAGGCCGTCACCAACGTCCGCAAGCACGCGGGCGGCGCCCGGTGCACCGTCGAACTGCGCTACCTGGCCGGCTCGGTGGAGCTGGAGGTGCGCAACCCCCGGGCGCCGCGCGGCCAGTCGGTGGAGCCGGTGGAGTCGGTGGAGTCGGTGGAGTCGGCGGAGGTGTCCGCGGCCACGGGCCTGGCCGACAGCGGCAGCGGGTACGGTCTGCTGGGGATGCGCGAACGCGCGGAACTGCTCGGCGGCACCCTGCTGGCGGGCCCGGAGGACGGAGGGTGGCGCGTGCTGCTGCGGGTGCCGGCATGAACGGGACGGCGGTCACCAGGGTGCTGGTCGCGGACGACCAGACGGTGGTGCGCGAGGGCATCGTGATGCTGCTGGGGCTGCTGCCCGGCATCGAGGTGGTCGGCGCGGCCGCCGACGGGGAGGAGGCCGTCGCCCTGGTGGAGCGGCATCACCCGGACGTGGTGCTGATGGATCTGCGGATGCCGCGGGTCGACGGGGTCGAGGCCACCCGGCGCATCCGCGCGGCCCATCCCGGCACCGAGGTGGTGGTGCTCACCACCTACGCCGACGACGACTCGCTGTTCCCCGCGCTCCAGGCCGGAGCCCGCGGGTACCTGACCAAGGACGCCGGCGGCGAGGAGATCGCCAAGGCCATCGCGGACGTCCGCTCGGGTGCGGCCGGGCTCTCGCCGCAAGTCCAACTCCGGCTGCTGGAACGGCTTTCCGGGCCCGAGGCCACGTCGCCGTCGCCCGCCGTACGGCCCGCCGCCGCGCCCGGGGAGCTGCCGGACGGGCTCACCGCCCGGGAGGCCGAGGTGCTGGCGCTGATCGCCGAGGGGCTCTCCAACACCGAGATCGCCCAGCGCCTGTTCGTCAGCCCGGCGACGGTGAAGACCCACATCAACAACCTGTTCGCCAAGACCGCCGTCCGGGACCGCGCGCAGGCCGTCGCGTACGCCTATCGCCACGGAATCACCGGTACGCAGCAGTAGTGCGATGAGTGTCTGTCGGATCATCGATCACCTCATCGAGTGAACGTATCTGCGATGGTCCGGAGGGCCGTCCGGCGGCCCCCATCATGGGTCGGGTCAGAAAGCCCGCCGGTCCAGGAGCAGCAGTGCCACAACAGCAGACGAGCAGTCCCGGGCAGGGACAGCGATTCGACTGGTGGGCAGCTCCGGCCGCCGCCACCGCCGCCGAGCCCCCGGCCGTACGCCACCGAACGGCCGTACCGGCGCAGCCCCCGGTGCACCGGCCGGCCGCCGACCGTCCGGGGTACACCGCGCCGGCTCCCGCGGTCGCGCCGGTCGTACCCGCCGCGCCGGTCGCTCGGGCCGTACCGGCGCCCGTGGTGCCGCCGGCCCCGCCCGTGCCGCCCGCCCGGCCCGTTCCCCCCGTACGGACCGAGCCGGCGCCCGAGCCCGCCGTGGACAGCACCGAGGTGTACCGGGCCGTCCAGGCCAGCGACGCCTTCCAGGCCATCCGGCACAGCTACCGCTCGTTCGTCTTCCCGGTCACCGGCGTCTTCCTCGGCTGGTACCTGATGTACGTCGCCGCCCAGGCCACCGCCCCCGGCCTGATGCGCACCCAGGTCGCCGGGCCGCTCAACGTCGCCTGGCTGCTGGGGCTGCTCCAGTTCGCCAGCACCTTCGTGCTCACCTGGCTCTACGCCCGCAACGCCCGCACCAAGCGCGACCGCGCCGCCCTGGGCCTGCGCTGGGACACCCAGGACCAGCTGCGATGACGACGACCGCCACCCCGCCGCCCGTCGCCCCCGCCGGCGACCACCACGCCCTCGCGATCGTCCTGTTCGCCGTCATCGTCCTCGTCACCCTCGGCATCACCCTCTGGGTCGGCCGCCGGGGCAACGCCGCCGAGGACTTCTACGCCGGTGGCCGCGACTTCACCCCGCTGCAGAACGGTTTCGCGCTCTCCGGCGACTACCTCTCCGCCGCCTCCTTCCTCGGCGTCGCCGGGCTCATCGCCCTGTACGGCTACGACGGCGTGCTCTACAGCATCGGCTTCCTCGTCGCCTGGCTGGTCGTGCTGATGCTCGTCGCCGAACTCGTCCGCAACGCCGGGCGCTACACCCTCGCCGACGTCCTCGCGCTGCGCCTGCGCCGCCGCAAGGTCCGCGCCGCGGCCGGCGGCGCCAGCGTCGTCGTCACCCTGCTCTACCTCGTCGCCCAGATGGTCGGCGCCGGCTCGCTCGTCGCCCTGCTGCTCGGCACCAACAGCGCGCAGGCCCGTACCTGGGCCATCATCGCCGTCGGCGGCCTGATGATCGTCTACGTCACGGTCGGCGGCATGCGCGCCACCACCTGGATCCAGATCGTCAAGGCGTTCCTGCTCGTCGCCGGCTCGGTGCTGCTCACCGTCCTGCTGGTGATCCGCTTCCACGGCGACCTCGGCGAACTGATGCGCCAGGCCGCCCAGCACAGCGGCGCGGGCCACCGCTACCTCGAACCCGGGCTCAAGTACGGCGCGACCTTCACCAGCCGCCTCGACTTCGTCAGCCTCGGCCTCGCCCTGGTGCTCGGCACCGCGGGCCTGCCGCACATCCTCTCCCGCTTCTACACCGTGCCCACCGCCCGGGCCGCCCGGCGCTCCACGATGTGGGCGATCGGCCTGGTCGGCGCCTTCTACCTGATGGCCATCGCTCTGGGACTGGGCGCCACCGCGCTCGTCGGCTCGGCCGAGGTGCGGCACGCCAACTCGGCCGGGAACACCGCCGTCCCGCTGCTCGCCCTCGTCCTCGGTGGCGGCAACGGCAGCACCGGCGGGGTGGTGCTGTTCGCGCTCATCTCGGCGATCGCCTTCGCCACCATCCTCGCCGTGGTCGCCGGGCTCACCCTGGCCTCCTCGGCCGCCTTCGCCCACGACATCTGGGCCGGCGCCTGGCGCGGACGGCCCCGCCGTACGCTGCTGCGCCGGGGCGCGGTGCCCGCCTCCCGGGAGGCTTCGGACGGGGGCGCCGTCGAGGTCAGCGAGCGCCAGGAGATCGGGGTGGCGAGGATCGCCGCCGTCGGGATCGGCGCGGCCGCGATCGCCATCAGCCTCTTCGCCCAGCAGCTGAACGTGGCCTTCCTGGTCGGCCTGGCCTTCGCGGTGGCCGCCTCCTCCAACCTGCCGGTGCTGCTGTACAACCTGTTCTGGTCGCGGTTCACCGCCCGGGGCGCGGTCTGGTCGGTGTACGGCGGGCTGGTGCCGGCGATCGTGCTGGTGTTCTTCTCGCCGGTCGTCTCCGGGACGAAGGTGGCGTTGTTCCCCGGCGTCGACTTCCACTGGTTCCCACTGGAGAACCCGGGCATCGTCTCCATCCCGCTGGGCTTCCTGGCCGGCTGGATCGGGACGATCACCTCGCCGGAGCCCGCCGACGCGGACCGCTTCGCCGAACTGGAGGTGCGGGCCCTCACCGGTGCGGGCGCGGCCTGAGCCGCCGCGTCCGGGCCCGTGCCGAGAACGGGGCCCCGGCGGTCCTGGGGCCGCCGGGGCCCACCCACCTCCCCACGTCCCTACGGCCTGGCCGCCAGGCCGTAGCGGTGCTCGGGGCGGCCGGTGTCGCCGTAGCGCAGGGTCAGCCGCAGCCGGCTGTCCCGCTCCAGCTGCTTGAGGTAGCGCTGCGCGGTGGAGCGGCTCAGGCCCGTGGCGTCCGCGACCTCCTGGGCGGACAGCGGCCGGCCCTCGCGGCGCAGTACCCCGAGCACCAGGTCGGTGGTGGGCGCCGAGTGGCCCTTGGGCAGGGGGCCGGCCGGGGTGGCGGCGCTGCGCAGCGTGGCGAAGAGCCGGTCCACCTCGTCCTGGCCGGCCTCGCGGGCCGGGGCGGCGAGCGCGTGGCGCAGCTGCGCGTACGCGACGAGCTTCTCCCGCAGCCCGGCGAAGGTGAACGGCTTGACCAGGTACTGCAGGGCGCCGTGCTGCATCGCGGCGTGCACGGTGGAGACGTCCCGGGCGGCGGTCACCATCATCACATCGCAGGCCGCCTGGCGTTCGCGCAGCCGGCGCACCAGGGCGAGGCCCGTCTCGTCGGGGAGGTGGTGGTCGAGCAGCAGCAGGTCCACCGGGCGGCGCTCGAGGGCGGACAGGGCCTCCCCGGCCGAGTGGGCGGTGCCGGTGACGCGGAAGCCCGGCACCTTCGCCACGTAGGCGGCGTGCACGTCCGCCACGCGGAAGTCGTCGTCCACCACGAGCACGTCGATCATCACGCCTCCACGGGCAGGGCGGGGAGCTGGTCGGGGAGCAGGTCGGGGAGCAGGGCCTCGGGCAGTTCGGCGGTGAACCGGGCGCCGCCGAGCGGGCCCGCGTCCAGCACGATCCGGCCGCCGGTGCGTTCGACCAGGCGGCGCACCATCGCCAGGCCCAGCCCGCGCGGGCGGTGCGCGGGCGCGTCCTTGCTGGTCCACCCCTCCTCGAAGACCAGCTCGCGCAGGTCCTCCGGCACGCCGGGGCCGCTGTCGGCGACCTGGAGCAGCAGGGTGGAGCCGGCCGCCGCGAGGCTGACCTCCACCCGGCCGCCGCCGGCCGGCATCGCGTCCACCGCGTTGTCGACCAGGTTGCCCAGGACCGTCACCAGCGTCCGGGCGTCCACCACGGCGTCGGGCAGGTGCGCGGCCGGGGCGAGCAGCAGCCGCACCCCGCGCTCGGCCGCGACGGCGGTCTTGCCCGCCAGCAGCGCCGCCACGTGCGGGTCCTGCACCTGTTCGGCGATGCGGGCGGCGACCACGGCGTGCGAGCCGGACTGCTCGGAGATGAACGCCACCGCCTGGTCGTGGCGGCCGAGCTCCAGCAGGCCCAACAGGGTGTGCATCCGGTTGGCGTGCTCGTGGTCCTGGGCGCGCAGCGCCTCGGTGAGGCTGCGGGTGGTGTCCAGTTCGCGTACCAGCGACTCCAGTTCGGTGCGGTCGCGCAGGGTCACCACGGCCCCGCCCTCGGCGGTGGCCATCCGGTTGACCACCAGCACCCGGTCGTCGCGGACGGCCGGCAGGTCGGTGCCGGTGATGCGGCCGGTCAGCACGTCGGTGAGGCGGCCGGGCGGCAGGACGGCGCCGATCGGGGCGCCGGCGCAGTCCTCCGGCAGGCCGAGCAGCCGCAGGGCCTCGTCGTTGGCGAGGCGGATGCGGCCGTGCTCGTCCAGGGCGACCATGCCCTCGCGGATGCCGTGCAGCATCGCCTCGCGCTCCACCAGCAGCGCGGAGATGTCGGCCAGCGCGATGTTGTGGGTGCGGCGCTTGAGGCGGCGGGCCAGGGCGAGGGTGGCGACCGTACCGGCGGCCAGGCCCGCGCCCGCGCACAGCAGGATGCCGGTGAGCATCTTGAGCAGCCGGCGGCGGATCGAGTCGTCGCTGATGCCGACCGACACCTCGCCGACGATCCGGCCGTCCGCGGTGCGCAGCGGCACCTTGCCGCGGGCGGTGCGGCCGAGGGTGCCCTCCTGGATCGCGGTGACGCTGCGGCCGCTGAGGGCGGGTTCGGGGTCGGTGCTGACCCGGTGGCCTATCCGGCCGGGGTCGGTGTGGGAGAGCCGGATGCCGTCCAGGTCGGTGATCACGACGAAGCTGGCGCCGGTGGCCAGGCGGATCTGCT
Source organism: Kitasatospora sp. NPDC051170 (assembly GCF_044455705.1). Taxonomy (NCBI): domain Bacteria; kingdom Bacillati; phylum Actinomycetota; class Actinomycetes; order Kitasatosporales; family Streptomycetaceae; genus Kitasatospora; species Kitasatospora sp. NPDC051170. The sequence goes on along the minus strand of NZ_JBITFA010000020.1, from coordinate 35,416 downwards.
CGGCGTTGCGCTGCACGGTGGCGGAGTCGCGGGCGTCGGCGGCCCTGGCGAGCACCTCGTCGGTGGCGGTGGCCTGGGCGATGGACAGCGCGCGCTGCATGGCGTCGTGGTCCAGTTCGCTGCTCACGGGGGCCAGGAAGAGGCCGGCGGTGACGGCGGTGACGCCGACGGTGACGACGGTCTGGCCGAGCAGGAGCTGGGCGAAGACCCGGCGGGGCCAGCGGGGGAGCTTCATCCGGGCCTCCTCTCGGCGGCTCGTGGGGCGGGGGCCCCGAGGGGGGCGGGGGCCCGAGGGGTGGAGGTTCGGTGGTGGAGGCGCGGGGTTGGGACACCCTATGTTTCCGGCGTGTTTCTGTCAGCCGCGTCCCCGCAGTTGTAGCGCAAGCAAAACGAGCAGAACACCCCTCTATGGGGAGAAGTCGCACTACGCGGAGAAGGCTCCCGCCGCCGGCCGTCCGCTCCTACCGTTCCGGGTCAAGCACCACATCCCGGAGGAAAAGCATGAGCGAGCGAAGCGAGGCGGGGGCATGACGGCGACCCCGGCGATCGAGCTGATCGGCGCGACGAAACGGTTCCGCACACCGTCCGGCGCCCTGCACACCGCCGTCCGCGACCTCGACCTGACTGTCGCCGAGGGCGAGTTCGTCGCCGTCGTCGGCCCGACCGGCTGCGGCAAGTCCACCACCCTGACCCTGGTCAGCGGCCTGGAGGAGCCCACCGAGGGCGACGTACGGGTGCACGGCGCGCCCGTCACCGGGATCGACCCGAAGGTCGGCTTCGTGTTCCAGCAGGACGCCGTCTTCCCCTGGCGCACCGTGCTGTCCAACGTGATGGCCGGCCCCCGCTTCCGCGGCGTGCCCGCCGCCGAGGCCAGGGACCGCGCCCGGGACTGGCTCGGCCGCGTCGGCCTGGCCGCCTTCGAGGACCGCTACCCCCACCAGCTCTCCGGCGGCATGCGCAAGCGCGTCGCCCTCGCCCAGACCTTCGTCAACGACCCGGCGATCCTGCTCATGGACGAGCCGTTCTCGGCGCTGGACGTGCAGACCCGGGCCCTGATGTCCGACCAGCTGCTGGAGTTGTGGGCCGGGACGGGTTCTTCCAGAAACGCGGCCTCGGTCGTGTTCGTCACCCACGACCTGGACGAGGCCATCGCGCTCGCCGACCGCGTCGTGGTGATGACCGCCGGGCCGGCCACCGTCAAGGAGGTCTTCACCGTCGACCTGCCGCGTCCGCGCACCGTGGAGGCCGTCCGGCTGGAGCCCAGGTTCGTCGAGCTGTACCGCGAGATCTGGGCCTCCCTCGGCGAAGAGGTGCGCATCACCCGTGAGAGAGGAGCGGGTCGTGCCGCTTGAGACCACCCCGGCCCCGCCCGTCGTCACCAGCAGGACCGAGGCCCGCCAACGAGCCGCCCGCAACCGTAAGTTGGGCGTGTACGGAGCCAGGGCCGGCGTCCTGGTCGCCTTCCTCGGGCTGTGGGAGCTGTGCGCCCGCACCGACGTGATCGACCCGTTCAACTTCTCCCAGCCGTCCAGGATCTGGGACCAGATCTGGCAGTGGATCACCCACGGCACCGCCCAGGGCTCCCTCGGCGAACAGATCGGCTACACCCTGTACGAGGCCCTGGCCGGCTGGGTGGTCGGCGTCATCGGCGGCGTGCTGCTCGGCATCACCCTGGGCCGCATCCGCTTCCTCGCCGACGTGCTCGGGCCCTACATCAAGGTGCTCAACGCCATCCCGCGCATCGTGCTCGCCCCGATCTTCCTGATCTGGTTCGGCCTCGGCCCGGCCTCCAAGATCGCCTCCGCCGTGGTGCTGGTCTTCTTCCCGGTGTTCTTCAACGCCTTCCAGGGCGCCCGCGAGGTCGACCGCAACCTCGTCGCCAACGCCCGCATCCTGGGCGCCTCCAACCGCAAGGTCACCCTCCAGGTGGTCATCCCCGCCGCCACCACCTGGATCTTCACCAGCCTGCACGTCAGCTTCGGCTTCGCGCTGATCGGCGCCATCGTCGGCGAGTACATCGGCGCCACCAAGGGCCTCGGTCTGCTCGTCGCCGCTGCTCAGGGCACCTTCAACGCGGCCGGCGTGTACGCCGCCATGACCATCCTCGCCGTCGTCGCGCTGTTCACCGAGGGGCTGCTGACCTTCGCCGAGAAGAAGCTGTTCCGCTGGAAGCCCGCCGACGCGGGCGACGGCCGCTGACCCCCACCGCCCGTCCGTAGAGAGGCCCCCGCCATGCGCCCCCGCCCGATCAACAGAACCGCCGCCCTCGCCCTCGCCGCCGCCCTGCTCGTCCCGCTCACCGCCTGTGCCAACGACGCCGCCACCTCCACCCACGGCGCCGCCGCCCCCGCCGGGCAGAAGGTCGACGGACCCACCGTCAAGATCATGGTCGGCGGCCTGGACAAGGTCATCTACCTGCCCGCCATGCTCACCCAGCGCCTCGGTTTCTTCGCCGAGGCCGGCGTCAACGTCGAGCTGATGAGCGAGCCCGCCGGGGTCAACGCCACCACCGCCCTGCTCGCCGGCGACGTCCAGGGCGCCGTCGGCTTCTACGACCACACCATCGACCTCCAGGCCAAGGGCAAGATCGTCGAGTCCGTCGTCCAGTTCTCCCAGGCCCCCGGCGAGGTCGAGATCGTCTCCACCAAGCAGGCCGACGCCATCAAGTCCGGTGCGGACTTCAAGGGGAAGAAGCTCGGCGTCACCAGCATCGGCTCCTCCACCGACTTCCTCACCAAGTACCTCGCCGTCAAGAACGGCACCGCCGTCAGCGAGTTCAGCCCCATCGCCGTCGGCGCCGGCCAGACCTTCATCGCCGCCCTCCAGCAGGGCAGCATCGACGCCGGCATGACCACCGACCCCACCGTCGCGAACATCCTCGACAAGGGCCTCGGCAAGGTCCTCTACGACATGCGCACCCCCGAGGGCTCCCGCCAGGCGCTCGGCGGGCTCTACCCCTCGTCCTCGCTGTACATGAACACCGACTGGGTGGAGAAGAACAAGGACACCACCCAGAAACTCGCCAACGCCTTCGTCAAGACCCTCAAGTGGATGTCCACCCACAGCCCCGAGGAGATCGCCGCGAAGATGCCCGCCGACTACGCGCAGGGCGGCGCCGCCCAGTACGCGGCCGCGATCAAGGCCACCCTGCCGATGTTCACCACCGACGGCGTCATGCCCGCCGACGGCCCGAAGACGGTGCTCGCCGTGCTCGCCGCCTTCCACCCGGACGTCAAGGGCAAGGAGGCGACGATCGACCTCGCCAGGACCTACACCACCGAGTTCGTGGGCAAGGCCACCGGCTGAGCCCACCGCACCGCGGTCCCGCGCCCACCCCCACGGGCGCGGGGCCGCCGTGGTTCCCGGAGGAATGGCCTTCCGGAAAAGCCCCTACACGCCCCGTACGGAGAGCACGTCCATCCGCGAGGGCGTCCCCGCCGCCCGGCCGCAGCTCTCCGGCCGCGCGGGCTCGCTGAACGCCTCGACCACGTCCACCTCCCAGGCCCGGCCGTCCCGGTGCACCACCGACACCAGCCAGCGGCCCGCACCGTCCGGGCGCTGAGTGACCGTCAGCACGTCCGCCGCCGTCTCGTCCGTCGCCAGCCGCACCGCGTGCTCCGCCGCCTGACCGGGGCGTGCCCAGCCCGAACAGCCCCGCGACCACCGCGGCACCACGTGCCCGGCCGCCGTCGCCGCCAGCACCTCCTTGGCGCTCTCCGCCGTCAGCCGCCCGTACGCGTAGCCGTACGGGAGCACCAGCATCGTGGGGGAGAAGCGGTGCCCGCCCAGGTGCGTCACCTCCCACACCTCGCTGTGCCCGGCCGCCGCCAGATCCGCCGCCAGCGGACGGCCCAGCAACGCGCAGCAGCGGTCCCGCCGGCCGTTGGTGCACACCAGCGCCACCGGGCCGCCGACGTGCTCCGCCCCGAAACTCGTGTGGTCGCCCGCGCCCAGCGCAGCGAAGTCCAGCCCCAGCAGTTCCGCCGGGTCCGCCACCTGCGCCCGGCGCACCCAGCCCCGGCCCGGCACCGTGTGCGCCACGATCACCTCGTGCCGCGCCGTGGGCAGGCAGTCCGCGTGCCGGCCTGGCCGGCGGATCAGCGCCACCCGCACGCCGGTGCCCTCCGCGGCCGCGTCCAGGGCCTCGCCCACCGCCGCGTCCAGATGGCTCTCGCCCAGGGCGTGCGCGCCCCAGGGGCCGTTCTGCTCCAGCAGCAGCCAGGTGGTCGCCGTCGCCGCCGTGGCGGCCAGGGGCTCCGAAAGTTCGAGCGAAGCGCTCGCACAGGTACTCACCGGAGTAAGGCTACCCTCACCGGCCGGCCGGGGCCCGCCCCCAGGCCCTGGAGGCGGGCCCCGTCACGCTCACGCCGGGCCGGCCACCACCGCGACCGGCGCCGCCACCGGCGTACCCGAACCGTCACGGCGCGGGTCGCGCTCCGGCAGGTCCACCGGCGCGCCCTTGTCCGAGGCGGCCCTCGCCGGAGCCGCGCCCGCCCAGGCGAACACCAGCGCGTCCTCGCCCCGCAGGAACCGCTGGCAGCGCACCCCGCCCGTCGCCCGGCCCTTGCGCGGGTACTGCTCGAACGGCGTGACCTTCCACGAGGTCTGCTCGTCACCCGACAGCGTCCCCGAGGACGTCGCCACCGAGACCACCACCGCGTCCACCGCCGGGTCCACCGCCGTGAACGACAGCACCCGAGCCCCGTCCGACAGCTTGATCCCCGCCATGCCGCCCGCCGGACGGCCCTGCGGACGCACCTGGCCCGCCGGGTAGCGCAGCAGCTGCGCGTCCGAGGCGATGAAGACCAGGTCCTCCTCGCCGGTGCGCAGCTCCACCGCACCCACCAGCTCGTCACCCTCCTTGAGGGCGATCACCTCGAACTCGTCCTTGTTCGACGGCCACTCCGGCACCACCCGCTTCACCACGCCCTGCAGCGTGCCCAGCGCCAGCCCCGGCGAGGACTCGTCCAGCGTCGTCAGCGCGAGCACCCGCTCCCCGGCCTCCAGCCGCAGGAACTCGCCCACCGCCGCACCGCCCGCCAGCGTCGGCGACGGGGTCGGCGGGAGCGCCGGAAGATCGATCACCGGCAGCCGCAGCACCCGGCCCGCCGAGGTCACCACACCCACGTCCGCCCGCGCCGTCGCCGGCACCGCCGACACGATCACGTCGTGCTTCGCCCGCTTCTCCGACACCTCGAACGGCTCGCCGTCCGCCGTCCGCGCCAGCAGACCCGTCGAGGACAGCAGCACCCGGCACGGATCGTCCGCCACCTCCAGCGGCACCGACAGCGCCGCCGACGGCACCGCCCCCGCCTCCAGCAGCACCGTGCGCCGCTCCGTCCCGAACTGCTTCGCCACCGCGCCCAGTTCGGAGGACACCACACTGCGCAGCCGCGAATCCGACTCCAGGATCTCCGTCAACTCGGCGATCTCCGAGGTCAGCTTCGCCTTCTCCTCCTCCAGCTCCACCCGGTCGAAGCGCGTCAGCCGGCGCAGCGGAGTGTCCAGGATGTACGCAGTCTGCGTCTCCGACAGCGAGAAGCGCTCCATCAGGCGCTCCTTCGCCTGCTGGGCGTTGTCACTCGACCGGATGATCGCGATGACCTCGTCGATGTCGACCAGCGCCACCAGCAGGCCCTCGACCAGGTGCAGCCGCTCCTGGCGCTTGCGGCGACGGAAGTCGCTGCGCCGCCGCACCACCGTGAACCGGTGGTCGACGTACACCTCCAGCAGCTCCTTCAGACCCAGCGTCAGCGGCTGACCGTCCACCAGCGCCACGTTGTTGATGCCGAAGGTCTCCTCCATCGGCGTCAGCTTGTACAGCTGCTCCAGCAGCGCCTCCGGCACGAAGCCGTTCTTCACCTCGATCACCAGCCGCAGCCCGTGCACGCGGTCCGTCAGGTCCTTGACGTCCGCGATGCCCTGCAGCTTCTTCGCGTTGACCAGGTCCTTGATCTTCGAGATGACCTTCTCGGGGCCGACGTTGAACGGCAGCTCCGTCACCACGATGCCCTTGCGGCGGGCCGACACGTTCTCGACCGTCGTCGTCGCCCGGATCTTGAACGTGCCGCGCCCCGACTCGTACGCGTCCCGGATGCCCGACAGGCCCACGATCCGCCCGCCCGTCGGCAGGTCCGGCCCCGGCACGAACCGCATCAGCGTGTCCAGGTCCGCGCTCGGGTGCTTGATCAGGTGCCGGGCCGCCGCCACCACCTCGGACAGGTTGTGCGGCGGCATGTTCGTCGCCATGCCCACCGCGATGCCCGTCGCACCGTTCACCAGCAGGTTCGGGAACGCCGCCGGCAGCGCCAACGGCTCCTGCTCGCTGCCGTCGTAGTTCGGCCCGAAGTCGACGGTGTCCTCGTGGATCGACTCCACCATCGCCATCGACGCCGCCGTCAGCCGCGACTCCGTGTACCGCATCGCGGCCGGCGGGTCGTCGTTGCCCAGCGAACCGAAGTTGCCGTGCCCGTCGATCAGCGGCAGCCGCATCGAGAACGGCTGCGCCATGCGCACCACCGAGTCGTAGATCGACGCGTCACCGTGCGGGTGCAGCCGACCCATCACCTCGCCCACCACGCGCGCGCACTTCACGTGCGCCCGGTCGGGGCGCAGGCCCATCTCGTTGGCCTGGTACAGGATGCGCCGGTGCACCGGCTTCAGACCGTCCCGCGCGTCCGGCAGCGCACGCGAGTAGATCACCGAGTAGGCGTACTCCAGGAAGGAGCCCTGCATCTCGTCCACGACGTCGACGTCGAGGATGCGCTCCTCGAAGTCTCCGGGCGGCGGGGTCTGCGAACTGCGGCGGGCCATCGCGGCGGGGCTCCCTTACGTGTCGCTGGCGGTGTCACTGAAACGGGCCCGGCACCCGGGCCCACCGCGGCCCCGTCAACAGGGCGCGGCGCCCCCATTGTGGACCCTCGCGCGGACACACCCGGCCAGCGGCCCTCTTCCGCCCCTGGCGAACGCACCGTCCGCGCGGACACGAACGCACCACTCGCGCGTTGCACCACAATGGGGGACGCCACACGAACCCCCGACATCGACGACGGGAAGGACCCGAGCGCATGGCCAACCCGGCCCCCGCCTCCCAGCGAGGCATCGCCATCACCGAGCACCGCCTGGCCAACGGCCTGCGCGTCGTCCTCTCCGAGGACCACCTCACCCCGGTCGCCGCGGTCTGCCTCTGGTACGACGTGGGCTCCCGCCACGAGGTCAAGGGCCGCACGGGCCTCGCCCACCTCTTCGAACACCTCATGTTCCAGGGCTCCGCCAACGTCTCCAACAACGGGCACTTCGAACTCGTCCAGGGTGCGGGCGGCTCCCTCAACGGCACCACCAGCTTCGAGCGCACCAACTACTTCGAGACCATGCCCGCCCACCAGCTCGAGCTCGCGCTCTGGCTCGAGGCCGACCGCATGGGCTCCCTCCTCGTCGCCCTCGACGAGACCTCGATGGAGAACCAGCGCGACGTCGTCAAGAACGAGCGCCGTCAGCGCTACGACAACGTCCCCTACGGCACCGCCTTCGAGAAGCTCACCGCGCTCTCCTTCCCCGACGGCCACCCGTACCACCACACCCCCATCGGGTCCATGGCCGACCTCGACGCCGCCACCCTCGAGGACGCCCGCGCGTTCTTCCGCACCTACTACGCGCCCAACAACGCCGTCCTGTCCGTCGTCGGCGACATCGACCCCGAGCAGACCATCGCCTGGGTCGAGAAGTACTTCGGCACCATCCCCGCCCACGACGGCAAGCAGCCCCCGCGCTCCGGCGAACTCCCCGCCGTCATCGGCCGCGAGATCCGCGAACTCGTCCACGAGGACGTCCCCTCCCGGGCCCTCATGGCCGCCTACCGCCTCCCGCACGACGGCACCCGCGAGGCCGACGCCGCCGACCTCGCCCTCACCATCCTCGGCAGCGGCGAATCCAGCCGGCTCTACAACCGGCTCGTCCGCCGCGACCGCACCGCCGTCTCCGCCGGCTTCGGGCTGCTGCGCCTCGCCGGCGCCCCCAGCCTCGGCTGGCTCGACGTCAAGACCTCCGGCGACGCGACCATCGCCCAGATCGACGCCGCCGTCGACGAGGAACTCGCCCGCTTCGCCGCCGAAGGCCCCACCGCCGAGGAACTCGAGCGCGCCCAGGCCCAGATCGAGCGCGAATCCCTCGACAGCCTCACCACCGTCGCCGGCCGTGCCGACGAACTCTGCCGCTACGCCGTCCTGTTCGGCGACCCCAAGCTCGTCAACGAGGCCCTCCCCAAGGTCCTCGACATCACCGCCGAAGAGGTCCGCGCCGTCGCCGAGGCCCGCCTCCACCCGGCCAACCGGGCCGTCCTCGTCTACGAGCCGACCCCGGTCGACTCCGACGACTCCGACGACTCCGCTGACGCTTCCGACGCCGACGCTTCCGCCGCTTCCGACGAGGAGGGTGCCGCCGTATGAGCACCGACCAGGCCCCCGCCATGACGTTCCACCCCCAGCCGCAGCCGGGCACCCCCGTCCCCTGGAACTTCCCCGCCCCCGAGCGCGCCGCCCTCGGAAACGGCATCACCGTCCTGCACTGCCACCGCCCCGGCCAGCAGCTCGTCGCCGTCGAGGTCCTCCTCGACGCCCCGCTCGCCGCCGAACCCGAGGGCCTCGACGGCATCGCCGCCATCCTCGCCCGCGCCCTCAGCGAAGGCACCGACACCCTCAGCGCCGAACAGTTCGCCGCCGAGCTCGAGCGCGCCGGCGCCACCCTCGACGCCCACGCCGACCACCCCTGCGTGCGCGTCTCCCTCGAGGTCCCCGCCTCCCGCCTCCAGCGCGGCCTCACCCTCCTCGCCGACGCCCTGCGCGCCCCCGCCCTCCCCGAGGAGGAGATCGAGCGCCTCGTCGCCAACCGCCTCGACGAGATCGTCCACGAGCAGGCCAACCCCGCCCGGCGCGCCGCCAAGGCCCTCTACGCCGAACTCTTCGACGCCGCCGACCGCCTCTCCCGCCCCCGGGCCGGCACCGCCGACACCGTCAAGAGCATCGACCGCGCCGCCGTCCGCGCCTTCTACGAGGCCCACGTCCGCCCGGCCACCACCACCGTCGTCGTGGTCGGCGACCTCACCGGCACCGACCTGCCCGCCCTGCTCGAGACCACCCTCGGCACCTGGACCGCCGCCGACGCGCAGCCCGCCGTCCTCGCCCCCGTCGCCGGGGACGACCACGGCCGCGTCGTCATCGTCGACCGCCCCGGCTCCGTCCAGACCCAGCTGCTCATCGGCCGCATCGGCCCCGACCGCCACGACCCCGTCTGGGCCGCCCAGATCCTCGGCACCTACTGCCTCGGCGGCACCCTCACCTCCCGCCTCGACCGGCTCCTGCGCGAGGAGAAGGGCTACACCTACGGCGTCCGCGCGTTCGCCCAGCCGCTGCGCTCCGCCGCCGACGGCACCGGCCGCTCGCTGCTCGCCATCAGCGGCTCCGTCGACACCGCCTCCACCGCCCCGGCGCTGGAGGACACCTGGAAGATCCTGCGCACCCTCGCCGCCGAGGGCCTCACCGACGCCGAGCGCGCCGAGGCCGTGCAGTTCCTGGTCGGGGTCGCGCCGCTCAAGTACGAGACCGCGGGCTCCGTCGCCGGCACCCTCGCCGACCAGGTCGAGCAGCACCTGCCCGACGACTACCAGGCCGAGGTCTACCGGCAGCTCGCCGAACTGCCCACCGCCGCGGCCACGGAGGCCGTCGTCGCCGCCTTCCCGCCGGATCGCCTCGTCACCGTCCTCGTCGGCGACGCCGCCGCGATCGCCGAGGACGTACGGGCGCTCGGCATCGGCGAGGTCACCGTCGTCAGCTGACGCTCCCGCTTGATTCCCGGCCCGGTGGAGCACCCGCTCCGCCGGGCCGGACCCGTTTGTAAATCCCTTGCAGGCCCGTCCCGTTCCATGGATAGATGTTCCCCGACGCACAGAACGTGCGAACACCGCGGATGCGACGAAGGGAGGCGGTCACCATGCGGGTCGAGCGAACCATACGACGCTCCCCAAGGCCGTCCCTCCCCTGTTCCGCCCCGGCCGCCTGAGCGCGCCCACCCCCTGAACTTCCCCGAGCCGCACCGGGACTCTGTGCGCGGCACTTTCCTCTGTTCAACCGACCCACGGAGGTCGTTCCACCATGACGTACACCGAAGTCCCCGGCATCCGGGTCCCCATCCGGATGTGGACCAACCCCGCGACGGTCGAGGGCGCGGCCATGCAGCAGCTGCGCAACATCAGCTCCCTGCCCTGGCTGCACGGCCTCGCCGTGATGCCCGACGTCCACCTGGGCAAGGGCGCCACCGTCGGCTCCGTCATCGCCATGAACGGCGCGGTCTGCCCGGCGGCGGTCGGCGTCGACATCGGCTGCGGCATGAGCGCGGTGAAGACCTCCCTCACCGCCAAGGACCTCCCCGACGACCTGTCCCGCCTCCGCTCCAAGATCGAGCAGGCCATCCCGGTCGGCCGCGGCCTGCACACGGACCCGGTCGACCCGACCAAGCTGCACGGATTCCGCGCGCCGGGCTGGGACGACTTCTGGCAGCGCTTCGACGATGTGGCAGAAGCGGTCAAATGGCGCCGTGAAAGGGCCATGCAGCAGATGGGAACGCTCGGATCCGGAAATCATCACACTGAGCTGTGTACGGATAATCATGGAAATGTGTGGCTGACGCTGCATTCCGGATCGCGTGGAATCGGCAAGGAGTTGGCTGAGCATCACATGGGCGTGGCCCGCTCGCTGCCGCACAACCAGGGCCTCGTCGATCGCGACCTCGCGGTCTTCATCTCGGAGACCCCGCAGATGGCGGCCTACCGCCAGGACCTCTTCTGGGCTCAGGAGTACGCGCTGCACAACCGCTCGATCATGATGGCCCTGCTCAAGGACGTCGTGCGCCGCGAGTTCCCCAAGGCGAAGGTCACGTTCGAGGACGAGATCAGCTGCCACCACAACTACGTGGCGGAGGAGCGGTACGACGGCCTGGACCTGCTGGTGACGCGCAAGGGCGCGATCCGGGCGCAGCGCGGTGACTACGGGATCATCCCGGGCTCCATGGCCACCGGCTCCTACATCGTCCGCGGCCTGGGCAACGAGGCGTCGTTCAACTCCGCCTCCCACGGCGCCGGCCGCAAGATGAGCCGCACCGCCGCGAAGAAGCGGTTCACCACGCAGGACCTGATCGAGCAGACCAAGGGCGTGGAGTGCCGCAAGGACAGCGGCGTGGTGGACGAGATCCCGGGCGCCTACAAGAACATCGAGAAGGTCATGGCGCAGCAGACCGACCTGGTCGAGCCGATCGCCCACCTCATGCAGGTCGTCTGCGTGAAGGGCTGAGCGCCGAAATGGGACGGCCCCCGACGTTGTCGGGGGCCGTCATCAGCGTTGCCGGGAGACTCTCGAATATTTGGGGCCGACGAGTCGCCAGTGCCGGATCGTGCAGCTCTTGAGCGTTCGGTCCAACTGCTCGGACGCTCGCTCCATGCTCGTCGCGGCGAGGATCACCTCATCCTCCTCCGGGGTCCAACTACGCCGCGGAGGTGCGAGCTTCATGGTTGGCGGGCGAACCCAGGTGCGGGCTCGATCGGCGCCCACTACCTTTCGAGGCAGGGCCAGGCAACCCGGGTAGTAGAGGTCGGTGGCCAGGGCCACCCCGGCCTCCTTCAGAAAGAGGATGTTGTAGATGTCGTCGCGCTTGTTGCGGGTGAGCTTGCGCCGGGCGCCGCACAACTGGTCCGCGTAGTCGGCCGTGAAGATCGCCAGGGCGTCGCTCTTGGTCGTCAGGCTCACGAACGGCAGGTCATCGGAGGTTCGGCCCACCGAGCCATCCGCGTCGATCAGGCCCCGCAGGTAGTCACGCCGGGAGAACGGCACGGTCGGTGGCCCGACGAGATCGGACTTCCGCCCCGCCGGGAGACCGAGTTCCTGCAGTTCCTCGCGGAACTCTCGGGCGTAGACCGTCCACATCACCGACGTGTGCTCCGCCTTGAAGTTCGTCGAACGCGTGCGGTACTTGATGGTGCTGTTGAACGGGCAGAGCCGCTGGAACTCCTCCAGGATGGGGGCATCGCGCGCCGAGAGTTCCACGCTCAGGGTGCCCTTGTTGCCGGGGCCCTGTCGGAGGTGCCCGTCCGCCTGGAGGAAGGCGAACATGTAGGCGTGCTCGGGTCGTTCGAGATCGAAGAAGGTCATGCGGCGAGCATGTGTGCGATCAGGCATCCATGGGGGATGATCGCGCACCAGTTCGCTCAATGGTGTGGATGCGATCTATTCGGCGAACAAAAGCGCCCGGCAGTGTTATCCACACTGCCGGGCGCTTCCTGTGTGCCGCGCGAGCCTCAGGCGGCGGCGGGGAGTTCGTCGAGGCCTTCGGAGACGAGCTTGGCGAGGCGGTCGAGGGCCTCGTCGGCGTTCTCGGCGTCGGAGGCGAGGATGACCTCGTCGCCGCCCTGGGCGCCCAGGGCGAGGAGGCCGAGCATGGAGGCGGCGTTGACGGGGTTGCCGCCGGGCTTGGCGATGGTGATCGGCACGCCGGTGGCCGTGACGGCCCGGACGAAGACGGAGGCGGGACGGGCGTGCAGGCCCTCGGCCCAACCGATGGTGACGCGGCGCTCGGCCATGAGACGTGCCTTTCCGGTGAAGCTGGTCACGGCCGTGCTCTGGGAGCGGGGGAAACGGCCATGTTGTCTAGACCAGTGTTGCACGCAGGCGACCCCTACGAGCCGCCGCGTTCGGTAGTTGTGATTGTTTCTTTTCGGGGCATAAGACCCGGTCGCGGGCCCTGTTCACCCTGCCGTGAGAGCACGTCCGGCGCCATTCGGCTCGCCGCCGGATAACCTGACGATCGTGGACGACTCCGCGGCAGCGCACCCCGACCAGCCGGACTATCCGCAGCACTGGGAAGCCGACGTCCTGCTGCGCGACGGGGGCACGGCCCGCATCAGGCCGATCACCCCCGGTGACGCCGGGCGCCTGGTGGAGTTCTACGAGCAGGTCTCGGAACAGTCCAAGTACTTCCGCTTCTTCGCCCCCTACCCCCGGCTGTCCGACAAGGACGTCCGCCGCTTCACCCACCACGACTTCGTGAACCGCGTCGGCCTCGCCGTCGTCGTCCGGGACCGCTTCATCGCCACCGTCCGCTACGACCGGATCGACGCCGAGGGCCGCCCCTCCGACACCGGCACCGACGCCGAGGTGGCGTTCCTGGTGCAGGACGCCCACCAGGGCCGGGGCGTGGCCTCCGCCCTGCTGGAGCACATCGCCGCCGTCGCGCAGGAGCGCGGCATCCGCCGCTTCCAGGCCGAGGTGCTGCCGGAGAACCGCAAGATGGTGAAGGTCTTCACCGACGCCGGCTACACCCAGCACCGCAGCTTCGCCGACGGCGTGGTGCACCTGGAGTTCGACCTGGAGCAGACCGATCGCTCCCTGGCCGTGATGCGCGCCCGCGAGCACCGCGCCGAGGCCCGCTCGGTGCAGCGGCTGCTGACCCCGCGCTCGGTGGCGGTGATCGGCGTCTCCCGCAACCCGCAGACCGTCGGCCGGGCGATCCTGCGCGACCTGCTGGGAGGGTTCGCGGGGGAGCCCGCAGAGCCGAAAGAGCCCGCGGAGCCAAAACAGCCCGCAGAGCCGAAAGAGCCGACAGAGCCCCCCCGCGCCGTGTACGCGGTGAACCGCAACGCCCCCGAGGGCACCGAGCTGGACGGCGTCCCGGTCCACCGCTCGATCCTGGAGATCCCCGGCCCGGTCGACCTCGCGGTGATCACCGTCCCCGAGGGCGCCGTCCCGGCGGCCGTCGCCGAGTGCGGCGCGCACGGTGTGCAGGGCCTGGTGGTGGTGACGGCCGGCTACGCCGAGACCGGACCAGAGGGCCGCGACCGCCAGCGCGCCCTGGTCCGCCAGGCCCGGGCCGCGGGCATGCGGGTGGTCGGCCCGAACGCCTTCGGCCTGATCAACACCGACCCGGACCGCCCGCTGAACGCCTCGCTCGCCCCGCACCTGCCCGAGCGCGGCGGCTTCGGCATCTTCTGCCAGTCCGGCGCGATCGGCGTGGCCCTGCTGGAGGCCGCCCACCGCAGGGGCCTCGGCGTCTCCTCCTTCGCCTCGGTCGGCAACCGCTCCGACGTCTCCGGCAACGACTTCCTCCAGTACTGGGCGGAGGACGAGGCCACCGAGGTGGTCCTCCTCTACCTGGAGTCCTTCGGCAACCCCCGCAAGTTCACCCGCATCGCCCGCCGCCTGGCCGCCGTCAAGCCGGTCGTGGTGGTCAAGGGCGCCCGGCACACAGGCAGCCTGCCGCCCGGCCACGCCGTCCCCGCCACCGCGACGGGCCTGCGCGACGCGACCGTGGACGCGCTGTTCGAGCAGGCCGGCGTCATCCGGGTCACGACGATCACCGAGCTGTACGACACGGGCGAGATGCTCGCCCAGCAGCCGCTGCCCCCGGGCGACCGCGTCGCCGTGGTCGGCAACTCCGACTCGCTGGGCCTGCTCACCTACGACGCCTGCCTGAGCGCGGGCCTGCGCCCCCGCACGCCCGTGGACCTCACCACGGCCGCCACCGGCGAGAACTTCCGCATCGCCCTGGACACCGCCCTCGCCGACCCGGCCGTGGACGCGGTGATCGCCGTCGCGATCCCGCCGATCGGCACCTCCGCCCACGCCTTCATGGGCGGACGCCTCACCGGCCCCGACGACCCGGAGATGGGGTCGGACGACCCGGAGATCGCCGCCGCCCTGCTGGAGGCGGGCGTCCGCGCCCGCGAGTCGGGCAAGCCGCTGCTGCTGGCCCACCTGGCCCTGACCGACCTGCCGCTGCGCCTGCGCGAGGGCGGCATCCCCGCCTACGCGGCGCCCGAACGCGCGGTGCGCGCCCTCGCCCACGCCGTCCACTACGCCCAGTGGCGCCGCCGCACCGCCGAGGCGGAGGAGACGGCCCGCGTCCCCGAGCTGGACCGGATCGACGAGCCGGCCGCCCGCGCCCTGGTCGAGGCGTCGCTGAACACCCGTGCCGCGGTTTCCCGCCCGTCGCCCGCCACCACCCTTGTTCGGGGCGCTACGCGCCGCTCCCTCCTGTTTCGCACCCAGCCCGGCGGCGCTCGGATCACCCTGCCCGACGCCGAGGCCCGCGCCCTGCTCGACTGCTACGGCATCGACGTCTCCCCGACCCTGCCGGCCCCCGACGAGGAGACGGCCGTCCGGGCCGCCGAGCGGCTCGGCTACCCGGTGGCCCTCAAGGCCACGGCCCCGCACCTGCGTCACCGCCCCGACCTGGGCAGCGTCCGTCTGGACCTCACCGGGGAGGCGGGCCTGCGCCGCGCCCACCGCGAGCTGGACGCCCTGCTCGGCGGCGCCCCGCAGGCCGAGCTGGTGGTGCAGCGGCTGGCCCCGCGCGGGGTGGACACCGTGATCGGCGCCACCGTGGACCCGGCCGTCGGCGCGATCCTCTCCTTCGGCCTGGCCGGGGCCCCCGCCGAACTGCTGGGCGACGTGGCGCACCGGCTGGTCCCGGCCACCGACCAGGACGTGGCCTCCCTGATCAGGGAGGTGCGCGCGGCCCCGCTGCTGTTCGGCTGGCGCGGGGCGGAGGCGGTGGACACCGCCGCGCTGGAGGAGCTGCTGCTGCGGGTCTCGCAGCTGGTGGACGACGTGCCGGAGATCGCCTCGGTGGACCTCGAACCCGTGGTCGTGGCGCCGCACGGGCTGGCGATCCTGGGGGCGCGGGTGCGGATCGCGCCGCTTCCGGTCCGCAGCGATCTGGGCCCGCGCGCCATGAGCACGCTGTAGCCTTCCTTGGTTGCGCCCCGCCCGTGGGCGCCTGTTGTCCGAAGCTCGGCGCCGTGCCGCCCGCTTCGTCGGCGGACCATGCCAGGATGGAGTTATGGCGAAGACCGGTACCACCACTCAGGACCTGCGCTCGGCGATCGAGCGCAGCGGCTACTACCCGGCCCTGGTGTCCGAAGCGGTGGAGTCCGCGGTGGGCCCCGAGCCGATCAGCTCCTACCTGGTGCACCAGGAGACGACCTTCGACGCCAACGAGGTGCGCCGGCACGTGACGGTGCTGGTGCTGACCCCGACGCGGTTCGTGGTGAGCCACACCGACGAGCAGTCGGGGGCCGAGAACAGCCCGGCGGTGCCGTTCGCGACGACCTCGACGGAGAGCGTGCGCCTGGACCGGATCGGCTCGGTGGTGGTGAGCCGGATGGTGGCGAACCCGGAGACGTACACCCCGGGCACGCTGCCGCGCGAGGTGGTGCTGACGATCGGCTGGGGTGCGGTGCAGCGCCTGGACCTGGAGCCGGCGGGCTGCTCGGACCCGAACTGTGACGCGGACCACGGGTACACGGGTTCGGCGACGGCTGACGACCTCTCACTGCGGGTGAGCGAGGCCGGGGACGGTCCGGAGACGGTGGCCCAGGCCCTCGTGTTCGCCCGGGCGCTGTCCGACGCGACGATCGACAACGGCCCGCGGGCCTGATCGAAGCCTCCCGAGACCGTCCCGAGAGCTTCCCGACCACCCGCGACGAATCCGGTTCCATGTCCTTCGCTTCCCCCGACGGCTACGACGCCTTCGAGATCCTCGACCCGGCCACGGCCCCCGCGCCCCCGTACGGCAGCGGTTCGCTGTGCGACCTGCTGCCCTCGGTGGCGGCGGGCCTCGGCGTGCCCGGGTTCACCGCGACGCTGCCGATCGCCCCGGCCGACCGGGCGGTGGTGTTCCTGGTGGACGGCCTGGGCTGGGAGCTGCTGCTGCGCCACCCCGAGTACGCGCCGTTCCTGTCCTCGCTGATCGGCAGTTCGCTGGGCGGTTCGGGCCGTCCGCTGACGGCCGGGTTCCCGTCGACGACGGCGACCTCGCTGGCCTCGGTCGGCACGGGCACCCCGCCGGGCCTGCACGGGCTGGCCGGTTACACGGTGGCGGTGCCGGGCTCGGGCTATCTGATGAACCAGCTGCGCTGGCAGCCGCACACGGACCCGCACGCCTGGCAGCCGTACCCGACGGTCTTCGAGCAGGTGCACGCGGCGGGCGTGGCGACGGCCCAGGTGTCCTCGCCGCTGTTCGCCCAGACCCCGCTGACCAGGGTGGCGCTGTCCGGCGGCACGTTCCTGGGCCGCACCACGGGCGAGGAGCGGATGGACCTGGCGGCCTCCTGGCTGGCCGAGCACGACCGGGCGCTGGTGTACACCTACGTCAGCGAGCTGGACGGCGCGGGCCACCGCTTCGGCGTGGACTCCGACGAGTGGCGGATGATGCTGGACTCGGTGGACCGGCTGGCCCGCCGCCTGGCCGAGCAGCTGCCGCCCCGCTCGGCGATGTACGTGACGGCCGACCACGGCATGATCGACGTCGCGCCGGAGGACCGGATCGACTTCGACGAGGACTGGGAGCTCGGCGCGGGCGTCGCCCTGCTGGGCGGCGAGGGCCGGGCCCGTCACGTGTACGCGGTGCCGGGCGCGGCGGCCGATGTGCACACGGTGTGGAGCGAGGTGCTGGGCGACCGGATGTGGGTGGCCACCCGGGACGAGGCGATCGCGGCGGGCTGGTTCGGCCCGGTGGTGGACCAGCGGGTGTACGGGCGGATCGGCGACGTGGTCGCCGCGGCGCGCGACGACATCGCGATCATCGCCTCCCGCAACGAGCCCGGTGAGTCCGCGATGATCGGTCTGCACGGCTCGATGACCCCGGTCGAGCAGTTCGTGCCGTTGCTCGAAGTCCGCGGCTGAGTGGCCCCCTTGACTCCTCTGTGCCCGAACCCCCTTGATGTGAAAGGCCCTTGCTCCACCCATGGCTGAACTGGTGTTCTTCTCGGGCACGATGGACTGCGGCAAGTCGACGCTCGCGCTGCAGATGGACCACAACCACACCGCGCGCGGCCGGCAGGGCCTCATCCTGACCCGCAACGACCGCGCGGGCGCGGCGACGATCTCCAGCCGGCTGGGCCTGCGGGCGGACGCGGTGGAGGTGACGGACGAGTTCGACTTCCACGCGTACGTGGTGCACCGGCTCTCGGCGGGCGGCCGGGTGGACTACCTGATCTGCGACGAGGCCCAGTTCTTCGCCGCCGAGCAGGTGGACCAGCTGGCCCGGGTGGTGGACGAACTCGACATCGACGTCTACACCTTCGGCATCACCACGGACTTCCGCACCCGGCTGTTCCCCGGTTCGCAGCGGCTGATCGAGCTGGCCGACCGGGTGGAGGTGCTGCAGGTGGAGGCACTGTGCTGGTGCGGCGCGCGGGCGACGCACAACGCCCGTACGGTCGGCGGGGTGATGGTGGTCGAGGGCGCCCAGGTGGTGATCGGCGACATCTCGGTGAGCGAGGACGAGGTCGGCTACGAGGTGCTGTGCCGCCGCCATCACCGCCGCCGGCTGACGGCCGCGACGGCCCGCGCCTCGGTGCTCTCCCCGGACGTGCTCCCCTTCGAGGAGCAGCAGGTCTGAGCCGGCGGGTCTGAGCCGACAGGTCTGAGCCGGCGGGTCTGATCCGGCAGGTCTGAGCCGACAGGTCTGAGCCGGCGGGTCCAGCCCCTAGACAGGGCCGGCGCCGACCTCCAGCACGGAGAAGTGCCCTCCCTGCGGGTCGGCCAGCCGGGCGGCGAGTCCGCGCGCGGTGTGGTGGGGCTCGACGAGGACGCGCCCGCCCAGGTCGACGGCCTGGCGGGCCGTCAGCGCGGCGTCGCGGACGGCGAAGTGGGTGCGCCAGCGCGGCGGGTGGCCGCGCAGGTCGGCGTGGTGGCGGATCCCGGCGACGGGCCGGCCGTGGACGATCAGCGCGCTCTCGCCCGCGTCGGGCCGCACGGGCCGGTCGAGGACGGCGGCGTAGAAGGCGGCGGAGCCGTCCGCGTCGGGGGTGAGCAGTTCGGACCAGGCGGGCCCACCCGGCGCGGAGGATGCCTCCCGCCCGGGGTGCTCCTCGCCCTGCCAGAGTCCGAAGACGGCGCCGGAGACGTCGGAGGCGATGGTCATCCGTCCGGCGCGCTCGGCCTGGAGGGGGCCGACGGCGACGGTCCCTCCGCACTCCCGGACGAGTCCGGCGGCGCGGTCGGCGTCGTCGACGGCGAAGTAGGTGGTCCACTGCACCGGGAACCCGGTGGCGCTGGCGACGCCGAGCCCGGCGACCGGGGCGCCGTCGAGTTCGGCCCGGACGTAGGCGCCGAGCTGCCCGGGGCCGGGGGCGTACGTCCAGCCGAGCAGCTCGCCGTAGAAGGCCCGGGCGCCGGGCAGGTCGTCGGTCAGCAGGCTGACCCA
The DNA here is from genome assembly GCF_044455705.1 of Kitasatospora sp. NPDC051170. NCBI lineage: Bacteria > Bacillati > Actinomycetota > Actinomycetes > Kitasatosporales > Streptomycetaceae > Kitasatospora > Kitasatospora sp. NPDC051170. The sequence continues at coordinate 16,168 of NZ_JBITFA010000020.1, read as the reverse complement.
GCAGGGTGTGCCCTGGGCCAGTCGGAGTTCCACCGCGGGCAATGCGGGCCTCCTCACGGGTGGTTGGCGCACGGAAATCCTCGCGCGCGAGGGTGATGCTTCCACCCTGGCGCGCGCCCAACCCTCGGGCCGCGCGGAAAGTCCGGCAAAGAGCGCACAAAGTGCGGCGGCGCCTCCCGGGCCGCCGGCGGCTGGGCGACAATGGCGGCCATGACCACCTTCAACGACGGTTCCCCGCTGATCTCGGCGGCCGATGTGGCGCGGGATCTGGCCTCCGAGCGTCCGCCGGTGCTGCTGGACGTGCGCTACCAGCTGGTCGGCGCGGCCCCGGGCGGCCCGACCGCGGCCGAGGACTACGCGGCCGGGCACCTGCCCGGCGCCCACTTCGTCGATCTGGACCGGGACTTGGCGGCCCCGCCCGGCGCGCCCGGCCGGGGCGGGCGGCATCCGCTGCCGGACGTGGAGGAGTTCGGCGCGGCGATGCGCCGCTTCGGGGTGAGCGCGGGCCGCCCGGTGGTGGTGTACGACGGCGCCGCCTCGATGGCGGCGGCCCGGGCGTGGTGGCTGCTGCGCTGGGCCGGGCACCGGGACGTGCGGGTGCTGGACGGCGGCTTCGCGGCCTGGCGGGCGGCGGGTCTGCCGGTGTCGGCCGAGGTGCCGGAGCCGCAGGAGGGCGACTTCAAGCCCACCCCGGGGCTGATGCCGACGGTGGACGGGGACGGCGCGGCGGTCTGGGCGCGGGAGGCCCTGCTGCTGGACGCCCGCTCGGGCGAGCGCTACCGGGGCGAGGTCGAGCCGGTGGACCCGAGGGCCGGTCACGTCCCGGGCGCGGTGTCGGCCCCGACGACGGAGAACGTGGGCCCGGACGGACGCTTCCGGCCGGCCGCCGAACTCGCCGAGCGTTTCGGGGCGCTGGGCGTGGGGGAGCGGCCGACGGCGGTGTACTGCGGTTCGGGCGTGACGGCGGCGCACCAGGTGCTGGCGCTGGAGCTGGCGGGCGTGGAGGCCACGCTGTACCCGGGCTCGTGGAGCGAGTGGTCGAGCGACGAGTCCCGCCCGGTGGCGGTGACGGATCAGCCGGGCTGATCACCTGACGGGCGGAAGGGGCGGAAGGTCGTGAAGACCTCCCGCCCCTTCCGCGTCCGTACCGAGTGCCGCTACTCCTGCTTCTTGCGCCGGCTGCCGAAGACGATCTCGTCCCAGCTGGGCACGGTGGCCCGGCGCCCGGGCCGGACGCCGTCCGCCTCGGCCTGCCGGTCGGTGGTGCCGACCAGGCGCTCCCGGTGGGGGGCGACGGCGCGGGGCATCAGGATGTCGGCGTAGGCCGAGCCCGCGCCGACGGCCGGTGCCGCAGCGGCGGCCGCGGGTTCCTCGGTCTCCTCGGCGACCTCGGCGGGAACCGGTTCGATCGGGGCGGGGCCGCCCACGGCGAGGTCTCCGCGGAAGGCGGGGACGACGTCGAGCAGGCTGGTCAGCGAGTCCCGGGACTCGGCGGTGGCCTCGCGCGACTCGCGGACCTCACGGGCCGACATGATGCGGTCGGCGGAGGGCCGGTCGATCATCGGGCGGAGCGGCCGGTCCTGGGGGAGCCGGGCGATCCGCGGGATGAACGGGAAGACCGACTCCTCCTCGCGCTCGACGTTCTCGCCGATGAGCGCGCGGGCCTCGTCGTCGTTGGGCTGGACGAGCCGCCGGGGCGGGTCGTACGTCCAGCAGGCGCTGCGGCCCTCGTCGTCGGCCCGGTAGGAGAGGATGACCTCCCAGGTGCCGTCGTCGCGCCGCCAGGAGTCCCAGCGCTCGGTGTCCTTCTCGGCGCCGCGCAGCGCGAGCCGCTCGGCGACGGCCTCGCCGAGCTGGGGCCCGGTGGTCTCCCCGTTGCGGCGGATGGCGGTCTTGCGGGCGCGTTCGGCCATGAAGGCGCGCTCGGCGAGGACGGGGCCCTCGAAGCGGCGGACCCGGTCGACGGAGATGCCGGCGGCCTGGGCGACCTCCTCGGCGGAGGCACCGGCTCGTATCCGCGCCTGGATGTCCCGGGGGCGGAGGTGGCTCTCGACCTCGATCTCGATCTGGCCGAGGCGCGGCCGGTCCCCGCGGATGGCGGCACGAAGCCGCTCGTCGATGGGGAGGGTGTACTCCGTGCTGTCGGCAGCCTTGAGCACCAGCCGTGTGCCGTCGTTGCTGACGGCCACAACCCGCAGTTCGGGCACGGTTACCTCCCGGGTGGTGCCTGCCGACGTCACCTGCGTCGCTGCTCCCGTACTGAGTGTGGCCTGCCCGCTCGCGACTGGCCACAACCTTGCTGAGTTCCCCGGCGTGTCGGGCTCACGCCCGCGCATGCCGCTGTGGCACGGTTGCCTTTTTGCCACGTCATCGGTCGACGTCGCGCCTGGGTGTCCCGGCCGTCCTCGCACACGGAGTGTTCGCGACGATCCGGGACCGGCGTCGCCGTGCGTGCCTGTTCCGTGGCTCTTCGTCAGGCTGCCGGTGAAGGCGCAGTCGACAAGTCGACCCAAGGCTCGGGCTTTACGAACAGTACTCCATTCGTGGCATCCGAAGGGGCGGCTCGCCGCTCAAGTCTCCCGCGATTCACGGGAATCTCAAGAGCGCGCGCCTTCGATGGCGTACCACCGTCGGACGAACGGTGATCATCTTCACACAATCCGGGCCGGAAGAACCGCATTTTCGTCCCTTGTGTCCTTCTTTGGGCAAGATGGAGTGACTTGTTCGAAGAACAGTCGTACGGACCGAGGGATGTCGATGCCGGAGCGGAGCCCCGTCGAGGAGGGCGAGAAGAAGGAGCGCAGGCGGATCGATCTGAGTGTGGCTCAGGTCGCGGCGAGTGCGCTGGCCACGGTGGCCGGGGCATTGCTGGCGTCCGAACTCGGGGTGTACGGCACGATCATGGGCGCCGCGGTGGTCAGCATCGGGGCGACCACCGGCGGTGCGCTGTTCCAGCACCTGTTCAAGCGCACGGGCGAGCAGCTGCGCGAGGCGGTGGACCGGGGGCCGAACCAGACGGCCAACACACTGCGTCAGGTGCCGACCGGTCGGCCCGACTCCGAGGAACGGCCCGCCGTGTCCTCGCAGTGGAACGAGCCGCGGGTGGTGCGGGCGCGCCGGCGGTGGACGTGGAAGTCGTACGCGGCGGTGTCGGGCCTGGTGTTCGTGCTGGCGATGACGCCGATCGTGGCGTACGAGGTGGCCACCGGCCAGCCGGTGTCGGCCACGGTGCGCGGCGAGTCCGGCAGCGGGACGTCCTTCGGCGGGTCGGTGGCGCCCAAGGACCGGGAGCCGAAGGACGCGCAGCCGGAGCGCCCCGCCCCGTCCGGTGGCGCCTCGCAGCCGTCGACGCGGCCGTCCGCCCAGCCGTCGACCGGGCCGGAGCCCCGGCCGAGCGGGACTCCGAGTGCGACGCCCTCCGGCGGCGCCTCTCCCTCGGCGAGCCCGAGCCCGAGCGCGACCCCCTCCGCGGGGGCCTCGCCCTCGGCGGGCGGCGGCGGTGGGCCCACGGGCTCCGCCACGCCGCAGCCGCCCGTGCCGAGCGAGCCCGCGGCCGCCTCCCGGGCGCCGGTGACGCCGTAACGCCGTAGCGCCGTGACGCCTCAGTCGCCGAGGACGCGGCGCAGGTAGTCGTTGCCGAAGACGCGCCGGGGGTCGACCTCGTCGCGCAGGGCGGTGAAGTCGGCGAAGTGCGGGTAGACCCCGGCGAGGTAGGCGGCGTCGCGGGTGTGCAGCTTGCCCCAGTGGGGGCGGCCCCGGTGGGCGGCCATCAGCTGCTCGACGCCGGTGAAGTAGCCCTGGTCGGCGGTGCCCCGGTAGAGGTGGACGGCGATGTAGGCGCTGTCGCGGCCGGAGGCGGTGGAGAGCCACAGGTCGTCGGCGGGGGCGAAGCGGACCTCGACGGGGAAGCTGATCCTCCAGTCGGAGCGCTCGACGAGCGCCTTGAGCTCGCGCAGCACCTCGGTGAGGGCCTCGCGGGGGACGGCGTACTCCATCTCCACGAAGCGCACCTTGCGCGGGCTGGTGAACACCTTGTACGCGGTGTCGGTGAAGCTGCGCTCGGACCAGGCGCGGCTGGCCAGCGAGGCGATGGCGGGGACGGAGCGGGGGAAGCGGCGGCCGACGCGGCAGGCGCCCTCCCAGACGGTGTTGGAGAGGAAGTCGTCCTCCAGCCACTCCTTGAACCGGGGCAGCGGGGCGGCCGGGCCCTGGCTGCGGTTGTTGCGCTTGGTCGAGCAGCGGTCGGTGTGGGGGAACCAGTAGAACTCGAAGTGCTCGTTGACGGCGGTGAGGTCGTCGAGGCGATCGAGCACCTCGTCGAAGGACATGGGCTGCTCGTGCGCGGTGAGCAGGAAGGCCGGTTCGACGGCGAAGGTGAGCGCGGTGATCACGCCGAGGGCGCCGAGGCCGAGGCGGGCGCCCTCGAAGAGCCGGGGGTTCTCGGTGGGGGAGCACCGGTGGACGCTGCCGTCGGCGAGGACGATCTCCAGGGCGCGGATCTGGGCGGCGAGGGAGCCGGAGTCACGCCCGGTGCCGTGGGTGCCGGTGCTGGTGGCGCCGGCGACGGTCTGGACCTCGATGTCGCCCATGTTGGTGAGGGAGAGGCCCTCGGCGGCGAGGAGGCGGTTGAGGCGGTGCAGGGGCAGGCCCGACTCGACGGTGACGGTGCCCGCCTCGCGGTCGAGTCCGCGGACGGCGGTGAGCGCGTGGGGGCGCAGCAGCAGGCCCTCGCCGGGGGAGGCGATGGAGGTGAAGGAGTGCCCGGAGCCGGCGGCCTTGACGGTGCGGCCCTGGTCAGCGGCCCGCAGGATCTCCTTGGCGAGTTCCTCGGGGGTGCCGGGGGTGGCCGTCCGGGTCGGCAGGGCGCTCTGGTTTCCGGCCCAGTTGGTCCAGCGGGTGGGGTTCGCGGTACCGACCTGGGGCATGCGCGGCCTCCGATGTCCGGCGGGGGTGGGGGCGGCGCAGTCCGCCCTACCCATGAGTAGGGGCTCACGGGTAGGGCGAGATTAGTCAGATCACCGGTCGGCGTCTACGGGTTGTCCGGGGGTGGTCGCGTTCTCGCCGTCGGCGGCGAGTCCGCCGTGCAGGCGGCCGAGGCCCACGAGGGCGGCGACCACGCCGAGCAGGCCCGCGCCGAAGGGCACCCAGTAGCCCGCGGGGGCGCCGGAAGCGTCCACCACCCAGCCGCCGGCGGAGGAGCCGACGGCGACGCCGAGGGCGAGCCCGGTGGTGGTCCAGGTCATGCCCTCGGTCAACTGGGAGGCGGGGACGAGCCGCTCGACCAGGGCCATGGCGGAGATCAGGGTGGGGGAGATCGCGATGCCCGCGATCAGCAGGGCCCCGCCGACGGCGGCCAGGCCGACGACGCCGTCGACGGAGTGGGCGACCACCACCAGCGGGATCATGCTGATGGCCATGAACACCACACCGAGGAAGAAGCGGGTGGCCAGGGAGCCGGTGAGCTTGAGGCCGCCGTAGACCACGCCGGCCAGGCAGGAGCCGAGCGCCCACAGGGCGAGGACCACGCTGGCGACCGGCTTGTGGCCCTGGGCGTCGGCGAAGGCGACGGTGACGACCTCGACGGAGCCGAAGATCGCGCCGGTCGCGACGAAGGTCAGGATCAGCACCTGGAGGCCGCGGTTGAGGATGACCGAGTGGCCCTCGTGCCTGGCGGCGGGGTGTACGGGCGGCTCGGTGGAGCGCTGCCCGGCGAAGAGCAGCACGCCGACGGCGAGGAAGACCGCCGCGAGCATCACGCCGGCCTCGGGGAAGACGGAGGTGGCCAGGCCGATGGAGAGGATCGGGCCCACGATGAAGCAGATCTCGTCGACCACGGCCTCGAAGGAGTACGCGGTGTGCAGCTTCTCCGGGTCGTCGCGGTAGAGGTGGGCCCAGCGGGCGCGGACCATGGCGCCGGTGCTGGGCATGACGCCCATGCCGGCGGCGAAGACGAACAGCGTCCAGTCCGGGGCGTTCAGCCGGGCGCAGAGCAGCAGGCCGACGACCGAGGTGATGGTCATCGCCATGGCGGGGACGATGATCCGGCGCTGCCCGTGCCGGTCGACCAGGCGGGAGACCTGGGGGCCGAGGACGGCGGCGGAGACGGCCATGGTCGCGGAGACCAGGCCGGCGACGCCGTACGCGCCCCTGAGCTGGGAGAGCATCGTGATGATGCCGATGCCGGACATCGAGATCGGGATGCGGGAGACGAAGCCGGTGGTCGAGAAGGCCAGGGTGCCGGGGGCGGCGAATATCCGGCGGTAGGTGGAGAGCACGGGGGAGCTCCGGACGCGAGGGTAAGGAACAAGGCTGGCATAGACAGATTACGTACGTTGGCAAACCGAATTTTCCGGGCACCGGAGCAGCCCTGGCACCGGCGCACGGCCCCTCAGTGGCAGGATCGGTGCCATGTCCGACGCGCGCAAACCCTCACCGTCCGGGGCCGCTCCCTACGACGCCCTGCTGCTGCTCTCCTTCGGCGGGCCCGAGGCCCCCGAGGACGTCGTCCCGTTCCTGGAGAACGTCACCCGGGGCCGGGGCATCCCCAGGGAACGGCTCAAGGAGGTCGGCCGCCACTACTTCCTGTTCGGCGGGGTCAGTCCGATCAACGGGCAGAACCGCGAGCTGCTCGCTGCCCTGCGGAAGGACTTCGCCGCGCACGGCCTCGACCTGCCGGTGTACTGGGGCAACCGCAACTGGGCGCCCTACCTGGTGGACACCCTGCGGGAGATGGCGAAGGACGGCCACCGCCGCATCGCCGTCCTCGCCACCAGCGCCTACGCCGGGTACTCGGGCTGCCGCCAGTACCGGGAGAACCTGGCCGACGCGCTGGCCGTGCTCGCCGGGGAGGGCCTGCCGGCCCTGAGCGTGGACAAGCTGCGGCACTTCCACAACCACCCCGGCTTCGTCGAGCCGATGATCGAGGCCACCCTGGCCGCCCTGGACGAGCTGCCCTCCGAGGTGCGCCGCGGCGCCCGGCTGGCGTTCACCACCCACTCCATCCCCACCGCGATGGCCGAGACCTCCGGCGCCCCGGACGACCCGGCCCGGGGCACGCCCGGCGGCGCGTACGTCGCCCAGCACCTGGACGTGGCCCGGCTGATCGCGGCCGCCGTCGCCGAGCACACCGGCGTGGCCGGGCGGCCGTGGGAGCTGGTCTACCAGAGCCGCAGCGGCGCCCCGCACATCCCGTGGCTGGAGCCCGACATCTGCGACCACCTGGAGGCCGAGCACGCGGACGGCGCGCCCGCCGTGGTGATGGTCCCGATCGGCTTCGTCTCCGACCACATGGAGGTCAAGTACGACCTCGACACCGAGGCCCTCGCCAAGGCCTCCGAGCTCGGCCTGCCGGTGGCCCGCGCCGCCACCGTCGGTGCCGACCCGCGCTTCACCGCCGCCGTGCGCGACCTCGTCCTGGAGCGGGCCGCCGTCGAGCGCGGCGAGGCCGTGACCCGCTGCGCCCTGGGCGCCCTGGGCCCCAGCCACGACCTGTGCGCCGCCCGCTGCTGCCCCAACCCGCAGGCCCCGCGCCCTGCGGCCGCCGAGCAGGGCACCGCCGAGAAGGGCACCGCCGAGCAGAACGCCGAGGAGAGCCATGTCTGAGCACGCCCTGCCCGAGCTGCCCGAGGACGGGCTCCTGGACGACCTGCTGGCCGTCGCCCTGGACGCGGCCCGGCAGGCCGGCGCCCTGCTGCGCGACGGCCGCCCCGCCGACCTCGGCGTGGCCGGCACCAAGAGCAGCCCCGTGGACGTGGTCACCGAGATGGACCTCGCCTCCGAGAAGCTCGTCCTGGAGCTGATCACCGAGCGCCGCCCCGGGGACGGCTACCTCGGTGAGGAGGGCTCCGAGCGCCCCGGCACCAGCGGGGTGCGCTGGGTCGTCGACCCGCTCGACGGCACGGTCAACTACCTGTACGGGCTGCCGTCCTGGGCGGTCAGCGTGGCCGCCGAGCTGGACGGCCGGACGGTCGTCGGCGTGGTGTACGCCCCGGCCCGCGGGGAGCTGTTCCACGCGGTCCTCGGCCGCGGCGCCCGGCTCGACGGCCGGCCGGTCACCGCCCGCCAGGCCCCGCCCTGGGGACAGGCGCTGATCGGCACCGGCTTCAACTACGTCCAGCCGGTGCGGGTGCGCCAGGCCGAGGTGCTCCTCGCCCTGATGCCCGAGGTGCGGGACGTGCGCCGCGGCGGCGCCGCAGCCGTGGACCTGTGCGACGTCGCCGCCGGGCGGCTGGACGGCTACTACGAGCGCGGCCTCGCCCCCTGGGACCGCTCCGCCGGCTGCCTGATCGCCACCGAGGCCGGCGCCCTGGTCGGCGGCCGCCCCGGCCACGGCCCGGACGGCCACCTGACCGTGGCCGCCGCCCCGGGCGTCTACGAGCCCCTCCAGGAACGCCTCGCGGCCCTGCGCGCCTGGGAGGACTGAGGCCCCACCCGAACGCGAACACGCGAACATGCGAAGAGCCCTGGCATACGGGGGATGCCAGGGCTTGAAGGTTTCGCACGGCCCCCGTAGGGCCGCTGGTGCCGAGGGTGCGGCGGGGTCGGGTCGGCAGGCGGATCAGGCGGCGGTGCGGTGGCGCTCCAGCACCGTGTCGATGCCGTGGTCGGCGGCGAGGCGACGGAGGTCGTCCAGCTCGGACTGCTCCACCTCGGCGAGGAACTCGTCCCCGGCTTCGATCGCGCGGTGCAGGTCCTGCTCGGCGTTGGCGATGCGCTGCAGGATTCCGGCCTTGAAGGCGTCCATACGGGCCCCCTTACTGTGTCGGACGTGCACGGTCGTACGTTCTCCGCCCCGAGGTGGTCCAGCCGGTGCAAACGCCCGGGCCGACAGGTGAAGGCTCTACCGGTCGGGCGCGGAGACGGCCCCTCGGCCGCTCCCGGTGATGTCCCAGCCCCAGGGCCGGCGCGGATGAACGCACGGCGGGAGGGTGCGATCGGCTCACGGCCAGATCGCGGGTGTGCAGCTCTCCTCCCCGCCCCCGGCGCCGGGAAACCTTCCGGCTGAAGAAAGCCGGAGAAAGTTGCCGGGGTCACAGTCCAAACGGAGCGGTGCCGACACGAACGGTCACCGATCGGGGCGCACGCCCCGTGCCTGCGAGGCAGCTTATCGCTGCTTTACCGCAGGACCAGGCAGGATGGAGGCACCGTCGGAGCCGCGCGTCCGCTTCCGGGGCCGGCCTGGAGAAGGGACAACGACCGTGCGGGTTCTCGTCGTCGAGGACGAGCAGTTGCTCGCCGAGGCCGTCGCCACCGGCCTGCGCCGCGAGGCGATGGCCGTCGACGTGGTGTACGACGGGGAGGCCGCGCTCCAGCGCATCGCGGTCAACGACTACGACGTGGTCGTCCTCGACCGCGACCTCCCGCTGGTCCACGGCGACGACGTGTGCCGCAAGGTGGTCGAGCAGGGCCTCGCCACCCGGGTCATCATGCTGACCGCCTCCGGCGACATCAGCGACCGGGTCGAGGGCCTGGAGATCGGAGCGGACGACTACCTTCCGAAGCCGTTCGCCTTCAGCGAACTCGTCGCCCGAGTCCGGGCGTTGGGCCGCCGCGCCACCATCCCGCTGCCGCCCGTCCTGGAGCGCGCCGGGATCTCGCTCGACCCCGGTCGCCGCGAGGTCATCCGCGAGGGGCGCACCGTCCAGCTCGCCCCCAAGGAGTTCGCCGTCCTGGAGGTGCTGATGCGGGCCGGCGGCGCCGTCGTCTCCGCCGAGCAGCTCCTCGAGAAGGCGTGGGACGAGCACACCGACCCGTTCACCAACGTCGTGCGCGTCACCGTGATGACGCTGCGCCGCAAGCTCGGCGACCCGCCGGTGATCGTCACCGTGCCGGGCTCCGGCTACCGCATCTGACACCCGCCACCCGATACCCGCCACCCGTCACCCGACCGTCCGGCCGGAACCACCCACCCCGAGGATTCCCCGCCGCATCCCGCGCCCGCCCCGTCCGGCGGACGCCCCGAGAGGACCGTCATGACCACCCCGCCCCCGGTCGGCGGGTCCTCCGGCGCGCCCGCCGGAGGACCGCGCGCCGTGGTCCCGCCCCGGCCCACCCACCCCCCGCGCCCGCCCCGGCTCAACCAGCAGGAGTCGTACGTCCCCGGTGACGGCCTGCTCGCCTGGCTGCCCTTCCGCCCGACCATCCGGATGCGCCTGACCCTGCTCTACGGCGGGATGTTCCTGATGGCCGGCGTGGTCCTGCTGCTGGTCATGTACTTCTTCGTCCAGCAGTCCCTCCAGGAGGTCGGCCAACCGCGCCTGATGATCCCCAGCGGCGCGGGGATCTCGGTGCGGACGCCGGACGGCCTGACCTTCACCAACCAGGCCGCCCTGGACCAGTGGCTCAACGAGTACAAGTCCGTCCAGGCCGACCAGGCCCTCAACACCCTGCTGCGCAAGCTGCTCACCGTCCTGGTCTGCCTCGCCGTGATCGCCTTCGCCGCCGGCTACGCGATGGCCGGCCGGGTGCTGCGCCCGCTCGGCCGGATCACCCGCACCGCCCGCGACGTGGCCTCCTCCGACCTGCACCGGCGCATCGAGCTGGACGGCCCCGACGACGAGCTCAAGGAGCTCGCCGACACCTTCGACGAGATGCTCGACCGGCTGGACCGCTCCTTCGACTCCCAGCGCCGCTTCGTCGCCAATGCCTCCCACGAGCTGCGCACCCCGCTCGCGATCAACCGCACCCTGCTGGAGGTCCAGCTCTCCGACCCGGCCTCCTCGCCCGACCTCCAGCAGCTCGGCAAGACCCTGCTGGCCACCAACGAGCGCAGCGAACAGCTCGTCGAGGGCCTGCTGCTGCTCGCCCGCAGCGAGAACGAGCTGAACGACCGGCGCCCGGTGGAACTGTCCGAGGTCGCCGCCCGGGCGGTCGAGCAGACCCGCTCCGAGGCCGACAAGCGCGAGGTGGAGCTGCGCACCGACCTCGACCCGGCGGTGGTCGCCGGCAACGGCGTGCTGCTGGAGCGGCTCGCCCTCAACCTGCTGCAGAACGCCGTCCGGTACAACACCCCCGGCGGCTGGGTGGAGCTCGTCACCGCCGAGGTGCCCGGGGGAGGGGAACTGGTGGTCTCGAACACCGGCCCGGTGGTGCCCGGGTACGAGCTGGAGCACATCTTCGAGCCCTTCCGCCGGGTCAAGGGCGCCGACCGCACCCGCAGCGACAAGGGCGTGGGCCTGGGCCTGTCCATCGTCCGCTCGGTGGTGCGCGCCCACGGCGGCAGCATCGAGGCCACCCCGCGCGCCGGGGGCGGGCTCACCATGCGGGTGCGCATCCCGAAGCCGTGAGACACCAGTGCCGTGATGTACCCAGACCGTGAAGGCGCGAAGCGCTGAACCCGTAAAGCCGCAGCCCCGCGCGCTGCTCCGCGCGCGACCGTTTCCAGCCGCCCCCGCGAGGCCCGTCAAGACGACATAAGGCCAGGCGGGGGCGGCTTGTCTTTTCCTGCCCGGGCAACTTACGGTGTCGTAACCTACGCAACCGTAAGTGCGTCCCGCCGGATGCGTCCGGCCGGTCCGTACGACGTGTGCCCACCGATCGCGCCCGTCCCGTGCGTGCCCGTCCCCAGGAGCAAGACCGTGACCATCGCCCCTGTTCAGAGCAGCCCCTCGCTCGGATCGAGCGGCTGGACCGACGCGCGGCTGATCCTGGCCCTCGAAGAGGTCGTGGAGAAGGAGCTCAACCGCCACCTGGCCATCGCCAAGGAGTGGATGCCGCACGAGTACGTGCCCTGGGGCCAGGGCCGCGACTTCGACGGCGTGCTGGGCGGGGAGGCGTGGTCCCTGGGGCAGTCCCAGGTGACCCCGCTGGGCCGGGTGTCGCTGGTGGTCAACCTGCTGACCGAGGACAACCTGCCGAGCTACCACCACGAGATCGCCACGATGTTCGGCCGCGAGGGCGCCTGGGGCACCTGGGTGCACCGCTGGACGGCCGAGGAGGGTCGCCACGGGATAGCCATCCGCGACTACCTGCTCGCCACCCGGGCCGTCGACCCGGTCGAGCTGGAGCGGGCCCGGATGAGCCACATGTCGGAGGGCTTCGAGTCCGACAACGCGCACAGCATGCTGCACTCCGTCGCCTACGTGGCCTTCCAGGAGCTCGCCACCCGCATCTCGCACCGCAACACCGGCAAGTACGCGGGCGACCCGCTGGCCGACCAGCTGCTGGCGAAGATCGCCAACGACGAGAACCTGCACATGGTCTTCTACCGGAACCTGCTCAAGGCCGCCATGGAGATCGCCCCCGACGAGGCCATGCGTGCCATCGCCGACGTGGTCACGGACTTCCGGATGCCCGGCCACGGCATCCCCGGCTTCGAGCGCGCCGCCGCGCAGATCGCCATCGGCGGGGTGTACAACCTGCGCATCCACCACGACGACGTGCTGCAGCCCGTACTGCGCCATCTGAGGGTCATGGAGACCACCGGGCTGAGCGCCGAGGGTCTGCTGGCCCAGGACCGCCTGGGGGCCTTCCTGGACGGCCTGGACGCCCAGGCGACCAAGTTCGAGGAGCGGCAGGCGGCTCTGCTGGCCCGCCGCGAGGCCCGTCGCAACGCGGGTTAGTCAGGTCACACGGGCAGTCGGACTGGGTGGATTTTCCATAATTTGACCAGGAAGATTCTGAACGTGACCAAGGTCACACCGTGTCGCTCCATGGCTGTGGGCGACCCCGGAGCGTGATCATGCCCTCGGTGGTGCCGATCGCCGTCCGTGACTGGAATTCGCCACTCCATCGGTCCGGAGGATTGGTCGGCACCCCAGGTGGGCATAGGAATCAGCAGATGTCCGGGCGGGCGCCGACTACTGTGCGTGATCGGAAAACCGGTCCGGAAGCGCGTCGGCGATGGCCCAGCGTGAGGCCCGTCGAGCCCCGATGGATCACCCCAACGGACCCCCGGCTGAGTGTCGATTGAGTAACGGGGCTTGAAGTAAGGCAAAATCTCGCCCTCGGGTCGGGCACAAGACCGACCCCCCATGCGTTACGTGCGCTGGAGATACCGCACACCGCACCAACCCGGAGGGGGAGAGCGAACTATGGCAACGGACTACGACACCCCACGCAAGACCGACGACGAGCTCAACGAGGACAGCATCGAGGAGCTCAAGGCCCGGAGGAACGACAAGGGAGGCGGCTCGGTCGACGTCGACGAGTTCGACGCGGCCGAGGGCATGGAGCTTCCCGGCGCCGATCTGTCCAACGAGGAACTCGCCGTACGGGTGCTGCCGAAGCAGGCCGACGAGTTCACCTGCATGAGCTGCTTCCTGGTGCACCACCGGAGCCAGCTGTACAGCGAGAAGAACGGCAACCCGATCTGCCGGGACTGCGGCGCCTGAGCACCGCGGTCGTCAGGGCCCGGTGCCCGCGGGTTCCCGCGGCGCCGGCACAGCGCCCCTTCCGGCCCCGGGCAGCGGGGCCGGACGGCAGGACCGGAGGCCGCCCCCCAGGGGCGGCGCCGGTAGGGACGGAGTCGGGCGGTGACGCGCCGACCGGCACAAAGTCATGGGGACGGTCCCGCAGCGGCGGAACCGTCCCTCTCCGTTTTTCCGGCCTCTCCGGCCGGCCTGTTCCTCCGGTGTGCCCGCGTCGCTAGGCGCGGGCGCCCCGGCGGGCCTCGTCGAGGGCCTGCGCCAGTTTCATCGGCGAGCGCGTCGACAGGTAGAGGTACGGCGTCGGGTCGGCCGGGTCGGTCACCTCGATCCGCAGCGCGGTCGGGACGTAGCTGCGCAGCAGCATGAAGGCGCGCGGATCGGCCTTGGGCCCGCGCCAGGCCGCGGCCTCGGACGGGCTCAGCGCGTGCGCGGCGCCCAGGGCGTCCACCGGGATCCGGGCCTGGCCGGCGACCAGGGAGCCCTGCACCACCCGGATCCGGGCCGAGCCGTAACTGCTGATCGCGACCGCGCCGGCGGCCACGCCGACCACCAGTCCGATCAGCGCGGCCGGTCCGCTGACCCGGATGAGGATCAGCGCCAGCGTGAGACCGACAGCGACCGGGAGCAGCCACCAGGAGCGCGGCACCGTGAGGCGTTCGTCGTACATGCCTCCATTGTGGGCGCCCTGACGCCCCGCCCCGGACCCAACCCCCGCCGGAGGCCCTGCTACCGCCGGGTAGGGCTGGGTAGGGTGGGGCCTCGTGACCGGTACGAGAACCCCCACCACGCCGATGTCCATGACCCCGACCACCCCGCCGCAGGACGCCGTGCTGCCGGAGCGCCACCCCGAGGCGCCCGCCCCCGGCACGCGACTGGGCTCGCACTACGAGCACTGCTTCGGCTGCGGCCCGCAGCACCCCGGCGGCCTGCGGATCGACGCCGTCGCCGGTGAAGGTCTCGACGTCAGCGCCGTGTTCACCGTCCGGGACGTCCACCAGGGCGGCCCCGGGCTCGCCCACGGCGGCGTGCTCACCACGGCGATGGACGAGACCCTCGGCACCCTCAACTGGCTGCTGCACGTCCCCGCCGTGACCGGCCGCCTGGAGACCGACTTCCTCAGCCCCGTGCCCGTCGACACCCCGCTGCACCTGCGCGCCTGGGTCACCGGCGTGCACGGCCGCAAGGTCTACAGCGCCGCCGAGGCGCGGATCGACGGCCCGGTCGCGGTGCGGGCGGCGGCGCTCTTCATCCAGGTGAAGCTGGAACACTTCACCACGCACGGTCGTCCCGAGGACATCGAGAAGGTCCTCGACGACCCGGATCTGATGAAGCGCGCACGAGCCTTTGAGGTGAACCCGTGAGTACCAGCCCCCGAGAGCCGCTGGACGTCCTGATCAGGCGACTCGACCCCGAGCTGCCGCTGCCCGCGTACGCGCAGCCCGGAGACGCGGGTGCCGACCTGCGCACCACCGTCGACGCCGAACTCGCCCCCGGCGAGCGGGCCGTGCTGCCGACCGGCGTCGCGATCGCCCTCCCGGACGGCTACGCGGCCTTCGTGCACCCGCGCTCCGGGCTCGCAGCTCGTTGCGGAGTTGCCCTCGTGAACGCCCCGGGGACGGTCGATGCCGGGTACCGTGGAGAGATCAAGGTGATCGTCGTCAATCTGGACCCGCGCGAGGGGGTCAGCTTCCGCCGAGGGGACCGAATCGCCCAGCTGGTGATCCAGCAGGTCGAGAAGGCCCGCTTCCACGAGGTGGAGGAGCTGCCTGGGTCGGCACGCGCCGAGGGCGGGTTCGGGTCGACCGGCGGCCACGCCGCGGTCTAGCATTCCCGCGGCCTCGCAGGAAGCCGAGCAGGTATTCGCATCGGTCTTGGACCGGGAAGGACAGTGACCGTGTTCCGTCGTCGCCAGAAGAGCGAGGACGCTGTCGAGCAGCTCGCCGACGACGCCATCAGCGCCGACGAGACGGCCGATGACGTCGAAGGTTCCGCCGAGAGCGAGAACGAAACCGAGCTGGACCCGGCCGACAAGGTCGGCCTCCCGCCGGCCCCGCGGCCGGACGGTCCGTGGGACCACTCCGAGCTGGAGAACCCCGAGGAGGGGCGGGTGGACCTCGGGGGTCTGCTGGTCCCCGGGGTCGAGGGCATGGAGCTTCGCGTCGAGGTCGCCGGTGACGCGATCGTCGCCGCCACCCTCGTGCTCGGCAACAGCGCCATCCAGCTCCAGGCTTTCGCGGCCCCGAAGTCGGAGGGCATCTGGGGCGAGGTCCGCGAGGAGATCGCCAACGGCATCACCTCGCAGGGCGGCCTCATCGAGGAGGAGGAGGGCGAGCTCGGCTGGCACCTCCGTGCCCAGGTCCCGGTGCAGCTGCCGGACGGCACCCAGGGCGTGCAGCTGGTGCGCTTCGTCGGCTGCGACGGCCCGCGCTGGTTCCTGCGCGGCGTGATCTCGGGCCAGGCCGCCGTGCAGCCCGAGATGGCCGGCATCCTGGAGCAGGTCTTCCGTCAGACGGTCGTCGTCCGTGGTGACAGCCCGATGGCTCCGCGCGACCCGATCGTGCTGAAGCTCCCCGAGGACGCGCAGATGGTCGCGGACGGTGGCGGGGCGGCCGCCGCCTCCGGCGAGAACCGCTACGGCTCGCTCGACCCGTTCGCGCGCGGCCCGGAGATCACCGAGGTCCACTGACCGTTCCCCGGTCGTTCGCCGATCGCCCCCGTCCGGATGCCCGGGCGGGGGCGATTTGCATGTGGCGGGCCCGTCCCCGTACAGTTCCGGAGTCGCCGCGGGAGACCGGGGCAAC